>QCMJ01000007.1 GCA_003213855.1 Prochlorococcus sp. AG-418-O03
TTTGTCAAACCATTCTGTATTGTCTTCTGGTTTTAGATATGTAATTTTTGGTTGATTAATTTCAAGAGTCTCAAAATCTCCACTCATAAATTCTCCTTCGTAAATTATTCTAAGCTTTATTTACGTTCTAATTGATTTGAACAAAACACTGCGTATCTAATGTGTGCGGTTTGATGAACATTTAGGTACGGAAAGAGGTATCTTTTTTTTAGCCATTTAAATCTATGGCTGACCTAGATTAAGAATATGGTTGTCATGAGTCGGTTGCGTTGCTAAAACTGAAATCAACCATAATCTTTAAATTGCATTTAATAAAATGACTTACTACAGTTGCTTTGATCAAAAAGGAAACATAATTGCTCGCTGTCAGACTATAGAAGATATAAATGTTCTTAAGAAAATGGGCAGACCAATAATGGAAATAAAAGAAATGAAAAAAGAGGAATCAGTTGTTTGTTCTTTAACTGGTAGTCCATCCGATTACAACGAAGATTATTAAGAGTATGACTCAAAGAACACTTCAATTAAATCAACATGGAAGATCAGTAGTTCTTTTGTTGGGTTCATTGAATAATATTTGTACTTTCTTTTCTAATATTGAAAAAGCATTCACTGATCGCGAAAGAGCGAGATAAAAATATTTAGTTATTTGTGGATTAACAGTCAATCAATAAAATTTAAGAAATAAAAAAAGACCCTTTAACAGGTCTTTTTTTAATGGTGACGACAGAAAGGAGATCTATTTAATAATCAGATTAAGAATTTTCTTAAAAATTAGTTTTGGAAGTAAAAGTGATTACTCACTTCTTCATGCTTTACAAACGACCTTATTTTTAAGATAGTTCAGAATTAATCCCGAAAGTTTAATTTCTGATCACTTAACATTCTTTCCATAAAGGTAAGATAAGTTAATTCACCTTGGTATTGCAGACCATGGATTAGTGAAGATCTAGTTGGTCAACCTTGGTCAAGTCGATCACCAGAGCTGTCGTATAATTAAATTAAACGATCTCAAATATTTTGCACGAATCCTTAAGATTGATTTAATAATGATTATTTAAATATTTAATCCTCGGACCACATCATCTCTTAGTAAGCATTTAATTTATTTTGTTTTACAAAGAATATAAAGCCAACCAAAGAAAGTAGCAAAAGCAATTATTAAAGCAATATTGTTATTCAATGGACTTAAATATCTTTCTATTGAAAGTGGTACATGGAGAATAACAAAATACCAATATAGAGCAGATAGTAATCCAAACAATAAAGCCAGAAGAATATAAAAAGGCAAGATATATAATCTTCTTTTTTTTATTCTTTCCCCTGTAATATTTTCGGTTAAACCAATTCTTGACCAATAACCACCATTTAATTGAAGAAAAAACTTTAAAAATATTCCGTAAATATTTATAAAAAACCTAGATAAAGCAAATAAAGGTGAAATTATAAATCGTTGCATTAATGATTTAGAAATTTAATTTGTTCAGTTATGGAAATCTGACTTATATTATTAACTTTTTTTTCTCTATATTTCGTTAGGAAAAATACCATTGAGCTAAAAATAACTAAAAATCCTAATAATGATATTTGATAAAAAAGGTCATCAGACATATCAAAAAAAGCTGATCTTTTAAATTTGTTTTTCATCAAAAAAAGAGGATTGTTTACTATCTAATGTAGATCCACAATCAATTACTAGCTTTTAGCTATGCAAGTAGTAAGCGTTTCATAAAAAAAGAGCTAATGAAAATAGATTTTATTTAGGATATAAAAACAAAATTTAGGGAGGATTAAATGTCTATCATTACCGACAATACAGTGTTAATACATATTTACAGCGGTTTAGAATCCAAAAATAAAATAACTTTAGGTTTATTGGTTGCCCTTACTGCAGAAAAAAACGATCATAAAGTAACACTTTTTCTAGCAGGAGACGGAGTACAAATATTAAATTGCAAAAAAGCTGGTGACATAGTTGGTCAAGGTACTGGAGATTTATACGAACATCTTCAAAATTTAAAGAATTCAAAAATTACCATATATGTCTCAGGAATGTCTGCTAAATCTAGGGGTTACGATGAGAAGCTTCTAGATGGATATAATGCAGAATTTGTTATGCCAGATGTTCTAGTTGAAGAATCAATTAAAGCGGATAGCGTACTTTGCTATTAAAAAAGGAGCTAATTGCTCCCTAGTTTAGATTGACTGTCAATCAGGTCGATTTATTCTTCAGGGTTTAAAGTAGGTACACCTTCTGCTGAAGCTACAGCAACCCACATAACTGCTGAAGAATTACCACTATTAGCCATTGTATGAGCAGGAGTGTTTGCTGAGAGAACAAATGAATCACCCTCCTTAAAGATTTTACTAATACCTGTCTTTTCCGCAAGAGTTAATTCACCACTTTCAATATGTCCAAGTAAAGGTACAGGATGAGAGTGCATTGGTATCGTTGCTCCATTTTCAACTTCTACTCTAATCAAACGCATTTCAGCTTTTCCTTTTGGATATTTAAAATTATCTCCATCAATGTTTTCTGAAGAGGTGAAGATCTCTTGTACATCAACAGGAGATTCTGCAGCTATAGAAATGCTTGGATTGATAAGCATTAATGCAAAAGCTAATGCGATGAATAAATTCTTGATCATGAATTTGAATTTCTATAAATTTATTTAGACTAATAGTATTTATTTTTTGAATATCTGTCAGTACTTGATTTAACTTATTATGTTTTTGTATAAGTCTTTTATAAGAAGCTAGCGCCCCATATTTTAAATCTGAAGGTTAATGTAAATTTTTTCTTATCCTTTTTTATAAATTAAATCTTAAATTATGTAGAGAAACTTATATAGAATTTGTTTTTATATAAGTTATCTAAATCAAATAAAGTAGTCTTTTTTACCAATTAAATACACCTGTTGTTAAATAAATATATTTGCCCTTGAAAAGTCCCTAAAAAATACTTTTTCTTGAAATAAAGATTGACAAGACATTCAAAAAAAAAACTTTTATAAAACATTAACTTCTTTTATGAATATGTTTCTAACAAACAAGACTCGTTTAAAAATTAAGGATATTGTAAAGAGGATTTCACTAGATGAATCTGTCGCATTGGAAGAAAGAATTTATGTAGAAAAGTTTGCAAAACATAATTCAACTATATGGACATGGCTTAAGAAAGCTAATAGCTTAAGAAGATATGGTAAGCAAAAAACAGATGGAATAAATGGACTTATCCAGAATCTTGGCCTTGATGGTTTAGAAACTGAAAATCATTTCGATCCCAAAAATGATGATCTTGCTGATTGGTTTAGTGGATCTCCTGATTGGGTGAGAAGAAGTTAGATCTAAAATTAATAAAGCTAAAAGTATAGTTGCAATAATTTAAAAAAACTCCAGTAAATCTAAAAATAAGGCATATATGGAATTTCCGTTTTCATTGATTCGCCATAGTAAGATTCAGCTGACTTTAGTAAGATCCAATAAATGAAATTTAGAAATGATTTTTCCATAGGAAGACCTATATCTATTCCAATTCAACTCAGAATCGCAAATAAAAACATCGTAGAAAATACTTAATAGAAGAGATTTAGGTTTTTTTAGATAATATGTGATGGCTTAGCTTTGTATGAAATGCTACTAAAGCTTGTCTTATCAATCGATTTGGTATTATTGCTTATTGATTCTTGTAATTTATGAAGATAAATTTAATGGACTATATAAATAAGAAATTTATGAGTACTCAAAACAGTCAGCATCAAAAAAAGACAAGAGCAAAATAATACAGAATGGTTAGATGAATTAATCAATAAAATTGAAAATATGAAAAACAAAATATCCAATACTTATTAATTAATTACCTCTTCTTTCTTTTATTACGGTATTAATAAATATTTTTAAATACGTTTGTCATTAAGTCAGCTTTTAGCAATACAGGCTGGCTTTTTAAATGGAGTTATTTTTCTGATGTTTGCGAAAAGTTATTTAACAATGTTCCAATGAGATTCTTTTTAAGCAAGTTTATGGTTCATTTTTATTTTTATTGACAATATTGAAATAAGTTAAAAAAAGAATTTTAAATTTGTGACTACTGAATCATCTCAAAATCAAGACTTTATAAGGAAGCATCCCAGCGAAGGAATGGATGCTTTAGAAAAAGAAGCAAAATTACCTCTGAAAGGATGGGAAAACGAAGTTGCCCGAGCAAAGGAATATGGTCTAGAAGCAGCTAAAAGCATTGTAGATAGAAAAATATCTACATTTTCAAGAGGAGAATTACCTCATTTTGCGGGTATCAATACCTTTATGAAAGCTCCTTATGTTGAAAATGTAAATGAAGTTGGAAATTATGATGTTGCTATAGTCGGTGTGCCTCATGATTCAGGAACTACTTATAGACCAGGTACAAGATTTGGACCTCAAGGAATAAGAAAAATTTCTGCTCTTTACACTCCTTACAATTACGAAATGGGAGTGGATCTGAGAGAGCAGATTTCTATATGTGATGTAGGAGATATTTTTACAATTCCAGCAAATAATGAAAAAAGTTTTGATCAAATTTCAAAGGGGGTGGCTCATATTTTTGCTAGTGGTGCATTTCCAATTATTTTAGGTGGAGATCACTCAATAGGGTTTCCCACAGTTAGAGGAGTTTGTCGTCATTTAGGAGATAAAAAAGTAGGAATCATTCACTTTGATAGACATGTAGATACTCAAGAAACAGATCTAGATGAAAGAATGCATACCTGTCCATGGTTTCATGCAACTAATATGAAAAATGCACCTGCAAAAAATCTTGTTCAATTAGGAATTGGAGGTTGGCAAGTACCAAGAGAGGGAGTGAAAATTTGTAGGGAAAGAAGTACAAATGTTTTAACTGTTACTGATATTTGTGAAATGGGTTTAAAAGAGGCGGCTGATTTTGCGATTGAAAAAGCTACTGATGGAACTGACTGTGTATATATTTCTTTTGATATTGATTGTATTGATGCTGGATTTGTCCCGGGAACTGGTTGGCCTGAACCTGGGGGTTTATTACCTCGAGAGGCATTAAAACTTTTGGAGTACATTATCAGAAAAGTAAATGTATGTGGAATTGAGCTTGTTGAGGTTTCGCCTCCATATGATGTAAGTGATATGACAGCCTTATTAGCTACTAGAGTTATTTGTGATTCAATTGCACATCTTGTTGTAAGTGGTCAGATCCCGAGAAAATCTAAACCAGAATGGATTACAGATAAATGCAATATGTCAGTTGATCAAAAATGGAGATAGATTTTCGTGCATGAAATAGATATGACAAAATGCCTTATCCTTTCCATGGAAGAGTGGGCAGAGAAAAAAAATAAAGAAAAAATAGTTGTTGAAAAGATTAATCTTAAGATTGGCGAATTTACTTGCGTAGAACCAATATCATTAATTAATACTTTTAATGCTGCAGTTTTGGGTTCTTGGTTAGATTCCTCTGAGATTACTATTGAAACAATACCTTTTGAAGGAAAATGCTCTAAATGCAATAGATCATATTTTCCTAAGAAAGAGAATGGATATAAATCTCCATGTTGCAATTTTAATTTAGAAGAAATTATTAGCGGGAGGGAATTAAAAATCGCATCTATTGATTTTAAAGAAAAGTAAAAAATTAGGATCTAGAATAAAAACGTATTTTCAAAAATAAATGCATTTACCAATTTCAGACAAAATTGAATTAAATATTCTTCATCAAAATAGTCATCAAGCCGAGAAAAATAAAGTTAAGTTCAATAATTATAATTTGCTCTGCTTGAACATAATGAGTAGTCCTGGTGCAGGAAAAACAAGATTACTTGAAATGACTTTAGAAGATCTTTCAAAAGAATTTCAGAGTGCTGTTTTAGAGGGTGATATGACTACTAATCTAGATGCGGCAAGATTAGAAAAATTAAATATTCCAGTAGTACCTATTACAACTGGAAGAGCGTGTCATCTCGATGCAAATATGGTTAGTGGAGGTTTAAAATTACTAGAAAAAAAAATCAATCCTGATATTCTAGATATTTTGTTAGTGGAAAATGTAGGAAATTTAGTTTGTCCTGCAGAATTTGAGATAGGTGAACATTTTAAAGTTGCACTTTTAAGTATTACTGAAGGTGAGGATAAACCTTTAAAATATCCAATAATGTTTAGAGAAGCAGATTTAATTTTGATAACTAAAGTTGATTTATTACCCCATTTGAATTTTGATATCAACGAATTAAAATCGAATATAGTATCAACTAATCCTAAGGCAGATATTATAGAAATTTCTTCAATAACCAAGTCTGGATTTGATTTATGGCAAAAATGGATTAGTAAAAAGATTCTGAAATTTAAAAAATAAGTAATATTGATTAATTAATAGTAATCTCTTAAAAGTATCAGTCATTACAACTTTAGATTTACTTTTTTTTTAAGTATTGATAGTACGTAAAATTTTCTTTCCAAAAATGTTCAAAAAATTGAGAGTTTTTGCTGCCTCTTTGCTTGCTCTGATATTAGCGATTTCATTAAGTACATTATCAAGTCCTGCCGCTCCAAAAGGAGAACCTATCACTTTGGGATACAGTAATTGGGCAGGATGGTGGCCATGGGCGATAGCTGTTGATCAAAAAATGTTTGAAAAAAATGGAGTTAATGTTCAGATGAAATGGTTTGATGGATATGTTCAATCCATGGAAACTTTTGCTGCTGGAAAAATCGACGGAAATTCGCAAACTCTTAATGATACTATTTCGTTCTTACCCGGAGAGAATGGAGGGGAAGTAGTTGTTTTAGTTAATGATAATTCTGCAGGGAATGACCAAATAATTGCAGATAAATCAATTAAAAGTGTTGCTGATTTAAAAGGTAAAACAGTAGCAGTAGAAGAAGGTGTTGTGGATGATTTTTTACTTGTTTTAGCTCTGAATGATGTTGGATTAACTAGAGATGATGTAATTATTAAAGGTCTGCCAACTGATCAGGCTGCAACTGCATTCGCAGCAGGAAAAGTTGATGCAGTTGGTGCATTTCCTCCATTTACCGGAACTGCAATGAAGAGGCCAGGAGCAAGAGTTATTGCTAGTTCAAAAGAATATCCTGGTGCAATCCCTGATTTATTAGCTGTAAGCGGAGATTTGATTTCTGAAAGACCAGATGATGTTCAAAAAATTGTTAAAACTTGGTGGGATGTAAGAGAATTTATGGAAAAAAATCCAAGAAAATCTGAAAAGATTATGGCAAAGCGAGCTGGGATCCCAACACGCGAATACAAACAATATAAGGGTGGAACTAGGTTCTTTTCTTTGGCAGAAAATCTAGAAGCTTTTAGTGACGGTTTCGGCATGAAACATATGCCTTATGCAGCGAAACAAATGGCAGACTTTATGGTAAAGGTAGGATTTATTCCTGAAAAACCAGATATGAGTAAACTATTTGATTCTTCTTTTGTTGAAGATATTAGTTAATTAATAATAAATTAAAATGGTTAGTTCGAAATTAATCAAGAGGGATAAATATTTTTTATCCCTCTTTTCATTTGGTAGTGAACCGAAAAAATCAAATAAAATATTTCTTCAAATAGCCTCACTTTTGATTCCCCTTTTAATTTGGACAATAGTGTGTCAATTAAAACTTGTTAGTGAAATGTTTTTACCATCACCGTTAGCGGTCTTTTATTCTCTTTTAGATATGGCTGAAAGTGGAATTTTATTTGAAGATATTTTTGCAAGTACTGGTAGGGTATTCGCTGGTTTTATAATTGCAACAATTATTTCAGTTCCTTTAGGAATTTTAATGGGTTCTTTCCCTTCTTTTTGTGCTTTATGTGAACCATTAATTGCAATGCTTAGATATATGCCTGCCGCTGCTTTTTCTCCTTTGCTTATTATTTATTTAGGTATTGAAGAGGCTCCAAAAATTGCATTAATATTCATTGGTACCGTTTATTTTAATGTTTTGATGGTTATGGATTCAGTAAAATTTGTACCCAAAGAACTCATTGAAACAACCCTTACTTTGGGAGGAAATACAAAAGATTTATTAATCAGAGTAATAGCCAGATACTCATTGCCAAGTATTATTGATACTTTAAGAATTAATATTGCAACTTCATGGAATTTAGTTATTGTTGCAGAGTTAATTGCAGCGGAAGTTGGTTTAGGTAAAAGGATTCAACTAGCTCAAAGGTTTTTTCGTACAGATCAAATATTTGCAGAATTAATAGTTCTTGGATTAATAGGATTTGCCTTGGATATGAGTTTTAGATTTCTACTAAGACGTACATGTAAATGGGCTGTTTAAATGAAATTAGATGTAAATAATATTTCAAAATATTTTGGGGAAGGTTCAAATAGAAAAAAGGCAATTGAGGGAATAAATTTTTCAATAAGCTCTGGCGAATTTAAAACTCTTGTTGGGAGCTCTGGATCAGGTAAAAGTACTATATTGAGGATTATTGCTGGGCTTGAGAGTCCATCTAAAGGGAACGTAAAAGTAGATGGAAAAATAGTTAGTGGACCAGGATTGGATAGAGGAATGGTTTTTCAGAAATATAGTCTTTTCCCTTGGCTCACTGCATCAGAGAATATTGCATTTGGAATGAATTTAAATTCTTATAAATTGAAAGAAATAAAATTTAGAACATCTTATTTATTAGAAGTGGTAGGCCTTCAGGATTCTGGAAACAAGTATCCAAATGAATTATCTGGAGGAATGCAACAAAGGATTGCAATTGCAAGAGCTCTAGCGACTAACCCCAAAATCCTACTTTTAGATGAACCTTTTGGAGCCTTGGACTTGCAGATAAGAGAATCGATGCAGAAATTTCTCTATGAATTATGGAAAAAAACTTCATTGACAGTTTTACTCATAACCCATGATATTGAAGAAGCATTAGCTCTCTCTCAGCAAATATGTATTTTGGCACCTAATCCTGGAAGAATCATAAAAGAAGTTAAGGTAGATCTACAAAAAGGAGATTTAGATAAATTGAAACTTGATTCGGATTTTGCAAAATTAAGATATGAGTTATCTGATTTTTTAAGAGGCCTCCAAAAAAAATAAATAATGTCAACTAGTTTTTTGCCTACTTGGCTTTATAGCGAACAAAAAATTTTTGAACTTGAATTAGAAAACTATTCAAAAAATTATTGGCACCCATTGATTTTCATAGGAGAAATTAAACCTGGCGAAATATTGGAAAAAAAATTCTTTAATCAATCATTATTAATCTCTTGTTCAGAAAAAAACTTAATAACTGTTTTCAAAAATAGATGCCCTCATCGTGGGTCAAAATTGTGTTTGCCAAAAACAAAATTAAATCCTTCTAAAAATATTTTTTGTCCTTACCATGGCTGGACTTTTGATAGTTTTGGCAAACTAAAAACCTTGCCATTAAAGTACAATTTTGAAACAAAAATAGAAACAGAGGATTATTTTTTAGAAAAAGTTAACTCTTTAATAAATGGACCTTTAATTTGGATTAATTTCAGCAACAAACCAATATCTATAGATGATCAAATTGAGCTTGTTGGGAGAAAATGTAATGATCAATGGGATATGAATTACAATATTTTTTCTGAATTTTCTGATACCTTAAATTGCAATTGGAAAATTGCCCATGACAATACACTGGACGATTATCATGTAGCAATAGCTCATAAAGATACCCTACATAAAGAACAAGGTCCAATTAAAAACTACAGGTATTTCTTCAGTGAATTTTGTAATGTACTTGTTACCCCTCTTAGTAGTGAAGGAAATCTATATACCTTTGGATTACTCCCATGGACCCATCTAATAATCTGGCCTGGTAAAGGGATTGTTTTAATAAATTATCTTCCTAAAAATATTGGTCAGTGTATTATTGAAATTAAATTAGCCTCTGCTTCTTTATGTAAAAATGATTTAGAAAATTGGAAAAAAAGTATATTAGAATTTCTTGGAGAAGATAAAATTATTGTCGAATCAGTTCATAAGTCTTATCTCGAAAATTTTAAACTTGGTCCGCCTAATAGACTTGAACAAAGGATTATACACTGGCAAAATATTTATAAAGATTTTCTAAATGCATCAGGCATTTCTTTCTAAAATAATTACTATTTAGTTCACAAATATTATTAATTAAATTTTTAATTTGGTAGGGATTTGACTACATATTTAATATGCTTTATTGATAATGCAGTTAAGTACAAAAAAGTTGATTATGAAAAATTTTATACTAATAATAGTCTCTTTATCTTTCTTATCTTCTTGCAGTAATGACAAAGATTTTTTTCTCACTAAGGGGAACGCTTTGTTAAGTTGCGGAGGTAAATCTCGTATTATCGAAAATGATAAAGAAGAGATAATTAATACTGAAGTTAAGGATTTAAGAGATGGAATTGGTAAATACGTTGAATTTACAGTTGTTGAGACTGATAAAAAAGGAGGCAAATATAGGATTATTAATTGTTTCCCAAGTGAAGAACCACAAGATTCAATAATAAAAACTGTTAAAACAAATTATAAATTAAGTAATTAAAAGTTATTTAAAAATAATTAGCTTACCTTTAAGCTGAGATTTTTGATGATTTGATAATTTCCCATGCTTCTGGTGCGGTATCTGCATATTGGAAAAGATTTAAGTTTTCATCTGAAATTAATCCAAGATCAGCTAGATATTCGAAGTTAATTATCTTATTCCAATAATCTCTACCAAAAAGTATAATTGGGATTTTAGTTTTCATTCCTGTTTGACAAAGTGTCAATAGTTCAAATAATTCATCTAGTGTCCCAAAACCTCCAGGGAAAAATACAGCGGCTACAGATCGCATTACAAAATGGATTTTTCGTAATGCAAAATAATTAAACTTAAAGCAAAGACCGGGAGTTATAAAAGCATTTGGGATTTGTTCATTAGGCAGACTGATATTTAACCCTATAGATTTACAATTTGCTTCAAATGCACCTCTATTAGCAGCTTCCATAATTCCAGGCCCCCCACCTGTCACAATCACATGAGAATTACAGTTTTTATTTTGATTACTTATTGAAGCAAGTTTAGAAAACTCCCTTGCGGATTGATAGTAATGACTCATAAGAAGCAAATTTTCTAATCTATTTAAATTTCGTTTTAAAAGTATCGATTTAGGATTTTTTTTAAGCAACTCTTCTATATTTTCAAGTCTCTTTTTTATATTTGCTTCTTCTGTAATGCTTGCGCCTCCAAAAATAATTATTGTTGAAAGAATTTTATTTTCTTCAAGGATTAAATCTGGTTTAGTAATTTCAAGAAGCATTCTGACTCCACGCATTTCATTTCGGCTTAGTAAACCAATATCTTCGTGAGCCAATTTATAAGTATCAGAATTAATAATTAAATTCAGGTTTTTTAAATTATTAATAGGGGATATATGTTTTTTCATTTCAAACAAGAGTTTTAACTTTTCTTTCTAGAGGATTAAAATAGACTCTTTTGATTTTGTTATTTTCGTAAATCCAATAAACAGGCGGACTTTTTCTTGCCTTAATTAAATTAATTTTGTCTAACTTTTGAGGGGTAAATTCTTTAGAAGGATCAAAGAATTTATCTCTCTTGGGTTGGTTTAAAACAATACTACCTTCTTTCCCTGAGATAGATCTGTGATAAGTTCCTACAGGAATTTCTAATGCTCCCATAGATCTATTTAAATAAATCACATGATGAGGTTCATCCCAGGAAGGATTTATTAAAACAAATGTCCTTTCTCCAGTGATAACTAAATTGTGGTCAATTTGATGATTGTGAACGTAATATTGCTCATCTTTTAAATCATCTGGAGGAGATATAGCTTCTCCAGAATGGATCACAACATCAGAACCGTTAGAACTATCTATGCCTGCATCGAAGAATGTGACTTTTGGAGTCTCTCTAAAAATATTTATTGGGAAGAATCTTAATTCCATAGTGCTAACTCCCTTTTAGAAAATTTATAAATACTAATAAAAATTTATTTACTTTTAAAAAACAGCTATTTAATTTTTTTTAATTGCAACAAACCAGGCAATCTTCTTGATTTGGATAATCTATACATTCTTTATTTAAAATTTCTTCTAAAAAATCTACTTTTTTAACATAATCAAGATCTTTTAATTTTTTGTTTGGAACCGTGAACTGAGTTTGTAGTTTCATTTTCTATTCTCCTAATTAATACTGTTTTTTGAATCCATTCCAAGTTTGAGAAAACCTTAATCCCAGATAAGAAATTAAAATTGTCCAAAATAAAATTTCTATACCTAAATTAGTCATTTGCTTGGCCTCCTTTCTTTCTGATTATTCTTTAGTACGGGTATTATGTAAAAATCAAGCGTAAGAATACCTAAAAGTTAAAGTTTTTAATCACAAAAAATCTTGCAATGATTGTTACTCGGATGTTCTGTACATTCATTATTCCAATAAGCTTCAATTTTTTTAAGCTTATTATCAAATGAAAGGTCTTTTTTATCCAAATTAATTTCTTGGATAGTAAATGTGTCATTTAGTGCCATAAGACTTACCTCTTGACTACAACTATGTTCTAATTCATTTGAATAGTAAATTTCAAGTTTTATGTGTGCGGTTAGAGGAACAAAATTGTACGGATTAAGGATCAAAAAAAAATCTCAAACTATGAATAACTGCAAGGAAAATATCTTCAAAAAATTTATTCCAACTTTAAAAAAATTTGTATAAATTTTGCTAGAAATTATATTCTCTTAATACCTTCTTAGGTCTGCTATTGTCTATCATTCATCTAATCTATCTGCATATTCTCTTAAAATCTCAGCCATCTTTTCAGGTGGAATTTCTTGTTGATATTCTCTACAAAAATCAAAAAATTTATCTAATAAATCTTTATTGAAGAAGATATAAAAATTAGCGTCTCATTTTAAAAGTAAAGTATGCAAACCCACCAAGCAATAAAAGACTCACAATCCCATAAGTAATCCCTATGCCGTAGATGTAAGTCATTTATTTATAAAGATATAAGCAGAATATAAATAAACTAAGAAAACTCCAATAACTATGGAACTTCCATAAATAAGAAAGTTCCAAAATCTATATAATTTAGGTTTTTTAAATTCTTTTTCTTCTTCTTTAGTAATCATTTATTTTCTTTTTCTTTTCTGGCAGCATTACCTTTTGCTCTTAATACCAAAGTTATAGTAAGGGCAGCGCTTAATATCACAGCATCAATTAATAGGTGCGGGGAAATATTCATTAGCTGAAAAGAGAAATAAGAAGAGTCATTATCTTTTCAGCAATAAATCTATTAAACATTAAAAAAGGGGGCTTATCCCCCTAAGTTTAGATCGACTGTCAATCTCATTCTATTTTAGCTTTTTAGCTTCTCTAAAAAAACAGTATTTTTTTTAGCCAGAGCAAGAGAAGGCACCTGCAAGAATATTTTTAAAAATTGGTGCTTGACCCAATGCATACAAAAAGAAAGTTGATGATGCGAGAGTAATAGCTATTTTGGAAAGTCTATTAAGTTTTAAATTTGATACTTTTGAAAATGCAGAGTTCATTTTACTATTAATGTATTTAGAAATATATTAGCTGAATAGTAAAAATATTCAGCATCAATATTTACCAAAGAATAATTTTATTGCTCCTTTTTCTCAGCTTGCATTTTTACTAATTCAAATTCTTTTTTAGAAACTATTCTGATTTTGTATGCTGGATATCTTGTCTTCCACCATTTATTGATCGAAATAGCTACTCCTTCTAAATTTTGGGTACAAATATTGACCCATAGAATTTTAGTTTCAACTTCTTTGTAGAATTTCCAACTTGTAGGTGAAGCCATTAAAAATCGCAAATGAAAAAATTTAATAAATTATGGGAAATGATCCATAAGCTAAAACTTTTGTTTTTTTAATAAGAGGATTTAGTTGAAGATATAGAGCTTTCATTAAGTGGTAATAAAAAACTTTAAACAAAAGATTTACATCACTTTCGCCTTCTAGGAAAGTATTACTTTAATTTTATAAAGAGTTTCAATTAAAAAATATCTCCGCAAAGAAGGGGCCAAAAATTGGCCCCTCTTGGTGAAACTCTTCCAAAGAAACACCATTAAAATCTTACTCTGAAAGTTGCAAAGTTAAACAAATTAACAAAATCAAGATTAACAATTTATGCGGCCTTTTTAAAAGGGTTCATATTCCTTAAAAAGTTATTACTTTTGCAGGTACTCATTTTTCTATATCTTTGATTTATATCCAGGATATACTTTCTAGCTTTCTTATCACTTTCAATTTTCTTTTTTCGAAGACGTAAAGCCCTTAAATCTTCTATGGACATGAGACCATCATCTTCATTGAAATTTAAATGATCAAATTGCATCAGTTTAAGAAATTAAGTTTCTTCTTTAAGTGCAAGATTAACAAGCTTATCTTTATTTGCAATAGAGATAATTAACCAACTTAACTCAAATTAGTTATTCAATGTTCAGAAAGCTATGAATTTAAGTATTAAAAGCTTTCTAAAATCAAGAAAAACTTTTGATTGAATTAGATTGAACTCCTACAGATACAAATGATTCTCCATAATGAGATTCGGCTGATCTTATCAGTAACCAATAAAAGAAATTTACTAAAGCTTTCTCCACGAGGATTTAGTAACTTATTTAAATAAACTCATCATTTTTGTAATATCAATTTACAAAATAAATTTATTACGCAATCAAGATATTTACCTCATAAAGCATACTCGCATATTAATTAAGAAAAATTTGCACTCTCAGGCTTTAGGCAGCGGACTAAATCCTCGTGGAGTATTGGACTTTAGTCCGCTCTATTTTTTTAGCAAAAGAAAAATAGCACTGCAAGGTAACTAGATCACCAATTTTTATATTTGACTCTGAATAAGCTAATTGAGCAAGAGTATCTGAGCATATGTTGGTGTTGTTTATTGTATAAATTTGCTACGAAACTTTTGTTATATCAATGGCTTCAGTATTTTTGCTCATTGATATATTCATTCTTAAATAATATTATTATTGATACCTAAAGAAGGTTTAATTTTGAAAAAAATAATTAAATTTTTTAAACTGCTCAAGAGAAGAATCGATATTCTTAATGCAGAGACTGAATTGAAATTTATTTTGGAAAATAAATAATGGGATTCCCACATTGCCCTATTTGTGTAGTTCTAGCATTTGTTTCAGTTTTTATGGGAGTTACTCGTACTTATATGTTCTATATTCTTTTTAGGGAGTTTCTGAGAGCAGAATCTAATTTTAAATTGAAGTTTAGTTCCTATTAATTGTTGACATCTAAGTATAAATACTTTATAAATAAATTGTAGTGAATACTACAAAATCGTCCGATCTACCATCTGATAGACCGCAGTACGACTCAAGCCAAAGGACGGGGACTTGAGCAAGTTTAGGAGCTGCATCATGGTAAACATGTATTTCAATGGAAAGTCATTCGTATATTGTAGAAAACAAGAAGAAAAGATTATAAAGCTTACTTATAGAGGATCTATTTACTTGAAGTAAGATTTCAAATTTTTTTTTTAAAGTTTGGACATTTTTGACGTTTTTGGGATTAAGTATTTATTAATACTTTATAAGAAGAACTTATAGTAAATATATTTTTTGCCTATTTAAAAATTCATATATTCGTATATTTAGTTACGAGAAATTAATTTTAAAATAATTAATTTGTAATTAGATTTTTAAAAGGTTATGCAACCTATTTCTGAGGAACTTTACAAAAAAATAGTTGAGAGTTCTAAAAAATGAGTAAGTTACTAATTGCTTTATTGGCTTTAGATATAGGCGTTAGTCTGTCTAAAGTTTTTATTTTTACTTGAAAATCAAATTACTTAGCATAAAAGAAGCAATTGTTTTCTAAAACAAGAAATAGTTACTGGGTATTATTTATTTTATAAAATACAAAATTAAACCAACAAAAGAACTTCCTACAAGTAGTAGCACCATTAAAAGTGCTATTAACTTTGCTAATCCCATAAAGATAAATCCGAATTTCCTGTAGATCTTTGCATCCAGTGAATTTCCCAAACATTATTCACTTTTTTAAAAATTGAAGTAACTGTTGGTAAGTCATCATTAGGTGTCCCTTTATAAGTAAATTTTGAACCTAGTGTAAAAATGCACATTACTATATTTTCGCTTAAAAATTCGAATCGGTGAATTTTAGTTATTTCTGCCTTTTCTTGAATAATTTCATCAGTAATCATTTGTTCGAAACCTTTTGCATCTATAGGATTACCACTCGGTCTTATGAATAAAAAATCTGAAGTCGCATTGTTAACAAAAAATGAGGCCATTTTTTTTGGATTAGCAAACTCATTTAATAATGAAATTATTGTTTCTTTATCATTCATAAAAAAAAGGACGTAATCCTTCTAGTTTAGAACTACTGTTTAAAATTTACAAATAGAAATGGGATAATTCTAAAAAAAATTCGTTAGGATATTTAAAACAATTAGATTTTAATTTAAATAATGATCAATTCATTAAACAAATTATTGCCCGTTGGCAAAAAGGTCAAAAAATATTTACCTTTCTTTATTGGTTTTAAATTACTTACTTTTACTGGCTTTCTTACTTATTTAATGAATCGCTAATTGATATAACCTTAAAAATAAAGTTTAACTAAATTAAGATCTAGTGAATAAAGAAGAACGAACTAAAAGATTTAAGTCTATGTCAAGTTTGCAAAGACAAGAATTGATATTAAAGAAGATGAAAGAGAGAGGCATAGAGGTAGGAAGTGGAATTCCTAATAAAAAATATGATAGCAAAGAGGTTTATGAATTAATTCATATTGCGAATTGCTTCCCAGAATTAAGAGATGGGAAAAAAAATATTTAGTTTTCTTTAATTAAGTTATTTATTTTGGTTCCCTTATTGCAGCAATAATTAATCCACCTATCAATCCGAGATTCATAAATACTGCTCTTTGATGGAAAGGGAATGCATGAAAAATTATTGTTGTTGGAATAAGAAATAGTAATAAAAAGACTGAACCGATTTTTTGTTTTTCTCCAAATATGAAAAATCCAGAACCCAAGATAAGACATATAATGGCTCCTACTAGAAGAATAGATGAAATTGTTTCAGGGATGCCTTTTGAAGAAATATATTCAACTGTTCTTTCAAAATCATTTATTTTGCCTGGAATCGCTGATATAAATATTGCTGAAATTGATACTCTTGAAAAAAAATCTAAAAAAGATTTGATACTATTATTTTTTAAAAAAGAATTTTTCATAAATTTATTATAAAAAAAAATTATTATGCGTTTGATAAATACTTAATTAGTCTGAAATACTTTTAGATTTTTCTCAAAGAGGTTTAGCTAAATTAATAGAAATCTTTTTAATTAATGTGAATCTTATGAAGGTAATTAATAGTAATTTATGAAATAATAAATTTAAAAAAAAATAAATGTTTAAAAAATTTCTTTTAACTTCTTTTTTACTTTTAAGTTCGCTTGTAACTATATATCCTTCAAAAAAAGAAAATACTAATTTTTTGGATTATTGTTATTCTTTAGAAAAAATAATCTCTAGAAATACAGTAGAAAAAAATAAAAATCTATCTAAGAATTTTAGGCCTTTAGCAAAAGATGTTGCTCTATTTGGGACTCAAAAAACTAAAGGCAATTTCGCTAATAAGATAATTGATAAATATAAAAATTCCAAAAAATTATTTATTATTACTTTTGTTCCAAACAAAATTTATTGTTTAGCGGGATATTGGATAGAGGAGGTAAGTCCAGGAAAATTTGAATCAATTTTCTATCAGAATACCAAACGAAAAATAAATGATTATAAGAATACTAAAAAAGAAGTAGATGAATTTATTAAAGGAATTAATTTAGAATATAAATCTATAAAAAAAGAAATTAATGATTTTTTTTAGAAAGTTAAAATTTTTTTTCTAATAAAATTAATTTATTTTGACTTTCTAGTTCCGCCATAGGAATAATTTTTATGTGTAGAAATTAGATTCCAACATTCTTTACAACAAAAAATCCAGTTCGTATGAATTATGGATTTAACTCTGTAATGAGTTTTATCTGGCTTATGACATAAATCACATTTTTTCATTTATCTATTAATTTTTTAAGTTATTTTAAATATGCAAAAGTATGATTTTAAAAGATTCACGAAAAAAATTTTATCGTGTCATTATTTATATGAACTCTACATATCCTGAAGTAAAGCAGTGGTTTTGACGAGTGCGATTATTTTAATTAGCGGATAGAAATTTCTATTTTTTACTTTTTAAAATTTTTTTAGGCAACCTCAATATTTATATAAAATATATTAGAAATTTTATACAGCTTTCGTTAAAAATAAATATTTGATTATACATCTTAATTAGAACTTTAAAAAGAAACTCACGAATCATATTTAATTAATTTTATTATGATTCTATTGATTTTAATAGTATGAACATTTACCTATTCTGGATATTATTTTTAGCTCTATGGGCAATAGTTCCCTTAATGATTATTAAAGGTAGAGTAGACGAAGAGCCTAAGATTCAGACTTCACCAAAAGTTAAAGAAAAGAAAAAAGGTTGGTTTAATTAATAGAATCTCTGAATTAGTAAAATTATCTATAAACTAAATTTTTATAATTTAAATTAAAGTCTAAGCAAATTTTATTTATTAAAAGTGGAAAAATTAGAAAATAATTTTCTTTTTTTGGTAGTACTTGGAGGTAGAGCAAAAAAAGCTAATATTGAACTTCATGATGTTAGATGGGTTGTTGGGTCTAAAATCGAGAATACATTCGATACTTTACGAAAGGATTGGTTTGGATCTCTAAAAGGTTTACATATTGATAGCTATAAAAAAATAAAATATGTGGATGGTTATAAGATTAATCTAATAAATTTTGAAAAAGATAAAATAAATAAAAAGCAATTATTAAAAAAAAATAAGGTTAAAAAACATTTATGGTTTGTCAATATTGGAGGCTATAATCCAACTTCTATGCAGGAAAAACATGAGTTTGGATTGGTTACAGCTTCAACTAAATTAGAGGCAAAAAATATAGCTAAATCAAAATGGCTTATTGGCTGCAAAGAAAAGCATAAAGATGATCTTGCTTCTCTAGAAATGATAATTAGTTGTGATGATTGTGAACAAATAAAAAAGATAGGTAATTGGCAAATAGAATTAACTCCAGATAATAACTTTATTCAAGAAAATAACTATCCTGATTGGTATGGTTATCAAAAAATAGACGGCAAATAAAGATATAAGAATCTTTTACTTGTAAAAGAATTTTGTTTAATACTTATATTCTTATTTATGTGCTTATTAATATTAAGAGTAACTCGATTTTCTTAATAGATAAATTCCACAGTTTTAAAAGAGATTTATTTGTTTACTGCCTTTTTTTATATTATAAAATTTCACTGATTTACAAACTAATATAAAATTGATAGTTAAGAAAAATTTTTTAATTCTTTAAATTTCAATAAAAAATTACAAAAAATAATTTATTAACACTTGCAATAAAATAAGAAATTTGTTTTCTTTAAAAAAAAAGAGTTAAAGCATGAAAAATAAAACTTTCACATACGAATGCAATTGCATACACTGCCAACAAAAACTTAATCAAATTAATAATGCAAAACTATATTGGGACAAATTAATTTTAAGAAAAAAGTTAGTATAGTTTCTCTACTCAACTATCTAAGGTTTTCAAACTTTATTAAAGTATTTGTTTTGAAATCTATTACTTTCAGGAAAAAAAATTAGTTCTACGATCTCTAATCTTTAGTATTAAGATTTTTTATGAAAATGATATTATTTAACCTTTTGATTTTTCTTGTAGATCATATTTTCTCGATTTAAAAGAAAAAGGATAATCAAAATACAAGATGGTATGAGAATAAAATCTAAAGACATAAATTTTGTTAAGTCTATTTTCTATTTAGCAAATAAATAAATCTTTGACATAAGTTGCTTATCTCCAAGATTTTTTCGATAGGTCAAATAAGTATCTGTATGCTTAGTAAATTTGTTTGCTTTTAAAATTGAAAGAGCTTGCAAGTATCCCACCGGCAAGCTCATGACGACCTAGTTAATTCAGATTTCTGATTTAACCAGCCAAGCACTTCCTAAATGCTATAAACATTCTACTGAGTAAAATTACTTACTGTGAGTATAAATGCTTATTTATAATGATTGATTGCGAATTTGAAAATAAAAAGTGATTTGATTAAAAAAAGTTACTTATTAATTTTTTTTAACAGAAATGCCACATATTGAGCTGCAATAAAATTCGAAAAGGAAAATTATTGCAGATTTTGATTTACATAAGTTAATATTTGTGTTACTTTAGTTAACAATTATTATCTTAATTAATGACAAAATCAGGAGTTACTACAGAATCAGGTGGAAGGCAGAATATGTTCCCATCAGAAACTAGGCCTTATATTGATGAAACTGTGTCTTACGATGGATATCCTCAAAATGCAGAAAAAGTTAACGGTAGATGGGCTATGGTTGGTTTCGTTGCATTACTTGGTGCCTATGTAACAACTGGACAAATCATTCCAGGAATTTTTTAGTTTCTAAGAAACTGTTTTCATAGACTATTAGTTCAAGCTATATAATTTAATGCTATTAAACGAAAAATTTAAATCTTATTTTAAATTTGAAAATAAGAAAAACCAAATAAAAGTTATGGTATTCAAGCTAAATATTATTCCAAGAAATATATAAGCAAACTTTTTGCCAATAAATGCTGTCTCTGGTTCAAGCTTTACTCTCATTAAATTCTCGAATTATTTCGATAAAGATAGCATCAATTAATAAATAAATTTAAGTTTAGGAGAAAATAATCAAATAAATATTTCTTTTTAAAATATTTTTTTAATATTAATCATGTTCCTTCTTCAGATTTCTAGGTGGAAAAATTATCTTCTTTCTTATTTTTGCTAATAAACTTTCTTAGTTTGATTTGTTTCCCGCGAATATAGATTATAAAATTAACTCAAAAAAACTTTGAACCTATTTTTTAGGAATGAGATAGTTTTTTTATGCTGATTTTTAGCATACTTTTTTGTTATAACTAGGATTATTCAAATCTTAATTAATAAATATCATTTACTTTAAAAACATTCCATTAAAAAAAGCCTAATTTAATTTAAATTAGGCTTTTTATGAAAATAAAAAGTTTGAATTAGATAAAACCAGGTATGATTTGACCTGTAGTTAAATATGCTCCAACGAGTGCAACAAAACCTAACATTGCAAATCTACCATTAAGTTTTTCTGCAACGATTTTTTCTTTTTCAACTAATTTTGGTTCGTTATTTTTCATTAGAACCAACCTGGAATGATCTGGCCTGTTGTGACATATGCACCGACTGCTGCAACGAAACCTAACATTGCTGCCCAACCATTAAAACGTTCTGCTTCTGGAGTCATTTTGTTTTTGTAATTTGTAAATAAATATAACATAATTATTTAATAATGTAAAGAAAATCAGGGATTATTTCTCGCTTTATCAGGAAAATTTTAAAAATGCTACATATATGTGTCGAAATATACCTTATCGATGTTTTTATTTTTGTTCTGATTTTTTTAAATTTGGAAAAAAAATATAAGCTTTTCACCTTGTTTTTTTAGAAGTTTATCCTCATTTAGAGGTAATTTAAATTAATATATTACAAGAGTCAGCTAGTAGGGATACAGGCTGACTCTTTTTTGAGATTTTTTGGTTTTTGACTAAAATTAGTTTTTAATATTCAAATATTTGCTATTAATAAATTAGAAATATATGGATTTATGTCTTTTGCGTCTTATTACATGCATTTAATTTTTGGAAGGATTCCTTCTCTAATGAGTTCTGATTTAATACTTTATATCTTGCCTGCTCTTACAATTTCAATATTATTCATTAGCCTTAAAATAATGTTTTTCAAGACTCCTAAATTGAGAAAGGTTAAATAATCAAGGATTTTAGAATTATTCTTTTTACTGAAGTGCTCAATTTTTTTAATTTTGGATAATAGACTTTTTTTTTCGGCAACTCAAAGAAATAGAAACTGCATTGGTGATGTACTATCGAGAATTATAAAAAAAGGTTCAGTATTAGAAATCGGGAGTGGCAGTGGTGAACATGGAGTTTTTTTTCAAAAACGATTTCCTGGAATAATTTGGCAAACAAGTGACCCAGAGTTAGTGCATAGGAAAAGTATAAGTTCTTGGATTGAGTATGAAGACCTAACTAAGAAAATGCCTCAGCCTCTTGAGATTGATGTAGAAAAAATTCCTTGGAAAATTCCAATGATATTAGCGCATTCTTTGCAAGGAATAGTCTCTATAAATATGATTCATGTAGCAGAGTGGTCTTGTACTGTAGCACTCTTTAGAGAATCAGGAAAATTACTCAATAAGGGACAATTTTTGATTTTGTATGGGCCATTTAAAATTTGTAATAAGCATACAAGTGAAAGTAATTATTTTTTCAATAATTCATTAAAAATACAAAATAATCTTTGGGGTATTAGGAATCTTGAGGAAGTTTGTGATGAGAGTAAGAAAAATGGTTTTTTTCAAGAGGTCATTATTAGGATGCCTGCGAATAATTTTTCAATAATTTACAGAAAAGTTTCTTGATAAGCAAATACAAATATCAATAAGTTTTTAAAATTCATCTTATTAGATGATCAACCTGATAGTTTTTTGCTCCATTCTTTATGCTTTTGATCTAAATCTGAAATTTTTTCGCCTAAACTCAACTGTCTTTCTAATAATTCAACTTTTGTAAGTGTTATTTTTTCCGAATAAAATTTAATAGGCTGCTTACCATGCAAATTGTCGCCACTCATAGAATTACTAAAATTGTGAGTATTATCTAAGATGAAAAATTTGTTATGGCTAATTATTTTATATTCTTTTCAGATTTGCGTAAATTAATGTGATAAAGAATTGATGCTTATTGTGTTTTAATCGACCATTTTGTATGAAGATTGCCATATATATCTTCCTCTCTTGGGGTCTGACTCAACAGCAACGCAATTGCAAGCAATATTCCATAGAGCTTTGTGTATTGGATCAGGATTAAAAAGATATGCTTTTTTAAAGGCTTTTTTAATTAAAACAGTTGCCTTTTTTGCATGATAATGAGGGATCGTTGGACATACATGATGAACGACATGGCTAGAACCTATATTATGGTGAAGAAAATTAAGGACTCTACCGTAAGGCCTGTCAATAGATAGAAATGCGCCTCTCATAAAGGAAAATTCCGTATTTGAAAGATGAGGGACATCTGAATCTGTATGATGAAGCCATGTATAAACTACTAGCCAACAATTAACCACTAATAAAGGGCCAAAATACAAAGCAATTACTGGAAATGATCCATACTTGAAAACTAAATAAACAATGCCCACTAATGTCAAACCTACGCCAATATCTGATATCCAAACTTTCTTGGCCCATATTGATGGCCATAATAGTTTAGAAAATGGTTTTGTTGGCCAAAAATGATTTGAAGTACCATATTTTACTCCTCCTGTACTTCCTGTAAGTAAATATGCAGGCCAGCCAAATATTAAATGTAAAACAAGTTGAAGAATTCCATAATTTTTCTTACCTAGGGAATTTGAAAAACGTAATTCTTTTTCTCCTCCAACTTTTTCTGTAACTCCATTCCCTTTAATGACTAAAGGTACGTGAGTTTCTCCATTGGTTATGTTATTTGTGAATCGATGATGAATAGCATGAGAGCGCTGCCAAGAAAAAAAAGGCACAAGAAGTAATGAATGTAGTAAATAACCAGTTATAGATTCTAATGTCTTGTTTTTAGAGAATGCTCCATGCCCACATTCATGGGCAATTACCCAGAATCCCATTGCAGTGGTACCTGATAATAATGCGTAAATAATCCAAATTGGGATCATTTTTGGGGTAAATGGAATAGATAACCCTATCGCAATTACTAATGATTGAATTAAAGCTGATTGTAAAAGATACTTCAAAGAAGTTTTGGTATTGCACTTAAAGTAGTGATCTGGAATAACGTTCTGAAATTCTTTTAAGCTTGGAATATCTTTATCCTCTATTACAAGCGCTTGGCCTTTAAGACCTGAAAATTTTATATTACTCAAATTTTTTTTGGTTAAGAATTTTGTTTTATAAAAGTGAATTTATATATTCTATTATCCACCACAGGATCTAATAATGAAAAGAATTAATAATTAAGTTTTCGACAAAGTTTTTGAGACTTTAATTTCATCTTCAAATAAAATTATTTGTACTGAACATTTTTTGATTTATTTTTTATCACAATCCCTTTATTTATCTACTTAATTCTCTTCGTTCTTCTTTAAAACTTAATTAATTTAAAGACCTCGTATATACCTCTTAGGCAAACCAGATTGTTTACGTGGCTTAACAAGAATAGGCAAAACAATGACTCCTACCGTAAAAAGACAGATTGGAGCAACTACCATTAATATAGATTCTAGAGACATGAATAATTTTGAACTTATTAATATTTAGCAGGTTTTATTTTAGAAGTCATGCGTATTTATATCTATTTAGTGAGAAAGGATTCAAAATTTTTATAAATTATTAAGTAAAAAAGAAAAAAAGATTAAAAAAAATCAGTTTTTTCATAAATCGTCCTATTTACATAATCATTATTTTTAAAATTACTCATGGATGAAGAAAAAAAGTGGATGCTTATGACTTATTATTGTCCAACACATGGTGATTCAGGTTTTGTAAAACCGATTCAACTAACAAAAAAAGAAATTAGTAAAACATTCTTAAAAAAAAGTAGGAGTTATAAAATTAATTTTTCAAAATAAAACCTAAGGTATTTCGAAAATGTTCTAAATCTTGATTGAAATCTGGTTAATTAAAATTGATATTTTACAAAAATCCCATAAGCTGCTTTTTTATTAGCAGTATCAGTACATATATTGAAAAACATAACTTAATTTGTATCTGAATCGCATGTTAATTCACATTGATTAAGATCATGAGATGATATCTTTTCTAAAATTCTTAACATATCAATTTCGGAAAGCTCTCCGTTCGAGTTCCATTTTAAAGTTGTTTTCCTTTGAGGTGAATTTTTTTTATTCATTTTGCTCACCCCCCTTTAAATGAACTTCTAAACAACGAGTAATACATTCTTGATGACCATCCACAATACTGCATTCAGTAATACACTCAAAATATGAATTAATAGAATCTATTTCTGTGTTCTGGTTGGTAGAAACAAATGAATCATTCATAATATTGTTAAATTTATTTGGAATAGAGATATAGCACGAATTTATGTTCAATAATTTAATTTATTAAGTGAATTAGAAAAAATAAGTATTATTTACTAAAGCTATATTCCATCTAGTTTGCCTTTAAAAAGGTAATATTATTCTTTTAAAAGATAAAAGAAAAAAAACACTTTTGATTTTTTAATATTAATTTTATAAGTTAATCTTTCAAAAAAATCAGCATAAAGACTGATTTACTTTTAAGTAATTTAGTTAGAAGATAAAAAAGGTACACTTTTAGATTTTCAAATGAAATCATTAATTAATTGGCTTTCGAAAATGTTAGAGAGTATGGCAAATGCTTTTATGCATCCTTTAAAAAATGACTTGCCACCATCTATTGGTACTCATGCCTACAGCAGTATTCCCATAAAAAGAAAATTGAGAAGAAGGTTGAATTAGGTATTAACTTATAGGAATTAATTTTTCATTTTTATTATCCCAAATAATATATTTGAAGCAGTTTGAAAAATCGCTCAATTTTAAGAACTTTGATTCTTGGAGTAGATGAATGTTTGCTTTATGACAAGCTCTTAAGTTGTAATTTGGTATTCTCTCAGAGAGATGATGAATACTATGGAATGATATGTCTGCTAAAAACCAATTTAGCCAATTAGGGATATCTAAATTACTACTACCTAAAATAGCTCCATCGATGAGATCCCAATTTTTTGTATTTCTAGTATATGCATTTTCGTAATTATGTTGTACGAAAAAAACACATATTAAAATTGCTGCTGATAAGGTTAAAACAATGGAATAAAATGATAAGAAAAAAACTACTCCCAACCATTTACACATAAAAATCCACCCAATTATTACTACTACGTTATTGATTATTAATTCACATAGTTCACTGAAATTATCTCCATAATCAGAAAAAGGTGGTTTGACTCTTGAATTAATAGCTAGAAGTTGAGAAATTTCTCTGTTTTTTATTTTGATAAAAGTCTCTTCCAATATATCCTTACTTAAATTAAAAACAATAATAACAAGACCTAATCTAGGTTTTAAAACTAAGTAAAAAAAACCTCCAGGGAAAAGCATCATCCAGTTACGACTTAATTTGTAAAATATTCGCTCTCTTTTAGTAAGGGATTCATAATCTTCAAGACTTAAAACATCAATCGGCCCTTTGTAAATTTCCCAATTTCCATTATTTCTATGATGAAATGCATGATCAATTGACCATGACTTCTGGGGAATACCATTAACCAAGCCAAGTAAAAATCCAAAGAAGCGGTTTAATTTCCGTTTTGTAAAAAGAGAATTATGACCGCAATCATGCATTAATGAAAATGTTCTAGAAGACAATAGTGTTAGGAGAACTATAAAAGGTATCAATAGAAATCCTTTAAACAATAATGAAAATGGTTGATTTATTATGTGGTAGATAATTAACCAAATAGAAATTATTGGGATGATGGTAGAAATAATTTGATAAGAAGCTCTAACATTATTTCTTTTTAAAAATGGCTTTATTAAAAAATTACCTCTATTTACTTTGCTCATATTTCTATTATTTTTTAGATATTAACAATTTTTTAAAAGTATTGATTATTTAATAAGCAATAAAAAATTTGTAAATCATACTAAAGAATGAATTCTTTAGACATAGTTCTCAATTGATCTAGATTTAATCTTTCTAAGTAATTTTTAAAGTCACTAAGATTCTTAGTAGAGTCAGAATTTTTACTCTCGTAAAGGAGACTATTAGAAATTAACTCAATAAGATGATCTTTATCCATAACTTCTTATAGACCAAAATCCCCGTTTAAAAAATTAAGGTCTTGAATTCGAGATCATTAACTCATCTCTATTAAAAGTAATTTTTTATAATTTTTTTAAATCTTGTTCTATTTTTTCTAATCTTTCATTTAATTCTTTTTGTTCTTTAATTAAGGCTTTTTTCTTTCTGCAAGCTCTTTGTTCAAAGGAGAATTGAAATATTTTTGGTAAGAGACAAAAAAACTCCTATCGCTACTGCAATGCCAAGAGCACCAATTATTAGAATTGGAGATGAAGGAAAGTCGTAAAATAGAATTGACAATATACTTTACTAAAAATACATAAGGTTAATCTTTAATTAATTTTTTAAAATAAGTATTTTTACAGCTGTCAAAGAATGAATAACTAATAATGATTAAACTAGTAAAAAATTTTTCATGAAGAAAATCATAAATAAAAAAAATAATAAAAATGAACCATGGTTTAAATGGTTAACGAGAGAACTTAATTCTTATGAAGCTTTTCAGGATTTCGAATCAGGCAAGAATCCACGAGATGTAGCAGAGGATTTTATTTCTAGAAATAGTAACGCTATTTCAGAAGTTTTCGAGAATTTTGATGAAGAAGATAAAGATACACTCGATCAGTTTCTTAAATTAACCGAATGCGAGATGCATGTGTTTAGAATTCTTGAAAAACAAATAGAGTTAAGAAAGAGGGTAAGATTTGTAGATTTTAAAAAAAAGAAAAAAATAAGGAGTTAATTTCTATATAAGTTTATTTTTCCCATTACCAGTCTTACCAAAGCCTAGCCAGATGAACCACAAGATCCATCCGAAGATAGGTATTAAATTAATAAAGATCCATTTCCAATCTTTTCCAAAATCTTTGATTCTTCTTAAATCAATAGCTATTTGAGGAATGATACAAACTATTCCATAAGCATTGAAACCAAACGTTTTTAAAAATATTGGGATAGTTAGGAAAGAAATTATAAGATTCGCTAGTTGAACTAACCACCAGTCCGATCGAGATGTGAATCCTTTGAAGTCTGTAGCTTTAATCCAAAACTCTTTATAGGCGTTTAGAAAGTCATTAAGCATAAATTAAAAATTTAAAGAATCTAACATTATCAATTTAATCTTCAATTTATCAAAATATTATTTATTTACTAAATAGGATCAAATAAATTCAAATCATTTGAATCTTGTTTTGGGATCTCATCTTGATTTGGCAATGAACAGAATCCGTCTTTGCAAATCATCTTTTCTTTTGCAATACTTGAAGTCTCTGAAAATATATTTTTGTTATTGTTATTTGAAGATTCTTTCAGCATTTATATAAAAAAAATTAAATCCAATATTAAATTAATAACTTAATTTATTTTGATAAGCAACAAAATTAATATTAATTATTTATTTACTTTTTTTGATTTGGCAAGTCTCTCCAAAATAGCGCCATTATATAAATGAATAAAGATATAGAACAAATATAAAGTAAAGAATTTAGATGCATGTTTATTTATTAATGTAATTACAAAGAAAGGGCCTTCCACAAAAAAAGGGATATTAATAGATTGGTAATTGTTTAACTTAGCAATCATTCAAATTCTAGTATTTATTAAAGTTTTTTATGCTTTTCCCAAACTTTCAGAAGGAAAAAGTTTTTAAATTTTAGGAATATATCTTTTTAGTTAGTAAAGCTTATAGATCTAAAGGTTTTATTAATTTAATCAAAATTCTATATTTTTAAGGGATTTTTAAAATTTTTACACTCTATCCTTATTTATATCTGTAAAGGCTTTTCTACCTTCTTTAAGGGTTCTTAATAACAGCCAAGAGAGTGAGGAAGTAATAAGAATAGTGAGTGTAATTAGGGAAATAAGAGTTGTATCAAAATTGTTGATCAATTTACTGAAAATTTTTCTGAGTTTGTTATTTAATATTCAAAAATTTTAAACGTTAGATCTAGAATATGCAGGTATAAGCATTCCGCCATCTTGATCATCGTTATTATCATCATCAAATCCACCCCCTAAAAGTAGTTCAATGATTACAAGAACGGCTATCGGATAAAGGCACCATAATATAGCTGTAAAAGGACTTACTGAGGAGGAAGCTGAGTACAAATCTGTCATTTATTAATGTTAATCTAAAGAAACAATAATTGTGGATCCTCTGGGTAGTGTTTTTCAATATTTCCATAAATTTTTTAAAAACTTTTCTCTTTCGAACATATAGATCTTTGGTATGTATTAATATTTTATTGTTAAATATGAATTTGAATTATGATTTTATTGAACCTTCTAAGAAACTGACAATGACATAATGAATCGCGTAATTGTTATTTTTTATACTTAACAATAATTGTACAATTTTGATTCAAAAACTATTATTTATCTTGATTTTATAAATTCTATGTTTTCTTTCACTTTTGATCCTTTGGCTGCGATATTTGGTATATCAGGAATTGTAGGCTTCTTTTTCTTTGTTTCTGCTGCTAAGGGAACTTCCAGTATCAATACAAAACCAAAAAAGGAATTAGATTAAAACTGATTCTGTCAGAAAACTAAATTGAAATTTTAAATTTAGCATTTTTAAAAACTTGCTAATTATTACTTATTCCATTGTTTAGAAATAAACTCAAGAAAATCTTTTAGATCCTCTTCAGGACAATTAGTCTCTTCTTGTAAATCAATGCAAATTTGCTTAATATTTTCAAAGGCCTTTTTTACTATTTCGTTTTTTTCGATAACCTCAAAATATTCTTGATCAGTAAAAGGCATAATATTAGTTTCCCTTTTGAAAATTATTTATTAACCATATTTTATCTGCATTGACTTAACAGTAAAGAAAGAAAAAATCTTTTTTCTTAAATTTAGCTACCCAATCGATAATGTTTTTTAATACTTTTGGTTACCTCCCATTCGCAGTAAAGTCCGGCAGGAAACTCAACTAGATCTCCAGCTTTAATCTCGTATATGTCTCCGTTTTGGGTACTTATTTTCGCTTGACCTTCAATAATTAAGCAAATTTCCTTATCATCGTAATTCCAAAGAAATTTTCTTGGCTCACATTCCCAAATAGGCCAACTTTTTATTCCATACTGAATTATTACGCTTGCACTACAGGGGGAAGATATTAGAACTTTCACGAAATAGTTCGAATGTGTTTTTTTATTTTACAAATAAACGAAATTTTTATTTTCGAGAATGTGTATTTCTTTACTGTCTTTTATTTTTTTTCGTTTATCATAAAAAAAATTTTTAATTTATGGATGAGCTTTCTGTATTGTCAATTTCGCTATCTATAGCTTCTCTAGGGATATTTTTTTTATTTTTTGCTTCAAATGATGATGATGACCAAGATGGAGGTAAGTTGATTAAATCATTAGAAAGAATTAATTAATTCCAAGTAAACAAAACATTTAATAGAGATTTATAACCTATAAAGCCTGCATAAATGCAGCTTAGAAAAATAACATAAACTTCTAATGTGCCGAGTCTTTTTTTCTTTAAAATTTTCATTTTTTTGAGTGTTTATAGGGTAATTTTAATTAATCTGATTTCTATTAACATGAGTATTTTTTACATTAACTCAGAAATTAAAGAATAATTAATGTCAAGCCAAAAAATAAAAAACAAGTAAAAAATATTATTTTTTTGGTAATTTCTCTTTCCTCATTCTTAGCAAAAAATAATGAAATTACTGGAGATGTGCTTAATAAAGCCCATCCTACTCCAATGGGAAGAGTTTTAAAAACAACTTGTTGTAGCAATATTCCTATATTTGTTCCAAGAAGTATTGAGAGCAAAAATCTTTTCTGTTGTTTTTGTTCTATGTTTTTTAAGAAAAAATTAATCTTAAATCCTTTTAGACTAATCAAAAAAATTATTGCACCTAATAATCTTATTTCAGTTGTAAGAAAAGGAGATAAATTGCTTTGAAGGAAAACCATCCTTGAAAAAAGACCTCCAAGAACAGCACATAAAACTGATAAAAAAGGAAAAGCAAAAATCTTAAAGTTATTTTTTTCTGAGAAAGTGGAGCTTCCCCCTTTAAAATCGTTACCTTTTTTGAGAATTATGAATAGGGAAATCGATACTATTAATATTCCAACCCATGATTTAGCTGTTAAATTTTCATTAATAAAAATTTCTCCTGACAAAGCAGCCATTAATGGAGAAAGGGTTTCTATAGATAAAGTTTTTCTTGTGCCAATTGTTTGTAATGACTTTAGGTAGAAAGTATCACCTAAACCAATACCTACTATCCCACTAATTAGTAGGATAAATATGTTTTTTATTTCAGTTATAGAATTTAGATTAATAAAAGCAGGAATAAAAACTAAAAAAGCAATTATATTTTTTATTAAATTAATATCTATTGATTTATATTTTTGAGTTTGCGAGCGCCAAATAAAACAAGCATAAGTCCAAGATGTAGCAGCTCCAAAAGCAGAAAGGATTCCAATCAAAACGAATAATTTTTATAAATTTTATTTTATAAATTGAGTAAATGCTAAAAAGAATACATAAATAAGAATCAAAATCCCAGGTAAGTACTGAATTAATGATTTGAAATTACTTTTTTTCATATTTACTTAGGAATTATTTTTTAAACAGTTTTTTTATTACTAGGGTACAAACTCTCTAACTTCTCTCTTCTTTTAACTTTCGCGTTAATTCTTTCTTGTTTTTCTTTTTTCTTGATCTCATCATTTATCTTATTTTGTCTATATCCAAACCAAAGTAGAACCCATATAACAGAAGTTATTAAAAGAAGAGCAGTATATTGACCAGTCATAGGAAAACTGGCCTCAGAATATTTAACGTAAGAGAATATTAAACTCATTTAATTAAGTTAAAGCATAAAAATAACGACTGCGTTGATTTTTTTTAGAAATTTAAAAATTAGTGAATTACAGCTATTTATTATGTAGTTTTATAATTTTTTAATTATTTTGTATTATGGTTTTTGGAGTAATTTTTCTTTGTAACTCCTTGCTATTATCAGATTGAAGCATATTAAATAATAAGTTTTTGGACCCTTTTGATTTAGCAGTTGTAGGAGGCGGTGCAGCAGGTTTTATGACAGCAATAACTGCTGCTGAAAATGGAGTTAAAAGAATAATAATTCTTGAAGGCACTTCAAAACTTATGGAGAAAGTAAGGATTAGTGGAGGTGGAAGATGTAACGTCACTAATGCGACATGGATACCGAATGAACTAGTTGATAATTACCCCAGAGGTGGAATTCAGCTTTTGGAATCATTTAATCGTTTTGCAGCTGGAGATGTATATGATTGGTTTGAGAAAAAAGGGTTAAAATTAAAAATTGAGGAAGATCTAAGAGTATTCCCAGTGTCTAATTCTTCTTCAGATGTTATTAACTGTTTGAGGAAAAGTGCTTTATCAAAAAACGTAGAGATATTAACAAAATTTTTTGTAAAAGAAATTTCAAAAACTCCAGATAATATATTCAATATTTTTAGTCTTAAAAAAACAAAGGTAATTTCAAAAAATATTATTCTTTCAACTGGAGGTAATCCAAGCGGATATAAATTAGCTCAAAATCTTGGACACAACATTGTCAAACCTGTGCCATCGCTTTTTACTTTTTCTACAAAAGAACCAAATTTGGATGAATGTAGTGGGGTATCGATAAAGGGCATAGATATAGAAATTAAATTAAACAATAAGAATTTTCAAAATAGAGGCGATTTACTAATAACTCATTGGGGTTTTAGTGGCCCAGCAGTACTAAAACTTTCATCAATTGCAGCAAGGGAACTTTATAGCCAAAAATATAAATTTAATCTAATAATTAAATGGTCTTCTTTAAGTTATGAGGAGTTAAAAGAAAAAGTTAATTATTTAAGATTAAATAAAGGGAAGGTGAATCTAATTAACAGTAGACCTGTTCCACTATTAACAAAAAGATTATGGATTTTTTTATTAAAGAAAATAGGTATTGATAAAGAGAAAAAGTGGGCTGATTTACTGGCGGATGAAAGAGAGAAAATGATATGTATTCTAATGAGGGATAAATATATAATTTCTGGTAAAGGTCCATTTGGAGAGGAATTTGTTACTTCTGGAGGCGTAAAAATTAATGAGGTTAATTTTAAAAGTATGGAGAGCTTAATTTGTCCAGGGTTATTTTTTTCTGGAGAAGTTTTGGATGTTGATGGGATTACAGGTGGATTTAATTTTCAACATTGTTGGACAAGTGGATGGATCGCTGGGATGGCAGTCTCAAAGTTAAATCATTAAATAAAAATTAATAAGTAATAAATCAGTAAGTAACAAATCAATAAGTTTATCTTTTTTTTATTAAGTATTAGACGGAAAAAGTTTTTTGGACAAACTTTAATTTTAAAGTTTTAATTATTGGTGAAGATTAATGCAGAATCTTGTATCAAAAAAAGAAGATGAGGAAAGAAGATTAAAAGCTTTAGCAGAATATAGGATTTTGGGAACCAAGCCAGAATCATGTTATGACGATATTACAAAAATTGCTGCTACAACCTGTAATGTGCCTATTTCTTTAATGACTTTGGTAGACAAAGATAAACAATGGTTTAAATCCAAAATAGGACTTCAAATATCAGAAACTAGAAGAGATTGGTCTTTTTGTACCCATGCAATAAAAGAAAATAATCCATTAATTATTCATGATGCTTTCCAAGATGAAAGATTTATAAATAATCCATTGGTAACAGGAGACCCCAAGATTCGTTTTTATGCAGGTTTTCCCCTTAGAAATAGTGATGGTAATAAACTTGGAACTCTTTGTGTAATAGACAGAAAGCCAGGAAATCTAACTACACAACAAATCAATATTATGGAATTATTATCCAAGCAAATAGTTTCATTTTTAGAGCTTAGAAAAAAGTCATTGAACTTGCTAGATGCATTGTCTAAATTGCACAAACAGGAAGGTATTTTATCTGTCTGTTCATATTGCAGAGAAGTGAAAAATAAGGAGGGCGATTGGATGCATTTAGAAAAATATCTTTCGAAAATTAGTGATATTAGATTCAGTCATGGGGTTTGTGATAATTGTATGGAAAAACACTTCCCAGATGTAATCGAAGTATGGAACAAAAAGGATTTTTTTGAAGATGGCCAGAAAAGGTATTTAGAGTCTTAGTTTTAATACCTTGCTTTTAAGTTATTAATTTATTTCTAAACAAATTCTTCATTTGGTGGTTAGGATTGTATAAATTTTGACTTGAACATGTTATTAGGAACTTTATTAACAGGTGAAATTGCTAAAAGTGCATTAGTAGCATATGTTCATTATTTAGGAATTATTTTGTGTTTCGGTTCTCTTTTGTTTGAAAGATTGACTCTCAAAGTAGGTCTTAATAGAAATGAGACGATCTCAATGATAATTGCAGATGTGGTTTATGGTTTGGCAGGAGTTGCAATATTAGTTACTGGGATTTTGCGTGTTAAGTATTTTGGTCAAGGAGGTGATTTCTACACAGGTAACCCTGTGTTTTGGATAAAGGTTTCTCTTTATATTCTGGTGGGATTACTTTCTTTATACCCAACAACAACATATATCTTATGGGCTATTCCATTAAGTAAGAATAAATTACCTGAAATATCTGAGAATCTAGTTAAGAGATTCAGACTCATCATTACTACTGAATTAGTTGGCTTTGCAACAATACCCTTGTTTGCCACTCTTATGGCTAGAGGTGTAGGTTTAGGTTGAGAAATTTATTTCTAGAAAGAAATTGTTTAATAAGTGCTAACAAATTATATAGATGGAGTTTAAGTTATAAGATTTCTAAATCTACAAAGGAAATTATCTTTATTGGTTTAAATCCCTCATTATCGGATGAAGTTTTCTTAGATAATACAACAAAAAAGATAATCAAAATTTCGAAAAATAATAATTACGGCAAAGTAAAATTAATCAATCTATTTGCTCTTATTTCAAGCAAACCAGAGAAACTTTTTAATCACAAAAACCCTGTAGGTTATCTAAACAACAATCATATTTATAAAAACTTAAAACACTGGTCTGAAGATAAAAATTGTGATTTATGGTTAGGTTGGGGAAACAAAGGGAAATTTCTAAATAGAAATAAAAAAATAGCAAAAAAAATAATGCAATATAATTTAATTAGGAAAAATAATTTTGATAACTCTCTTGGACCGCTTTTTATTAAAAAAACAATCAAAGATAATCCAATACATCCTTTATATTGTTCAGATAATTCCATCCTCCAATCTTATTTTTAGGTACTAAGGTTCAAATGCAAACCTAATATTTTTAGCTATTCCATTAAATATGTGTTAATTTCTACTTGGTAATTTAAACTTGTATGAAAATTTCAAAGCAATTAAATAAACTAAAAAACTTAAACGTTGAGGCAGAAAAATGTTCGACAAGAGAAGAAGCAAAAAAAATAATTAATAAAGCAAATAAAGCACAAAGCAAAATTAACAAATAAATAAAAAGTAATTACACTTATTAATAATTTATAATTTTCAAAAATATTTAATTTACACAAATACACCATATTTATTTCTTAGTATTTATGTCTTTAAAAATAATTAAAATAAGGAAATCTGAAGAAAGATTTAGATCGACTAGAGAATGGCTAAATTCGATGCATTCATTTTCTTTCGCAGAACATAGAGATCCAAAATGGGATAATTTTGGGAAAATTAGAGTTATAAACGAAGATATTATTTCTCCTAATGCAGGATTTAATACACATTCTCATGCAAATATGGAAATAATTACTGTCGTAACAAAAGGAGCAATAACTCATAGAGACTCGTTAGATAATCTTGGAAAAATTCACAAAGATGAAGTACAAGTTATGTCCGCAGGTACTGGAATCTCTCATAGCGAGAAGAATGAAGAAAATGAGACCTGTAAGTTGTTCCAGATTTGGATATACCCTCAAAAAGAAAATATCAAACCCCGATATGATCAAATTTCATTAAACGAAGAGTTGTGGGATAATCTTATTTTTAATTACAAAGACGGTAAAAATAATAAGCTTTTTCTAAATCAAAGTATCTCTTTATGGCGTTGTAAATATAAGCCAATTAAAGAAAAAAAATTGCCATTAAAAGTCGATAAATATAATTGGATACAAATAATAGAAGGTAATCTTTTATTGAAAAGTAAAGACTCTGATCTAAATGTATGTCTCGAATCTGGAGATGGCTTGGGTTTTGAAGTTGATTATTATGATGATGTCTCTATAGATACTGAAAAAGAACTAGATTTTCTCTTATTTTCGATGCCTTACTTGTAATTTATATTTTAATTTTACCCATCAACTCCTTTATTAAATGCATTTAAGGCTTGCAAAGCCATGTTAAGGTGAACTTCCATAGCACCAAGAGCAATTAAGGAATTTGGTGATTTATCTTTTAGTAAATTCTCTTTTCTTTTTGATAACTCATTAACTACCTTCTTAGTTGTAGCTTCCCAATTGTTTATTAACTCTTCAAATTCTCTTTGTTCGGGGCTTTCTATTTCTGCTAATTCGTCAGAAAAATGAGAATCCTTTTGTGCTTTAAGCATCAAGTAGCTTAATTTTTTATGACTTATTGCTTGAGGTAAATTGTTAGATTCACTCATCGCTAGTAATTAATTTATAGTCAAAATCTAACTAAATAAGTGAATATTTGCTAGAGGGGAGACGGTTGTGATGACCGACCTGAAAATTACGAAATGATACTTGAACAAAAAATGGATTTATTAACCTTTAATTTTTCACTTATTAGTTTCTTGAAATAATCTCCACGCTCTTCGTAATTTTTAAATTGATCAAAACTAGAGCATGAAGGTGAGAATAATAATGTTCCAACCTTATTATTTTGTAAATAATGAAAAACAAAATTTAAAAGCTCTTTTAGTTCTGAAAATTCAAAAATATTTTTTTTAAATCCTTCATTAATAAGAGCCATTTTTAGGACTTTTGAGCTTTCTCCAAAAAGGAAAACACATTTAACTTTTTTCTTTAAAACTTTAATCCACTCACTATATTCATCCCCTTTTAATCTACCCCCAGCAATGATTATTATTTGACCTTTAATTGAACTTATTCCTGCAATAGAAGAGTCAAAATTTGTAGCTTTACTATCATTAATTATTTCCAGATCCTTATTTTTATAAATTGTTTCCATCCTATGGGGTAATTGTTTGTAATTAGATAAAGAATCTTTAATCTTCTTGCCAGATAATCCAACTTTTCTTGCTGCTGCAATTACCAATAAAAGATTTTGTAGATTATGCATTCCTTTTAAAGAAAAATGTTCAAGTTTGAATAATTTCTTTCCTCTCTCAACAATGTATGCTTGATCATCTATCCAATAATCGCATTGAATAATATTTGATTTTTCGAAACTAGTTGTTATCCAAACCCCTTTTGATAGCGAACCGTAGTGATTTCTTAGGTTTTTATCGTCAAAATTATAAATTCTAAAATCAGATTTTTCTAGCAAGCTTTTTTTTATGTTGAAATAGTTTTCAAGTGTTTTATGTCTTTCAAGATGATCTTCTGTGAAGGTTGTCCATATTCCAATATTAGGTTTTACTTCTGGAGATATTTCTATTTGATAACTGCTTAATTCAGCTACAACCCAATCAATTTTTTCATGTTTTTTGGAGTGAGCATATTTACATAAAGGTGTACCAATATTTCCAGCAAAAGGAGCATATAATCCAGTATTACAGAGTATATGGCTTAATAGATGAGTAACAGTAGTCTTGCCATTAGTGCCAGTAATACCTATCCAATTTGTGTCTTTTAAAATTTCCCATGCAACATTAATTTCTCCAATTACTTTAATTCCATTTTTTTTTAATTCAATTATAGTTATGTTGTCATAAGGTATTGATGGACTTACAACAACAGATTCGATCTCTTTCACAAAAGGTTGAATTTCTTCAAATACAAATTCTTTATTCAGAGAAACTAGTATATTAAGCTCTTCTAATTCTGTTTTTCTTTCTAAGAATTCTATCCCATCTTTACTTTCCCATACAATTACTCTCTTATTGATGCTTCTCAAATACTTGGCAGCCCAAAATCCAGATTTACCTAATCCAATTATAAGATTAATATTTCCTTTACTAGAATGATTATCTATCATTAAATTAATAATTGCATTTATATTAATTGTGTTTAAGGGGTAATTCAATCATGAGATCTTTCTTAAGTATTTATAGAATTTGCCAAAGAAAATTTAATTAATGGAAGAAAATACTTCAAAATATTGGTTCTCCTGGTTTTATGAAAAGTGGGAGAAAAATGCTCCAGGTGAATTAATTGAACAGGGTTTAACTCCGTCTCAGATTGCTGAGCGCTTTGTTAATGAAAACCATGATAGTTTTATTAAATTGTCAAAAAAAATTGATGAAAAAAATTATGATGCCTTAACAGAATTTATGAAACTCTCAGAGAGTGAATTACATATCTTGAAGTATTTTCTAAAGTTAGTAAAAATGAAAAATTTATAAGAAGTTACTAAGTATTTCAAGGCTTTTTTCCCATAAATTTTTTCTTTCTTTTTTATTCATAGCGAAAGGAGAAGTAGGGGATAGTTTTGGATGACCTCTGAAATTAAATCTAGGACCATAATGGTCACCGCCTTTTGCATCTGGTGAAGTAGCTGCAAAAAGTTGAGGTAAAGCACCCATCTCAGCAGTTTGAAAAATAGGGCTAAATAATTCCAAGGAGAAAATTTCTAATGGACTAGGGTTAGGTTTTTGAGCAGTAAAGAGATTTGTTTTTGCAATTCCTGGGTGAGCAGCTAAAGAAAGTATATTTTTGTGCTTTAAGTTTTCATTTAGTTCCAAAGCAAACATTACATTTGCCAATTTGCTATTGGAGTAAGATTCCCATTTGTTGTAATAGTTCTCAGCTTTAAGATTTTTCCAACCAACTTTGCCAAAAAATTGTGCTCCAGAAGTAACCGTCACTATTCTAGATTCTTCTTTTTTTTCAATAATTGGAAGTAGCTTTAGGGTCAAAAGCATGTGAGCTAGATGATTAACTGCAAATTGTATTTCATATCCCTGGGCACTAAGAGTTTTAGGCGGATGCATAATGCCTGCATTATTGATTAGTAAATCCAAATTTTCAAAATTATCAAAAATTTTGGACTGAACTTCAACAATATTGTTTAAATCTGACAAATCTAATTCTAAAGGTGTAAATAATCCTTCAGGATTAAGACCTTTGAGTTTTTTGATAGTTTGATTAGCTTTTTCAAGCGATCTACAAGCTATAACAACATGAGCATTTTTTTCTGCAAAGGCCTTTGCAGTGTAGTATCCAAGACCACTATTCGCACCAGTAATTAGAGCTGTTTTGCCTGTAAGGTTTGGAATATTAGATGTTTCCCAGTTAGAGATTTTAGGTTTAGAAATAGTGGCAATCATTTAGTAATCCTGCAAATTGCTTTGGAATTTAACCAAAATTTAATTACTTTTCTACTGTAAATACTGGAAGTCAGTATCGTGAGCTCTTTTTGAAGGTACTATTTAATATCATTTTTCAATTGCATATTGCCATTCGTTATTTTGAGATAAACTTTTCTCTCTCAGTAACTGTAATTTCCTACTATTTATTTTTATTACTATCCCATTAGTTGGATATTTCGCAAATATTTTTTTCTCTAACCAAGTTTTTTTATATATTTGGATTTCGCTTGTATGATTTGTGAAGTAACTGTCAGGGGTGCTGAAGCCACATTTTTTAAGATAGTTAAGGGTTTCGTATTGATTAAGTCTTCCATTAAGTATTTGGAAACAGCAAAAGCGGAGACTTTCTCCAATCCCTTTCTTATGATTGAGGTATTTTCTCGTAATTCTTTTGGAAATGCCGGCAACTTGGTTTGTAGCGTATAGTTCACCTCTAATTTGAAAATCTCGTTTGATAGGAATACAATCGGGGACATTTTTAATTTGTTTAATTTTGCACGAGACATCAAACCCTTTTTTTGTAATAGCTTTATTAAACTTGCCATCTATATATCTAATTGCAATAGCACAGCCATCAATTTTTGGTTGAATGCTTAATCTTGTTTTTGTTAATAAACTTTTCAAAAATTCTTTATAGTTTTCTTTGGCTAATTTTGGCAAAAGTTTATTATTTTTTTGATTAAAGAAGTCAGGCTCTGGATCAACAGGAATAAAGAGCTTTTCAAGTTGCTTAAATGCATCATCCGAAATTATGCCTTCACCTGTTCTGTACTGTTCATCTAGAAACTTAACATCTCTCACTAATAAATTATTCATATAAATTTTGATAAATATTTAAAAATCTTTTAGAAAAAATCATTTAAATAAAGATTTGAAAAATAAAATTAGATTAAAAGTAATTGACCACTAAATATCCTCCTACGCAGAGAGCGATCTAAGAGTATAAAATGTATTGATCAAGTGTTCAAATTAAATACTTCAATCAAACATATTTACTTAAAAACTGAAATAGAAAATTTTAAGGATTAATTTGCGGGCAAATTTTTGAGATTTCTATCAATACAAAAAAAAATTTTTTAAAGTTATGAGAAAATGTCATTTTTATTAAAAGCTCAAAATACCTGGGAAAATTTTGCGAAATACAAAATTAATGATTATGCAAAATTAAGAAATTTTGATTTTGGGCCAAATAACGAAAGTTCAGTTTCAAAATTATCTCCTTTCATAACTCATAGAATATTATCGGAATATGATCTAATCCATGATATTAAAAGTAAGTACAAAATCAAAAATTCAACTAAATTTGTTGAAGAAATATTTTGGAGAGTTTACTGGAAAGGGTGGATGGAAAATAGACCTAAAGTTTGGAGAAATTTTATTTCAGAAGAAAATCTCGATTTTGATTATGAGCTATATGAAAGTGCAATTAATGGCAATACAGAATTAGATTTTTTTAATTCTTGGGTCAATGAATTAAAGCAGTACAACTATTTGCATAACCATACAAGAATGTGGTTTGCGAGTACTTGGATATTTAATTTAGGCCTTCCATGGCAATTGGGAGCAAAGTTTTTCTTTAAATATCTTTTTGATGGTGATGCTGCATCTAATCTCCTTAGCTGGAGATGGGTCGGAGGATTACAAACGAAGGGTAAACAATATCTTTTTTCATCATCAAACCTCAGAAAATTTTCAAATAATAGATTTAATGCAGAAAAAATCAGTAATCAACAAATTTTTCTTGAAGAATCTAATCAAATACCATTAGAAGATGAGATTTATAAAAATGATATTTATCCTAAATCAGATAATCTGATTATGTTTGAAAATGATCTGCACCTTGCAACCCTTAAAAATTTACTTACAAGCTATAAAAAAGTATTTATTATCCTTTTAACAAATGAACAAAGACAAATTAAATTGTCTGAATCTGTTTTGAAATTTAAACAAGATTTGATCTCTGAATTTGTAGAGGATTTTGATAATGTTGAACAGATTGATCCTTATTCACTGGAAAATACTTTTAAAAATACCAACGAAATAGACATTATTTATCCTGGAGTGGGAGAAAATTATGATTTCATAACTGAGTTTAAAAATTTCCATCATAAAAAAATTTTTAATCTTGTGAGGGATGAAGATTTATTTGCTTGGAAATTTGCAAAAAAAGGGTTTTTCAAATTTAAAGAAAATATTCCAAAAATAAATCAGAGAATATTAGAAAATTATTCAAAAAATAATTTTTAACTTAGATGAATTCCTAATCAGAAAAAACACCTCTGGCAAGTAAGTATAAATACTTATTTAGGAGCGACTTTTGCTCTTTAATCCACGATGGATAATGTGACTAGTTATTTTTACTTAAGGATAATTTTTTTATAGTGCTCTCAACAATTCTTACCAAGTCGTTTAGCAAAGATACTGCTTTATTAATTCTTAGAGTTATAACTGGAACTGTTCTTATTCATCACGGTTATGAGAAATTAGCAAATATAGAAAATTTCGCTGACGCTTTTGTCAGACCATTACATCTCCCATTCCCAATATTTTTATCATACATAGCAGCATTCTCAGAAATAGGTGGTAGCTGGTTATTAATAATCGGGTTAGCTACAAGATTCGGAGCTTTGGCAATAGTTGGAACAATTTCTGTAGCTATATATCATGCACTTGTTACTTCAGGTTTTAATATTTTCTTACTAGAGCTTTTACTTTTATATTTCGCTTCAGCAACTTCAATTGCACTAACAGGGCCTGGTAATTTTTCCTTAGATGAAGTCATCATCAGAATTTTGAAATCAGAAGACGAAGAGGAAATTATACCTTCAACAAAAGTAAAACCTTCTAAGCAAGTTGAAGTTGAAGAAGAAACAAGCAAAGGCGGTTTATTTCAATTTCTGCAAGCGAACATACTTTCAGATACTTCAAGCTAACTTTTTAGGATAGAGACTACTTATTAATTCTAGCCTTTTTCGATAACTGTTTCTCTTCTCAAGTTTTATCTTAATCGTTGCTTCAGATAGACTTATAAACAGCCCTATAGCAGTAACCCAAGATAAAAAAATAAAAGGGTTTTCTGGAATTTCTGAGAAATTCATATAAATAATACTTCTTTTTTAAAACTGACTGATCACTATATGTTTTTCAACCTAAATATACAATTTAGAAATATTTAAGGATTAATTTCAACTTTTTCCCATTTCTTAACCTTTTCCCAAAGATATCGTTTATGAACAGGCTGTTCTAATTTAAGAAGATCTACTGAATCGATTTCAAAATTTAGAACCACAAAATTTTCTGACTTGGGTAGATTGGATAATATTGCATGAGCAGATTTGACTTTTGGGTTTATTTTCTCTCCAGGAGACCCCCAAAACCAAGAAGATTTTGATTTTTCTGATAATGAATCCCAATAATTATTATTATTATCAATTAATTCGCGTATTTTTCCTTTAAATCTATATTGTGATTTGGATTTCAAAAAGAACCATAATATTTCTGCATTAGGGTTGGATTTTAAATGCCCAATTTTTTCACTTCTTCTATCTGTAAAAATTATCATTGAACTATCTTTATACCATCCTCTGAAAACAACTGTTCTTAATCTTGGCTCATTTTCTTCGCTAACTGTTGCAAGCTGTATCCATCTATTAGATGGTAATTTCCCCTCTTTTTTTCTAGAAGATTTTAAATCTTGTCTCCAACTTGGTAAGTTGTTATCAAGCATTTAATTTAGGAAAAATAAGACCACTTTTCTTTTTGTATTCTTCGAATGAATCATATTTTGAGAGTGATTTATCTTTTTTTATCATTCTTGGGAGAAAAACCATAGAGAAAAATATTGTAAGAATTGCTAATGGAACGAAACTCATTGAGAGGATGGCGAATGATAGATAAATTAGTATTTCTCCTAGATAATTTGTATTCCTTATATTTTCGAAAAATCCTTCTCTAATTAGATCTTTTTTTAATTTAAGAGAAAAATATTTTTGGGCATCACTAGCAAAGTGTAAAAACACACCAATTATATTTATAGATACAGAAGCAGCTATTACAATATTTGGAACAGATTTCTGAGATGAGATAAGAATGTACGGAGCTACCCAGTAACTTCCAAGGAAAATAAAACCAGTAACTGAAGTTAAAAAATTGATTTTTTCTTTAAAATATGGATCTGGGAATATCTTTTCTTTTAAAAGCCAAAGTAATCCATAAGTACCGTGCAGAGCTAAATAAACGTAGGGAGCGATTGTAAAATTATCAAAAAAAATCATAAGACCTATTACTACAAATGCAGTGAGCCCCTTGTGAAGATTAATTATTTGATTAAGTTTCATCTTTTTGAATAATCTAAAAAATGAAATTATTTTCTGTGGATCTAACCTAAGTCGTCAAAAGTTTTAATGGGCGATACTGGATTCGAACCAGTGGCCACTACCGTGTCGAGGTAGTGCTCTACCACTGAGCTAATCGCCCAAATTGAAGAATTTTTAATCCCCCTTATAAGAAAATAGCAGGTTGCGTTTCATTTTCTAAGTAATTTAACTTTCCATCGTTCTCTTTTGGTTATTTCTAAATTTAGAATTTCAATAAATCCTTTATTTTCAAGTTCTAGTTTGTCGCCAATTTTTAGATTAATATTTGGCTTATTAACTTTGCTTCCATTTAATCTAAGCATTCCATTTTCAATCCTTTCAATGATTTTGGTTCGTGATACCCTAAAGCCCGCTGAAGCTATAGCATCTAATCTTTTTGAGGCTTCTACTGTATTAACAAGTTTTTTTGATCTTCCA
>QCMJ01000008.1 GCA_003213855.1 Prochlorococcus sp. AG-418-O03
AGCCTTATGATAAATTCGCCTTTAACTGCTTCATCATCACCAATAACAATAATACTTTTAGGTTTTAGTTTATTTGCCTTTTTAAATTGTTTAGAGAATGAGGCTCCGCTTAAATCTAACTCAACTAACAAATCATAATTCCTTAATTTTCTAGATAAATCCATTGCTAATGATTCAGCAATTAAGCCTTGATTAATGATATAAATATCAGTATTTCTTGGAATTTCAAGCTCTTTTCCTGCGAGTAAAATTAATCTTTCTAATCCAATAGCGAAACCAATTGCAGGGGTATTTGGCCCTCCCATTTGTTTTATTAGATCGTCGTATCTTCCTCCTCCACAAACTGTAGCTTGGGAGCCTAGAGCTCCACTAGTAATTTCAAAAGCTGTATGGGTATAGTAATCTAAACCTCTTACAAGATTAAAATTTTCCACGTAAGGTATTTTTAAAACCTCTAAATTTTTCTTTAAGTTTGAATATCTTTTATGACTTTCTTCAGATAAAAAATTAAATAATCTTGGGGCATTCTTTAGAGCTTTTTGTGTTTGGATATTCTTGGAGTCTAAAATCCTTAAGGGATTTTTAGTAATCCTGTTCTGAGAATCTAAATCTAGAGAATCTTTATTTATTTCTAGCCATTTCAAAAAAGATTTTTGAAAATTTGATCTGTCATTATTATCACCTAACGTATTTATTTCAAGATTAAGTTCTTTTATTCCTAATTTATCTAAGATATCCCAAGCTAAAGCAATAATTTCAACATCACTTCTAACTGAATCATGTCCTATAAACTCAACACCTAACTGATGAAACTGTCTTTGCCTACCTGCTTGAGGTCTTTCGTATCGAAACATAGGACCCATGTACCAAAGTTTTTGAATAGGGTTAGACGATATTCCATTTTGTATTAACGCTCGTGCGACTGAGGCTGTTCCTTCAGGTCTGAGAGTGCAAGATCTCTCCCCCCTATCAAGAAATGTATACATTTCCTTGCTGACAACATCTGTTCCTTCACCAATACCTCTTATAAATAATTCGGTCATTTCCAATATTGGTGTTCTTATTTCTTTAATGGATGCTCTCGAAAGCTGTTCCAATACAATTTTCTCAACGTTTTGCCACTTTACTAATTGATCAGGAAATAGGTCTACTGTTCCTCTTAGGTTTTTTAAGTTATTCAAAGTTTTAAAAAATAATTCAAAATTTTTAATTCATCTAGAAATTAATCTTTGATTGGTTATTCTGTGAGACAATTTTAATTTAACATTTAGAAAAACTATTGGGAATTAATAAAAGTAAAGAGAATCAACATTGCGGCACAAAACCAAAAAAAATTGCTTTTGGGATAGCACCTCTTGGTATAGTTTCAATAGGAATAGTGCCAATGGGAGTAATAAGTATTGGGGTAGTCCCAATGGGTGTATTTTCTTTTGGTGCAGTAGCAATGGGAATAGTAAATTTATCAGTAGTCGGGATGGGAATCATCTCTGCCGGTGTTACCACTATGGGGATATGGGAGTATTCACCAAATTCTCATAACAATCATCATAATCATTCCAAACAAATTTCAAATTCAAAAGAGGAAAATATGACCTCAGATCTATTTAACACTAAACAAGAGGCTGAAAAGGCTGCCTCAAAATACGGATGTATTGGAGCACATAAAATGGGTAATAAATGGATGCCTTGTAAGATGCACTAAAAATTTTCTTAGTCAAAAATTTATTAAATATTAATTCAAAATCTCTACTCTAAAATCAAGATTTTTTGCCTCATCAATAGTTAATTTTCTTGACCAAGCTCCTTGCACAGGACTATTCCATCTGAACCCAGCATTTTTAGCTAACGATCTGTCTTCGTAACTAATAAGCGCCTTGTATAAAAACCTCGGTTCAGTAGCTTTAAGTAAAATTTCCTCTAAATTATCACATTTTTTGAAGACCTCAGATATGTAAAAGCAATCAGATAAAGCTCTATGTAAATTCCAAACTGGTATTGAAAAAGATAAAGCCAGATCAGTTACTGAGGGTCTATTTTTTAGTGATTTTTGAAAAGACCAATTAATATCCTCTAAACTACATATCCATTTCTTATTAAGTTTAGGTAATCTTCCTTTCCCAAACCATTTCTTATCAAACTCTACGTTATGGGCGATAATAAAATCAGAACAATCAACGAGTTTTAAAAAGAAATTCAATCCATCTTCCCATGGTTGAGAAATGTTAGTTACTTCTGCAGATATACCATTAACATGTTCGGCTTCATTTTTATTTACCGGTATTAAAAATGAGACCTGTGAAAGTACACACTTAAAAGATACATCAAATAAAATACAACCTATCTCTATCACTTCATCTTTATTTTCATCTAAACCTGTTGTTTCAGTATCAAGAATTAAGATTTTTTCAATTTTTTTATTTTGATTAGCAAAACTCTCTTCACAGGGATAACTGATAACTTGATCCTGAAGAATGTCCAATTGATTTAATTCTTTTTTGTTAGATAGTTCCAATTACTTGAAAACCCAATAGTTTATTTTGACGCATTTGATAAAAATTTCTCTTAAATTAATATAAATTAAAAAACTTGATAAGAAAATAATTTTAGTTTCTGAAAGATGACTTTTACAAAATATCAATTTAATAATTTTTGTTATTGGCCTTCAAATCCTAAAAAGATTGTTGAATTTATTGGTGGAAGTTATTTAGCTTCTAAACCAGATTTAACTTATAAAAGATTCATAGAGAGTTTAATTAATAAAAACTATGCAGTACACGCATATAAATACACTCCACAATTTGATCACCAACAACTTGCTATTAAAGCATGGAGGGATTTCAAAAATTGCCGAATATCTTTATCCAAAAGAATAGGAGCATCAATTCCTTCAATTAGAATTGGTCACAGCCTAGGCTGCAAACTTCATCTAATTTCCCCTGATGGTGGAAGAAATTGCGAAAAATTCATATCAATTAGTTTTAATAACTTCAGCGCTAACAAATCAATTCCATTATTAAAACAAATTTCTCAAAAATTAGAATTTAACAGTGAATTCAGCCCAAGCCCTGAAAGAACTTTGCGATTAATTGAAAAAACATATAATCAAAAAAATAACTTCCTAATAAAATTTAATTCAGACGAATTAGATCAAACAGATAAATTATTTTCTTGTTTAAAAGCAAGAAAAGAAGATAATTCTAAGGGGGTAATGTTAAAAGGCACACATACTATAATTGCAAGCGCAGGACTAAGAGAAAATTTTTTAGGAGACTGGGCCGATGATGAATTTAAAAGAAATACTATAAAAAAAATTTCCAATTTAATTGATGAACCTAATTAGGATAATTCTTTCAGCTTTTCCAAAACAGAACTATCTTCAAGAGTGCTTATATCACCACTAATTTTTTCTCCAGCAGCCAAAGATCTTAAAATTCGCCTCATAATTTTTCCACTACGTGTTTTTGGAAGAGAGTCAGAAATTATAATTTTTTCAGGCTTTGCGATAATTCCAATTTCATTAACAACATGTTTCTTTAAATTCTCTACTAATTCCGAAGAACTGTTCACGTCTTTCTCTAGAGATACAAAAGCAACTATAACTTCACCTTTTAAATCATCTTTTTTGCCCACGACTGCAGACTCTGCAACTGATTTATGACTTACCAAAGCAGATTCGATTTCCATTGTTCCTAACCGATGTCCTGAAACACTTATGACATCATCAACTCTACCCATAATCCATATATATCCATCTTCATCAATGCGTGCTCCATCTCCAGCAAAATAAACATTTTTTTCTCCTTTAAAGGAAATATATTCCCAATAACTCTGCAAATATCTCTCTGAGTTTCCATGAATTGTTCTCATCATTCCTGGCCATGGTTTCTTAATAATTAGATAGCCACCCTCGTTCTCCTTAACCTTATCTCCATTCTTATCGACAATTTCAACTTCGATTCCTGGGAGAGGGAAAGTAGCTGAACCTGGCTTTGTAGCAACGACTCCGGGCAAGGGACTTATCATCACACCACCAGTCTCAGTTTGCCACCAAGTATCAACAATAGGGCATTTATCTTTACCAATAACATTCTTATACCACATCCATGCTTCAGGATTAATTGGTTCTCCAACTGTGCCCAAAAGTCTAAGACTCTCCAAATTATATTTATCAGGTATTTCACGCCCAGACTTCATAAATGCTCTTATTGCAGTTGGTGCAGTATAAAAAATAGAAACCTTATATTTTTGAACAATTTCCCAAAAAGCACCTAAATTTGAGGGTCTTGGCACTCCCTCATACATTAAGGTTGTAGCGCCATTAGATAAAGGCCCATAAACTATGTAACTATGACCTGTAATCCAACCAACATCAGCAGTACACCAGTAAATATCGTCATCTTTTAAATCAAAAATCCATTTAAATGTCAAATGGGACCAAAGATTGTAACCACCTGTAGTGTGAACTACGCCTTTAGGCTTTCCAGTAGAGCCTGAAGTATAAAGAATAAAAAGTCTATCTTCGCTATTCATCATTTCTGGTTCACAATGATCTTTTTGATCTTTTAATAATTCGTGCCACCAAAAATCTCTATCATTTTCCATCGAAATATTTTTTTGGGATCGTTGAACAACAACTACTTTTTCAACAACTTTATCTGCCCCACTTTCAATGGCCGCATCAACTGCTTTCTTAAGTTCAATCACCTTATCTTTTCTAAAGCCACCATCAGCAGTAATAACAAATCTGGCGTTTCCATCAATTAACCTATCTTTTAAAGCTTCTGAAGAAAATCCTCCAAAGACAACTGAATGAGGCGCGCCAATTCTTGCACAAGCTAACATCGCAAACATCGCCTCAGGAATCATCGGCATATAAATACATACCAAATCTCCTTTTTTTACACCAATTGCTTTTAATGCATTAGCTGCTTTGCAAACCTCTTTTAGAAGTTCTTCGTAAGTATATTTTTTGCTATCTCCGGGTTCACCTTCCCATATAAGTGCGGTCTTTTCTCCAAGCCCTCTCTTAATATGTCTATCTAAGCAGTTGTATGTAATATTAAGTTTCCCTTCTTTGAACCACTTAAAAAAAGGGGCATTTTCGTTATCTAATACAGTTTGAAATGGCTCAAACCAATCTAATTCAGATTTTGCAAAAGATTCCCAAAATTGATTAGGATTATCTGATGCTTGTTTTTTTAGAATTTGTAATTCTTCTTGAGTACAAATATTTGAGTTTTCTGCAAATTTTTTTGATGGAGGGAAAATTCTCTTTTCTTCAAGTATGTTATTGATTGAATTTTTCTTATCTAATGACATTAAATAAATCTATGCTTAGATAATTTAGTCGAAAAAATTAAGGTTTTCAAAAATTTTAATATTAATTTAGCTCAAAGATTTATTTCTAATAGATCTAATAAATACGGCTTAGAACAAATTCTGGAAGAGCCATTAAAGCTCTTTTATATTCTGAATCAGGAAGCCAAACTATAGCTTCTTTAGAAAGCATTGCAAAATCCTCAGCTAGTTTCCTGGAACTTTCAATAGCTTTGGAGTTCATGATGATATTAAGAGCATCATCTAAATCATCTTTTTCAGCAAGTTCTCTGTTTATGAGAACTGACAATTGTTTATTTTCTTCTAAGGCATATAAAACTGGGGCAGTAAGATAACCACTAGCAAGATCACTTACAGCAGGTTTTCCAAGTTGTTTATCATTTCCAGTAAAGTCAAGAATGTCATCTACAACTTGGAATGCTAAACCTATATTTTTGCCAAAATCGTATAACGAGGTTAAGTTTTCGTCATTAATCCCACTCAAAACTCCAGCTGCTTTGCAACTATTGGCAATTAACGATGCTGTTTTACAATAACTTTTGTTGATGTATTTTGAAAAAGATTGAGCCGAATCGAATCTATTTAGATTTTGTTTAATTTCACCCTCTGCTAAATCCATTATTACTCTACTAAGTAATTTAACTACATTTACATTATCAAGATTTGCTAGGTGCCAACTTGCTTGAGCGAATAAAAAATCACCCGCCAGTACAGCTACTCTAGTATTAAATCTGCTATGAACTGTATCTACTCCTCTTCTTGTAGACGCCTCATCAACAACATCATCATGGACTAATGAGGCTGTATGAATCATCTCAGTTATTTCAGCAAGCCTTTTATGTTTGGTTGTCAAGCAAAATTCAGGAGATATAGCTTTTGAAATCAATAAAACGATACCAGGTCTCAACCTTTTTCCCCCAGCACTAAAAAGGTGTTCTGCTGCGGCTTGAAGAATTGGGTGACCTGCTCCTATTAGATTTTTCAGTTCTAAAATAAGATCATCAAGATCATTTTCAACTGGTTGTAGTAGCTCTGTTACTGTATTCATGATTGACCTCTCCTATATCTTAAGGAATCAAACATTACTTCGGAGGTTAACCAACCTAATTTCTTTATTAATTCCAAGCCAAAATTTTACTTTATTGGAAAACTCATCTCTTTCTGAAGTAACAAAAAATTTTACATTTTCGAAAGAAATACTCTCATAGCGGTCAGTTTTTGGAATAGCAAAAGATTCATTAAATTTTTTTATTAATGCTACCGATGGATCAATAATTTTTATATTTGAATCTAATTTTTTTCTTAAAAAGTCATAAATTAAAGGATAGTGACTACATCCAAGTATTAATTCTTCAATATTTTTATTTATTAGTGGTCTTAAGTATAAGTCTGAAAGTCTATTTAACTTATCAAGATTTAATTTTTCTTTTTCAATTTCTGATACAAATTCAGGACATTCTTGCTGAAAAATTTTCATATTCTCTTTTTTAGCATTTATAGCTTTCTCGTAATAAGATGATCGAACAGTTGTTTGTGTTGCTAGGACACCAATTATTTGTTTATCAACAATTTCCGATACTGAGTTTATAAGGTCAAAACAAGGAACCTTTAAATTATCTTCTAAAATATCAAGCGCACACGCATTTGTAGTGTTACAAGCAATTAAAAGTGCATCCAAATTCTTATCAACAAAAAAAGTACAAATCTCTTTTGCAATTAATCTTATCTCTTTTGAATTTTTGTTCCCAAAAGGTATTTTTTTTGTATCTGCCAAATAAAAAACTTCTACATCTTTACGCGTTTTTAGTAAAGAATTAAGGATAGTAAAACCACCTATTCCGCTATCAAATATACCTATTTTAAGTTTCACCCTACTTTATCTAGATATTCGAGGATGCCTTTTGCAATTGCATAGGCTAACCTTTTTCGATGGGTTATTTTTTCTAATCTTCTTGCATCTAATCTTCCCGTTAAAAATCCAATTTCTACAAGTACTGCAGGCATCTTAGTATTTTTAATTACATAAAATCGACCTTGTTTAACTCCTCGATCAGGACTCCCAGGGGAAACTCTTAAAATTTGTTTTTGAATTTTTTTCGCGAGTAATCTTCCTCTCCACCCTCTGAAATAAAAGGTTTCCAATCCATTTATATCTCTTCTTTTACCTCTTGAGGCATTTGCATGAATACTTACAAAGATATCTGCATCCGTATTATTAGCAATAGAAACTCTTGGAGGTAAATCCAAATCTAAGTCATTTGTTCTTGTCAAACTTACTTTGACACCTTTCTCAGAAAGTAAATTTTTAACTATTTTTGAAACCTCTAGAACTACATCTGTTTCTCTAATACCACCAATACCTATTGCTCCTGGATCAGGTCCTCCATGCCCTGGATCGATCACAACCTCGAACTTGTTCCGTTTTACCTCTGGAAGTTTCAAGTAAACATAATTTTTTTTCTTCTTGTGAATTAAATTTTGATTTGCTTTGATATTTACTCTTTTCTTTTCAACTAAACCTTCACCAATCTTTTTAAATGAATATTTTGGGTTAAATAGTTTAATTCTCCATCTATATTGATCTAAGCCAACCATTTGCCAAGTCAAAGGTTTCAAATAGGTCTCTTCCTTAAATTCAATTACTAGTCTAGTTTTACCCGTATCTGGTTTACCTAATCTAATTTCTTTTATTGGGCCATTACCTTTTATTGTTCTGGGATTTTTTAATTCTCCTGGGAAATCTATCCAGAATCTATCTCCCGATATTTGGTTAGCCTTCTGAAAGTATGCTTTTAAATTTGTATTTGATTTAGTTCTTAATTCTAAAACCCCATTAGTATTTATAGCCCATGCCGCAAGAGCACTTGAAGATTTAACTGGAAGGATTGAAGAATTTAAAAATAAAAAAACGGATAAATAATGAAAAAGTTTATTATCTAAAAACCTTATCATTAGTTTGAAAACAATTTGTTTTTTCTGTGTTTAAGGCTTGGCATCTGCTCCCTAATTTTCTTCACTCTTTCTTTATCAGCAGGTGCTATTGCCGCTCCCTGAGTTTTTCCGGCATCAGATAAAACTGTGCCCCAAGGGTCAATTACCATTGCATGGCCATGACTTTGCCTTCTTCCATAATGAATCCCAGTTTGAGCTGGAGCGACTACATATGCTGTATTCTCAATTGCTCTTGCTTGTAATAGGATTTGCCAATGATCTTTTCCAGTAAATGCTGTAAAAGCTGCGGGAATCATAATTAGTTCTGCACCATTGGAAGACAAATATCTATAGAGTTCAGGAAATCTGACGTCGTAACAAATCGACAATCCTATTTTGCATAAACCTGGGACATCTACAACAGGTGGATACTCTGCTCCAGATAAAATAGTAGATGATTCCTTGTATAAATTTCCATCTGGCAAATCAACATCAAACAAATGAATCTTGTCGTATTTTGCCAAAATCTGTCCATCTTTCCCAAATAAGGCTGACCTATTAAAAGTATGACTATCATCACCAGCAGGGACAGGATACCCTCCTCCCAAAAGAAATACTTGATATCTTTGTGACATAGTTTTTAGAAAATTTGCACACTTCTCTGACAATTCAGAAGCTAATCTAAGTTTTTCATCATCTCCTCCTAAAAAAGCAAAATTCTCAGGCAATCCTATTAACTCAGCACCTCTTCTAGCAGCTAATTCAATCTGTTCTTCTGCCTCAGTAAAATTTGCTTCAACATTTGAAGTACTTGTAATTTGTAATGCAGCTACTAAAAAATCAGTCAAGACTTTACTCCTAATGAACCAATTCGTAAATCATGAGGCACGAATAACACCTCTTTCAACTTGAGCTGGGACAATATCTAAGCAGTCAAGTTCAGAGCAACATTTAAAATCATCCTCATAATCTCCAAGACTTGTCAATCTTTTGCCATGAGTTGCTGTTTTTAAACATTTCAAAATATCATTTTCCCAGACATCCCAAAGTGCCAAAGCAGCTTGTAATTCGTCATTCAAAATATTAATTTCGAAATCACAGTTCTGTTTTAAGTATGAAGCCAAAGCACCAGCAGCTAAAGAATCCTCAAGGGAATAAGAGCCTTCCCAACCACTACCAAGTATTAAAACATTTTCACTTTTTAATGAAATGATTTTTTCGGCAACTGCTTTCCTATTTGGGAGACCCATAGCAAATAAATGCTTAGCATTTTGAACTTTTTGCAATGATTTAGTTCCATTAGTCGTACTCATAAATAGTCTTTTACCATTAACAACATTTTTTGTAACTGATAATGGAGAATTACCTAAATCAAAGCCCTCAATCTTCTTTCCGCCTCTTTCTCCAAGCATTAGTCTCTTTTCAGCTTGCCACTTAATAGCAGATTCTTTTAATAAATCTAAATCTGCAAAAACTTGTATTGAATCAGCTCCATTTTTTAAAGCCCAAGAAATTGTGGTTGTAGCTCTCAAAACATCAATGACCACTGCAATGTCTGGACTATTTTTAGGAACATCCTTTGCAACGTGATAATAAGTAAGGTTAATAATCAGATCCTTTTTTCTGAATTTATTATAGAAAACAGTTACTTAATTTGATTATTTTTTTTTAAAAAACAAACTTATTGATAATATAAAACTAATTTGTTTTTACAGAAATCTTATCAATTAATTAATTTGAAAATGAATAATATCCGCACAATAAAAGGTGGAGTTAATTTAAAAGGAAAAGTAAAAGTACCTGGAGATAAATCTATTTCTCATAGAGCTTTAATAATAGGAAGTATTGCTAAGGGTGAAACGACTATTGAGGGGTTCTTACATTCTGAAGATCCACTTTCAACTGCTGATTGTCTAAGAAAGTTAGGTGTAAAAATACCAGAAATAAAAAAAAATGAGCCTTTTACGATTTCAGGATTGGGTCTTGATGGATTTAAAGAGCCCAAAGAAATTCTAAATTGTGGGAATTCGGGAACCACCATGAGATTATTAATGGGTTTACTTGCCGGTCAAGAAGGAAAGAATTTCATCTTAACAGGTGACATTTCTCTTAATGAAAGGCCAATGGGGAGAGTTGGCAAACCTTTATCGTTGATGGGTGGCAAAATTTTTGGTAGAGAAAAAGGAAACAAAGCTCCAATCTCAATAGATGGGAATAAATTAAAAGGGTGTGTTATTGGAACCCCTGTAGCGAGTGCTCAAGTAAAATCTGCAATCTTGTTGGCAGGCCTCAAAGCTTCTGGTACCACTTCTGTTATTGAACCAGCATCTTCAAGAGATCATACTGAAAGAATGTTAAAAGCATTTGGAGCAGACATCAGTATCAGAGGAGAATTAGGAAGGAATGTAGTTATCAAGTCAGGGGGCAACTTAATTGGCCAGAGAATATTGATTCCTGGAGACATAAGCTCTGCTTCTTTTTGGATGATTGCTGCATCTATTGTTCCAAATTCAGAGGTTCTAATTCAGAATGTCGGACTAAATCCTACTAGAACAGGGATTTTAAATGTAATGGATTTAATGGGGTGTGATTATGAGATTTTAGATAAATCGACTATTGCAGGTGAACCTATTGGATCTATTAAAGTAAAGACTTCAAATAATTTAAGATCATTCACTATTGAAGGAGATATTCTCCCAAAACTTATAGATGAAATTCCTATCCTTACTGTGGCTGCCTGTTTCTGCAATGGAGTTTCTGAAATTAAGGATGCACAAGAATTAAGAGTTAAGGAGACAGATCGATTAAAAGTCATGGCACGACAGTTACAAAAATTCGGCGCTGAAATAACAGAAAAAGAGGATGGGTTAATTATTAATGGGCAATCAAAATTTCATTCTGCGGAAGTAGACAGTGAGACAGATCATCGAGTAGCAATGAGTCTTGCTATTGCTTCACTTCTTGCCAAAGGTACCTCAAAAATCATGAGGGCAGATGCAGCTAGCGTCTCGTATCCCACTTTTTGGGAAGAGCTGGCCAAACTAACTAACTAGCCTAAAAAGTTTTTGTCTGAATTAATAGAAGTTTTAACTAAAGATGGTAGTTACTCTTTGAGAAGTCTTTTTTTTCAAGAGAACTTCCATAGTTTATTGGGAGCATTGGAGGAAACAAAGTCAAAGTTTACAGCTACTTCTAATTTGCAAAGATTTAAGGGGAAATCTCTTAATGTTTTGGATATATGTTTTGGTTTAGGATACAATTCCGCTTCTTTATTAAATGAATTAATTAAACAAAAATCATATTTAAATTTGTATGCGTTGGAGATTGATAAAAAGCCTCTAGAATATTCGCTTAGAAATGAATCTTTTTTAAAATTATGGGCTCCAAAAGTCAGAACAATATTTGAATCACTTTATCGAAAAGATTACTTTGAGGATCAATTTTTTAAGTGCAGTGTTTTGTGGGGTGATGCCAGAGAAAAAATCAAAATTATTCCTTCATCTATTAAATTCGATCTGATTTATTTAGATGGTTTTTCTCCTCAAAAATGCCCACAAGTATGGACAATTGAATTTTTATCTAAAGTCACAGAAAATCTTAATTCTCAGGGTTATTTAATAACTTATTCTTCTTCAGCGGCAGTAAGAAAAACTTTAAGAAATCTTGGATTAGAAATTTTTACTATTAAGCCAAGTTTTAAAAACAGAACTTTTTGGAGTCAGGGAACTGTCGCAATATCAAAACTTGATAAGAATAAATTGAAACCAAATTTCAATTTCGAAAAATTATCTTTAATGGAAGAGGAACATCTTTTAACTAAAGCTAGTATTCCGTATAGAGATCAAGATTTAAACTCAAGTAAAGACGACATAATCAAGAGAAGATTGAATGAGCAATTATTCTCAAATCTTTTATCTACAAAAAAATGGAGAGATAAGTGGGGAATGACGAAGTTATCCGTTAAGAGTTAGATTTAAATAAGGATTTCAAATAAACATGTTAAGTGTTGCGATATTAGCGGCAGGCAAGGGCACTAGAATGGAAAGCTCATTGCCAAAAGTTTTACACAAAATTTCTGGTAAAAGTCTTTTACAAAGAGTAATTGATTCATGTGTCGAATTAAAACCTGATCAAATTTTCGTAATTACTGGACACAAATCAAAAGAAGTACAAAAGTCAATCCCAAATGATAAAAAAATCAATGTCGTTATTCAACAACCTCAATCAGGTACAGGTCATGCTATCCAAGTACTTTGTAAAGAAGTAAAAAAACATGAAGGAAAACTTTTGGTACTTAACGGAGATGTGCCACTCATTAGGTCTAGTACTTTAAAAAGACTCTTATATTTTCACGATTCAAAAAATGCTGATGTTTCTTTAATTACTACAAAGAAAAAAAATCCTCAGGGATATGGCAGAGTTTTTTTGAAGGGGGATTTTATAGAGAGAATTGTTGAAGAAAAAGATTGCAATGATCTAGAAAGAGAAAATCATTTAATAAATGCAGGTGTTTACTGTTTTAACTGGAGTAACTTGTCAGAAATAATTAATACCTTGCAAAGCAATAATAATCAAAAAGAGCTTTACTTAACCGATACAATATCTTTGCTAAAAAACTCCTTAAGCCTCGAGGTAGAGGATAATGGAGAGCTTCAAGGAATTAATAACAGAATTCAACTTTCAGAGTGCGAGGAAAGTATTCAGAATTCAATTAAAGAAAAGCATATGCTTAATGGTGTAACTTTTATAAATAAAGCAAGTTGTTCAATTAGTGAAGAAGCTAAAATTGGTAAGGATGTAACAATAGAGGCTAATACACATATAAGAGGAAATACCAAAATAAATAGTCATTGCATTATCGGACCAAATACTTTTATTGAGAATTCTAATGTGGGATTAAATTGTGAAATTTCAAACTCTACTGTTTATGCTTCTCAGATAATGGATTATATAAAAATTGGCCCTTATAGTCACATAAGACCTAATTCCAAAATATTTTCCTTTAGCAAAATAGGGAATTTTGTTGAAATCAAAAATAGTCAATTAGAGGAAGAATCTAAAGTAAATCACTTAAGTTACATTGGCGATTCTATTATTGGAAGATCTACGAATATTGGAGCAGGGACTATTACTGCAAATTTTGATGGTAAGAAAAAACATCAAACAAAAATTGGTAAAAATTCCACTATTGGTGCAAATACAGTTTTTGTAGCACCAATAAATCTCGGGGAATCAGTTACAACAGGAGCTGGCTCAGTGATCACCAAAGACTCCAAAGATAATTCATTAGCAATCTCAAGAACTAAGCAAGTAAATATAGAAAATTGGGAAAGAAAGAAATCCTGATCTAATTGATTAATTCAATAATTTTTTCAAGTTGCCAACATCTGCTCCCTTTTATAAGAATAGAATCACCTTTTTTTGTAGATTTATTTATCTCTTTAGGTACATCTTTAATATTATTTAAAACTAAAATTTTTTTCTTATCTTTTAGATAATTGGTGTAAATTTTTTCATTTTTTTTATCGCAAATAAATAAACACTTTTCTATGTCTGAATTAATTATTAAGTTGAATATTTCTTTATGATATTTTTCAGATTCTTCTCCCAATTCTTGCATACTTCCAAAAATGAAAAATTTACTTTTCGGTTTTTCAAGCAGGTTTTTAATACATGCTTTTACTGACTCTGGCGAAGCATTATATGATTCATCATATATTGTTGTTTTTACTGATTTAAGAATTTTATTCCTCCCATCTAAAATTGCAAAATCAAATTTATTAAAACCTGCAAAATCAATTCCTAGCTCTTTGGCAACTGCATAAGCAAACAAGAAATTCGAAGCATTGTGAAATCCCTCAAGTGAAATTTCAAAGGTATTTTCTTCAATTAAAATCGTTTTATTAGAAGGATTATAAAATCCTCGCAAACTATTATCTTTTTTGAAAATATCCTTTTGATTTTCTATATTTAATAATTTTACTTTTATCACTCTACCTTTCCAAAATTCTTTTAAAGTTTTTTCTAGGAATGGATCATTTTCTGGAATTATTACAACTCCTTCTGGATTTAAGAACTTACTAATTTCACACTTTGCATAAGTAATATTTTTTTTTGAACCTAACAACCCAATATGAGCTGTGCCAATGTTAGTAATAACTGCAATATCGGGTTCACTATATTTAGATAAATTCTCGATCTGTCCAAGACCTCTCATCCCCATCTCAAGAACTAAAGCTTTATCCTCTATATCTGTATCAAGAATAGTAAGAGCAACTCCAATCTCATTATTAAAATTTGCATGAGATAATTTAATTCTTCCAAGTTTATTTAAAACTCCACCAATCATTTCTTTTGTTGTTGTTTTACCCACTGAACCAGTTATTGCGACAATAGGAATATTTAATTTTTTTCTTTTAAGCAATGCTAATTTTTGAAATGCCTCTAATGTGTCATTTACAACCCAATAAGGAAAATTACCAGGAAGTAATCTCTGCATCCCTTTTTTAATTACTACTGATTTAACTCCTTTATCTAAAACATCTAGGAGAAAATTATGTCCGTCAAAATTTTTACCCTCTAAAGCTATAAAAAGATCATTTTTTAATAAAGTTCTACTATCAATACTTATATTTTTAAAATTTAAAAAATCGCTTTTTCCCTCGCTCAGATTTTTAATATCCCCCAAAACATTGTTTAATTCAGATAAAGAGAATTCCATTAAAAAAATTAAATCATACTTTTTTTAAAGATGGATCAGCTGATTGTCCGTAAGAGAATTTTTCAACCTCAGCAAAATCTGGAGATGGTTCTTTTATTCCACAAACATCTTTATACATAATTTCGTATTCGAGAGCGGATCTTTGCCAACTAAACTCTTGGCTCATTGCTCTTTTTTGCAATAATTTCCAACTATCTTTATGCCTAAAGGCTTCCCAAGACCTTACTAAAGATGTATAGAAATCTATAGGTTCAAAGCGATCGAAGCAAAAGCCAGTGCCACTATTATTTTCTGGATCATAAGGTAAAACCGTGTCAACTAAACCTCCTACTCGCCTTACAATTGGAATAGAACCATATCTCATAGCGAGTAATTGACTAATGCCACAAGGTTCAAATCTACTTGGCATTAAAAATGCGTCAGAGCCACCATATATAAGTCTTGATAATGAATCATCATAAGTAAGAAATACAGAAAATCTTCCTGGGTAATCTAATGCAAGTTGCCATAATCCTGACTCTAAATATCTATCTCCAGTCCCTAAAACAACTATTTGCGCATCTGTATATGCTAAAAGTCTTCTTGAAACTTGTAGAAGTAAGTCAACCCCTTTCTGATCAACTAACCTACTGACCATACCTAAAAGATATTTTTTAGGATTAACTTCTAAACCCATTTCTCTCTGCAAAATTTTTTTGTTTTCTAACCTATTTTCTATATTCTTAGTACTAAATTTTGCAGGTAAAATTGGATCTTTGGCTGGATTCCATTCATCAAGATCTATGCCATTAAGAATTCCCCTTAATTTACCTGAAATGTAATTAAGTAATCCTTCAAGACTTTCCCCATATTCATGGGTTTTAATTTCATCTGCATAAGTCGGAGAAACAGCATTGACCCTATCTGCGAACAACATTGCCGCAGCCATTGTGTGGTCTCCATGCATATACCAAGGACACCACGTCATTTTTTCAAGTTTCCATCTCCAAGGGCCCTGGTATTTTAAATTATGAATTGTGAAGACAGTACTAATTTCGGGGTCTTGATGCATCCACACAGGAATCATTCCAGTATGCCAATCATGGCAATGGAGCACTTGAGGTTTCCAACAATTCCAGGCAAATTCTGCAGTGGCACTAGCAAAAAATGTAAAGCGCCAGTCCTCATTTTCTCCTCCGTATATTTGTTCAGAGTCAAATGTTGGATGACCCACTAAGTAAATCACATAATTATGAATGGGATGTTTTGCTTTATATACGGCGAAATCAGTGCCCATTGTATTTGCTCTAAAGACTGGTTCATTCGAAACCTCTAAAAGACTCCACAATTTTCCATATCCTGGAATTATTACCCTTACGTCGTGACCAAGTTTTATCAAAGATGGAGGTAAAGAACCAACCACATCTCCCATACCTCCAACTTTGATCATAGGAGCACATTCAGCAGCGGCAAGAAGAATTCTCATTGATAATTGTTTAAAAAGTTCTTTTGAAAAATAAACTAGGGTGTCCACTTATAGTCAGAAAAGTCTGGTGGACGCTTTTCAAGAAAGGCATCTCTACCTTCTTGAGCTTCTTCAGTCGAATAGAATAATTGAGTTGTGTATCCAGATAATTCTTGAATACCCGCAATCCCATCATTCTCCGCATTGAATGAAGCTTTAAGAATACGAATAGCAGTTGGGCTATTTCGTAAAATCTCTCTAGCCCAGATTACACCCTCAGCTTCTAATTCTTCAATCTTTGTAATTGCATTTATCAAGCCCATCTTAAGGGCTTCCTTGGAATTATATTTTCTACATAAAAACCAAATTTCTTTTGCTTTTCTTTGACCAACAAGTCTTGCCAAATAACTAGATCCAAAACCGGCATCAAAACTTCCAACTCTTGGACCTGTTTGACCAAATATTGCATTTTCAGAGGCGATACTGAGATCACAAATTAAATGAAGTACTTGGCCTCCTCCAATTGCAAAACCAGGAATTAAGGCAATAACCACTTTAGGCAAACTTCTTATTAACCTTTGAAGTTCAAGTACATTTAATCTCTGCTTCCCTTCATCATTTTTATATCCATTTTCACCTCTTACACTCTGATCACCTCCTGAGCAAAAAGAATAAATACCTTTATTGTCAGGTCCAGCTCCCGTAAAGAGAACTACGCCAATAGTTTCATCATTTCTTACGATATTAAATGCGTTAATGAGTTCATCTACTGTTTGTGGCCTAAATGCATTTCTTTTTTCAGGCCGATTAATTGCAATTCTTGCAATTCCCTCATCTGATTTGTGAAACAATATATCCTCATAAGATTTGCATTCTGACCAATTTAAAATTGTTTTACCAGGTAATACTTTCATGAAACCTAATTATTCAAAGATAGAAAATGATAAATTTAACTGCCAATTATTTTTTCTAGCAGGATATTTTTTTCATAAATTTCATTTTCTGGATCAATATCAACTTTAATTATTACAGATTTCTGGATAGAAATGCTCCAATCGAATGCCTCTCGTAATTTTTTAAAATTTGCAACATTTCTAAAGCTTACTTGATAACCTTCTGCTAGTTTTGGCCAGTTTATTTTTTTTGGCATAAGAAAAAGTTTTTTTAATTCATCTTCTTTTAAATTTTCTTTATAAATACGATTAAATATATTTCCGCCATTATTATTTATCAGAAGAATTGTTAAATTCATGTCGATTGAATTTTCAATCAGCCAACCGTTTATATCATGAATACAAGCTAAATCTCCAGTCACAAGAAGTAGAGGATTTTTAATTCTAGAAATACCTAACGCAAGTGATAAAGTACCGTCTATGCCGGAAGCTCCTCTAAAGCTGAAACAATTTCTTGTTAAAGTACCGTTTTCAGAAAATGTAAGCCAATCTCTAATCGGGCTACTCGCGGATAGCATTATAGGATTCTCAGCTGGCCAAATTTTTGGAACAAGGTTTGCAAGCATATACTCAGTAATTTGATTATCTTGAGTAATTTTCTCTTTTAAAATTTCTTTAATCTGCTCGCCTTCCTTTATTAGATCTACAGCCATCAGAGTAAGAGACTTTTTGTTTTTTTCGTTAATTGACAATTCTTCTAACAATAGTTTAGTAAAATTTGATAGGCCAAAATCATATTCAAGTGATTTTTTTATAGGGTCCAATTTTCTACAGTTTTTTTCTTTTATAAGAATTTGTATCCCTTCGAAGGTTGATAAAAACTTCTCCAAATCAATTGAGGATGACATAGGGCCAAGCCTCAAAAGTTGATGACAATTTATTGAATTTTTATTTTTTCTTAATACTAATTCCCAATTCAAAACTAATCCTTTCAAATCAGAATAAACGCCCGAAACAGGATCAGCAAATACTGGCCAACCAGTAATTTTTTGTAATTGTTCTAAAGATTTATTGAAAGAAGTTAAATCATTTATAGAACCTTGATAGGGACCTACCAAAATAATGCCGGATTCATCTAAATTTAAATTTTTTGAAATTTCTAAGAATTTGTTTTTATCAGACTTTATTTCAACTTTCTGAAATATATATTTTTTCTTTAAGTAAATTCTCTCAAAAACCGCTAAAACATTTTTTTTATTCAAAGATGAAATACTTAAAGGCTTTTCAATAGGAATATTTAAATGAATAGGACCAGGGAAGCTTGATATTTGTTTCTCAGTAATTCGAACTAAATTTAAGATTTCATTTTCTTGAGTTTCATGAAGTCCATTTAGATTTGTACTTAAAACTTTTCTACAGACTGAACTCAAAAAATCTTCTTGATTTACTGTTTGATTAGCCCCGCAATCTTTTAATCTTAAGGGTCTATCAGCAGTGAGAAGTATAATACCTTTACAAGATCGGTCTGCCTCTACTGCTGCTGGCAATAAGTTACTTACGGCAGTCCCAGAAGTGGTAATAACTAAAGAAAGATTACCTGATGCAGCAGAAATTCCAAGAGAGTGGAATCCCGCAGATCTCTCATCTATTGAATTAAAAATATTTACCAGTCCTAATTTATTTAATTCTCCAGCAGCTATTGCCAGAGGAGCTGATCTACTACCAGGACATAGTATTAAATTTTGAACTCCTATTTTTATAAGAAGATTCAAAAGTTGTAAACTTCTAAGAAAATTTTTGCATTCAATAGATGATGTCATAATTTATATAAATGCTTGAGGATTTTCCTTATAACTGAATTAAATAAAACATGTCTACAACTCAAGAAAAAAGAAATTCAATTCTAAAAGATTTAAAAAATCTTTTAATTTGGATATCTATAGCTTTAATTATACGATGGCAGGTTATAGAGCCAAGATGGATCCCATCCGGTTCAATGCTTCCAACTCTTCAAATAAAAGATAAAATTCTTGTTGAGAAAGTAACCCCTAAAATCACATCCAAATCAAATCTTTCAAAATTAAAAAATAAAATAATTGTTTTTAACGTCCCTGAACAATTAATTAATGCTGGATATGAATCAGATACTGCACTAATAAAAAGAGTAATTGGGATACCTGGAGACAAGGTAGAAGTAAGAGACGGTAACCTTTACTTAAATGATATCGCTCAAAAAAATTACGTTTTTGACAAAAATATTAATTATTCTATAGGGCCTTTAATTGTCCCAGAAGAGTCATTATGGGTGATGGGAGATAATAGAAATAACAGTATGGACTCGCATATTTGGGGATTTTTACCCTATAAAAAGGTTATTGGTAAAGCTATTTTTAGATATTGGCCGTTTAATAAAATTGGACCTATTCGGTTCCCTGCCCTTAATAATTAAGATTAATGGGTACGTGATGTTGTAAGGTTTTTATATCTTGAAGTTGTAGAAATGTTTAATCCAGAATTTCTTGCTACTGAAAATAATGATCCAAACGATGAGAATGATTTAATCCAATATTTACAAAAACAATCTCCAGAAGTTCTGCAAAGAGTAGCAAAATCAGCTAGTGAAGATATTCAAGAAATTATTAGACATAATGTTCAAGGTCTTCTTGGAATGCTTCCTTCAGATCAATTTGATGTAAAAATAACATCTTCAAAAGACAACATTGCTAATTTATTATCTTCTGCAATGATGACAGGATATTTCTTAAGACAAATGGAACAAAGAAAAGAGCTGGAACAAACTCTTAAAAATGATGAAAACATGTCTATTGAGGAATAATAGTTTTTAAAAATTTACTTCTTCAGGAATTATTCCTAGTTCAAACAACTTTTTATATAAACCCATCAAAAATTTATTATCCTCAGGAAGTTTGTCCCACTTTTGGGAATTAATTTCATTAATTAATTTTTGACAATCTTCTATTGTGAATTTTATAGGTGCCGTAAAATGAGCTGGAATTAAATATTCCATATCTTCAAAAGACTTGATATTTTCTAACCACTTAAGTAAAACTTCTTTTGAACGCGGAAAAATTAATTTTTGTAAAACTGGTGCAATTTGAATAATAGGAGTATCTTTACCCATTATTTCAACAAGAGAGGATTCCCAATCTTCTTCCCATAAAAAGGGATAAATTCCAAAATGAGATTTCCAATTTCTAAGATCTTTTTTGAATGAATACTTAAATATTTTTTTCAAAGATGGAATATTTAATTTGCCTGGTTTCAAAAAAGATGAAAATAAGACTAACCTTTTCCATCCTTTTTTTCTTTGTTCGATGGAGTCAACCAAAGGTTCATCACCTCTCTCTCTAGAATGAAAAAGAAGTGGAGTTGGATCAAAATTAAATATCTCAGGTGGTGTGGAGTCTATTCCAACTATTGCGTCTGTTACGTGAAGAGTTTTCGTAGGATAATGGAAACAGCTTATCTCCTGATATCTTCCAAGTCCTAAATTCAGTGGGCCTAATGAAGACCATTTAAAGGAGTTTGGATGTGGAGTACCCTCCTCAAACAGTATTCTTGATCTTTTTGATGGAATTCCTAAAAAATCTAGTGGTAGATTTATGGGGAAACTCCATTGTCCAGGACAAAGCCAAATTTCTGCATCTTTAAAAATCCTTGAAAGAGCTGGCAGTCCGATTTTATGTTCTAATCCAGAGGCACTCGGTAGAATTAGTGTTTTTACTTTGCCGTGAATCGCAATCAATTTTTCTAACTCATTTACTAGTTCTTTTGTCGGAGGCAGTGGATTTATTAGCATCAATCCGTTATCAACCTTTATTACCGTCATTCTTATTGGAACCGCAACATAATAAAGTCCCTGTATTTGTTCCAAGGACCATATCTGATCAGGAATTAATTCTCTTAAAATTGTTTTCTTTTTTCCATAAGGATATAAGGGGAATAATGGCCACCAATTCCACTTTTTATTTAAAGTTTCTTCAACCACTATCATTTATATCCAGCAAATAATTTCTTTAACTTAAATATTCCATATCTTGGAGCAAATAAAAAAGCAAATAAAAATATAAAAGTTTGAGCCAAGACAATTGATCCACCTGTTTCAAGATCAAACCAAAAACTAACATAGATTCCTATTAGGCTTGAAATAATTGCACTTAATACTGAAATTACTGTCATATTATCAAACTTATCCGTCAGTAAATATGCTGTAGCCCCTGGTGTAATCAACATTGCAACTACCAAAATAATTCCAACAGACTGCAAGCCCACAACAGCTGCCAAAGATAAACATGTTAGGAGTAAATAATGAAGAAAAAATACGTTAATCCCAACTGTTTTTGCATGCCTAGGATCAAAACAATAAAGCATTAAATCTTTTCTAAAAATTGATAAAAGGATTACTACCAATAAAGAAATTAATATAGTTTGTTTTACATCTGAAAGTGATATTCCTAATGGACTACCAAAAAGAATAGAGTGCAGATCAATATTACTTTTAATCTTAGAAACCAATACGATTCCAAGAGCGAAAAATCCAGTAAATACCAACCCAATAACAGTATCTTCCTTAACTCTTGATTTTTGCTTAATAAAACCTATCAATGCTACAGAACCAACTCCGAAAATAAATGCTCCTAATGAGAATGGAAGACCTAGTGCATATGCAACCACAACGCCAGGCATTACCGAATGTGAGACTGCATCTCCCATTAAAGCCCATCCTTTAAGAGTCAAATAACTTGATAGGAAACCACAAACAGCTGCAACTAATGAGCTCATAAGAAGTGCTTTTCTCATAAAGTCATGAGTTAAAGGATCTGTTATGAATGAATCTAAAGTTAAAAAAGAACAGAGCTCCATATAATTTAAAATTTAGGATTCAGGTCCAAACAAGAAATCAGGTGAGATCCCTCCAAAAGTAGTTGTAATATTTTCAGGGGTAAACACTTCAGAGGTCTCACCATAAGCTACAACAGTTTTATTTATTAAAAGAACCAAATCACAGAATTCACGGACATGAATCATATCGTGCGTTGATAATAATATAGTTTTCCCCTCATTTTTAAATTGAATAAATAATTCCGAGATAAGTTTCTCAGTTCTTATATCAACACCTGAGAAAGGCTCATCAAGAAGTAATATTGACGCTCTTTGTGCAATTGCTCTAGCTAAAAAAGTTCGTTTCCTCTGACCTCCAGATAAGTTTCCAATAGGTGTAGATAAATGATCAGTAAGATCAACTCTCGCAATAGCATCTTTAACCGCCTGAACATCAGACTCTCTAGGACACCTGAAAATATTCATCGAACCATATCTTCCCATCATCACTACATCCCAAACACTTATTGGAAATTGACTATCAATTCCCTCATTTTGAGGAACATAAGCAATTGTCTGATCTTTTTGAGCAGATCTTACAGACTCTCCATTAATTCTAATTTTTCCCTTTGAAATATTTACAAAGCCAGTTAAAGCATTAAAAAAAGTTGTTTTACCAGCCCCGTTCATCCCTACTAACCCACAAATCTGGCCGGGTTTCAATCTTAAATTGGCATCATATAAAGCCACCTTACCGTTGTAATCTACGCAAATATTCTCTGCATCAATCCTAAAGTTTTGATAATTGATTGTTTCCATAATTCAAAAAAGCCCTTTTTTAATCAAATCCAAATTATGCTCAAGCATTTTTATATAGGAACTAGCAGGCCCACTATCATCAGATAATGAATCAACAAAAAGATTGCCTCCAAAATTAGCCCCAGTTTCGTTTGCAACAACCATTTGAGATTCGTTACTTACAGTACTTTCGCAAAATACAGATGGTACATTTTTTTCTTTAACTAGTGAAATTGTTCTTGTCATTCTTTTGGGAGTAATTTGACTCTCAGCATTAACTGGCCATAAATAAACTTCCTCTAATCCATAATCATTTGTTAAATATGAAAAAGCACCTTCACAACTTACTAGATACCTCCTGTCTTTATTTAAGTTATTAATAAAAAGTGAGAATTCTTTATCTATTTTAGAGAGTTTATTTTTATAAATTTCTCCATTTTCTTTAAATAATGTTCTTCTAGATGGCCTCAATTCTGATAAAGAATCCACAAGAATATCTACGTATAGCATTCCTCTTTTTGGAGAAATCCAGGCATGAGGATTGGGTTTCCCTTTATAAAAATCTTCACTAATAAAAATAGGATCTAAATCTTTCGCGACAGTAATTCTTTTAACTTTTAAATTAGAAATAAATTTTTCAGCCCATAATTCAAATCCAAATCCATTATCAATAAAAACAAAAGCACTAGAGGCATTTACCAAATCGCTTGGAGTTGGTTGGTAACCATGAACTTCAACTCCAGGTTTCGTTATTGATCTAACAATAAATTCATCTTTAGCAACATTGCTAACTATATCCGCTAAAACAGTGAAACTTGTCAGTATTACTTCTTTAGTTTCATTTTTATTTGATATTCTCTTACATGAGCCTGAAGCAAGAGAAAGCAGAAATAACAAACTTAAAAAAAGAATTTTTTTTCTCATATTTAACTTTCATCCTTAGATTATGAACTAAAAGAGTTTTTCATAAGTGGTTTTCTAAGATCTAAAAGAAATCCTTGCCAATTTATTTTTTCTTTTTCAAAAGCTTTTTCAACAATTTTCTCAGAATTTTTCTTTATAAAATCCAAATCAGGTTCTTCTACCCCTTTTGTTATTGCCATAAAATCAGCCAAAGAACTTGATACTACTCTTGTTAAATAAGCAGCACTAACAGCCTGAAATGTTCCAGAGACAAGCCAATTTGGGCCATGTAATTTTGTTATACCAATTAGAGTCTGTCCACTCCATTCAATAACTCCTTGAGCAATTGCAGTCTTTAAAATCTCTTTAGATACTTTATCTAAAATTTCAGGAGACCAATTGCATCCCCATATAGACTTAATTTCTTTAATCATTAATGAATTTAGTATTGTCATTGCCATAACATCAATTGATGGGATAGGAGATAAGAAAACAGTTGTTGCGACAAGAATTTGATTTTTTCTTTGTATACCTTTTAACTGCATTCTTCTTATCCCTTCAATTTCAGATTGCCAGGCAACATGAAGTCCTTTCAAGAGCCTTTTTTTTGTATTTTCAATATTGTTAGATGAACTTATTAAAAACTTCCTTAACGAAAAAGGTATATTTGTTATTTCATTCTTATTCACATCAAAAGTAATAATTTTATTTATAAAGTCAATTGAAATTTGAGACTTTAGGTCTTCTATCTGATTTTTGGCTTCTATTTCGTTGGAAGTTAAAGCCACCAACCAGATTGGCATATTTTTAGGAAACTTTTCCAGCCACAAAAAATCATTTGCCGACAAGGGCAAGTTTATAAAATACAAGATTGCATCACTCTTCAAAGCTTCTTCTGGAATAACTTGAGAAGAATTGTATTTAGGCAGTTTTTCGTATAAATCAAAGTCAAACTTATCTGCTTTTAAATAACTTTTCAAAACAGACTGACAACTTTGATAATCTTTTTGTCCAATACAACTTATTTTTTCTTTTTCATATCTACTAAGAATCGATTCAAGTATTTTTTGTCTTTTTGAATTCTTTTGTTCTAATTCATTTGTTGCTTCAAGTTCTTCAAAAAAATTTAAATCTTCATTACATAGATTTACCCAACCATCTAAATTATTTGGCTCATTAAATTTAGGCTTATCATTCTTCAAGTAAAAATAACCCCCCAAACATAACGCAAAAAATCCTATTGAGCCGCCTGCAAAATGTATTAAGTCACTGACAAACCATTCCCCAAAACCTAACAATAAAAGAATAATAATAATATTTTTTTTTGGGAACTTTATTAAATCCTTGAATAGGTTGTCTTTACTAATATCAAACACAATACTTTATTTTTCTAATTTTATTTTAATGCAAGTTGTGAATGAGAAAAGCAAAATTTCATAAGTCGTTAATTAAAAGATAAATTTTTAAGGCATTTAAAAAGACTTGTTGCATAACAAGATGCTAAGTTAATAGACTATTTAAATAACTTAGAAAACATCAAGATGTCTAATTCAAATTTCAGCAATAATCCTGGGCAAGAAAATTACAGAGGTCGTTCTAACAATGAAAGATCTAATTTAAGAGATAGATCGAGTGGCAGAAGAGATGGAGGAGGATTCCGCATAAGATTGAGTGATAACGAAATGAAAGCTGTTAAGTCAATACAAGAGACCTTTCAATTGAGATCTACTGTTGCAGTTCTGGGTTTCTCTGTTAGAACACTTAGCGAAATGATCAAAGACGAAAAGTTGATTGAATCAATCACAGAATATGCAAAAAATAATAAAAACTCTTCTACGAATAGACAATCACAAAATCCTTATGAAGAAAAGACAAAAAAAGCACCTGACCCTTTTGCAAGACCTTTAAAAAATACATCAACTGAAGAGATCAAATCTAGCGAAGAAGAAGAGGATGGAAAATAAAAAAAGAATTCTTTCGGGAGTTCAACCAACTGGAGATTTACATATTGGGAATTGGCTTGGGGCTATAAATAATTGGGTTAAGCTCCAAGAGCAATATGAAACATTTTTATGTGTAGTTGATTTGCACGCAATCACAGCTTCATATAATCCCGAAGAATTATCTCAGAACACTATCTCCACTGCAGCTTTGTACGTCGCTTGTGGAATAGATCCTAATATATGCTCAATTTTTGTCCAAAGTCAGATTTCTGCACATTCAGAACTTTGTTGGATATTAAATTGCATGACCCCAATAAATTGGATGGAAAGAATGATTCAATTCAAAGAAAAATCCATACAACAAGGAAATAATGTTTCCATTGGATTATTTGACTATCCGATCCTAATGGCTGCAGACATTCTTCTATATGACGCTGACTTTGTACCAGTAGGTGAGGATCAAAAACAACATCTTGAACTTGCCAGAGATATTGCGCAACAGAGAATTAATGCCAGATTTAGTAAGGATAAAAATATTTTAAAAATCCCGCAACCAATAATCATGAAGAATGGATCAAAAATAATGAGTTTAATTGATGGTTCAAAAAAGATGAGCAAAAGTGATCCTAATGAGGGCAGTCGTATTAACTTATTAGATGCTCCTGAAATAATTACGAAAAAAATAAAAAGAGCAAAAAGTGATAGTTCTATAGGAATTGAATTTAACAACCCTGAGAGACCAGAATCTAAAAATCTTTTGATGATTTATTCAATATTATCTGGCAAAGAAATTTCTCAATGTGAAAATGATTTCTCAGAGACTGGATGGGGGACATTTAAGAAATTAATTACAGAACAACTTATTGAATCACTAGAACCTATTCAGAAAAAATATAAATTATTAATTAATGATCCCTATCAATTAAATAAAATCCTTGATGAAGGGAAGGAAAAAGCTGAAGATTTAGCAAATCAGACTTTAAAAAGAGTTAAATCAAAATTGGGATTCTTTGAAATGGAGAAATAAATTATGCCAATAATTACCTTACCTGACGGTTCAAAAAAGGTTTTCGAAAAATCTGTAACTATTCTAGAAATTGCCCAAAGTATAGGTGCTGGATTAGCTAAAGCAACAATTGCTGGGAGAGTAAATGATGTACTTCTTGATGCAACTATTCCTATAAATAAAGATTCCAAAGTTGTAATCATCACTTCAAAAGATAAAGAAGGAATTGAAATAATAAGACATTCCTTTGCTCATCTTATTGGTCATGCAGTTAAACAAATTTACTCTGATATAAAAATGGCGATTGGGCCTGTAATTGAAGATGGTTTTTATTACGATATTTTTTCTGAATACAGATTTACTCCTGAAGATTTAATGAAAATCGAAAATAGAATTAATAAATTAATAAAAACAAATTATGACGTTGAAATTATACAAGTTTCCAAAGAAGAGGCAATTAAAACTTTTAAAGAAAGAGATGAGACTTTTAAATTACGAATAATTGATGAAATTTCTGAAGAAGGTCTCATCAATTTATACAAACACGAAGAATATATCGACATGTGTAGAGGTCCTCACGTACCAAACACAAGACATTTGAGACACTTTAAATTACTTAAATTAGCAGGTTCATACTGGAGAGGTAATAGTGAGAATGAATCATTACAGAGAATATATGGAACTGCATGGGCTAAAGAAAAAGAACTCAAAGATTACTTAACAAGAATTGAAGAAGCGGAAAAAAGAGATCACAGAAAACTTGGAAAAAAACATTCACTATTTCATATACAAGAAGAATCTCCAGGAATGATTTTTTGGCATCCAAATGGATGGACAATCTACCAAGTCCTAGAAAAATACATAAGAGGAATACTTAAAAAAAATGATTATTTAGAAATTAAAACTCCACAAGCTGTTGATAAATCTCTCTGGGAAAAATCCGGCCATTGGGAAAAATTTAGAGACGATATGTTCACTACTGCATCAGAAAATCGAACATATGCAATTAAACCAATGAATTGTCCATGCCATATCCAAGTATTTAATCAAGGTTTAAAAAGTTATAAGGATTTACCTATTCGTCTTGCCGAATTTGGTTCTTGTCATAGAAATGAGCCCTCTGGAGCACTACACGGCCTAATGAGAGTAAGAAACTTTACTCAAGATGATGCGCACATATTTTGCACAGAAGAGCAAATTCAAGAAGAAGTATCTATTTTTATAGATCTTGTTTTCGAGGTTTATGAAACTTTTGGTTTTGATGAAATCATTATCAAATTATCAACTCGTCCTGAACAAAGGGTAGGTAGTGAAGAGATTTGGGATAAATCAGAAGAGGCTCTTACCAAAGCTCTTGATAATAAGAATCTAAAATGGGAACTCCAACCAGGGGAGGGTGCTTTTTATGGTCCAAAAATAGAATTCTCGTTAAAAGATTGTCTTAATAGAGTTTGGCAATGCGGAACTATTCAGGTTGATTTCTCAATGCCTATTAGATTGAACGCAACCTATGTAGATATTGATAATGAAAAAAGAAATCCAGTTATGTTGCATAGAGCAATTTTAGGATCCTTTGAAAGATTTATAGGAATCTTAATTGAACAATATGAGGCGAAATTCCCAATTTGGCTTGCACCTTATCAAATAATTTTATTAAGCATTACTGATAGGAATATTGAAAAGTGTTTAGAGTTTAACGAATTAATGAATAATAATGGTTATCGATCAAAAGTTGATATTAGGAATGAAAAAATAGGATATAAAATACGAGAGGCAACACTCGGGAGAGTTCCTTTAATTGCAGTTATTGGAGATAAAGAAGAGGAAATTGATTCAGTCGCCTTAAGAGCTTTGAATGGAAGAAATTTAGGAATTTTCAATTTACCTAATCTTTGCAAATTCATGAATGAATTAATAGAAAAAAAAGGGAGAACAGAATAATTTTTAAATATATGAATTTTCTCGCTTGTGATTTAGGAGGTACAAAGGTTTTATTAGGAATTTTCGAAAAAGAAATAAATAATAGTTCACCCAAGTTAATATTCAAAAAAAAATATATATCGTCTGATTGGGGTTCTTTTGAACTAATCCTAGAAGATTTTCTCAAAAAAGAATGCAAAAATATTACTCATCCTTCTTCTGCATGTTTCGCCGTAGCTGGTCCTTTATCTAACAACAACGCAAAAATTATTAACTTGTCATGGAATATTTCTGGAAATGCTTTAAAGAGCAAATTTAATTTTAAAAGCTGCGAGCTAATAAATGATTTCGCAGTACAAATTTATGGAATACCTTTTTTAAAAAAAAATCAATACTCTACCATTCAAAATGGATCCCATTCTCAAGGTGCTAATAATGACCTTCATGCCATTGTTGGAGCAGGAACTGGCTTGGGCATTGCAAGAGGAATAATATCAGGGAAAGGTGTAAAAGTTTTAGCTAGTGAAGGTGGTCATGTTGAGTACTCCCCAAAGTCAGAATTAGAATGGGAATTAAAAATTTGGCTAAAGAATTACCTAAAAGTTGAAAGGATATCCTGTGAAAGAATTATTAGCGGCACTGGTTTATCAAGAATTGCTGAATGGAGACTAAGCAAACCTGATGCCCAAAACCATCCTCTACAACAATATTTAAAAAAAATTAAAATTTTTGATGCTTCGAGAAAAGAACTACCTGAAAAAATTTGTAATCTTTCTAAAGAAGGGGATCAAATAATGATTGAAGTTGAGAGGATTTGGTTAGGCGCTTATGCCTCTTTATTGGGAGATGTTGCTCTTCAAGAATTGTGCTTTGGCGGGTTATGGATTTCTGGAGGAACCGCATCAAAACATTTCAAAAACTTTAAATCAGATTTATTTTTAAAACAATTTTTCGACAAAGGAAGATTAAAAGATATTCTTAAAACAATACCTATGAAAGTAATTTTAGATGAAGAGTTTGGACTTTTTAGTGCAGCCTGCAGAGCAAAAATGCTTTTAAAAACTTAAAAACAAAAAATGTCTATTCCTGAAGTAGGTAAAAAAATAAGGGTAACAGTACCTTCCACAACTGCCAATTTAGGGCCTGGATTCGATTGTCTTGGAGCAGCATTAGATTTGTATAATGAATTTATTTTTACAAGAATTCACGGTGGTGGAGATAGATTTGATTTAATAATGGAAAGTACAGATGGTAATCACTTAAGAGGAGGACCAGAAAACTTAGTTTTTAGAGCAGCTCAGAAAGTCTGGGAGAGCGCAAATATGGATCCTTTTGCACTTGAAGCAAGAGTTAAGTTGGCAGTGCCGCCTGCACGCGGGCTGGGAAGTAGTGCTACAGCAATAGTTGCTGGATTAATCGGAGCAAATGCAATAATGAACTCTCCATTGTCCAAAGAAAAGCTCCTTGAACTTGCCATTGATATAGAAGGTCATCCTGATAATGTAGTTCCCTCTCTTCTAGGTGGGCTTTGTTTGACAGCCAGGTCTTCTTCACAAAGATGGAGAATCATTAGATGTGATTGGCACGATTCAATTAAAGCTGTTGTAGCAATACCTGCAATTCGTCTAAGCACAAGTGAAGCAAGAAAGGTTATGCCCAAGAATGTTCCTATATCTGATGCAGTCACAAATATGGGGGCTCTTACTTTGTTACTAAACGGCTTAAAAGCAGGTAATGCGGAACTTATAAAAGAGGGAATGTTTGATAAGCTACACGAACCCTATAGATGGAAACTTATTAAGGGTGGATTAGAAGTTAAAGATGCTGCACTAAATGCAGGTGCTTTAGGATGCGCAATTAGTGGGGCTGGACCAAGTATCTTAGCTTTGTGTAAAAAAGAAAATGGTAAAAATGTTAGTCAAGCCATGGTGAAAGCATGGGAGAATTCAGGTGTAGCTAGCAGAGCACCCTTCTTGAACGTTCAAACAACGGGTAGCCAATTTAGCACTATCTCTGGTAAGTAGTTTTACTTAGGCATTTTTAATGTTATAGTCTCAAGCTAGTACAACTTCAACTAGAATAAAAAAATTATTCATTACATAAATGAATTTAGAATCTTTTCCTTGGCTATCATCTATTGTTCTACTGCCATTAATTGGGGCATTAATAATGCCTTTCTTGAGTTCAAAAGAAGGAGAAGATAATACACTCCCTAGAAATATCTCCTTAAGTTTTTTATTTATAGATTTCTTACTAATAATAGGAGTCCTTTTTCAAAAATTCAATACTTCAGATAGCTCTTTACAACTGGTAGAAAGAACTTCCTGGTTACCATCTATAGGTTTAGAGTGGTCTCTTGGCGTAGATGGGTTATCTGCTCCTTTAGTAGCTTTAAGTGGGTTAATTACATTTTTATCAGCTGCGGCTAGTTGGAAAATTAAGAAAAAATCTAATCTATATTTTGCTCTTTTATTAGTACAAGCATCAGCACAGGCACTAGTTTTCCTTTCTCAAGATTTTCTATTGTTTTTCTTGGCATGGGAACTTGAATTGGTTCCGGTTTATCTTCTTATTGCGATTTGGGGAGGGAAAAAGAAATTATATGCAGCCACTAAATTCATTCTTTATACAGCTTTAGCTTCTTTATTAATACTCATAAGTGGGTTAGCACTTGCCTTGAGTGGTGATACCTTTACTTTAAATATTACCGATTTAACCGATAAACATGTAACGGGTAGCCTAGCTTTATTATCTTATTTAGGCTTTTTAATTGGTTTTGGAGTAAAACTTCCTATCTTTCCATTACATACTTGGTTGCCCGATGCACATGGAGAGGCTAATGCTCCAGTTTCAATGTTACTCGCTGGAATACTCTTAAAAATGGGAGGTTATGCTCTCTTAAGATTCAATGTTCAAATACTACCTGAAGTACATCTTCAAATTGCACCCGCGTTAATTATTCTTGGAATCATCAATATAATTTATGGAGCTCTAAATGCATTTGCACAAGATAATGTCAAAAGGAGAATTGCATGTAGCTCTGTGAGTCATATGGGTTTTGTTTTATTAGGGATTGGGGCAGTAGATGCTTTAGGTATAAGCGGAGCAATGCTCCAAATGATCAGTCACGGACTTATCGCTGCAGCTATGTTTTTTGTTACGGGTTCATTCTATGAAAGAACAAATACTCTTTCGATACCAAATATGGGCGGCTTAGCTAAGGTCTTGCCAATAACTTTTGCTTTTTTCTTAGCAAGCTCATTGGCCTCTCTAGCACTACCTGGGATGAGCGGTTTTATAAGTGAAATAACTGTATTTTTAGGTATCACTAGTCAGGAAGGATTTAGCTCTATCTTTAGATCAATCACGATTCTTATCGCAGCCATTGGATTAGTTCTAACACCAATATATTTATTATCAATGTGTAGAAGAGTATTCTTTGGTCCTAGAATTCCGGCACTAGCTACAGTTAAAGAGATGAATGGAAGAGAGTTGACTATTGGTTTCAGTTTATTGTTGCCTACGTTGGTGATAGGTTTTTGGCCGAAAATCGCCATAAATTTATACGAATCTTCAACTAATGCTCTCAGTCAGCAACTCACTCTAGCTAAATTAGTAGGGTTAATTCAAACTCTAGTTAATTAAATTATTTTAATAAATGGAAACCTCAATTTTTAAATATGGAGAATTGCCACAATTTAAAAAATTTACTCCTAATAGCATAAGTAAACAATTTCCAGTAGTACTAGAAAAGATAGCTGAAGAATTTAAAAACATAGAAAATAATTTATCTAATTATTTGAGTCAAAACGATGTAAATTGGGATAAGGTAATAAATCCTTTAAATGAAGTCAATGAAATTCTCCGATGGAGTTGGGGAGTAATAAGTCACTTAAATGCTGTAAATAATTCTGAAAGTTTAAGAGATATTTATTCAAAATTTCTTCCAGAGATTATTAGCTTGAGTAACAAATTCGGACAAAGCAAAATAATTTACAATTCTTTAGTCAAGCTTAAAGAGACAAATAACTTTGATCAAATTAAAACCAGAATTTTAGATAAAGAAATTCTTGATATGCAACATAGAGGAATTTCACTGCAAAAAAATGATCAAGAAGAATTCAACAACATTTCTGAAAAGCTTGGAAAGCTATCAACAGACTTCAGCAATAATGTTCTTGATGCCACTAATAAATGGTTTTTGATATTAAAGAAAAAATCTGAAGTCGATGGTCTTCCTGAGCGAGTACTTGAATTGATGGCAATTTCTGCAAACAATCATTTTAAAAAAGATGCAGAAGTTGATATCAAAAAAGGGCCTTGGAAATTAAGTTTAGATATTCCAACATATACTTCATTTATGACATTTGCCACTGACCGTAACCTTAGAGAAAACTTGTATAAGGCATTTGTTGGTAGAGCATCTCAAGGAGAAAAAAATAATTCTCAAATTATTGAAGAGATATTATCTCTTAGAACTAAACAGGCTAATCTTCTCGGTTACAAAAGTTGGGCAGAACTAAGTTTATCAACGAAAATGGCGAAAGAAATTAAAAATGTTGAAAACCTTTTAGAAGAATTGAGAGAACCCGCATTCAAAGCTGCAAAAATTGAATTAGAAACTCTCGAAAAGTTTTCTAAAGCTAATGGGTTTCCAAAATCACAGAATTTAGAGCCATGGGATATTAGTTATTGGTCCGAACTTCTTAGAAAGGAAAAGCTCAATTTGGATCAAGAGTCTTTAAGACCTTGGTTCCCACTAAATGATGTTTTGAAAGGTTTATTTAAATTAAGTGAAAAGCTTTTTGAAATTAAAGTTGTCGAGGCAACTAATGATGCGCCTCTCTGGAATGATGACGTTTTATTTTTTAATATCCTCAATAAAGAAGATAACAAAATAGCGTCCTTTTACCTCGATCCATATTCGAGGCCTGAATCAAAGAGGGGAGGAGCTTGGATGGATGAATGTTTGAATAAAAACAATGTTGGCAAGAAGACCCTCCCCGTAGCTTATCTCGTTTGTAATCAGACTCCACCATCAAAAGATAAACCGAGTTTGATGAGTTTTGAAGAAGTTCAGACACTCTTCCATGAATTTGGTCATGGTCTTCAACACATGCTTACCACTGTAAATCTTCCTCAAGCAGCTGGCATCAACAACGTTGAATGGGATGCAGTCGAACTTCCAAGTCAATTTATGGAAAACTGGTGTTTTCATAAAAATACACTCATGAATATTGCTAAGCACTATAAAACTGGAGAAAGACTATCCGATGAGAATTTTGAGAAGCTCCTAAAGAATAGAACTTTTAATTGTGGCATGGCGACTCTTAGACAACTACATTTTGCAATTACAGACATCAGATTGCACAGTAGTATTGATAAAAACAAAGGTAAAACAGCAGATGAAATAAGAAGAGAAATTGCAAAACAAACTACCGTTATTGAACCAATTCAAGAAGATCAATTTCTTTGTTGTTTTAGTCATATATTTGCAGGCGGATATTCTGCAGGATATTACTCATATAAGTGGGCTGAAGTTCTAAGTGCTGATGCATTTTCAATGTTCGAAGAAGCTGATCTAGAAAACTCTGAAGATTTAAAGTTAATAGGAAAAAAATTCAAAGATACAATACTTAGCTTGGGTGGGAGCTTACCTCCCTTAGATATATTCAAACTATTCAGGGGAAGAGAGCCACAAACAGATTCCTTAATAAGACACTTAGGCTTATCTGGAGCTACATAATAATTTCATCGATTATTTTATCAACCACATATTTATTTCTTACAAGATTTCTATGTTTATATACTTTTACTGATATTTTTTTCCCAAAATTTAAATTTGTCCACCAGCTAGGGAAAACCATCATGTCCCAATAAGTAAAGAAATTTATACACTCAATATCATCAAGAAGAAAATCATTATTCGCGAGTCCTCTCAAAAACTTACTATTTATTTTCATTTCTGATATTCCTTTAAAAGGGTATTTTGGTATTAATTGAGCCATCAAAGTTCCTTTGTGAGGGGAACCTATAGATATTAATCTTCTTGTTCTTTTATATCCATTACATTTTTGAAGCCATTGCCTACCAACTATTCCTCCCATAGAAAATCCTAAAATATCTATTTCTTTTTCTAAACCATATTTCTCTAAAATTAATTCGTTTAATTTATTAGTCAAATTCACAATAGAAGTCATTCCATATGAATGCTTAAGAGTTGGGGCAAAATATTCAATGCCAACTTCATCAAGTTTTGTGGTAATAGAAGAAAAAATACTTGAAGTATTCCAAAGACCATGAATCAATATGATAGGATTTCTTTTTTCCAATACTTTAATTATTTTCAAGAATTCTTACTATTGACACCTTTCCATCGAAACCTATGATTGGAGCATTGCATTTTGTCAAAATAATTTTAACTTTAGAAAGCTTAAATTCCTGATCAATGATTTCTAAAATTGCGTTTGAATATTTTTCGATTGTGAAACAATATATTTTCTTTGATTGATCTTTTAAAATTTGAACTAATTTTGAATAGTCAACTGTTTTTTTTATATCATCATTTACTGTACATTTTTCAAAGTCAGCCCACAAAAATATATCTAAAATAAATAGTTGTCCTAATTCCCTTTCTTCATCAAGAACACCAACCCTAGCCCAAAGTTTAATATTCTCAATTTTTAAAAAAGTTTCCATCTTTAAAAGTTTTAAAGATCTTTATGTGTATAGATAGCCTTTCCTGATGAAAAATCATCCACTATATTCCCATCACCTTTTAGGAAATATTTATAAGTTACCAAACCCTCAAGACCTACAGGTCCTCTTGGTGGAAGAGTTTGAGTAGATATTCCAACTTCAGCGCCGAATCCATATCTAAACCCATCTGCAAACCTAGTAGAGCAATTATGGAAAACACCTGCACTATCAACTACATTCATAAATTTATTAGCAGTATTTGAATTTTCAGTAATTATTCCATCTGTATGTTTTGAACTATATTTTTGAATATGTGTGATTGCTTCATCAAGATCATCCACAATTTTTATCGATAAAATTAAATCCAAATATTCAGTTTTCCAATCTTCCAGGCTAGCCTCATACTTTAACCCTAATTCAACTGATCTCTTATCTCCAATTAATTTAACACCATTAGAATTAAATAAAGGGATGGCCTTTTCTAGAAAAGCTGGTGCGATATCTTTATGGACTAGTAAAGTTTCGATAGCATTACATGCTGCAGGATATTGAATTTTGCTGTCCAAAGCGACTGATAAAGCCATCTCTAGATTTGCCTCAATATCTATAAACAGATGACAAATTCCATCAGCATGTCCTAGCACAGGAATTCTTGTATTCTCCTTAATAAATTTAACTAATTCATTACTTCCTCTTGGAATTATTAAATTAATGTATTTCTCAAGATTTAACATCGCCATGCTATCTTTTCTGCTTGTTAGTAAACATATTGCATTTTTATCAAGACCTGATTCATTTAAACCTTCTTGCAATGCTTTCACTATTGAAGTATTTGTTAAATTGGCTTCACTACCACCTTTTAGGATTACTCCATTACCTGATCTTATTGCTAATGAACTAATCTGCATCACGGCATCTGGCCTAGATTCAAAAATAACCCCTAAGACTCCAATGGGCACAGTTTTTCTTTCTAAGATCAAACCCTTTGAAAGCTCCCTTTTTATTTGAACTTGATTTACAGGATCAGCTAATTCTCCAACTTTTCTTACTCCTTCAATTCCTAAATTTAATTTTGCTTTTGATAACTTTAATCTAGAAAGTAAAGATATAGAAATACCCTTTTTTTCTGCACTTGAATAATCCGCATTATTAGCCTCTAATATTTCTTCAGAATTTTTTTCTAGATAATCAGCCATAAAATTTAAGGCTTTTATTCGTTTTTGATTTTCAGTCTGACTTATTTTGATTGATGCCAAACGAACTTTCTCAGCTTTGTCTAGAAGATCATTACCTGGTTGAGGGACTTCAAAGATATTAGCCATAATATTTTTTAGATAATTTAATAATAATTCAAATTAACGATTCTTTAAAGTAAATTTCTTTCTGAGTTAATATCTAAAAAATAATTGAACTTGACTTTTCCAATCCCCATTGGAATCAAAAGAACCTAATAATTCTATGTTTGGATTTGCCTGAAAAGTCAAAATTCCTAAAGGTGAAATATCATCTCTACCTGGAACAGTTTGAAAAGCAAAATTTATCGCATCAGTAATATCAAGACCTATTTCTGCTACCCAAGCTTGAGAAGAAAATCCCTCATTAGAAGATGATTGACCATCATTTTCTATATCTAAATTATCATTGGAAAAAATATTATTAAATGAATCATTATTTTCTATTAACGCTGGATATAGAGATAACTGAAATCTTTCACTAAATGCATCAGCATTATTAAGTTGAGAAATAAACGCTCTATTTATTAAATTTGCGGAGTTACCTCCAATCAAACCAATTATTTGTGATCTATTATAACTTGGCGTGCTCCTTAATTGAATTCTTCTATTTTCATCAGCAAAAGATAATTGATCCAAAAATCCTTCATAAGATGCTTCAATTTTGATTAACCTAGAATTGCCAATACCAAATGAGCCCAAACCAGTAGAAGTCTCATTAACATCAAGATCACCTGAGATGTTTGAATCTTGATTATTTTCACTAATAGGTATTATGGAATCAGGAACTTTACTAATTAGAGAAAAATTAATAAATGGAACAACGCCACTTCTTGATGCAAATAAAATATAATTATCTTTATTTTTATCAAGTTTAAATGGAGTAGTATATAGATTAGCTCTACCTTTTTTAAGATAAATTAGACCTCTAGCATTTAAATCTTTTCCTACCTCGCCATTTATAGTAAGGTCTAATTTGGTATCTAAATAAGCTTGAACTATCTCTGAATATTGAAGTTTAAAATCAGGCCCAAGTTTTAATTTAAGATTTTTAAAACTTAAATTTTCCAAATAATTTGGTAAATTTTCACCTAAAAGAACAGAATTCAAAATTGTTTCATTTGAAATTATTTCAATATTCTTTTCATTATTCCAATAGAGTTCTGGCCAATCTTTTTCATCCTCTTTTCGAATAAGATTTTTTCCTTTATTATTATTTTGATTGGTGCTATTTAAATTAATAAATCCATTATTAAAAGATAGATAGCCACCCACAACAGTACTTTCAAAAGATCCTCTTAAATCTATATCTGAATCTATTAAAAAATTAAAATTATCTTTCTCTAAATTAAATCTATTCGTTATCAAATTAATTCCTGCCTTCTCGGAATCATTCTTATTATAAAAAGGCAAAGAACCTTTTATAAAGATTTCTCCTGAATTTTCAGACTTAGCTTGAAGATTATTGATCACTAAAGAATCAAAGTCAAAAATTATTGTGCTATTAATATCTTTAAGAATATTATTAAAAAAAACAATTTCAGAATCTTTAATTACAAAAAATCCATTTAATAGAGGTTTATTTAAGGTTCCTTTTAGAATCAATCTAAGATTTACATCCCCCTCTTTAAAGGTAAAGTATTCAGCAGCAAAAATATCTATTAATTCAATAAATTTTCCGTTCCCAATCAATCTTAGATCTAAGTTATCAGATTTATTTATAGGTATTGAGCCTTTAATATTAATTGGGATTTCAGAATCATTTATTAGAAGGGAAAAATCAATATCAAAAATAGAATTATTCAATTCAACTAGTCCTTTATCAAATATTATTATGTTATTTTTAATTGATGAATCATTGGAAAAAATATTGCTAGAGAAAGATTTTGTATCAAGATCATAAAATAGATTCATATCCAACCCTCCAAGAAAATCTCTTGGTTTGTTTAAAAAAATATTTACAGCACTTAGTGGTAATTTTTTAATTCTTAAAGCACCTCTCCCTGTTAAGAATCCTCCTTCCAAATCAATAGAAAATTCCTCTTTATTATTCTTATATTCATCTTTAGATACATCAAGATAGCCATTTAATTTCGCATCCAATTTGTAATTGACTGATTTATCGCCCTGAATAGTAATTCTTCCACTGTATCTACTTCTAAATTTATTTAAATATTTTTGCAAATTAAATTTGTCCTCTAGCAAATTTCTATTTTCAATAAAGTTATTTATAAAATCGACTCTCTCTTTAAATGATTTATTATCATTATTTATTTCCAAATCATCCAAAATATTCGATTTACTTACAGGAATCACTTTTTTATTATCAAAGTTAAAAATATCAACAGCGGTAAGGATAGTCCAACTAGTGCTTATATCCTTGAATTCTGAATTAATTAAATTATTTTTAGTTGAATCATATTCCACTTCAATTATTCCTCCATCAATTGGATACAATGACGAATTTATATAAAAAGAATTATCTTTGACGCTGAAATCAAATAATGAATTAGCTAGATTAATATTCCCATATTTCCCTAAACTCCAAGCAATTCGCCCATCAAGGTATGACTGATCTAACGAAATTGATCCCTCTCCATTGATAATTCCATCAATCCTATCGAATTTACTTTTGTCTATAGATAATTCAAGTTCATCAAGAGGAAAATTATCCGCTCGCCAATTATAACCATCATCCTTTTTGACTATGCCTATAGAACCTTTATTTGAGTTAAAAACTCTTATAAAATTTGCATTATCTATTTTAAGATCAGAATCAAACTTTATTGAAAGAAATGAAGGGATTGGAGAAAATCTATTTTTCATATTTAGCAGAAATGCATTATTTTCATTTTTAATATCTCCCTCCCATACTTCTCTAATTCGGATTCCTTTAAAGTGTGGGTAATCAAGATTAAAGTTAATCGAAATCTCAGGATCAGTAATTTTGCCTTTTAATTCTCCTTTAGCAGTAATGAAACCTCTTATATCATTTTTTCGGAAAATATTTAAATTAGATAATTGAGTTCTATTTATTTTAAAACTAGTATCTATATCACCAAAATTAATACCTCTTTTATCAAACCAAAAAGGAATATTACCCGATAATTCGATATCTGGATTAAGGCTATTAATGTATCCAATACTTCCTTTTAGATCAATATTATTGGAACTTCTATTAAATGGCATATTTAGATTAAAATTCGAAGTCAAAGTTCCGTAATTTAATTTTTCTGAATTACCAATTAAATTATTATCTTTACAAAAAAAACTAGTAGAATCTAAATCTATATTCTCTGCGAAAGCTTCCGATTTTATTTTTAAATTAGTAAAAGAAAATCTTCCTTTGCAAAATGTTTCATTAGGTAATTTATTAAATTTAAAGTTAGATTTAAAATTTCCTTTTTTAAAACTAATTTTTCTATTCCCAATAATATATTC
>QCMJ01000009.1 GCA_003213855.1 Prochlorococcus sp. AG-418-O03
TAGATACTTTAAATGGACCCTCCAAGAAATAAGTTTAGGTAAGTTAATCAGTATTTCATTTTTTTCTGGTTTATTTGTAAGCACTTTATTAAATACAACAATTACTAGTACTAGTTTCAGAAAAAAAACTTTCAAAAATGTAGAAGATGATTTTGTAAATAATAATAATGAGGAAGAAATGGAACCAAACGTTGAGATGCCGCCACAAAGGGATATTAGAGAAACTCAACCAACAATTTCTGTAAATTACAGGGTAGTCAAAAATATGAATGATAATAATTTAAAAAAAGATCAAAGTTATTCAAATCAAGATATTAAAGATGACTGGGATAATGCTGATAATGATTGGTAGAAAAATAAATTAATTAAAAAATGTTTTTTTAATTTATAATGGAATAAATAGTTTTTTTTATGGAAGAAAATTTAGACAAAAATAATGAATTAAATAAAGAAATATCTGACAACACTATTAAATCAAACTCTGAGGAAATAAAAGGACCTAAATCAGAAAAAGTTATCAATATGGATATAAATAATGGTGATTCTGCAACTAAAGTTGATATAAAAAATGAAATTAATACTCCTGAAAAACCTATAACAAAACCCAAGAAAGAAGTCCCAGTAGAGAAAAAGCCTTTCCAAGAATTTATTAACATACACCTAATTCCTTCACTTACTGAGGAAATCAATCAAAGAGGATTAGAAATAAACAATATTAACCTCACTAACACAAATAGACCTATTGCTGGAGATAAATGTTGGGTTATAAATTGTGAAATTAAAGATACATGTAACTTTTGGTTATCCTTTGAGAAGGATGACATTAGTTCATTAAAAAGTATTTCTTTATCAAAACCTAATCAAAAACCAAGTATTATTGAATCTTTTCTTATTGACGAAAAAAGAATTACCCTAAAATTAATTATTTCAAGAGTACTTCAAAGATTAAATGGGCAAAAGTTAATAGGAGTTAATTAGAAAAACAATAACACCAAGTTAACTTTTTCCTCGAAAATACAAATAATAGTAAATAATAGTATTAATAAACCGAATAAAAAATGGCTCAATCAACTGTTGAATCAAAAAATAAAAAAGATATTAATAATGGAAAGATACCAGCAAAAGAAACAATTTTGTCCCCAAGATTCTATACAACAGACTTTGAGGCCATGGAAAATATGGATTTATCAATAAACGAGGAGGAATTGGAAGCTATATGTGAGGAATTTAGGAAAGACTACAATAGACATCATTTTGTAAGAAATAGTGAATTTGAAGGCGCTGCAGAAAAATTAGATCCTGAGACAAGAGAGCTTTTTGTTGATTTTCTCGAGGGAAGTTGTACTTCAGAATTTTCAGGTTTTTTACTTTATAAGGAACTTAGTAAGAGAATTAAAGTCAAAAACCCTCTACTTGCGGAATGTTTTGCTCATATGGCCAGAGATGAAGCAAGACATGCAGGTTTTTTAAATAAATCAATGAGTGACTTTGGACTTCAGTTAGATTTAGGTTTTTTAACAGCCAATAAAGATTACACTTATTTCCCTCCAAGAAGTATTTTTTACGCTACTTATTTATCCGAAAAAATAGGTTATTGGAGATACATAGCAATTTATAGGCATCTAGAAAAGAACCCTGATAGCAAAATTTTTCCACTATTTAATTACTTTGAAAATTGGTGTCAAGATGAAAATAGACATGGGGATTTCTTTGACGCATTAATGAAAGCACAGCCACGTACTGTTAAATCTTTAAGCCAAAAAATTACCATTGGCGGCTCTACTTTTACACATCCATTATTTGACTACTTTCATAGGTTTAGATATTTTTTGAATAATCTTCCATTAACATCCAAGTTATGGTCTAGGTTCTTTCTATTAGCTGTATTTGCAACTATGTATGCAAGGGATTTGGGAATTAAAAAAGATTTCTACAGTTCTTTAGGTTTAGATGCCAGAGATTACGACCAGTTTGTTATTAATAAAACAAATGAAACTGCAGCTAGAGTTTTCCCTGTAGTAATGGACGTTTATGATAAATCTTTTTATGGAAGATTAGATAAAATTGTAGAGAATAATAAGGTTCTTTCCGATATTGCAAACAGTGATGGAGATAAAGTATCTAAAACTTTTAAAAAATTACCTAAATATTTATCAAACGGTTACCAGTTATTAAGACTATACTTATTAAAACCTCTTGATAGCAAAGATTTCCAACCTTCGATTAGATAATCTTTAATACAGAGAAGATTTATAGACTCATATGCTTTCGTCACAAATCAAATCAAATGAAATCGTTTTTGGTAGTTGCAATAAAGATTTATTAGAAGAAATTATTTTCTACGGGATTGGACTTGGTGCTGATTTTGTAGAGATATTTATAGAGAATACTGACAACTCAAGCGTTTTAGCTGAAGAAGATTTTATTACAAGTGTAAGTCCATCGTTTGGAAGAGGTGCTGGCATTAGAATCTTCAAGGGGAAAAAGGATGGATTTGTAAGTACAAATGATTTAACAAAGCATGGCTTGATGAGATCGGTATCTCAGGCTATTGAGATGTTAGACATAACAGACAACAAAAGAGAAGTATTTAACGGTTTAAATAAACATAGGGACTATAGTTTACCCAAGAAAAAGTGGATTAATGAAGTCCCATCTATTCATGAGATAAGTGAAAAACTACTTGTCAGCACAAAGTCTTTAAAAAAAAATAATAAAATAATAACTAGAAAAGGAAGTTACTCAAGAAATCTGCAAGAAGTAATTATAGCTTCCAGTGACGGAACCTATGTCTCAGATATTAGATTGCATCAAACAGTTGGACTCAACGTAATTGCAAGTGATGCCCAATATAGATCTAGTGGAAGTAGAAGATTTGGATCGTCAGGAATGCCTAATGAATTCAGATTTTGGGATCACGAAAAAGCAGCTAATGATGTTTTTGAAAGCTCAATGAACATGTTGTATGCAGATTATGTTGATGCAGGACAAATGCCTGTTGTATTAGCTAATAAATTTGGTGGCGTTATATTCCATGAAGCCTGCGGTCATTTACTTGAAACTACTCAAATAGAGAGAGGAACAACACCATTTGAGAATAAATTGAATGAAAAAATTGCACATGAATCTGTAACAGCAATAGATGAAGGGATATCAGAAGGATCCTTTGGTTCATTATCAGTAGATGATGAAGGTATGGAACCCGAAAAATCAGTTCTTATAAAAGATGGAATTTTAAAAAAATTCATATCCGACAGGGCAGGTGAATTAAGAACTGGCCATAAAAGAACAGGAAGTGGAAGAAGACAAAATTATTCTTTTGCTGCAGCTTCAAGAATGAGAAATACTTATATAGCTAAAGGTGAGTTCTCGAAAGAAGATTTAATCAATAGTATTAGTGAAGGTCTTTACTGTAAATCAATGGGTGGTGGCAGTGTAGGTGCTACAGGACAATTTAATTTTGCGGTAGAAGAAGGATATATTATTAAAAATGGAAAATTAACTAATCCAGTAAAGGGAGCAACATTGATCGGTGAGGCTAAAGAAGTTATGCCAAAAATATCAATGTGCGGAAATGACCTCGCATTAGCTCCAGGATTCTGTGGATCCATCAGTGGGAGTGTCAACGTAACTGTAGGCCAACCTCATATTAAGGTTGATTCAATCACTGTTGGTGGAAGATAGGATATGAATTCAATAGAAATAACAACTCAAATCTCTGAAGCTGCAGATTCTCTTAATCTTAAAAAATGGGATTATGGTGCAAGCTTTTCTAATGATCATTCTGTGCAAGTAGATAAAGGTGAGGCTAAACAACTTAAGGCATCACAAAAGCAAATTTTAACTATAAGAGTTTGGAACGAATCAAATTTAGTTGGTATTACAACAACTAGTGATATCAGTGAATCTGGTATTAAAAAAGCTCTAAATCAAGCAAATATTGCATCTGATTTTGGCAACAAGAATGAAAGAACAGAGTTCTCACCACTAGCCAAGGATCCTATTGAAGTTAAGGTTACAAAAAAAAGAAATCCTGCTGGAATAAAAAAATTACTTACGCTTTTAAGAGAAGCAGAAGTAAAACTAATAGAAAGCCATGAATCCATAAAATCTGTTCCTTATAATGGTCTATCTGAGAGTTTTTTTGAGAGAGTTTATGCAAATAGTGATGGTGCCTTTCGGAGTTATACCAAAAGTCAAGCTGCAATATATTTATATGCAAGAGCAGAAGAGAAAAATAAGAAGCCTCGTAGCTCAGGTTCTGTAAAACTTGGATATGGAGTTGAAGATATAGATATAGAGTCGTGTATTAAAGACGCTTCTGATAAAACAATTTCTCATTTAAATTATTCATCTATTAAAACTGATAAATATTTAATATGTTTTTCCCCAGAGTCTTTTTTAACGATCATCAATGCCTTTAGTTCAATGTTTAATGCTAGAAGCATTTTAGATGGAGTTAGCTTATCTAATAAAAATTCTATTGGAGAGAAACTATCTACAGAAGCACTTAATATTTATGATGATGGTCTTCACGAAAAGAATATTTCTTCATCACCATTTGATGGCGAGGGAACACCTACCAAAAGACTATGTTTAATTAACAAAGGGAGACTTGAAAATTTTATACATTCTGAATCAACTGCAAGAATATTTAAAACAATCCCCACAGGCCACGCTGGACTAGGATCAAAAGTCTCAGTATCTCCTGATTGGATAGTAGTTGAGAAATCAAAGGAAAACTCAGACCTAAAAACATCATTAGATCACTCTTCTTACGAGGGGGAATTTGTTTATATTGAAGAATTAAATGCAATTCATGCAGGTGTCAAAGCAAGTCAAGGTTCATTCTCTCTCCCATTTGATGGGTGGCTCTATAAAAATGGTAAAAAAATCTCAATAGAATCTGCAACTGTAGCTGGAGATATCAAATATCTTTTGAAAAATATAGTAAATATTGAATCAAACCAGGAAGTAACAACAAGTGGAATTTCTCCACATATATGGGTAGATGAATTATCAATAACTGGTGACGCGTGAGAATTATATTCTGGGGAACACCTGAATATGCAATTTCGAGCCTTGATATTTTTAATAAATCTAAGCACGAGGTAATTGGAGTAGTTAGCCAACCCGATAAGAAAAGATCTAGGGGAAATAAATTAATATCCTCACCTGTTAAAAGCTTTGCCGAGAAAGAATCTTTAAAAATTTATACTCCAGCCAAAATCAGAGACAATATACATTTTATAAATGAACTTAAATCACTATCTTGTGATTTATTTATTGTTATAGCTTACGGGAAAATATTACCCAAAGAGATATTGGAAATCCCAAAATTTGGATGTTGGAACGCACATGCCTCATTACTTCCAAGATGGCGTGGTGCAGCCCCAATCCAATGGTCCCTAATAAAAGGCGATGAATTTACTGGTGTAGGAATTATGAAAATGAATGAGGGACTAGATACTGGAGACTTATTATTGGAAGAAAAAATTAAAATTGACAATGACGATAATTTACATACACTATCGGAAAAACTTAGTATTCTATCTGCAAAATTATTTTTAAATGCAACATCACTACTCGAAGAAAATATTTTAAAAAATACTAATTTTCAATTAACAAAACAAAATACCCATGGAAGAGAAATTACTTACGCAAGAATGATTGAAAAATCAGACTTTAGAGTTGATTGGGGTGCTGAGGCAATTAAAATTTCTCAAAAAATAAAAGGGTTATACCCACGAGCTAATACAACTTTTAGAGGCAAGAACCTAAAAATACTTAAAATCAAAGTTTTGAGTAGTGATGAAATTAAAAATAAAAAAAATCTTTTCACGAGCAATTATTCAAGGCCAGGTATTATTCTTGCTGTAATAGAAAACGAAGGAATAATAATTTCAACTAAAACTGATCCGATTATTTTGTTAGAAGCAAAACTTGAAGGCAAAAATATTTCTAGCAAAAAGCAATTGATACAACAGCTAAAGCCATCAGTAGGTGAATATCTCTCAGACTAAGTTTTAGATTCTTTTTTAGAGAATCCCCAAATGAAAGCAAAAATAATCAAAAAATAAAAATAATAGTCTGGAAGAATAGATTCTTTAATTAAAGTATTTAGTAAAAGTTTAATCCCAACTATTAAAATTGCTACGTAACCTGCTGTTTCTAATCTAGAAAATATATCCAGAAGTTTTAGAAAAATCCCCGATGTAAATCTTAAGGCTAATACTCCAATCACTGCTCCAAATATAATTAATATGTATTGATCACTTATAGCTACTGCAGTAGTGATACTGTCTATAGAAAAAGCAAAATCAGTAATTGAAAGAAGCGCTACAACCCTTAAAAACCTAAAATTATTTTTATTATTATCTGTCCCATTTTCGGCGTTTTCTGTATCTGAATTTAAAAAAACATTAGAGAAGAATAAATATATTAAATAAAAACCAGCAAAAACTCTAATGAGAATAAACTTTAGAAGAACATTAGATAATATGATTAGAATAATTCTAAATAATAAAGATATTGTTATTCCAATATTTAAGGCTTTTGACCTTAATTCTGAACTATCGAGCGATTTAGTAAGAGAAGCTAGTGCTACAGCATTATCTGCCGATAATAATAATTCAAGAGCAATTAATATTGGTAAAAGTGTAAAGATTTCGTACCAACTGTCTACCTTATCTAGTGTGGGTATAAAAGAATTTATTGCGGCTGAATCCATCAAATATTATTCACAATCAGTATAAAATCTAATATAATGGATCGGTTATTTGTAATCAAGATTGATCGTTATAAATGAGTTTAAATACTTTAGTTGATTATATTTCAAACTCTCAAATTACTTCTGAATTAATAAAAAGAATTTCAAAAAATAATGAATTAAATATTGTTGGTTCAAGTAGATATGCAAAATCAATAATCTTAGATAGCATCGCAAAAAAAGAGGAGAAAAATATATTATTAATTTGTCCTAATGTAGAAATTGCCTACAAATGGATTGGTTATTTTGAAAGTATAAATGATAAAGCAGTTTTATATTATCCTCCAACAGAACATCTACCATATTCATCAATTAATAAATCCAAAGAGATTGAATTTAGTCAGCTTACTGTTTTATCAAAATTAATAAAAACAGAGAAAAATGAACTTAATATTGTTATATCAACTGAGAGATCACTTCAACCTCATCTAATAAATAAAAACCTATTAATTGAAAACAAGTTAGATTTGCAAAAAGGGGTTCAAATCGAGATTCAAGAATTAGCAAATAAACTTACTTTGCTGGGTTATACGAAGGATAATATAACTTCAACAGAAGGATTCTGGAGTAGGAGAGGGGAAATAATAGATATCTATCCTGTCAATAATGAATTTCCAGTAAGATTAGAATTTTTTGATAATGTAATTGAGAAAATAAGAGAATATGATCCCAATACACAGAAAACATTAGAAAGTATAAATAATATTGAAATAATACAGGCTGGATTTAATTTGCTAATAAAAGATAAGTTAAATAATTTATCTAAGAACAATCTTTTTAATTCAGAAGATATAAATAAAAACAATCTTGACCGTTATTTAGGAATAATTGAAGAAGAACCCTCAAACATAATAGATTTTATAAATAGGGAAACAATTCTTGTAATTGATGAATTAGAAGATTGTAAAAAATTTGCAAAAAATTGGTATCTAGATTCAGAAAGTAATTTTGATAATTGTACGTATGAATTAAATGAGAACCTTAAAAATAATGATATTAATTTAGAGGCCAAACCTAATTTGCATTTAAAATTTGACGAAATAATAAATTCAATAGGAAATTTTAATTTAATAAAATTTTATGAATTTGAATCTAAAATCAATATTGAGAATAGATTTTTGTTAAACGATAAAAGATTAAATTCATACTCTAAAAATGTAGGGAAATTATCCAATGATATAAATAAAAATATAAAAAATAATGAAAAAGTATGGATATTATCAGCACAACCATTGAGAACAAGGACTTTACTTTTTGAGCACCAATGTAATGCAAACTTCTTAAACAATCCTAATGATATTGATGAAGCATATAAGTCAATTAATAATTCAACTCCTCTAATTTTAAAAAATAAGAACAATTACGAAATTGAGGGGTTTTATCTTCCAATATGGAAAGTTGTCCTGATAACAGATAAAGAATTATTTTCACAACAATCTCTTTTTAATAATGTATTCATAAGAAGAAAAAAAAGAAGCGTCAATTCAAATATAAATGTAAATAAGATTAGTCCCGGTGATTTTATAGTTCATAAAAATCATGGAATAGGAAAATTTTTAAAAATAGAAAAAATAAATATAACTGGAGATTCAAGAGATTATTTAGTCATTCAGTATCAAGATGGGAAGATAAGTGTTGCCGCTGATCAACTTGGTAGTGTTAACAGATATAGATCAAGCGGAAAAATAAAGCCGAAAATAAATAAATTAGGAGGGACAGAATGGGAAAAAATAAAAGAAAAAAATAAGAAACAAATCAAAAAAGTTGCCGTCGATATTTTAAAACTTTACGCAAAGAGAGAAAAATTAAAGGGTTACAATTACCCAGAAGATGGTCCTTGGCAAAATGAATTAGAGGAATCATTCCCTTATCAACCAACACCTGACCAAATTACTGCTGTAGAAGAAATAAAATCTGATATGGAAAGCGATAAGCCAATGGACAGGCTAGTTTGTGGAGATGTAGGATTTGGCAAAACAGAAGTAGCTGTTCGGGCTATTTTTAAGGCAATTACATCAGGCAAACAAGTAATATTACTAGCACCTACAACAATCCTAGCTCAGCAACATTGGAGAACAATAAGTAATAGATTTTCACCTTACCCAATAAAAGTATCATTACTCAATAGATTTAAAACCATTAATGAAAGAAAGGAAATCTATGTAGGTTTGAAAAATAACAAAATCGATTTAGTTGTAGCAACGCACCAAATTTTAGGAAAAGAAATAGAAATTAAAAACTTAGGACTATTAGTTATTGATGAAGAACAAAGATTTGGAGTAAGGCAAAAGGAAAAAATAAAAAAAATCAAAAATAATATAGACGTTTTAACTCTCTCGGCAACTCCAATTCCAAGAACTCTTTATATGAGCTTATCTGGACTAAGACAAATGAGCTTACTAAATACTCCTCCACCATCAAGAAGATCAATAAAAACATATTTATCTGAAATAGATATAGATTTTATAAGAACTGCAATTAATCAAGAACTTGATAGGGGAGGTCAAATTTTTTATGTTCTTCCAAGAATTTCTGATATAGATCAAGCTGTAAACAAATTAAAAAATATGTTTCCCAGCTTAAAATTAATTGTTGCTCATGGGCAAATGAACGAAACAGAGCTTGAAAATGCAATGATTGCTTTTAATAATGGAGAAGTAGATCTAATGATATGCACAACGATAATTGAAAGTGGATTAGACATCCCTAAAGTAAATACAATCATTATTGAAGATTCTCACAAATTTGGTCTTTCACAACTTTATCAACTTAGAGGAAGAGTTGGTAGAAGCGGTGTACAAGCACATGCTTGGTTATTTTATCCAAATTTAAATAAAATTAATGACGCTGCAAAACAAAGATTGAAAGCGATAAAAGACTTTTCAGAACTAGGTAGTGGATACCAACTTGCAATGAAAGATATGGAAATAAGAGGTGTTGGTAGTTTACTAGGAGAAGAACAAAGTGGAAAGGTTAATGCTATTGGATATGATTTATATATAGAAATGCTCCATGAGGCTATTTCAGAAATCAGCGGGCAAGAAATACCTGAAGTTAACGACACTCAAATTGATTTACCAATAAATGCATTTATACCTGCAACATGGATATTAAATAGAGAAGAGAAGCTTGAGGCTTACAAATCTGCTACTGAATGTTCAAATAATGATGAATTAACTGAATTGGCTACAGACTGGGTGAATAGATATGGAAACTTACCCAAACCAGTTGAGTCCTTAATTATGATAATGAGACTAAAATTAGTAGCTAAAAAATGTGGTTTTGATAAGATCAAGCTCAAAAAGCCAAACATCGTGATAGAGACAAAATTAAAAAATTCTACTTTTAAAATTCTTAAAAATTCTTTGACAAGTAGTGTTCAAAATAAATTTAATTATAACGAAGGCGAACAATTTTCAATCATCACTATAAGGGGTTTAGGCGCAACTGAAATTCAAAATCAAATTGATCAACTAATTTTTTGGTTCGCTTCTTTTGAAAGAGAAATAAAGAGTTTCGATAAAGAACTAGTTAAAAGAGAATAAATTATTAAATAATTATTTAAAATCCGCGAATGAGTTTTATTTCGGTTAGGTTTATAAAAATTTATTTATTTTATGGGTGAATATATAGACGTCGGAATCCAAACTTCGATTTTACCCTTATCAATTATTCTTTCATCAATTGTAGTTGGCATATTTGCATTATTTGGAGAAGAAACAGAAAATGATGATGATGATTCTGATTCAGGAAGTGGTGGACTAATGCAACCTATTTGAAATTATTTATAAATAATCTGTTTTGACTTTCTCTTAGAGATTCTTAATAACCTATAAAAAGAACCTATCATTAAAATAAGAGCAGTAAAAGAAGAGGAAAAAATAAAAATCACCAAAAATATTTCATAGAGATATGAAAAGAGATCAATTAATAAAAAAAAAGATTTATTAAATGTCGAAGGTAGATTTTTTAACAGCAAATTTTTATTAGGAATTAAATAATTTATATAAACTAATAGAATACTTAAAATAAACAAAAAGAAAGATTCAGTAAATAGTCTTTTTTTAGATTTTCTTCTTAAATTTAATTTTTTTTTAAAAATATATTTATCAGATTTAATATTCAAATTTGGGATGTTTAAATCAGCCATAAATCAAATCTCAAAGAATAAATTTGAATAACTCTGAAAAGAAATTAACCTATATTATCGTGTTTGTATTTAAGATGCTAATTACTCTTTATTCAGGATTTATTATTTCTTTATTTTCAATATTTTCAAAAGGATTATAAAAATAAATAAAAGAAGAAGAGAATAGAATTAAAGAGCAAATTGCAATAAATGGTGGAATAAAGAAATTGAAAAATTTAACTTTATTATTTAACCCATATCTAAATTTTTTAGAAAAGTTATAAGGTAAATTAGTTTTTTTTATTCTTACTTTTGGCGAATCATTTAACTGATCAAAACAATTTATGGTATCTGAAAGCAATGAATTACCTATCTTTAAAATTAAAGGCTTTACATTTGGTTTAGAGCTCTTGAGAACAATATTATGTATATGAAGATTGTCGGCTTTTATATCAATTAATTTAGATTCAAATAATGGAATTTCGTTTTTTATTAAAAGATTTGAATAAATATAAAAAGCATTCATAATAGGCCACAAATGCTCCATTTTACCTTCAATAAGTGGTTTATCAATTATGGTTAATTTCCATTGAGAAATTATCGATATTTGATCTTTATTTTCATTATTAGAATAATCTGGCAATCCGATTATTTCGAGACTTACTGAAGATTGATGAAATGACAATTTATTTTGCATCATATTAAAAATCGTATAAAAAATTCTTCAACTTTTGATAACCCTGATTTGAAATACTAAATGATAAGGTAAGCAAAGATTTTATGATAATTTCATCATTTTCAGCTTGATTTAAAAGCTTTTTCACTCTCATACTATCCATATTAAATCTCTCTTTTATCAACTCAATAAATCTCTTATTAAAATCATTCCAAATAACTGAATTCTCTTCAAGATCTTCTTTAGATTTCAATATGTCTCTGATGTAAGGATATAAATATTTAGACATTTCAACTGTGATTCTAATTAAAGCATCGAATTCGTTAAGTTTGATATTGTTACCAACATAAGATTTTCTCAATGGATTATTATTTCTTAATTTCCAAATAGTTACTTTATTTGGTAGAACATTATTTAAATTAAGTTTATTTGATAAGGCGTAAAAGGACTGTATGCCATTTAAGTCAATAGTTTCTAGTATTAATAATAATAAATCAAGCTTCTCTATAGATCTTCTTGATACTTGATTTCCTCTAGTTAAAACTGTAATTGTTCTTTATTAGAATATGCGCTAATTATAACAGAATTATTAATCCATTTTTTGAAATAAAAATGAATATAACTTATCCAGTTCTTCAATAGTTAGCATTCCATAACTCCATAATAATATTGGTAATGGAGTGTTATTTTTTATCGATAATTTTATACCAAGTTCAATAGAAGATTCATCTAAACCTACTACATTAAATAAATAAATTATCATTTCTCTAGATACATCATTATTCATGAGTTCTATTTAATACTTGAGTAAATTAGAGATTTAGTCATTTGATTGAGTACTAATTTTCTTATTAAAAGAAAATTATTTAAAAGTAAAAATGAAAATTTCCTTATTGGAAATAAAAAAAGGTTCCCATTAGCAAAAATTGATATCAATGAGTCAGTTATAAAAATAGTAACTATAATATCTAAAATCCTGCTTGAAACATATTTAAATTTAAATAAAATCAATTGCATTTTAGTAATAGTATTACTTGCATTAAAAATATCAAATATAGTATTAACGTCTCTCCAACAAGTATTTAGACCCTGACCACCAACAGGATGAAATGTATGAAAAGCATCTCCTACAAATACTAATTTTTTAAAATTTATAACTGGTAAATTTAAGGATAATGAAACAGGAAAAATATTACATTCGCCAATTATTTGATCCAACTTAAATTCATCCGGCAAGATAGTTGATAAATTATCCATTAAAAAATTTTTATCAGAATTTAACCTTTCAACAGCCTTTAATGTACTGGAAGTCCAAATTACTTGATATAAGTTTTTTCCTAAAGGTAATAATGCAAGTGGGCCTTCTTTTCTAAAAATTTCATAAGCGCGCTTTTCACAATGACCTCTAAGAGAAACTTTAAAAGTCAAACAAGACTGGCTATAAGATTTTTTTATATCTACAAAATCCAGCAATTTATTATCAAGTGAGTTTGCTCCTGTAGAAAGGAATTGATAATCAAATAATATTTTTTTACGTAACAATCGCTGTGGCGTCATAAAAACAATATTTTCATAATTATCAATCTCCTGAAAAAATACATTCATAAGATCCGAATGTTTAACTACCCAGCCAATATTTTCAGCAGAACTTATATCATCATCTAAGTCAGAAGTTGATAAGTTGGTCAAAGCAGAAGTTACGCTGTCTGATATTGAAAGGGAATCAAAGCCAAATAAAAATGGTTCTAATTTTTCCCAAAGTCTAAATTTAGATAAAATTTTTTTTGTTGAGTGAGTAATTGCATAAGTTTTATCTTTATCAATTAATCTATCTTTTGTTAATAAATCAGTTAAAAAAATATTGCAATCAAATTTTGAAAGTGCAATTGAAAGTAATAAACCTGTAGGACCCGATCCAACAATTTTAAAATTGAATTTATTTTTCATCAGATATTATTAATTCCAACTATCTATTCAAATAAATATAACAAATTTCTTCAAATGCTGGTCTTAATAAGTAGGGATACTCACCAACCCATAAGTTAATATCAGGAAGCCAAGCATCGGTCAAATAAAAATCTCTGTCAAAATTACGATTATCAGATGTCAATAAACATCTAATACTCGAACCCACTCTAATTTGACTGTGCTTATTTTCCATGGGAAAACTTAATTTTTCCAAATAACCATCTTCATCTTCTAATTCAAGTACTAACCAAGTCCTTTTGTTTTCGATAACTTCTAGTCGACCTTGCCTATTAGATTGTTCTCTTGAACTTTCAATCTTTTCTGTTTTATAAATATCTGATACATAACCATCAAATATAGAAAAAAATTTATATTTTTTTAATTGCAAATTTTTTCTACTTGATTCAAGAATTGGGCCCCAGATGATATACAAAAAGAAAGCGACACAAAGTAATAACCAGAAATTATTTGTTTGATCTCCTGTCGAACTAATGATTAATGAGATAAATCCACCAATTGAAGAAACTATTACTCTTTGAAGAATTTTTCTTGGATTACCCAAAGTGTACTTAAATTGACTTCCGGTACCAACCGCAGGAATAAGTTTTGAAATTTGATTTGAATTAATTGGAATGAGCATTTTAAAAAATCAATTTTTCAAGTCCATAAACTAAAGTTTCATAATTACCTATTTTTTTTATAGCCTGTAAAACACCTGGCATATATGCCTTTCGATCAATAGTGTCATGCTTAATTGTGTAAGTTTCGCCCGGAGATCCCATTATTACTAACTGATGTGCTAGTAATCCTGGTAATCGTACAGAATGTATATTAATTCCTGAATCTCTGACCCCTCCCCTAACTCCTTTCAATGACTCAGACTCTTTCACTAAACTCTGATTAAATTTCTTTGGATATTCTTCAATCATTTCTGCAGTTTTTATACATGTCCCACTAGGAGAATCAGCTTTTTGATTATGATGCATCTCAATTAATTCAATGTTGTCATAAAACCTTGCGGCTACAGATGCTGCCTGCTGAAGAAGAACCATTCCTACTGAGAAATTAGGAATTATTGCACAACCAACAGATGCCTTCTGAGCAAAAACAGACAAATCATTTATTTGCGAAGGCGAAAGTCCTGTAGTTCCGACCACTGGTGAAATACCGTATGCGATAGCTGATCTGGTATTTTCATATACAGAATCAGGATGAGTAAAATCAACCAAAACAGGTTTGATATTTTCATTTCTATAATTTTGACTAACAGAACATAAAGTTCCTTCAAAATCGTTAGAAACAAAAACATCACAATTTTTTACCTTCAATAATTCAGAAATATTTGTGCCATTGTTCTTTTCATTTATATCAATTGCTGCAACAAGTTCACAATCTGTAGAATTTAATACTGAATTCACAACTTCGCCACCCATTCTGCCTAAAGCTCCGGATACTAGTACTGGAATAGGTTTTTGAGAATTTTCAATCATTTTTGTAAAAAATTTTTTTTTAAAGGTTGTTACACGCTATTTATATTGCACACAATAACGTCTTTTCATTCGTAGGCTGGTAAAAATACTCAAAGAAAATCAATGTTTACGCAGGTCCGCTCAGCAAACCGCAGAGTATCTCCTGTTGAGGATAACAAACACAAAGTTGTAATAAAAGCAGTTTATGTTGTCCTTGAGCCACAATACCAAAATTCCTTAACGGAAGCCGCAAAGTCAATAAATAAGATGAATGGGCCAATAGGTATAGACCTTAGCGGCTATCTTATAGAAGAACTTAGAAATGAAAGTAATTTTGAAGATTTTAAGGATGACATAGCTAATGCAGATATATTTGTTGCTTCCCTAATTTTCATTGAAGATCTAGCTCAAAAAGTTGTTGATGCAGTATCTCCATATAAAGACAAGCTTAAAGCTTCAATTATTTTTCCCTCTATGCCAGAGGTTATGAGATTAAATAAACTAGGTTCATTTAGTATGGCCCAACTAGGTCAATCTAAAAGTATTATTGGAGATTTAATAAAAAAGAAAAAAGAATCTGATGGTGCAAGCTTCCAAGATTCAATGTTGAAGTTATTAAATACACTTCCTTCAATACTTAAATATCTACCAGTAGAAAAAGCTCAAGATGCTAGAACATTCATTCTAAGTTTTCAGTACTGGTTAGGTGGTACTACTGAGAACTTAAAAAACTTCTTGTTAATGATTTCTGAAAAGTATGCAGTTTCAGAGAACATAAAAGATCAAATAGAAGAATTCAAAATAAAAGAACCTGAAACATTCCCAGATTTAGGAATTTGGCATCCTCTTGCGCCTTGCATGTTTGAAAGTCTTAAAGAATATCAAAATTGGGAGAATAATAGGAAAGATATAAATCCTAAAGATGACAAAACTCCAACGATAGGTTTAGTACTTCAAAGAAGTCATATAGTTACAGGAGATGATGCTCATTACGTTGCCGTAATTCAAGAGTTAGAATATAGAGGTGCGAGAGTACTTCCTATATTCTGTGGGGGTTTGGATTTTTCTAAACCAGTAAATGAATTTTATTATGATTCCATAAATCAAGATCAACCTATAGTAGATGGAGTCGTATCTCTAACTGGATTTGCACTCGTTGGAGGCCCGGCAAGGCAAGATCACCCTAAAGCTATTGACGCCCTAAAAAGGCTAAACAGACCTTATATGGTTGCACTTCCCTTAGTATTTCAAACCACACAAGAATGGGAAGATAGTGATTTAGGGTTACACCCAGTTCAAGTTGCACTTCAGATTGCAATTCCGGAGCTTGATGGTGCTATTGAACCGATTATTCTCTCTGGTCGTGATGATGCTACAGGCAAAGCTCATACACTACAGGATAGAGTTGATGTAATTGCTGAAAGAGCAATAAAATGGTCAACTTTAAGGGTTAAGCAAAGAAAGGACAAAAAATTAGCTATTACAGTATTTAGTTTTCCACCAGACAAAGGAAATGTTGGTACCGCAGCATACTTGAATGTTTTTGGTTCAATTTACCGAGTACTGCTCGAAATGAAATCAAAAGGATATCAAATAGGTGAACTTCCAAGTAATTCAAAAGAATTAATGGAAAAAGTAATTAACAACCCTGAAGCTATGGATGGCTCTCCAGAGTTAAATATTGCTCATAAGATGTCAGTAAAAGAATACGAAGAGTTCACACCATATTCACAAAGACTTGAAGAGAATTGGGGAAAACCTCCTGGGACCCTAAATAGTGACGGACAAAACCTTCTTATCTATGGAAAACATTTTGGAAATGTTTTTATAGGAGTTCAACCTACATTCGGTTATGAAGGTGATCCCATGAGATTACTCTATTCAAGAAGTGCTAGTCCTCATCATGGTTTTGCTGCCTATTACACGTATGTAGAAAAAATCTGGGGGGCTGATGCTGTTCTCCATTTTGGAACACACGGCTCACTTGAATTTATGCCTGGGAAACAGATGGGCATGAGTGAAACTTGCTATCCGGATTCTCTCATTGGATCATTGCCTAATTTGTATTACTATGCTGCGAATAATCCATCTGAAGCTACTATTGCCAAGAGAAGAGGGTATGCTTCAACTATTAGTTACCTGACTCCTCCAGCAGAAAATGCAGGACTCTACAAAGGACTTAAAGAACTAAGTGAACTCGTAGGTTCTTACCAACAATTAAGAGAAAGTAGTAGAGGTATTCAAATTGTTAATGCAATAGTTGAGACTTCTAAACAATGTAACATTGACAAAGATGTAGAACTACCTTCGAGAGAAGTAGAAGAGCTTTCAATAGATGAAAGAGATTTATTTGTTGGTAATGTCTATAAACAGTTGATGGAAATTGAAAGTAGATTATTACCTTGCGGTCTTCATACTATTGGAGAAGCTCCAACAGCAGAAGAGGCTGTTGCGACACTTGTAAATATTGCATCTTTAGAGAGAGAACAAGAGGGATTAAGATCTCTTCCTGGATTACTCGCAGAATCCATTGGTCTAACTATTGAACAAATTTATGATGGTAATAATAAAGGTGAACTTAAATTTGTAGAGTTAAATGAAAAAATCATAAAGACAGCAAGAGAGTCGATTTTTGCGATGGTCAACTCTTTAAAAATTGTTAATGGCAGAGTTTATTTAGAAAAATCACTTCTTTCCAAACTTTTCGATTTACTTAAAGTTTTTGGTCTAAATCTACCTACCCCTTGGCTAAGAGTCTGCAGATTAAATGGATTTAATGAAGTTAATCAGAAGGAATTAAATAAATTATTTGATTACTTACTTTTCTGTCTGGAACAGGTCTGTGCAGACAAAGAAATGGATAGCCTTATTAAAGCACTAGATGGAAATTATGTTTTACCTGGACCAGGTGGAGATCCTATAAGAAATCCAGGTGTTTTGCCCAGTGGTAAAAATATTCATGCACTTGATCCTCAATCAATCCCAACTACAGCAGCAGTAGCTGCAGCAAAGTCTGTTGTTGACAAATTAATTGAAAGGCAAAAGGAAGAGCAAGGGACCTGGCCTGAAACAATAGCTTGTGTTTTATGGGGTACTGATAACATCAAAACCTATGGAGAATCACTGGCACAAATCTTATGGTTTGTTGGAGTAAAACCAAAACCAGATTCAGTTGGAAGAATTAACAAACTAGAATTAATCCCTTTAGAAGAATTAGGTAGGCCAAGAATAGATGTAGTTGTTAATTGTTCAGGAGTATTCAGAGATCTATTTATAAATCAAATGGCATTAATAGATCAGGCAGTCAAATTAGCTGCTGAAGCCGATGAACCATTGGAATCTAATTTTGTAAGGAAACATTCACTAGAACAAGCAGATAAAGAAGGCACCTCTATCAGAGAAGCTTCAGCGAGAGTATTCTCTAATGCAAGTGGAAGCTACAGTTCAAATGTTAATTTAGCCGTAGAAAATTCAACTTGGGAGGAAGAAAATGAATTACAAGAAATGTATTTATCACGCAAAACATACGCCTTTAATGCTGATAATCCCGGTGAGATGAATCAAAAAAGAGAGGTATTTGAGTCAGTAATGAAAACAGCGGATGTTACATTTCAAAACCTTGATTCCTCAGAGATTTCATTAACAGATGTAAGTCATTATTTTGATTCAGATCCAACAAAATTGATTAAGACACTAAGAGATGACGGAAAAGAACCAAGTAGCTACATAGCAGATACTACGACTTCAAATGCTCAAGTTAGAACACTTGGAGAAACTATCAGATTAGACTCAAGAACAAAACTTTTGAATCCTAAGTGGTATGAAGGTATGCTCAAATCTGGTTACGAAGGAGTTAGAGAACTTTCTAACAGACTTAATTACACTCTTGGCTGGAGTGCGACAAGTGGTCAAGTAGATAATTTTGTATATGAAGAAACTAATGAAACATTTATAAATGACGAAGAGATGAGGAAAAGATTAATGGATCTTAATCCTAATAGTTTCAGAAGAATTGTTGGAACTTTGCTAGAAGTCAATGGTAGGGGATATTGGGAAACTTCAGATGAAAATATAGAACAGTTGAAAGAACTTTACCAAGAGGTAGAGGATAAAATCGAAGGAGTTAAAGAATAATAAACTTATTATTTTCTGTAAATCCTATCAGCTACTTTCAGGATTTGATAATTTAGCTTAACGTTGTGAACTCTCACAATATCAATATTAAATTGAGAACATAGACAACTTATTGCAAGTGTTCCTATATCCCTTTCTTTTGGATTTTTCTCATTCAAAATTTCACCTATAAATCTTTTCCTAGATGCACCTATCAAAATTGGCAAATTCCATTTTTTAAATACCTCTAAGTTTCTCAAGATTTCCAAATTATGAATGATATCCTTTGAAAAACCAATTCCAGGATCAACAATTATATTTCTTTCAGATATTTTTTTTTCTAAAGCATTCTTTATTAAATTATCTAGCGAGCACTTAACATCACTCAATACATTCTTGTAATTAGAGAGTTGATTCATATTTTGACTATTACCACGACTATGAGTTATGACAAAAGGGCAGTTGAATTTTGATACAACATCCAAAATATTTATGTCTCTTCTTCCTCCTGTAACATCATTTATCCAATTAGCACCATTTAATAGAGCTTCGTAAGCTACTTCAGAATGAAAAGTATCAATAGAAATTAAAGCATCTGGATATTCAGATTTTATTAATTTTAGATATGGGATCAATCTTTTTATTTCTATACTTGAGCCAACTTCTTTAGCTCCAGGTCTCGTACTTTGAGCACCAAGATCAATAACATCTACACCATTACTCAAGAAATGATTTACTTGATCTAAAACCTTTTTTGAAGAGTTTAATTCCCCACCATCACTAAATGAATCAGGAGTTAAATTAATAACCCCCATAATTGAAGTTTTTTGTCCCCAGCCTTTTGGCCATGGATTTTTCTTATTGATAATTTGCAATTCTCGCAAAACTCATCGGATCTAATGAAGCTCCTCCAACTAAAACCCCATCTATATCACTCATTGACATGATTTCGTCAATATTATTAGGTTTAACAGAACCTCCATATTGAATAATTACATCATCAAAACCTATTAATTTCCTAATCAAAGAACATATCTTATTAGCTTCTTCTGCCTCACATGTTTTACCGGTGCCAATAGCCCATATTGGTTCATAGGCCACAATTAAATTAGATGGATCTGTATTTTCTAATCCTTGTTCAACCTGTCTAGTAATAACCCTATCAGCTTCTCCTCGCTCTCTTTGTTCTAATGATTCTCCAACACAAACTATCGGAGTAAGTCCACTTGATTGAGCAAAAACTGCTCTTTTATTAATTTGTTCGTCACTTTCACTAAAGTACTTCCTTGGTTCACTGTGCCCTACTATTGCATAAGAGACACCATGTTCAAGAAGCATTTTTGGGGAAATTTCTGCAGTAAATGCTCCTTCATCCTCCCAATGAATATTTTGACTAGAAATGTCTAAATAATCAAAATCAGAATGATCAGAAAAGGTTGAAATAGCCGTAAAGGGTGGCGCAATAACAACTTTACGATCTTCATTTATGTTTTTTATTAAAGGTATAAACTCTTCTAAATAAGATTTAGCTTCAGCACAAGTCATGTGCATTTTCCAATTACCAGCAATAACAGATTTTCTCAAAATACTATCTCCAAGAAAATCATATTAATATAAATTGAGTTTATTAAGCCAATTATTCGAAAAATAATTCATTTTTTAGAAATATAACTTTATCTCCCTTATTTAATTTTCTTCCCCTCCTAGTTTCTATTACACCATTAACTTTGACAGAACCGGACTTAATAAAAATTTTTGCTTCTCCACCAGAAGAGACCAAATTTTTCCATTTTAAGAATTGATCTAATTTCATTGTTTTTTATACCAAAAGAAATTGATAAAGTAGGATAAATAATAAAACATATAATATCTTGAGACTAATACCACCAGTCAGACCATATTCGAATAAATTTATTAAAGGTTTTATATGCATGCTTATTTATGTAGCTTGTTGGCCTTTGTTAGCTTATTTTGCTGGAAACTTAATCCCAGCGATTGGATCTGGTGACCTCTCCAAAGTTACCAGCATAATAGTTAAGTCCTTATTTGTATTTTTAGTTCAGAAAATTGCTCAATTTGGACAGGATGTATTCATAGCAAAACCTTCTATAGAAATTAGTGAAGTAATGAGAGGAAATTTATTTAGCAAAATTCAGAAAATAGAAATGAACTCTGTTGAAAAGATTTCAGCCGGGGATATCACATATAGACTTACAGAAGATGCAGATAGAGTAAGCGAAGTTATTTATAAAACAGCTCAGGATACTATTCCATGCACATTACAGTTATTAGCGGTAATAATCTATATGTTTTATTTAGATTGGTCACTAACATTATCAACTTTTTTTTTAGCACCATTGATTATTCTTTCAGTTAATAGTTTTGGAAGAAGAGTTTTATTCGCATCGGAGAAAAGTCAAGAATCAACAAGTAATTTAGCAGGTTTAATAGGTGAATCTATAAATGGAATGTCGACCATAAGAGCTTTTGCTGCAGAAAATTGGATTGAGAGTAGATTTTATAAAAGATTAATTGCGAATAAAAATGCAAAATATAAAACATTAAAAATACTTGCATTTCAACATCCAGTTGTAGGATTTGTTGAAGCATTTGGAATATTAGCAATATTAGGTTTAGGAGCTGCAAGAATTAATCTAGGCCTTCTCACAAGCGAAGAATTCAGCAGTTTCTTTGCTGCAATATTGATGCTTATTGATCCAATAAGCCATGTAAGTACAAATTTTAACGATTACAAACAGGCAGAAGCATCTATAAAAAGGTTAAAAAACATAAATCTAGAACCTATCGAAGATGATAAAGAAAATTTAATAAGGATATCCAATATAGTTGGAAAAATAAGTTTCAAAAAAGTTAATTTCGCTTACAAAAAAGATAATAAAGTACTTAAAAATATCAATTTAGAAATTAAAAAAGGGGAAGTCACAGCTTTTGTTGGAGCTTCTGGGGCTGGTAAAAGTACAATGCTAGCATTGATATTAAAGTTTATAACTCCAAATAATGGTGACATTTTTATAGATGATAAAAATCTCAAAATATTAAATACCAAAGATATTAGAAAAAACATTGCATTAGTACAACAACAGCCTTTTTTGTTTTCAGGAACAATTATTGATGTAATAAGGATGGGAAGAAATTTCACCAAAGAAGAAGTTATAGAATCAGCAAGAAAAGCAAACGCTCACAACTTCATTCAAAAGCTTCCTGAGAAATATGAAACTAAAATAACTGAAAGAGGATCAAATTTCTCGGGGGGTCAGATCCAGAGGATAGCAATTGCAAGAGCAATACTTGGGAACCCATCAATTCTTCTTTTAGACGAGGCCACAAGTGCGTTAGATGCAGAATCAGAATCTGAAGTCCAAGAAGGTCTTAATAGAGCGATGAAAGATAGAACAGTAATAGTAATTGCTCATAGATTAGCCACTACTCAAGAGGCAAATAAAATAGTTGTTTTCGATAAAGGTGAAATAATTGAAGTTGGGAAACATATTGATTTAATCAATAAACCTGGGATTTATAAAGAATTATGTGAAAAACAATTGATTAAAAAATAATAACTTTATCTTATTTATTAAAAAAGTAAATTCATGAGCGAAAACACAAATGATTCTGCAAATCCAGTTCTAACCTTTGATGGTAAAAAATATTTAATAAATGAACTTTCGAATGAAATAAAAGAATCTATAAAAGTATTACAAATGGCGGAGACACAACTTAAGATGCACCAAGATACTCTCAAATTACTTTCAATTAGTCGTAACTCTTTAGTTAATCAATTAAGAGAAAAACTAAAAAACTTGGAATAAAATTTTAATAATTATGGATTTCTTGCAGAGAGTAAGTATTAATTTTATTACATTGCAAAGCTTTGATAGCCTTAATAGCAGCCTTCGCTCCAGGAATAGTTGTAAAAGTTGGAATATTATATTCTAAAGCAGCACGTCTTAAATAAGCATCATCATGAAGAGCCTGCGAGCCAATAGGAGTATTAATTATTAATTGTACAAGTCCCGAGCGAATTAGGTCCTCAATATTTGGTCTTCCTTCATGAACTTTTAGCACTTCTTCAACTTGAATTCCTAAATTCACCAAATACTCAGCTGTACCTTTTGTTGCAATTAATTTAAATCCTAAAATCAAAAGTTCTCTTGCAACTTCCTCAAGATTTTTTTTATCTAAATCATTTGTAGACAAAAAAGCTACTCCTTCTGAAGGAACTCCATTACCTGCTGCCAATTCCGACTTGGCATAAGCAATTCCAAAATCTTTAGCTAAACCCATTACTTCTCCAGTAGATTTCATTTCAGGGCCAAGTAATGTATCAGATCCAGGAAATCTTTTAAAAGGTAAAACGGCCTCTTTTACTGCCTGAAATTTTGGAGTAAATTCTTCTGTGAAATTAAGATCTTCTAATGTAAAACCTTGCATTAACTGAGTAGCTAATTTTGCAACTGGTTTACCTATGGCTTTTGAAACAAATGGAACTGTCCTAGAAGCTCTTGGATTTGCTTCAAGAATAAATAATTTATTTTCTTTATTATTTGTATTTATTACTGCAAATTGCAAATTAATTAAACCAACAACGTTTAATCTTTGTGCAATTAATTTAGTCCAGTTTCTTACATTTTCTATTGTGGATGATGAAAGAGAAATGGAAGGCAAACAACAAGCTGAATCTCCTGAATGAATTCCAGCAGGTTCCACATGTTCCATTAGGCCTGCAATTACAACCGACCCCTCTGAATCGCATAAAGCATCAACATCTATCTCAATTGCATTATTCAAATATTGATCAAGAAGTATTGGATGATCTGGCGATACCTTAACTGCTTCAGAGATGTATCTTGATAATTCATTCTCATCTTTAACAATTTCCATTGCCCTTCCACCTAAAACATAAGAAGGTCTTACAACTAAGGGGAATCCTATATTTTTTGCTACTATTTCTGCTTCATTTTGATTACGTGCAATACCGTTCAAAGGTTGCCTAATACTTAATTCTTCAAGAATTTTTGTAAATTCCTCTCTATCTTCCGCTAAATCTATAGAAATTGGAGAAGTCCCAAGAATTATTGATCCAGTTCTGACCCCATCATTAGATTTAAGCCATTCAAATAAAGATAACGATAATTTCAGAGGAGTTTGACCTCCAAATTGAACAATCAAACCATAAGGTTTTTCAGCTTCTATTATGTTGAGCACATCCTCCAAAGTTACAGGCTCAAAATATAAAATATCGCTAGTATCATAATCTGTTGAAACAGTTTCAGGGTTACTATTAACCATTATTGTTTTATAACCATTTGTAGAAGCTTGATATGATGCATGACAACAACAGTAATCAAATTCTATTCCCTGACCAATTCTGTTTGGGCCTCCTCCTAGAATCATAATTTTTTTTGATTTACTATTTTCTGAAATCTCGCTATCAAAAATTTGAGAATTAAAATTAATGAATGATTCTTCGTAAGTTGAATAATGATAGGGAGTTGAGGATGCGAATTCTGCTGAACAAGTATCAACAGTTTTATAAATTGGAATTATATTAAGTTTTTTTCTATAACTTCTTACTTCAAAAAATTCAGAATTAGTTAACTTTGCTATCTGTTGATCTGAAAAGCCTAATTGTTTAGCATGTAACATCAAGTCCCTATCAAGAGTATAAAGTTCCTTATCTTTCAAAAAATCATTTTCAAAATTAAAGATATTACGTAATTTTTCGATAAACCATAAATCTATATTTGTAATTTCTTGAATATATGTATTAGTTTTCCCAAGCTGCATAGCTTTTTTAATTAGGAGAATTCTTTCAGATGTAGGGTTTCTTAAACTATTTTTAATTTGACTCTCATTTTTAAATTCATCTTGTGAATCACATTCCCATCCAAAAACACCTACTTCTAATGACCTTAATGCTTTCTGAAATGATTCTTCAAAAGAACGACCTATTGCCATTGACTCACCAACAGATTTCATGGCAGTGCTTAAGGTATTAGAAGAGCCTTTAAACTTTTCAAAAGCAAATCTTGGGATCTTGGTAACTACGTAATCAATTGATGGCTCAAAACATGCAGGTGTTTTTTTTGTAATATCATTAATAATCTCATCAAGTGTATAACCAACAGATAATAAAGCTGCAATTTTAGCTATTGGGAATCCAGTTGCTTTACTTGCTAAAGCAGAGGATCTACTTACACGGGGATTCATTTCTATGACAATTACTTCTCCATTAGATGGATTTATTGCAAATTGAATATTACTCCCTCCTGTTTCAACTCCTACCTCTCTAATGATTTTCAATGACAAATCCCTTAACCTCTGATATTCCTTATCTGTTAAAGTCTGGGCAGGAGCTACAGTAATCGAATCTCCAGTATGAACGCCCATAGGGTCTAAATTCTCAATGCTGCACACTATTACTACATTGTCAGCAGTGTCTCTCATTACCTCTAGTTCAAACTCTTTCCATCCAATAAGTGATTTTTCAATCAATATTTGATTGCTTGGACTTTCCTCTAAACCTGATTTACACAATTCTACAAATTCTTCAAGGTTAAAAGCAATACCACCTCCTACTCCACCTAATGTAAATGCAGGCCTTATAATGAGAGGATAAGAATTAATTTTTTTGGATACCTTCATAGCTTCATCCAGATTAGATGCGATACCAGAAGGACAAACTCCTACATTAATTTTCTCCATCGATTCTTTAAACAATTTTCTATCTTCAGCTTTATTAATAGCTCTTAAATCAGCACCAATTAATTCAATATTATTTTGCTTTAAAAAATTTGACTCTGATAATTTAACCGCAAGATTCAAAGCGGTTTGCCCCCCCATAGTGGGAAGAATTGCATCAGGTTTTTCTCTTAAAATGATCTGAGAAACAATTTCAGGAGTCAATGGTTCAATATATGTTTTGCTTGCGATCTCAGGATCAGTCATTATTGATGCTGGATTTGAATTTATTAAGACAATTTCATAACCAGCATTTCTTAGAGCTTTGCAAGCTTGAGTGCCAGAGTAATCAAATTCGCATGCTTGCCCTATAACAATCGGTCCCGAACCTAGAATAAGAATTTTTTTTAGATCACCTCTTTGAGGCATAATTTAAACCCTTCATTTATCACATGCTACTTATAAATCATCAGATGTTAATGAACTTACTTGAAAAGCAACATTTGTTTCTATAGTATTGAAAGAAATTAATATTTTATGAGCGAACTTCAGCGACTTAAAAACTTGTTGCCTCCAGAGAATGAAAGTTGGGTATTTGTTGAAGCTGCTGCGGCTATTGACCCACCTTTAATAACACTTGAGGAAATTGGTCGTGACGAAGTAGAAATTCAAATAGATTTAGATGAATGGGATAACTTAGCTATTGACCACAGAAATCTATTATTTTGGCACGAGGTTGGAAAAATTCAAAATGACACAATTCCCAGAGATGGATGGGAAATGGCAGCTCTTGCTATAGGTCTTGGAGGGGCTATAGGAGAGTTGTGGGTACAAGATGGTTTACTTTTATTGCTTGCTCTTGGTTTATCAAGTTTTGCAGGATATAGATTATATTTAAAAAATAATTCTGAAAAAAAACTTCAAGATGCTATTTATGCAGATGAAAGAGCTATAGATCTTGCTTGTAGATTTGGATACAGCATTCCAAATGCTTATAAAAGTCTTGGAGGAGCATTAAAGGAGTTAATAGACAAGACACGAAAAAAGAAAAAAAGAAGTTTCTTTGAAGATAGATTAGATGCATTAAGAAAAAGTGCAGAAAAAGCAAGATCAGAATTATCTCAGCAAGAAGGTTCAGAAAAATCAGTTTCAAGCGAAAATGTTTATGGACAATAAAAATTTGGTTTTAATGGCAGCTAAAGCATGTGATGAAAAAAAGGCAAAAGATATAAAACTTATAAAAATTGACAAAGTATCTTTTATAAGTGAATGGATTTTGATCGCAGAGGGATTATCTGATGTACAAGTTAGATCTATAACTAACTCTGTTGAGGGAGAACTTAGAGAGAAGGCTAAAATTGAACCGATACGAAAAGAAGGAATTAACGAAGCGAAATGGGCTTTACTCGATTATGGTGATTTGATAGTAAATATTTTTCAACCAGAAATAAGAAAATATTATGATCTTGAATCCTTCTGGAGTAATGGCGATAATCTAATATTTCCATAGTATATTTCATGAGAGAATCTAAGTGTCCTGTCCCTAAAGAGCAACAACCAACAAACGAATTCATAGAATTATCAAAATCTAAAATTTTTTCTTGGCCAAAAACAAAAAAGTCACTAATTTTTGTTTTGGTAAAATTCTGGTTAGGAGCTTTTGTTCTATTTCTTGTCATTTCTTCTGGAAGTGTATATTTTAAAACATACCTTTTTAAATATATTCTATTAAGCTTTTTTAGCAGCTTATCAATACCTCTTTTAATTTCATTAAGGTTATATATTGGTTGGAACCACATATTTAAAAGATTAATCTCTGAAAAAGTTGAGTATGAGGAATCAGGTTGGTATGACGGTCAAGTGTGGGAAAAGCCATTAGTTTTGAAAGAAAAAGAATCACTTATTGCCTCAATTGAGGTAAAGCCTATTTTAAAAAATTTAATTCAAATTTTTTCTATTATTTCAGTCTTAGCTTTGTCTGGAATTTTGATTTTTCAATATAACAATTTCTAAATGAGTTCTAATTTCAAAAAGCTTTACACCTCTAACAATCCTCCCTTACAAGCAACCTTAATAAGAGGATCAAATATTGAGTCGATCCATAAAATTCATGCTGTTATTACTGATAAAAAAGGGAGGGTTTTAATGTATGCAGGAAATCCAGAATACAAAAGTTTCATAAGGTCTGCACTAAAACCGTTTCAAGCAATACCTTTTGTAAGTAGTGGAGCTGCATCAAAAATCAATAATGAATCAAAATCAATTGCTTTAGCATGCGGGTCACATAGTGGATCAAAACTTCATTCAAGGGAAGCATTCAAAATTTTATGGGAATATGACATTGACATTAATAATCTTAAATGTCCAAAATCCAAGACAAGTGCATTAGAACATAATTGTTCTGGCAAACATGCTGCTTTTTTAGCTACATGCAAAAAAATGAATTGGCCTTTAGATAGTTACTTAAAGGGGGATCATCCTCTTCAAATAGAAATATTCAGAATTGTTTCAGAATTACTTGAAATCTCGTCATCTGAAATAATCGCAGAACGTGATGATTGTGGTGCACCCACTCTTTATTTAAAACTATTAGAAATGTCGAGGTTGTATTCACTTCTGAGTAGTTCCGAAAATGCTGAATTAGAACAAATAAGTAGAGCTATGACAGTAAACCCAACGATGATAAGTGATAATAATAAATTTGATACAGAAATAATTAAAGCTTCTCATGGGAAGGTTATAGGTAAAGGTGGAGCCGAGGGAATACAGTGTCTATGTAAAGTAAATGAAGGGATAGGTTTAGCTTTAAAAGTAGAAGATGGTTCAAAAAGAGCAAAGCATGCTGTTAGTCTTCACTTACTAAAACAGTTAGAGTGGATATCTGACTTAAGAATTCAAGACATCGAAGATAAGGTGTTTAATTTTTCTGAAGGAGTACGACTTGAAGTTAAAGGTAAAGTAAAATTCCAAGAATCCTAAAAAACAGGAAAATTAACCCTTTCAGATGTATGCTATGTATATGACGCGGGGTAGAGCAGTCTGGTAGCTCGTCGGGCTCATAACCCGAAGGTCGGAAGTTCAAATCTCCCCCCCGCCACCATTCAAAAGCAGCTTTACAGCTGCTTTTTTAGTAATTGCAATAGTTATATAAATTATAAAAATAAAGATTATAACGTCTTAACTAAAAAGAGTTTCTAAAAAATTATTTGAGATCTTTTTGAATAGAGAATTTCAAGTCAACTCTAACTATTAGGCCAATAATGATAAAAAGAATTCCAATGTATGAATTCAAAGATAGGTTCAAAATATTAAATTAATTTTCTTATTAAATTTTAACTCACAAATCATATCTATCAAATCCGCCAATAAAAAAGAATTTTAAAAAATCTGAATTTTGAACATTTACATCTTAAATAAGTGATTTAATAAAGTAGAGTAAAAATTATCTAATTTAGTAAAAATATATGCAGAATTTCCTACAACGTGATTTAGGTTCAAGCATGTTATCAATAGCTGTCATATTAGGTTGGTTAGGTCTGTTTTTTGTATTTTTGAGAGTATTAACAATTTCAATAAAGAGAATCCTTGAAGCAGTTTTCAAAAAATCATAATTTAAATAAATCAATAATTCAGAATTAATCGCATAAATCATTTATCACTAAGTATAATGACCTAAAAAGATGTCAATTTTAGATAAAGTTAAGATAGGAAATTCTGTTCAAGTTAACCTAGAACTATCTAAGGATAGACTTACCAAAGAAACTATTGATGCAATAAATGTTTCTTCATTGGGTAAGATAAGTGATTTCAGAATAACTGATGGCAAAGGTATTGGAGTTGTCCTGCAATTATCTAATGGAAAAGAGCAATGGTTTTTTGAGAATGAAATTGATCTTCTTGATGAAAATGGTAATGTAATTAAAAAAAATATTAATAAAAAAGAGAATAGTAATTTTATATTTGATTCTTTAAGAGGATTAAATTATGAAAATAAAAATAAAGCTAGCGAGTTACTTAATCCAATTAACTTTTTTATCTGGCTGGTTGTATCGTTTAAGGATATTTTTTAATTTGTTAAAAAATTTTCTAAAATAAAGATAATTTAATAATGTATTTAAATTAAAAGTTTCAATAATTAAAATTTAAATGGTACAAAATATTATCGATGTAAGAAATTTATCCAAGTCATTTGATATCTCTTCCAAAGAACCAGGATTAAAAGGAACAATTAAACATTTTTTTAGGAGACAAACAAAAAGTTTAAAAGTTATAAAAGATATAAGTTTTGAAATTAAAAAAGGAGAAATAGTAGGTTTTCTAGGTGCTAATGGAGCTGGGAAAACAACAATATTAAAAATGCTTTGTGGCTTAATTTATCCAAGTGAAGGTTCGATTTTGGTTTCAGGCTACTTACCTTTCAGGAGAAAAGAAAATTTCCTAAAAAATATCACCTTAATAATGGGACAAAAGCAACAGCTTATTTGGGATCTTCCGCCAATTGAATCCTTTTATTTGAATGCATCAATATATGACTTAGATAAGTTCGAAGCTAAAAAGAGAATAAAAAAACTATCGGACATGCTTGAAATTGATGAAGAGCTATTCATACCTGTTAGAAAACTTTCACTAGGTCAACGTATGAAATCTGAATTACTAGCAGCTTTGATACATGAACCAAATATTCTATTTTTAGATGAGCCGACACTTGGATTAGATATAAATGCACAGAGAAATTTAAGAAAATTCCTCCAAAAATATAATCAGGAAACTAATGCAACAATATGCCTGACTAGTCATTATATGAAAGATATTACATCGTTATGTAAGAGAGTTATATGTGTGCACGAAGGGGCGATATCATATGATGGGAAACTTGACCTATTATTAAAAAAACTTTCTCCTGTTAAAGAAATATTAATAGTTTGTCGCTCAGAAGAGGATGCAATTAAATTAGAAAATTCCGGTTTTACTGTTAAAAATAAAATAAAGAACGAAATCACTATAAAAATAGAAAACAACTCTATTACCTCTTCACTAAAAAATATACTAAATAATTTTGATATTGAAGACCTTTTTATAAATGAACCACCTATAGATGAAGTTATTGGGAAGGTATTAATGAAAAATGATTATGATATCTAATTTATTTAACCGTAAAATATTCACCTTATTAAAAGTCCAATATTCAAACATGTTGGAATATAGGGTAGAAATTGCTTTATGGGCAATTTCAGGGATTATTCCTTTTTTCATGTTAAACATTTGGACAAATAATAATCTAAATGAATCCATTAACATTAGTGATGTTTTGCTTTCTAGGTATTTCTTATGTGCTTTTTTTGTAAGACAGTTTTCTGTGGTTTGGGTTGTATTTAGTTTTGAGGAAGATTCTCTTATGGGGAGAGTATCTCCGTATTTAATCCAACCTTTAAATCCATTTTTCAGATATTTTGCACAACATCTTGCTGAACAAATTACAAGATTTCCTTTCGCACTAATAATCGCATTTTTCTTTTTTATTTTTAATCCAGAAAGTATATGGATACCAAATTTAGGTACTTTACTCTTATCGATAGTATCTACTTTCTTATCCTTCTTGATTCAATTTTTAATTCAGTCAATAGTTGCGTGTCTATGTTTCTGGACAGAGAAAGCATCATCGATAGAAAGATTGTTATTTATTCCAACTTTATTTCTCTCAGGTCTTTTAGCACCAGTAGTTTCATTTCCCGCATATGTTAAATCTTGGATTTATTTGACTCCTTTTCCATATCTAATTGATTTCCCTGCGAACTTACTTTCAGGTAATGAAACAAATATTAGTGGAGGCTTAGGCATGCAAATTCTATGGATTTGTTTACTTTTACCATTATTTAAGAAAATCTGGTCTGAAGGAACGAAAAAATATACAGCAATGGGGTCATGAATTTAAGAAAATATCTAAAAGTTTATAAAAAATTCTTACATACTTCATTAGCTTCTGAATTGGAGTATAAGACAAATATATTAGTTGATTTAATTACTGCAATTTTAAGTTTAGTGGGTAGTATTTTTCTATTATCTATTTTCTTTCAAAATAATGGATATATTGGAGGGTGGAAATTCGAACAGGCACTAATAATCCAAGCTATTTATACAATTTTGAATGGAATTACAAATACATGGTTCAATCCTAATCTTACAGAAATAGTTAAACATATAAGAGAGGGAACATTAGACTTCGTACTTTTAAAACCTATTGATAGTCAATTTTTTATTTCATTAAAAAAAATAAATCCATCTGGATTTTTAGAAATAATGATTGGATTTTTATTGTTGTTATTCTGCATAAGAATAAATCAAATCAATTTAAATTTAAGTTTTCTGACCTTATCCTTGATTACGATAAGTTGCTCGATTTGTATTTTATATAGCTTATGGTTTTTTATCTCTACTTCTACTATTTGGTTTGTTAAGACTTGGAATGCAATAGAAGTATTAAGATCATTCCTTTATATTGGAAGATTTCCTCTAAATTCATTTTCATTTTCTTTAAGAATTTTTTTTAGTGTATTCATTCCTATTGCTTTTATAACTACAATTCCTTCTGAAGTTTTTCTAGGACTTTCTGTATTATGGAAAATATTGCTTGAATTTATTGTTGCGACTGTATTTCTTATAACTTCAAGAAAGTTCTGGTTATTTGCATTAAAATTCTATTCATCAGCATCTAGTTAAGTATTATTTGATAACCTCGCTGCAAAATTCCCAAATTTGTTGTTTACTTTTTAGATTAGATAGCCTAGATAATTTTTTAAATTGAGTTTTAGATTTTTCAACAGTTAAAAGCCTACAGTTATATTCAATTTTATGATTTCTAGATATGATTCCTAATTTTAGTGCAGAATCAAAAAGGATAATTATTAAAGTAAGAAAAAAAAATATCCCAAAAAATTGCAAAAATGATTTTGAATAATTTTCTTTTTCAGTTTTTAATTCAAATTTCATTACTTAACTATATGCTGAGGACACTTAATTGCAGCAATAGCAACAGCAGTAACTTTAAAATTTTCAGACTTCTCAATAACCTTTTTAACCTCTAATGGTCCAAATTTATTACTTGCATCACTGTACGAAAGAAGTAAAGATTTATAGTTATCATGACCTATATTTCTATACTCACAGAAATTATCTCCGACATAATTCAAAAGAGTTAGTAAAGTTAATTCAATCATTAAAGCTTTTTACTAGCGAAGTTCTTACGAATAATACTGTCCAGGACATTTTTAACAAGTAAAATCACCAAAAACATTTGAAATTATGAAATTAGTTTTCATTTATAAACTTTAAAGTTTCAAAATTATTTCAGAATTTAGTAATTCAAATATAAGAAAATCATTAAAGCACTATCTGTAGTGTATTAAGCTGATTATCCTTGCGCTATAGATAGGGGGTTGCATTTTTTAAGAATTTGGTTTAAAAATAAGGTTCCCCATCACCCGGCCACACTTATGTGAGGCCTTTTTTTTTTAGTTTTTTAAAATAAGGTTTCTCTAAAGGTATTACTTGATAAAAAAAGTTATTTATTAACCCCTTTGATAATGAATAATAATAAAAATTAATTTATCTTGTTAACTAATATACCTGCTTTAGATTATTCACCACTAATCTATTGAGATTCTCAATTAATTTACAAAAAACTTTTTATGGATTTAATCAATAAGCTAATCCCAACCAAAATACAAACTGTTATAAAAGTTTTCTTAATCAGAATATTCCCATTTAATTTTGACAGGTGAGCCCCTAAATATCCTCCTGTAAAGGAACCAATTATTAACACAATCAATATATTTGAAGGAACCGAACCTATTCTTGCCAAAAAAATTGCTCCGATAAAATTCCAAAAAATACCAACAGTAAAGAAAGTCATACTTATAGCTCGAAGAAAATCCATTTCAAAAGTTTTTATTAAAAGTATTGTTACAAGCAATCCAGTTCCTGAAGAAATAGAACCATTTAATATACCTATAAGAAAAATAAAAATTAAAAATCTAATTTTATGAATTAAATTAAGCTTTTTATTGCCAGATGATAAACCTAAATCTGGTTTAAGAAATGAGTAAAAAGCTAATAATATGGATATTATTCCTAAAATTAAATACAAGTACTTTTCTGATATAAATTCAACTACAGAAGCCCCTAAAATTACTCCAGGTATTCCAAAAACTAAAATTTGCCAAGCAACACTTATATCATTGCCTAAAGATTTGTAATTTCTTAAGGAACCCCCTATTCCTAGTGCTACTGTTGCTAATTTATGACTAGCTAAAGCCTGATAATAAGGGACTCCAGATAAAATCAATGCAGGCAATTGTAATAATCCTGCTCCTCCCCCAGAAATCGCTGAGAACGTATTAGAAAAAAACGATATGAAAAAGATATAAATACTTTTTAATAAAGAATGATCAAAATTTCCTAATAATATTGTTAATAAATAAAGCATCAACTATTAATTGCCTTTGTATTAATAAGTGAAATTTATTCTTTTTATAAGAAGCATATGATTTTAAAAGTCTCATATTATATTTTTTCAATCATACTTTAAAAAAAATGTTATTATCAGAAAAAGTATCAAGAATTTTATGCATAGACAAGATGCAATTTACCTTGATCAGTTTTGTCCCAAGATTAGTAATAAAAATTGGAGAGAGTCACTTTTTAAAATTACTGATTATAAATGTATTTATTGCGGTAAACCCTCAGAATCACTTGACCACCTTCACCCAATGTCAAAAGGTGGAATTAGCAGTACAAGTAATTGCGTGCCATGCTGTTTGTCATGTAATGGGAAGAAATCAGATTCAGAAGTTCTTAGTTGGTACAGAAAACAAAATTTTTATGATCCTCGAAGGGCTATGGCGATACGAGCATGGTTTAATGACGATTTAAAACTTGCTTCAGTTCTTCTAAACTACTTAGATTAAAAATGAAATGATAAGTTGATTGAGAATCGAAATAATATTTTATGTATGGTTGAGTAGGATCTTCCTATTTTGGTAAATAATAAATTTTTTATTTAAATTAATTTTTTTACTTCTAAATTTAAATTATTGCTCCTTAAAAGCGAAATATTAGAGTAGTCATCTTTCCACATTATTGGCGAATCTAAAACCTTTCTCTCTGGCGACTTTACTGAAAAAATTAATCCAAATACTATAAGAATAGTAATCATTATGATTATCATTACTGATTTGTCTGAAATATTATTCATTAACCTAATCTATCTAGAAAAATTTTTGTCAGGAGTGGTTTTTTCATAAATTTCAAGAAAATATGATTTAAAATAATTAATTCCATCCTTTCCAACCAATCCAATTGACCGTCCACAATCATTTATTACTTGAAATGAAATTTGATTAGCCAAGTCACTTTTCTCAATCCATTTTTTCTGTGGATTATAAGAAAAAGATATAATGTTTTCCGTTTTTACAATAGCTGATTTCATTGCTTCATCTTTCGAATAACCATTTTGAATAGCGGTGCAATACTTCCTGGAGAAATTATTAGAGATCCTATTTTGCAGCAAACTAACACTAGGGTCTGACGTATCAAAAGCTAATCCTAATGAAGGTTTTAATAAATAAACTACAAAAAAAAGAAAACCAATTATGAATTTTAACAATGGATAATTAATAATCACTATAAATAATATATTAGTTTTTTATAATTGACTTTTCAATTAAATCTGATAATTATTAACAGCAAATTAAATTTCAATTTATTAAAAATTATAAGTATTGCGATAAGTTCAGCAATAATAGTCAGAGGTTTATTTGATTACTAATATGTACGAATCATTGATGACATTGCTATTTTTTCCTGACTGGACAAATGGGCTACCTTCAGACTTTTTAATCCTTCATTTTTTCGTAGGAGCTGTAATTTTTCCATTCAATATGATTCATGCTAAAGCAAGAAAAATTGACAGTCAGAACCCACAGGAAGCAGCTAATGGGTACAAAAACACTGACAATACTACATTTTTTGGATACGAAGAAATCAATTAGATTTCCATAAATTTCTTTAAGGAATTACTTAATTGATGATAATTTCCCTAAATACAGCTCTAGATCTTAAAATTTTTAGCCCCAGTGAACCTATAGGAATATTAATTATTTTTTTAGGATTAATATTTACTGGTATGATTTTCTATATTATTTATGCAGTAAGTACTAATAAAGAATCACTAGAAGATAAAAAAATAAGAACTAAAAAGGAGTACTTGCAAAAGCAGAAAATAGGAAAATTATTTCCTAAGAAAAAATAAATTTAATTGTTTTATTACTACAAAGGTATTTATTTATATTATTAATGATCAAATCAGTAGGATCCAAAAACATAAGTTTTAGCTCTTTTAAATCAAACATTTTCTAAAATTTAATATTAACAATTAATTTTTTTTTACGAGGATTTATATTGTAAATTGCGCTACAAAATTATTTTCATATCATGCAAAAAATGTTAAAAATGGGGAAATGATTAAAAATCTTGGAGAATTCACCTCAATATCTATTTCTCGCTAGTGGAGTAAATAATGGAGAAGGTTTTTGGATAGTGGGAATAAAAAATTGCGATGAAAATATCCTTGAGGATGAAAATCTTTTAGATTGCCATAGAAAAGAATTAATAGGTACTGATTCAGCAAAAGATATTCTTTTAGCTATTAATTTAAATTTAAATAATTTAATAAATGAACTAAGAAACAAAAATTATTTAATTGGCTGCCCTTCAATGGGAATTTCATTTGATCTCCCTTTAGAAATTTTGGAAAATATTTTTGATTTTTGGTTAGATATTTATAAAAATCAAGAAGCCTGGGAAGCTTGCCTAGGTCTTCTTAAAGTTAGAAAAAGGATTCCTCTAACAAACCTAATTGAAAGCGAAAGTTTAAAGGGTAACTCTAAAAAATGGGCTATAAAAATTGAAAATTTACATACTTATGTTCCTTCTTCACTTAGAATTGACAAATCAAATGATCCCATGTGGGAATAATATTATCTTTTTAATACTCAAAATATTTACTTCTTAGGATATTTAAGTAAAAATAAAATAACTATTAATTAAAAAATGAATAAACCATATTCTTTTAGTATCGATCAAATGGACGGAATTGTAGAGGATACATACGCCAAAATAATAAATGAATGTGAAAATTTAAAAAAAAATACTAATTGTCCAAATGAGCAAGTAGTAGCACTTTTAAGTGTGATTGCTTCAAATTACGCTACTAAAACAGAAATAAACAAACATTAAGATGATAAGTTATTTTACTTGGGGCGAATTTGATAAGAGCGTAGAACAAATAGCTAATAAATGTAAGTTTAAGGAGTTTTCTGGAATATATGGAGTTCCTCGTGGTGGATTATGTCTTGCTGTAGCACTAAGCCATAAATTAAAAATTGAATTAATTTCAAAACCACAAAAAAATTCACTAATAGTAGATGATGTTTATGAAACTGGGCTTACATTAACGACCTTCAAGGATATTGAAGGAGCAATGTTTTTTGTATTATTTAGTAAAATCAAACCTACATGGTGGAATACAGTATTTATATCTAAAAAAAGCCAATGGATAGTTTTCCCTTGGGAAAATACTTTAAATTCAATGAGTGACCGCGAAGAGTACATCAAAAAAAGAGGTTTAAGTTGAGTAAGAAATTATATTTGGCAAATCCATACGGATTTTCAAAACAAACTAAAACACTTTTAAATGAATTTATTGAAATCTTCAATGATTTAAATGTAGAAGTATTTGAACCTTTTGAGAGAGCGAAACCATTAATACAACAAGAAAATCAATGGGCTTATGAAGTTGCAAATAGTAATTTCCATGATTTAAAAGAATGTGATTGTATTTTTGCGGTTGTCAATGGAAATCCTCCCGATGAAGGGGTAATGATTGAATTGGGTATCGCAATTGCTTTAAAAAAGGAAATCTTTTTATTCAGGGATGATTTTCGAAATTGTTCTGATAGCGATCAATACCCATTAAATCTAATGTTATTTCTTGGCCTGCCTAAAGATAATTGGGAAAAATATTATTTTGAATCATTACAAGATATAAAAAGTAATAAAAAAAAATTTATAGAGTGGGCAAAAAATTAGCCAAATAATCCATTAACCCTTAAGTAGAAATTTTGAGTTTAAATATATCTGTTGAGGTGCTAGAATAAGATTTATTTAGAAAATTTTGACACAAGTTACAGTTGGAGAGAACGAGGGGATTGAGTCTGCCCTTAGAAGGTTTAAGAGACAAGTATCTAAATCGGGAATCTTTGCAGATTTAAAAAGACTTAGACATCACGAAACACCTATTGAAAAATATAAAAGAAAGTTGCAACAGAGAAGAAAAGCAAGAAGAAGATAATGTCCTACAGGTAGTAAAGTTTTTGATATCCTTAAATATTATAAATTTTTATATAAAGGTTTAAAAATAAGATTTTAATTACTTAAGCTTTTTAAGCTTTTTAACAAGATTTATTCCAACTCCTGATACAGCAAGAAGATCTTTTTCATCAGCAGCAATGACTGCTTTAGTTGTTTTAAATCCAGCCTCATACAAAGCCTTGGCACTTTTTGCTCCAACACCTGGAAGTGTCGTCAAGGTTTCAATATTTTTCTTAGAATTAGCAGCCTTTGATTTTGTTTTTGTTTTTGTTTTTGTTTTTGCAGACTTTGCTGCTTTTTTTTCTTTCTTTAAAGGCGTTTCAGGGGAGACTGGACTTTTAAATAAAATTGATTTAAGTTTGCTGAGAAATTTAGAAATCATTGCAATATATAAGTAATAAAATTAACTCATCAATTAATATATTATCAAATCAAAGAAGAATTAATAACAAGACAATAGCTAATTGAATAATAATAATTTATTTACAATTATATAAAGACACACATTTAATATTTATGCAAGCTTACGAGCCATTGCTTGGTATTCAAAATTATTTTAAAAACTAAAAAAAAATGTAGTTTCAAAAAATTAAAAGTATTTATTGATAGTAAAGTTAAAATCATAATATAGAACAGATCATAAAAATGAAGCTTATATTTATAAGTGGACCTTCTGGAAGCGGTAAAACAACTTTATCAAATCAAATAATAAAAAAAATTAAAAATGGAATTGTGTTAAGTACCGACAATTACTATAAGACAGGGTTAATAAGTAAATTACTACCAAAATTTGTAGAAGGTTTTTTTGATAGAAGTATTAGTTTTAATAACAAACTATTCAAAAAAGATTTTGATTTTATTTATAAGAATGGAATTTCAATCTATGATCGATATTATAATTTCGAAAATAAAACAATTCAAAATACCTTAAACGAAAAACATAATATTAGTTTTTTAATTGTCGAGGGTATATTCGCAAGAGAATTCTCAAACACTTTAAATAATACGGATTATTATTTTTTAGAAATAAAAACTAAAAAAAATGAGTGCATGAAAAGAGTTATCCAAAGAGATATAAAAGAAAGGGGGAAGGATAAAAATCAAGCTAAGAATGATTTCTTAAAATCATGGGACATTTATTACGAAAGATTCAAACCTAATAGCATAAAAAATAATACAAATAAATTTATTATTGAAAAAAATACTGATCC
>QCMJ01000010.1 GCA_003213855.1 Prochlorococcus sp. AG-418-O03
TTGTTATCCAAAAAATAATCAGCTTCTTTTTTTATTATGGAAAAATCATAGTCTTCTGAGGTAGTTAAGCTGAATCCAAAATCATTAGCAGTAATACTAAATGTAGATTGTTTTAATTTTGCCAATCTCAAAGCCCATAAAAATGCAATTCCTTCATTTACAAATTTGCCATCAAGTGTAAAAACAAAAATATTTGATAAATCCTTGGTTTTATATATTTCTATAAGTAATTCATCTTTCTTTGGAATATTTGAAAGAACTTTTTGTTTCTTCAATATTGGGCGTAATGATCTTATTTCAGGATTTAAGTAATCATAATTGTCTAGTTGATTGCATATATCAATTTCTTTTCTCAAACTTTTACAAAGTAGATCAGAAATTGCCATTTGACCTCCAACCCATGCAGGAATAAGAGAACTCTTTTTTGTCGATTTTTTAACGTATAAAATCATATCTCTTATTCTTATAAATTGAAGCATTTTACCGGCAAAGTAAAATGTATCTCCTGGATTTAATTTTGAAGCAAAATTTTCCTCTAAATTACCTAAGGATTTACCTTTCAAATATTTAACATTCACAAATTTGTCACTTGTAATTGTCCCAATATTGAACTTATGCATTCTTATTAATGATTTGTCCTTTACAAAATATTTAAAGTTTTCATTATTATTTTGTGATTCTTCTTTAACTATCTTTTTATATTTTGGGTATGCTTTAAGACATTTTCCTCCATATTCTAAAAAGTCAAGACACCAATTCCAATCTTGATCTTTTAAGTTTCTATAACTCCAGCAATTTTTAATTCTTTCTTTTTCAATTTTCGGATCAAAGCCATTTCCACATGCCAAACTTATTAGATGTTGTAAAAGCACATCATAAGATAATTCAGGAAGTCTAATTTCCTCAGATATACCGCTTTTTATTATTCTTCTCATTGCACTAATCTCTAATAACTCTAAAGAATTAGTAGGCATAAAAATTATTTTTGATTTTCCACCTGGTCTATGAGCACTTCTTCCCGCTCTTTGGATAAGTCTAGCTAAATTCTTTGCACTACCAATTTGAACTATTTGATCTACAGGTTGGAAGTCAACTCCCAAATCTAACGAGCTGGTGCAGACTACCCATTTTATTAATCCGTCTTTAACCCCTTCTTCAACTTTTTTTCTATCTTCCTTATCGAGGGAGCCGTGATGAAGCGCGATTTGGTCTTCCATCTCTGGCAGAAAAAATTTAAGACACTGATACCATCTTTCAGATTGATTTCTTGTATTGGTGAATAATAAGGTGCTTTTATTTTTATCTAGGATTTTTAAAAGTGAAGAATGACTTCTGATTCCTAGATGGCCACTCCATGGAAAGGTCGTTTCCTCCTCTGGTAAAACGCTTATAATTTCTATTTCTTTTTGAATATTTGTACTTATAATTTTGGGTTTAATGCCGCTCATCCCAACTATTGCTCTTGCTGCTTCTTCAATATTTCCAATAGTGGCAGACATTGCCCAAATTTGTAAATTTTTTATATTACCTCTTAGCCAACTTAAAGATAACTCGCACTGGTTTCCTCTTTTACTACCCATCAATTCATGCCATTCGTCAATAATTATTGATGACAACTCCTTGAACAGATTATTAGATTCTTTATTAGAAAGTAAAAGAGATAATGACTCTGGAGTGGTAATAAGAATATTAGGTGGTTTAGCTAGTTGCTTTTTCTTTTCATATGGGGTTGTATCCCCGTTCCTAATTTCAACAGTGATTTCTTTATTAAAATGTAAAGCTGCTAATTGTATGGAATTTTTTAGATCTCTACTTAGTGCTTTTAAAGGCGTTATTAATAATATTTGCACACTTTTATTATTTTTGGGATCTTCTATCTGTGATAAAGGTCCCATTAATGCAGCGTAAGTTTTGCCGCATCCAGTAGGAACTTGTATTATTCCGTTTTCCCCATTTAAAAATGCTTTCCAAGATTCTATTTGGTACGGTAATGGCTTCCATCCATTTGAGAAGAAAAACTCTTTAATTTTAGAAATTAAATAATTTGGTTTAATATTTTGCCTAATATTTTTCATGATATTTTTTTCATCAGTTTATAAGCATTCTCTAGACTATCTGCATCATGGATGTTTTTATCTTTTCTCCATTTTGTTATTCTTGGAAATCTTACTGCTATGCCAGACTTATGACGTTTTGAAATTTGTATTTTCTCAAAAGATATTTCGAATACCATTTCTGGTTTTAACGATCGAACAGGACCAAATTTTTCTATTGTATTTTTCCTTATCCATTTATCTAGCTCTTTAATCTCAATATTCGTTAAACCAGAATATGCACTTGCAAATTTAATTAATTCTTGGTCTTTCCATAATGCAAAACTGTAATCTGTATAAAGACCAGCTCTTCTACCGCTACCGCCCTTAGCGTAAATTAGAACAGCATCCAGTTGCATAGGATCAACTTTATATTTCCACCAAATACCTTTTTTTCTACCAGAGGAGTATATAGAAGTCTTTTTCTTAATTATTAATCCTTCAGTATTATTTTCTCGAGATTTTTCTTTATAAGTTAAAGCATCAGGCCAATCTTTAGGAAGGATTAAATCACATATTTTGAAAATATCAGAGATATTATTCTCAGTTTTATTTTGCCATTTTGAAAAATATTTTTCTAACTCAATTCTTCTATTTTTTAATTTTATTTCTCTTATATCTCTTCCATTAATCTCTAAAAGATCATAAGCAATAAAAATAATTGGATATTTTATTTGGATTGATCTAGTAGGAGATTTTCTATTTATTCTTTTTTGAAGTAAAGAAAAATCACAGGCAATTTGTTCTTTAAAATTCCAAACTAATAATTCCCCATCAAGAACAAAATCATCTTTTATATGAGACATTTTCTCTACTAATTCTGGGAAAGATTCATTGACCAATTCTTGTCCTCTTGTCCATAACGAAACATTGCCTGATCTTTTAATTAATTGCATCCTTATACCGTCGTATTTCCATTCAAATTGAAAATCATTTATTGAATGTTTGAAGATTTTATCTTCAATAGTATTTGCTAGAAGAAATGGATATGGTTTGGAATTTAACTCTTGAAGATTAATATTCTTGTTTACTAAAAATTTATATGAATCAATTGAAGGCTCGAAATTCCCCATCAACCTATGGGAAATAATCTCTTCATCAATATTAATTAGTTTTGATATTGATTTTGTGATTAATCCAATAGAGACTCCTACTCTAAAAGTTCCTGTAAGAATTTTATTGAAAATTAGATGGTTATCTTCAGGTAATGTTTCCCACATATTTTTAATTTTAAAATTTTTCTCCTCCTCATTAAGTTTTGATAAATCAGGTATTGTTTTGCTTAGTAATTCATTGAGACTTATATTTGAAAATTTCTTTTTTCTGGAAGTACTTTTATTTTTAAGTAATAACGTTATTACCTCAGCAGAATCACCAACTTTTAAATAACATGTATCAATTAACCATTCAGGATATTCATATATTTGAGAAAAAAGATTTTTCAAATATCTTCCACTAATAAATCTCCTATTACTTTTTCCTGTCAGTAAATATATTGCCCATGAATTATCTATTGGATCATTTGATAAAAAATAATTCTTTAAAACTTCAATTTTATTATTTGTACTGTTACTTGAATCTAAATCTACAAATAATTCTGAAAAATTTTTTAAGCTCATATTTATTTACCGAAGAAAAGAACATTTATTGATTCCTTCTCTCTTAAATATTTGGTTAAGGCTTCACTATCTCCATGATGAAAAAATACATTTTTTGCTTCAGACTTTTTTACTACTTCCAGTATTCCATCCCAATCTGCATGATCAGAGATTGGGAACCCCTTGTCATATCCAGATCTTTTTCTTAGAGCTCTTATTGACATCCATCCACTCGCAAAAGCTGTTTGAATATTTTTGAAATTTTTTAGATAAGAGCCCTTACTTAAAGATGGCGGTAATAATATTAGATTTCCTTTGAGTTCATCAATCTTTTTTTTATTTTCGATTTTTATAGTATCTTTAATATCAATTCCAAGTTTTTTATAACTATTGTTCATTTTATGAATACTGCCATGGGAATAAATATTGCCTTTAAAATTTGTTTGACTAATTTCGTTTAACAATCTCTGAGCTTTTCCAAGTGAATAGCAAAAAAGTAAAGAAGTTTTTTCTGGTGAATTAGTTATCCATTTTGAAATATCATTTGCTATTTTTTTTGATTCATCCCACTTAAATATTGGTAAACCAAAAGTACATTCGCTTATTAAATAATCAGTTTTTACTATTTCATATTGTTTGCAAGTCGCATCTTTTTGAAGCTTAAAGTCACCTGAAATCAGCCATTTTTCTTCAGCAAAAATAAACCTTATTTGACTAGATCCAAGGATGTGGCCGGATGGATGAAAAGAAATATTAATGCCATTTATCTTAAATACTTCTCCATATTCAAAAGTCTTAATTTTGATATTATCTCCAACTCTTTCTTTAAGAAGTATCGCAGTTTCCTTAGTAGAGATATATTCTTCACAGCCAAATGTAAAGTGATCAAAATGAGCATGAGTTATTAATGCCTTTTTTACTGGCTTGCTTGGATCAATCCAAATATCAGCAAGTTCACAATAAAGATTTCCATCTTTATATCTAATTAAATATTCTTGTTTAGTTCTCAAAACTACATCTCTTACAATGAAGTTAATTTAGCTAATTATGCCCAAGCTTGTTTTGATAAAGCTATGGCTGAAATTGCTAGTAATGCAATAACTACAAATTTGTTACTCCAATTAATCATGAATGAACTAATTTTGTTAAAAGAAACTCTATTAGATGACACAATATTTTTCTGATTCAGAATGTGATAATTTTCATTATTTTTTAAGTAATTTAAATTTTTAATCTCATTTATTAATTTAGATTCGCAAGTTGAGAGTTGTTCTACCTGATTTAGTAAATCAATATCTTCTGGTCTTAATAAAGAATTTAATTCTTTAATTTGTCTTTCGTTTTTCGCAAGAAATTCATTAACTATTTCATCTGTTGCTAATCCCTTCTTTAAATTTAAAAGAATATCATCTCTTTCCCAAGATTTTTCAAGAGAATTTAAAATTTCACTTATGCTCATTTTAAGTATTTTTACTTATGATAATTTATTATTTTTTTCTTCTGTGGATTATTCCTCTAAGTAATTAGAAAAAATTATTTTTATTTAAGATTTACGAATAAGTCTGTTTGCAAAATATCTTATCTTAACCTTTTCTGCAATTTTTTTAGAACTGCTTTTGGTTTTAACTTTTTTTAAATTGATCACTTCATCTGAAACATTTTTGCCAGTTTCAAAATAACTTTTAATTTTTTCTAATTCTTCTTCATTTAATCTTTTTGTCGCACCTTTTGCGGTGATTCCAAGTTTCTTGCACGCTAGTAATATTCTATTACTTTCGACATTAAGATCTTTGGCAATACTGAAAATAGGAGTGTTGATAGACATTATTTTCTTTACTATGTAATTTATTATTTATAGTATATTTATAATTTATAAATTAAATATATTTTTAACTATTATTAATTTCAAAAACTTTTTTAATTAGGCTACTTCATCTTCGAAATTATTTAAATCATTAAACTTTTTCTTCATGGTTGGGTTATTTTTAGTTAATTTCTTTACTGTCAAATCTTGAGATTTGCTGTCAGCAGATAAAAGATGTTTTTTTGAGAGAACTAAAGCCTCCTTAGTTTTTTGTAAATGAGTTATTGATTTATCAATTTCTGAAATTGCATCATTAAATCTATCTTGGGCAAGTGAAACATTTTTACCAACTGCATTTTTGAATTGCTCAAGAGTACTTTCAAAATTAGTTATGTCAAAATTCTCACGTTTCATCAAATCAATTTGTGATTTGTATTTTAAGGTTTCCATAGATGCATTTCTTAGCAGAGAAATAATGGGTAAGAAAAATTGAGGTCTTATGACATACATTTTTGGGAATCTATGAGAAACATCTACTATGCCAGCATTATATAGTTCACTATCTGGTTCTAGAAGGGATACGAGAACTGCATATTCACAAGATTTTTGTCTTCTATCTTTATCTAATTCTTTTAAAAAATCTTCGTTTTTTCTTTTATTAGTTCCATTTAAACTTTCATTCTTCATCTCGAACATTATAGATACCACTTCAGTTTTATTTTCATCAAATTCTCTAAATATATAGTCCCCTTTACTTCCAGAAGTGGCATCGTTATCCTTTTCGAAATATGAGTTTTTAAACGCAGAAGCACGATTCAGATTGAATTGGGTTTCGCAATGGATTTCTAATGTCTCTCCTATCATCTTTGTAGATAATCTGGATTTCATTTCTCTTAACTCCTGAATAGTCAGGTCCCTTTCACTAATTTTGCTTTTAAACTTTTCTTCAATTAATTTTTCATTAATTGAATGTTCAAGGCTCATCTTTTCAATATAATTTGTTAATGATGAGTTTTCTTTTTCTAAATTAGTAACAGCTTCACTAACTTTGTTTTTTAAAGATAATTCTGAAATTAAAGACTGATTTTTAATTTCATCCTTTAACTTGATTAATTCATTATTCAGTGAATTAATTTTATTTGTTGCTTGATTTTTTAAATCATTAAGAGCATTTGTTTTCTTTTCTTCAGCTATTTTTAATTTGGATTCAAGAGTTTGGATTTCAGACTCTTTAATACGATTTTGCTCTATTAGCTGTATTTTTAACTCTCGTTTTAAGATTTCCAAAGCTTTTTTATTATCTTCTTCAGCCAGAATAAGTCTTTCTTTTATTTGTTTGTTAAATTCCTCGTCTTTTATCTGAAGAAGTATTTCTTCAAAGCTGCTGGGATCAATTCGGAAAGTTTTGCCGCATGAAGGACATTTAATATCTTTCATTTTTTAATTACAAAATTAATATTAGAAAGGATTTAATATTCGAATTATGCAAAAAGAATATTATTCTTGACTAAGAATAAACAATGATTCAATGTTATGCATTAAAAAATCAAAAAATTACTCAATAAAGGTCATATTAATCCTGATTCCTTAAGAATATTTATTTTATTTGCTAATTCAATATCTGCAGAAGAGATTGAGCGGTCTAAAGTTTTGTGAGTTGACACAGTATATCCACTATCATCAACAAATTCGTCTTCAGTATTTTTTAAGTGGGCATTCTCATTATGGAGATCTTTAAAATTATCCGACTTGAATATATTTGACTTATTAATATTACTATATCCAAAATTCGCAATTCCTCTGGCATCTAATGCTTCCTCAACTAATATTCCAACTACCTTAGATCTACTTATAGATTCGCTCTTTGATATTTCATCAATAATTTCAAGTACTCTTTTTCTAGGGAGATACCCTATTCTTTTAACTTTATTTTCCATGAGTCTTTACATATGTCAATATTGTAACACTTCTGTCAAATTAAATCAGATTTTGACTAATAGCACTTATTTATAAATTTAAATAATGAGATTAAAGTATACTTTTAAAGAATACTCATACAAAGTTATTTCTAAAATAGTCATAAGGATAGCTTTATATGCTTTTTCTAATTACTCTTTCAGATTGGATCGAACTTCTGAGATTTTCTTAATTTAATTCCAAATATTATGAAAAATAAACTATATAATAATGCTGATAGTTTCGCAATGTCATTCGATGAGGAATGGGAAAATATTGATTGTGATGATATACGATTAAAGATAGATAAGGTATTTGAACTTTTATCAGACCACCCTTTTTTAATATCTAATCCAAAAAATGCTAGAAATATGGCTGAATTTAGGATATTTTCATTAAAAAAATTTAAATAATTATTTTTAAATTTTATTTAAATTAATTATTTAAAATTAATCTTAATTATTAAAGATTTAAATAGTTGGTGCATTAAAAAATCCCTTACTGTATAAAAATATTATTATGCCAATAATTGGACCAATCCCAAAAACAAAAAGAACTAATTTTGCAGAATTTTTTGTTTGACCTAATTTTTGATCTTTAAAATTTGAATTAGTTTGATTTTTTTTTGATTTTTTCTTTTTCATGAAGGATATATTACTACAAAGCGACTTTAGAAGATTTTGATATGTTATTGAGTTTGAAATAATTTTTTAATTTACAAAAATGATATGAGAGTCAAAAAGACCATATTGTATAATGTAAAGAATATAAAGGAAATATGAGTGCTACCAAGAGAGAGGAAGTATGTTCTCACCTTAGATATATAAGGTTAGAACTTAGAGAGATGCATCAAATGCTTATCAAAGAAGATTTGTTGCCTGATCTTAATGAAGCAAAGGAAGTAATCGCACAGCTTGATGCTTTATTGGATTTATTATCAGAAAAAAGAGTAACGAAAATAAAAAGCCAATTTTGAGAACTTTCGGTTAATTTTAATATATTAAAGATAATTTGTAGCTGATTCTATTTTTTTTCTATTATCGTGCATCTGTTCTAATTTATTATAAATTTCTTTAATTTGGATTTGTATTAGATCGGTCGAATTTATATTGCTTAACGCATCTAATGTTGATAGAAGGCTTTCTTTGGCTTCAATTAAATGTCTACATTCTTTACTGCCTGCTTCGTATGACATAGGATTTTTATGAACGATATTATTATCTCAAATATATTAAAAATTCTTCAGTATTGCTTGATACTCTTATTAAATGAACGCTTATTATTGTAATTTTCTATACAGAATAAGACATTATTTTCACTAAGATTTAATAAAAACTTATGCAAGAAAACTCCAATGATTATAAATTCTGTATTAAGTTGGCCTTGGACAATGCAAAAAAAAGAATTAACTTACTAGATAATTCTGATAAAAAGTGTGTCCTAGAAGAATATAAGGAATGGATTAATGATGGTTTAAATAAGCATACGGTTTTACTACTAAGAGATGATCCGATCATCTAAGAATGTATTTGAAAATATTTTTTAGTTCTTTGTACTAGAAGTAACCCTAAATAAAAAATAAAGACTTCCAATAAATATAATTGCCAAGATAACAGTTAATGAAGAAAAGTTATCCATATCTTTGTAAATTATAAAATTTATTTAAATATAGCAGTTAACTTAAATAAGTCCTGCATTCAGTTTTCTTTGAAAAGAGAAAGAATAAATTTATTCAAACTTTCTTTTTCTAAAAATATTTTTTTATTCTTATAGGTTTTTAATTTCTTAAAAATTAAATCAACTATGTGTTCTGATTTTGAATTCATATATTAAATTTATTTTTCCAATAAATAAATTTTCTCTTCTCCTATTTTATCTGGCTGTGTTATTTTACATCCTTTATCTTTTTCCATATTACAATCTTTTGTGGCAGGAACAGATTTCCATGTGCAAATTTTTTCTTGGGAATCTTCTTTTAAAATATTCCATCCATCATCTAAGTATTCTGAAATACCATCCTCCCCACAAGAAAACTTTATTTCAATTCTTTTCTTTTCTGAATTAGGATTCTCTTCATTATTTTTTTCCAAATTTTTTATGGGATACTCTTTATTAGTTGATGTTTTACAAGAAATTAAGAAAATTGCAATTAGAATTATCAATGGAAATTGTTTTATTATTTTCATTTTTTTAACTTTTTATGACTCTATATTATTTAAATTATAGTTTATTTTGATTCTATTAATTTTAATAGTTTATCCATTTTATTCATCAAGTCTTTTACATCATCTGCCTTTGGTAATATTAATTCTTCCGTAACTTCTAAATGCATTTTCTTTAAGTTTTGCCTCAAATCTTTTAAATGCATTTTTACGTTTTCTTTCTTTTGTTTAATATCAGTCATAGGAATAAGATTTAAATTTTATTAAAATTAAAATTACATAATAATATTGAGATCCTTATTTATAGAGAAAAAATCAAAATTTAATTTTTTAGATTTTCTATTTCATAGATTTCTTCGCCACCATAACAAAAATTTGTAGATATCATTTTTATTTCCATATTATTGATTCCGATTATATTTTTATTTTAATAATATAATTTTTTGCAATCGCTTCACAATCTAATTTATTTTTTGCATGTTTAATAACTGGATAAAAATATGCCAATGTAGTAATTACAAACAAAAATATTATTATTGATTTGTTTTCATTTTTAATAAATTCTTTAGATGTTTTTTGGGCTTTTAATATTTTTATTAGTAATTTATCTGGTAATCCTATTTGAACAAATAATAACTCCACCCACCATGGAAGATCCTTATCTTTCTTTTTCTTAAAGTTTTCGGAAGTATTCATTTTCTTGGCTTCATAGTTTTGGTTTCTAACTTCTTTAGGATTAGTTGTTTCTTTTTTACTCATATCATCTAATGATTTATTTGGAATGTAGAGGTTTTATTTTGATTTGGAAACTATATTTTTATTTTATAAGTTTTAATTTAATTTATCTATGAATTTGAGTATTGTTAATTTGTATTTAAAAATTTTAAATGGCAAAAAAAAGAAGGAAGTTAAATAAAGATTTTGAGAAAAAAATATATTCATCAAAAAAAAATGTCGAATTAGTACTGGCAAAAATCTATGATATCGATGATGAAGACATACAAAAAGAATATATGAGTGCTTTTAACAAAGTCGTTTACTTATATGATGAATTAAAAGAAGATTACGAACGACAAGGATTTTCTGATAATTCTGAAGAACTTCTCACAAGCTACAAAAATGCTTTTAATCTTTTCGAATCAGAATTTGAAATTTAAATTCAATTTCTAATTACCTTTTGTAAGTTGTTACAGGTATTTCAATTCGCTTTCCTTCTTGGAGATCAGATCTTTTCTCTTGTAATTTTTTGATGCATAAGGATGTCCTTTTCTCCTTTTTGCAAAATTTTTTTATTTGGAAGTCAGTAAGTGAGAATGATTCATTACAAAATGAAAAAAAGGCCAATAAAAACATAGAAAAATTTAACACCAATTTCATTTGTTCTCTCCTGACTATTTTCTAATTTTCTTTAATTTAATTACTTTCTATTATAAATATCTATAATTTGTTTCAATTCATCTTTACTTAAGTCTGTTGAAATAAAAACTTCTTGGGCTGTTTTACCCTTTCTTGCTATTGCTTTATATCCGTTTATAGTTTTCACTGATAATCTAATTATCAAATTAGAAGACCTTCCCCTGGCTCTTGAAATGGCAGCTGGAGTTATTGTCTTGATATTAATGTTCAGTGCTAATTTTTTGAGTATCGGAATTAGACCTTCTATATTTGTACTATGATTTAAAACTAATCTTCCCAATTCACATTTATATTCATTCTATTGAAAAAATTTTGTTTCTGAGAAATTAACTTTAGCTTTAAAATGAATAAAAATTTTGAAGTTCTGTTATATTAATATTAGCGATTCAAATTTAATGATCTTTCAAATAGGTTGGGCAGCATTGGCTGCAATTTTTACTTTTTCAATTGCCATGGTTGTTTGGGGAAGAAATGGGGACGGATCTATTGACATATGATTTCATTTTTAACTTATGAAGTCTATTTAAGTAAATTTCTTATATTAACATCGTTTGTTTTACTCATATTCATAACATTAGCTGTAATTTATATTTCCTATGTCTCTTGGAAAGATAAAAAAAGATTAAAAAAATAGATATTATTATTTTTGGTCTTTTTTCTTATCCTTAATTCTGAGCTCTTCAATTAATTCTTTTGCTTGTTCCATTTTTGATATGCTGCTTTTGTAAATTCCAATATCTTTTTCTGCTTTATTAGAAGATAAGCTTAACCTCTCAAAAATATCAGAGGTAATTTTATTTTTATCTGATTCATTTTTCTCTTTGAAATCTTGGGAGTTTGAAATTAATATATATATACCTAAGTTCAAAATCCTTGAGGGATAAAGTTTAGAATTGCTTTTTTCTATTAATAATTTCAAAATATCTTTAGATGCTTTATCATTGAATTCCTTTTGAAATTTTTGAGATATTTCATTAATTTCCTTTGCTTCAAAATTTGTAGAACTGCATAAAGATTCAAAAAGTAGATCCAAGTTTTTTTCAGGTTGATATCCCTTCATTAATTCTTTGAATGTTTCGGTGAGGCCGATACAAAAGAGATAATCTTGCGTAAATTCATTTTGATGGTTTAGAAGATTGAGTTCGACAAGCATTTCATCAACTATTCTTTTATATAAACCAGGAATGACGTAAGGGAATTTTTCATGAAATACCTTTTTGCTATCTGAAACAGTCAATTTTTCTTTCAATTTTTTATATGTAAACCTTAATAAGGTTAGCGTATGTTGACTCAATATCGTTAATATCTAATAAACAGATAAATATTATTATGATCCCTTTAGTGTTAGAAGAATCTGGTGGTAGTGAAAGAGTCTTTGATATTTATTCGAGACTTTTAAGAGAGAGAATAATCTTTTTGGGAGAACAAGTTACTAGTGAAACTGCTAATAGAATTGTTGCTCAATTATTGTTCCTTGAAGCAGAGGATCCAGATAAGGACATTTATATGTATATAAATTCACCAGGCGGATCCGTCTATGATGGATTGGGTATCTTTGACACAATGCAGCATGTAAAGCCTGACATTCATACAGTTTGTGTAGGTCTTGCAGCTAGTATGGGTGCATTTTTGCTTGCGGCAGGCACTAAAGGTAAAAGAAGCAGCCTTAGACATTCAAGAATAATGATTCATCAACCACTTGGTGGTGCTAGGGGACAAGCCAGTGATATAAGAATTCAAGCAGATGAGATTCTGTTCTTAAAAGAGCGACTTAATACTGAATTATCAGAGAGAACTGGAAAGGATTATGACACTATCAAAGAGGATACTGATAGAGATTTTTATATGTCACCCAATGAAGCTGTTGAGTACGGTTTAATTGATTTGGTATTAGATAAGAAACCTATTAAAGTCTAGCCTAGTAATTGAGGCGTTCTTTCTTTCTCGGGGATTTTGGTGAATTTGGAAAGAATACTTACAAATTCATCTCCGTCTAGTGTTTCTTTTTCGATTAATAAGTCAACTATCTTATCCATAGCTTCTCTATTTTTGCTCACTATATCGTAAGTTTCTTTGTAGCACTCTTTTACCATTACTCTTACACTTTCATCTATTTGTTTAGAAATTGAATCAGAAACTTCACTCCTTGTCATTAAATCTCTACCGACAAATACTTCTTGATTGCCACTTTCTAAAGCTATCGGTCCTAAATTACTCATTCCAAATCTAGTAACCATTTGGCGTGCCATTGAAGCAACTTGTTGGAAATCACCTCCCGCTCCTGTTGTAATCTCACCTTCTCCAAAAACTACATCTTCAGCAGCTCTTCCTCCTAAAGCACCCATTATTCTCGCTTTTAGTTGAGCCCTGCTCACAAGGGTTTGTTCATCGTCTGGGGTAAACCAAGTTAATCCTTTAGCCTGACCTCTTGGAATAACGGTCACTTTTTGAACAGGATCATGTGCTTTCACAAGTGAGCCTATAAGAGCATGGCCAACTTCGTGATAAGCAATTAATCTCTTACTTCTTCCATCTGTTAACGGAGAACCTTCCATTCCTGCGACAATCCTATCTACAGAGTCATCAATTTCTGAAATACTAATAGAGTCTTTTCTCCTCCTTGCTGTTAATATGGCAGCCTCATTTAATAAATTTGCTAAATCTGCTCCAGTAAACCCCGGTGTTCTTCTCGCAATGCTTTCGAGTGTTAAATCCTCTTGAAGTTTCTTATTCCTGGCGTGAACTTCCAATATTGATAGTCTGCCCTTAATATCAGGTGCGTCTACAGTTACTTGTCTATCAAATCTGCCCGGTCTCATTAGAGCTGAATCAAGTACATCAGGTCTGTTTGTGGCTGCAATTATTATTATCCCACTATTACCTTCGAAGCCGTCCATTTCAGTGAGTAATTGGTTGAGAGTTTGTTCTCTCTCATCATTTCCTCCACCAATACCTGCACCTCTTTGCCTTCCGACAGCATCAATTTCATCAATAAAAATTAAACAAGGACTATTCTCTTTAGCTCTTTTGAATAGGTCTCTTACTCTACTAGCACCAACACCAACAAACATCTCAACAAATTCAGAACCAGATAGTGAGAAAAATGGTACACCTGCTTCACCTGCAATTGCTTTTGCTAAGAGGGTTTTACCAGTTCCTGGAGGGCCAACTAATAGGACACCTTTAGGAATCCTTGCTCCAACAGAAGTGAATTTTTCTGGCTTTTTTAGAAAAGTGACAACTTCTTGCAAATCCTGCTTTGCTTCATTAACACCTGCAACATCATCGAAAACAACTCCTGTTTCGGCTTCCATTGCAAACCTTGCCTTTGTTTTTCCAAACTGCATTGCTTGGCCAGGACCTCCAGGCATACCATTTGACCTCCTTGCTAACAAAATTAAACCTCCAATTAAGATAGCTGGGAAGAGTAAATTACCCAAAATTCCTAATGCAGGAGGAGCTGTTTTAATTGGATGAACATCAAAACTGATCCCCTCATTCTTTAAGATATTTATAAGTTCTGGTGTTAAGCCGGGAAGATCTACACGTAACCTTTGAACTTTATTATCTAAATCTGAATCTATTGTCTCTATAACTGCATTTCTGCCTCCCTCAAAAATATCAACAGATGTAACCCTTCCTGAATTAATGTAATCTAAAAATCTGCCGTAACTAACTCTTGCTACCGCAGAATTTCTTGGTGCAACAGTAGTCCCATTAGATTTCAGCGAATCAACATTGCTCGAAGATAAAAATTGGTATGAAAGTGCTATTACTAAAAGTATAGGTAAAGCCCATAAAATTAATGTTTTAAATTTCTGATTCATTAATTTGTAGAAAGTTAATTCTAAGATTGTAGACTGAATCAGTGCATTTCGTTGATATTTTCTCTAACTTTATGCTTATACTACTCTTGAATGTATCCAATTTATAAATGAAATTTGAGATAAACGATAAGGTTAAGTTGATTGCGCCAGTCTCTTACTTAAAGACTTCAGATAACATGCCTATGTTAAGACCACCTGATCTAGTGGCAATTGATGAAATTGGGGAAATTCTATCAATCAAATCCCCAGATACTGTTGAAGTAAAGTTTAGAAGAGGTTCGTTTTTAATCGATATTGATAAGATTGAGAAAAACTAAACTAACTTAGAAGTTTTTCTTCCACCTATTAGAAATTTCTAAACATATTTTTTCATTTCCAGAAATACTCAGAAAAGGTTTTGAAAGATATTTCTTAGTTAATTTAAGAATATCTAACGAAGATATTTCCTTTATTTTTGAATTTAAATCGATCTCAGAAATTGGTGAAATACCATAACTAATTAATTGTATTTTTCTCTGTAAAATTTCATCTAGTGATTGCCTACCTATTAGATAAGAACCTTTTAGTTTTTCTTTTGCTAAAAGAATTTCAGCATCAGTCAAAGGTTTAAAAAGTAAATTTTTCCATAGTGTTGACAAAAGTTCAAAAGCAAAAAGTGCTTGCTTATTAGATACGGATAAATAAATTAAAAATGGAGCATTCCCACTCCTAATAGGATAATAAACACCTAAATCGTAAGTTATACCGTGTTTTTCTCTAAAAAGTTTAAATAAAGCTGCGCTCATTCCATAAGATAAATATGACTCCAAAACCTTAAGTGGCAAATAATCACTACTTCTTCTCGAGCAAGTTTGGTTCCCCATCATTATTATTGTTTGATTTGAATCATTATTATTTAAATCAAATCTATTGTTAGGACTTAAATCGTGATTTATAGTTCTTGATTTTTCTTTAAAGGGGTTTTTTTCTAATGTTTCTATACTTACTCCATTTATTTCATAATTATTTGAAATTAAATACTTATCTCGACTTTTGAAATTTTTAAACTCAAGCAAAACATCTTCATAAGTAATCTTTGAGACATCATTTGCATTGCCAATTGTATTAAAGGCATAAGGATGATTTGAGTAAACAATTCTTCTCCAGTTTTCAAAACAGATATTAAATGGATTCTCTTTTTCTTTTTTTATAAAATTAATTGAGGATTTTTTTACTTTTTGAAATTCAATTTTTAAGAGAGTTGGTTTATTAATTATTAAGTCTAATAAAGGGAATAATTTGCTGAAATGTTCATTTAGGGATTTAATGCTTATTGAAATACCATCTTCAAATACTTCTTGATTTAATTCTGCTCCATAGGATTCAATATACTCCGAGAGAGCGAAATTATTGAAACCCTCACATCCTCTCGTAAGTAATGAACTAAGGATCTTGTTTATACCTTTTTTACCAACACTATCAACATCACTGCCTCCTTTAATCCAAATTGAAGCAGTTGAAAAATTCCTTTTTTTATTATTTAAAAAATATCTTTTTAACATTTATCAGGGGATGCAACTAAAGTGAATTTTTCTCCACGGATATATTTTGTAATCTTTGTGAAGTTATCCAAGTCATACCAATATTTTAAATGACTCTCTAAATTATTGATTGAAGATTTTCTCCCCCAAAGAAGCTCATTTCCAAAGAATGAAGAGATTTGTGTAGATGTCTCTAAATTAAATATATAATTACTTTTCACAATATTTATTGCTTTTTTTAATTCATCCAAATCCAAGGCTTCACAATTTGAGATCTCTTCTATTGTTTTATTAATTTGCTTTTCTACTAAATCTATATCTTTGAACTCACAACTTGCTTCTAGTATAAATAATCCGCCTAATTCTCCAGCATTTACATCTACATATACCGATTCAACAAGATTACTATCCTCTTTTAAAATTTTAACTAATCTGCTGTTTCTTCCAACAGATAGTATTGATGCTAATATCTCAAGTCCAATAATATTTTTTTGATCATTTAGGTTTGGGATAAACCAAGCCATAAATATTCTTGAAAACTCTAAATTATCAAACTTAACTGACTCTTTACCATTCCTAATTTTTAAAGAAGGTTTATTTTTTAGATTTATTAAATTTGGACTTTTTTTAATGCCAGATAGATCACTTTTTTCAAAAATTTTATAAATTTCTTCAGAGAGATTCCCCGCAATTGCGATACAAATTTTTTCGGTAGTGTAATGTTTGCTATGAAATTTCACAAGGTCATTTATCTCTAAGTTTTTAATACTATCTTCATTTCCCAAAATCGAATTGGCATAATTCGGACTTAACCAAACCCTTTTCAGAAAATAATTAAATAATCTTTCTTCAGGCTGATCATTTTGTTGTTTTATTTCATCAATAACTACCCCTTTCTCTTTTATAAATTCATCAGGATTAAAATCTGGAGCAACGACAATATTTGTCAAAAGAGCAAGTGATTCTTTAAAGTTACTGGGTGGAACTAAGACATGGTAATGTACATCATCATAACCTGTTGAAGCGTTACTTAATCCGCCTAGTGATTCAATTCTATGGTCAAACTCACCTGGCATTATTTTGTTAGATCCTTTAAAAATCATATGTTCTAGAAAATGAGCAGTGCCGTTTTTATCAACATCCTCAAATGAAGAACCTGCTTTGCACCAAATATCAATGCTTATTAGCGGCAATTCTTTATTATCCACAAACACACATCTAGTTTTGCTTGAATGGGTGTAGTAGTAAACATCTCCTACGTTCATTTCGGTTCTCTCTTTAAATTCTATTTTGGTACTTTTTAGCCTTGTTGTCTGAATCTTTAACTAAAACAAAATTAGCTGACCCTCTTATTTTGGAGTTATTACAAAATATTAGAGAGCATAGATCCATGCTTGAGGACCTTGAGAGTATAAAAATTGATCCAAAACTAACTAACATTATATCTAAAGAAATAGGCAGAGAACTTTATATTGAAAATGAATTTCATAAAGCAAAAGGATTTAGAAAGTTACATATTGAAGTAGCAGAATTTTCAAAGAATCTTAAAATATTACACTGCGTTTTTTTCCCTGATCCAAAGTTTGATATTCCAATTTTTGGGATGGATTTGGTAAAAATAAATGAAAATGTATCTGCTGCCATTGTTGATTTATCCCCGGCATCACAAAACCAAGGTTTGAAATACGAAAAATTACTTTCTGAAGTTGATAAAAGTTCTTTTACCTCTTTGAGAGAGATTCCTAAATGGGGAAGGATTTTTTCTAATAATGTATTTTTTGCTTCCTTAAAAAGTAAATCTGAAAAAAATGATTTTTGTAGAGTTGTGGATCAATACCTCTCTATTTTGATCAAATTAAGTAAGAAAGCTAAACCGGAAGTTAATGAGGAAATTATACAAGAGAGAACTGATTTTCAAAAAAATTATTGTGTTCAACAAATGAAAAATGAAAAGACTAGTATGGTGCTTTTAAAATATTTTGATAAAAAATGGGTCAACAACTATATAAAAACAGTACTCTTCGATTTTTAATGAAATTAAAAATATTAAAAAATTTATTTATTTATTTTTTATTATTTACACCAATATCTCTTGGGGTTATTTCCTGTTCAGGAAATAATAAATCTAGTTCAAAATTTCAAGAGGAAATAACTTCAGATTTCATACCTCCTATTACAGCTGTTGCCGCACTAGGTCAACTTTCTCCTTCGGGAGAGATTAGGCAATTGGCAGCTCCAATTAGTCAGTTTGGCTCTTCCCCCCGAATTGTCGAAATTTTAGTAAATGAAGGAGATTTCGTAAAAAAAGGTGATATCCTCGCAATTTTTGAAAATGGAGAAAAATTAATTGCTGATCTTGAAAGAAATGAAAATCTAATTAATACTATTAACGAAGAAATTACCCTAAAGAAAGATCAAATTCAAAGGTATGAGTTAGCTTTAAGCAAAGATGCTTATTCTTTTGTGGAGTTTTCACAAAGAAAAGATGAATTATTAAAATTGCAAAAACAGAAAATAAACCTTATCGGAGATCAAAAAAATATCAAGATAGATCTATTTAATTCAAAACTAAGAAGCCCAATTGATGGTTTTATTCTTGGAATAAATAAGAGAGTTGGTGAGAGGCCTCAAAATGAAGGGATTTTGGATATTGGTTCTAGTCAAAAAATGGAAGCTTTGATAGAGGTTTATGAATCTGACATCGATAGAGTCTTTATCTCTCAGAATGTTGAATTGAGTAGCGAGAATGGCGGATTCCAAAAAAATCTTAAGGGAAAGGTGATTAGGATTAGTCCTCAGGTAAAACAAAGAAAAGTTTTATCGACTGATCCAACAGGTGATGCTGATTCGCGAATTATCGAGGTACTTGTAAAACTAGATCAAGATTCTATAGATATCGTTCAAAACTATGCAGGAATGAAAGTAATTGCAAAATTTATTCCCTAATGAATTTTTCTTTTTTTAAATTTAGAAAAATACCTTTAGCTTGGTTGTTATTAACTAGGCAACCATTAAGGCTAGCAGTTGCCATAGCGGGAATAAGTTTTGCAGGTATTTTGATGTTTATGCAATTAGGTTTTAGAGATGGTTTATTTGACACGAGTGTAACTATTCATAAACTTCTTGATGCAGATCTTGTTTTGATAAGTCCCAGATCAAAAAGTTCTATAAGCATGAGTGGATTCCCAAAAAGAAGGCTAATTCAAACTCTTGCGGTAGAAAATGTTGAAAAAACTGCTCCCGTTAATCTAAATTATTTACTTTGGAGAAATCCCGAAAATCTTAAAACTAGATCAATACTTGCATTAGGTTTTAATCCCTCCGATTCACTTCTTTTAGATGAGGGATTCTCAAAGAAAGCTTATAAATTGAGAAATCCATCAAGAGTTCTTTTTGACAAACTATCTAGACCCGAATTTGGACCTATTGAAGAATGGTTTTTATCTGAAAAAAAAGTTGAGACTGAGGTTGCTGGGAAAAGAGTAATTGTTGAGGGCCTTGTGGAGTTAGGACCATCTTTTGGTGCAGATGGTAATTTGATAACTAGTCGAGAAACCTTCTTAAGACTTTTTCCTGCTAATCCTCCTGGCAGTATAGAAATTGGTTTGGTAAAGCTAAAAAAAGGATCTGATCCTGAATTGATTTCAAGGATATTAAATAACTCACTCCCAAATGATGTTAAAGTTCTTACAAAAAAACAATTTATAGAATTTGAAAAGAATTATTGGAAAAATAGCACTGCAATAGGTTTTATATTTAGTTTAGGAGCCTTGATGGGTTTTGTTGTAGGGTGTGTGGTCGTTTATCAAATTCTTTATAGTGACGTTACAGATCACCTCCCAGAGTACGCCACCTTATTGGCCATGGGGTATAGACTTAAGTCCCTTTTCTTGGTCGTAGCTAGAGAGGGTTTTTTGTTGGCATTGTTTGGCTATTTACCTGCTTATTTCTCTGGTCAAATACTTTACTCAGTTATAAGAAGTTCTACTAAACTTCCAATAATAATGGACGCAGATAAAACAATTTTAATTTTCGTATTGGTTTTAGTTATGTGTATGGGGTCCGCCGCTGTAGCGATGCGTAAATTAGTTGATGCTGATCCTGCGGAAATTTTTTAAGAATTAATGATAAATGGTTAAAGCTAATAAATCAAAAAATAATGTTAAAAACCTTAAAACAGTCTCAATAAATAATTTGAGTCACTTTTATGGGAAAAATGAGAATAAAAAACAAGTTCTTAATGACGTTAATCTAAATATTGATAAAGGAGAGTTGGTTCTTTTAAAAGGACCTTCTGGATGTGGTAAAACGACTCTTTTAACATTAATTGGTGCCTTGAGAACCTGTCAAAGTGGAGATTTAACTGTATTAAATAATCAGTTAAATGGAGCATCAAGGAAAACGCGTCAGATTCTTAGAAGAAGTATTGGAATGATTTTTCAAGGTCACAATCTTCTGAGATGTTTAACAGCAGAACAAAATGTCCAGATGGGCGCCGATTTAATAAAAGGTTTAACATATTTGCAAAGACGTGAAATAGCACGGAATTGGTTGTCAGCAGTAGGATTAGAAGAACATCATAAAAAATTGCCAAATGACTTGTCTGGTGGGCAGAAACAGAGAGTAGCAATTGCTCGAGCTTTATCGGCTAACCCAAAACTTTTATTAGCTGATGAGCCCACTTCTGCTTTAGATAGCGTCACAGGAAGAGAAATAGTAACACTTTTAAGAAAACTAGCAAAAGAACAAAATTGTTCTGTACTTATGGTGACGCATGATCCAAGAATTTCTGATATGGCTGATAGAATATTAAATATGGAAGATGGTAAAATATATAGTGCTCATAGTGAGCTAATATAATTAAAAGTTAAAAGTTTCATGTCTAAGAGAAGGAATTTAAAAAAAGAAAAGCAGGAACGTAATCGAGCCTATGCTAGAAAATTCAAAAAAAGGAAATTAAGAACTGATGGAAGACCTGATGGTGGAAACGTTACTGGTACAGCAAATAACGGCGGTGCAGCTGATTAGTTAATATCTTTTATTTTTATCTTTTGGAATTCAATATATTATGCATATTTAAGACATAATCATGAATGTAAGTATTGTTATACCGACTTACAATAGATTACCTATACTAGAGAAATGTCTCTTTGCGCTTGAGAATCAAAAATTAAATACAAATATCAGTAATTATGAAGTAATAGTAGTTGATGATGGATCAACTGATGGGACAACCTCATGGATAAATAAAAACAAAGCTAATCTCCCACACGTTATTCTATTTCAGCAAGAACATGGAGGGCCTGCACTTGGAAGAAATCTGGGAGTAATTAAATCAAAATATGAAATTATTATATTCATTGATAGTGATCTTATTGTTTTAGATAATTTTATAAATTGCCACGTAGAAAAATTACTTGCCTCTTGGAGAAAAAATGATAAAAAATGTTTTACCTATGGCTCGGTAGTCAATACATCTAATTTTCTAAATCCTCAGAGCGAAAAACATAAAATAATAGACACTTCTTTTGCTTACTTTGCTACTGGGAATGTTGCGATATCAAAAGAATTAATTTTAAGTGTGGGATTATTTGATACTTCTTTTAGTCTTTACGGTTGGGAAGATTTAGAACTTGGAGAAAGATTAAAAAAAATTGGGACAAAATTAATTAAATGTCCAAATGCAGTAGGTTATCATTGGCATCCGCAATTTAATTGCGAGCAAATAGATTCATTAATAGCTCAAGAAAAAGAGAGAGCAAAAATGGCTTTAGTATTTTATAAGAAACATCCAAATTTAAGAGTCAGATTTATGATTCAATTAACTCCTCTTCATAATTTACTTTGGCAAATTCTTTGCTTGGGAGGACTAATAAGTGTTGATAGAATCCTTCCTTTATTAAAATTCCTAGTAAATACAAGAAGAAATAGACTTGCACTTGAGATACTTAGAATCCCTCTAAATATGATTTACATTAAACAGTTAATCAAATCATGATAAAAAACTTTTAGAAATACCCATCACTTGCTAAAGTAGTTGAAATAAAATCCACACATCTGGCAGTTTCGGGTGATTTATTAACATTAATTCCCCGTCAGATGGAGGCTAACCCGAAACCTTTTTTAAATTATGGCTGTTGTATCACTATCAGAAATGATGGAAGCTGGTGCTCATTTTGGGCATCAAACTAGACGTTGGAACCCCAAGATGTCTAAGTATATATATTGCGCGAGAAATGGAGTTCATATTATTGATCTTGTGAAAACAGCATTGTGTATGAACAATGCTTATAAATGGACGAGAAACGCAGCAAAAAGCGGTAAACGTTTCCTATTTGTCGGTACAAAAAAACAAGCATCAGATGTAGTAGCTCAGGAAGCTACACGCTGTGGAGCTGCATATGTAAATCAAAGATGGCTTGGAGGAATGTTGACTAATTGGACAACAATGAAAGCTAGGATTGAAAGATTAAAGGATCTAGAAAGAATGGAAAGTAGTGGCTCAATAGCAATGAGGCCTAAAAAAGAAGCTGCAGTATTAAGAAGAGAACTTGAAAGATTACAAAAATACTTAGGTGGACTTAAGGGTATGAGAAGATTACCAGATGTAGTTGTATTGGTTGATCAAAGAAGAGAATCTAATGCAGTATTAGAAGCTAGAAAATTAGATATCTCATTAGTATCAATGCTGGATACAAATTGCGATCCGGATTTGTGTGAAGTTCCAATTCCTTGTAACGATGATGCCGTTAGATCTGTGCAACTTATTTTAGGAAGACTTGCAGATGCCATAAATGAGGGTAGAAAGGGCTCTAATGCCGAAAGAAAAAATTAAATTACAATTTAAAACTTACTATTCACTATTTTTTATTATTTCAAATGGGAAACATTACAGCAAAACTTGTAAAAGATCTTAGAGACAAAACTGGTGCAGGAATGATGGACTGCAAAAAAGCTCTTAACGAAACTGGAGGAAATCTTGATAAAGCTTTGGAATGGTTAAGAAAGAAAGGCATAGCTAGTGCTGAAAAGAAATCGGGAAGAGTAGCTGCCGAAGGGTCAATTGGTAGTTATATACATACTGGATCAAGAGTCGGAGTTTTACTAGAGTTAAATTGTGAAACTGATTTCGTTGCTAGAGGTGATTTATTCCAATCTTTGTTGAAGGATGTCTCAATGCAAGTAGCAGCATGTCCAAATGTCGAGTATGTATCAATTGATGAAATACCAGAAGATGTTGTGGAAAAAGAAAAGCAGATTGAAATGGGTAGGGATGATTTGTCGGGGAAACCAGAACAGATTAAAGAAAAAATAGTTGAAGGTAGAATAGCAAAAAGACTTAATGAGCTTGTTTTGCTTTCACAACCCTACATTAAAGATAGTTCTCTAACAGTTGAGGATCTTGTTAAACAAGCAGCTGCAAAAATTGGGGAAAATATCAAAGTAAGACGCTTTACAAGATATACATTAGGTGAAGGTATTGAAATAAAGCAGATGGACTTTGCTGAAGAGGTTGCATCAATCCAAAAAAACTAGTCACTTGAATGATTTGAATAATTTCAATAATTACATAGATATAGATAAAATTAATTCTCAACTAGAGAAAGCAGACATACAAAAAAGAATATTAACTAGAAATATGTATAGGGAATATGAACTTTATCTTAATCAAGTAAGAGATTTACTTTTCATCTCTGTAGAAAAAGGCCTTAATCAAATATATAGTTATCCAACAATTAATGATAATTTCTTAAATAAAAATGAATTAATTAGTCTTTTTGAAAAAAAAATAAGGAAATTAATATTCATGAATTTGCCCTTTTTAACCGTAGAACAATTAAAGATAAATGAAATTGAAAAAAATATAAATAAGGAAATTAACTTTACTATTTTTGATAGTTCCACAAAAACAAAGAATGATCAAAAAGAAAAATTGCAATATGAAGATGGTTTTCAATTAAAAGAACCCACTCAGTTGGAAATTAGTAAAGACTTTTTAAATACTTCTGAATATTATCAAGCTCATAATTATGAGAAATTCGTATCACTTGATTTAGATAATAACGACCATAATAATTATTTATCTAAAAGTAATATTTTTGAAAATTTAGGAGTTGAAAAACAATTGATTTCCTCCCTAATTGAATTAATAGGAGAAGAAAAGGAGGAAAAACCAAGGCATTCAGAAAAAGAAAATATCAATCAAATAGATAATTTGCCAAAAAATCACATTCTTAACAATTTTGATTTAATAGACAAGTCATTGAAAAATTTACTATTAAATCTTTCATATAATATTAACCAAGAATTATTCAAGGCAAAGCTAATAAAAAAGATGATATCTAAAGATTCCTTTTATTACTTAGCAGGCAAAAATTTTATGATAAAACATCCATATCCTTTTGTTATTAATTTCGAATTACCCTTAAATGGGTCATCATTTAACGGCAATAATTTTCCTAGCATTATTTTCTTCAATATATCTACTGTTGAGTTAGAGTTTAAAAATTTAAACCTTTCTATTCAAAGGAACAAAATAAATGATCTAAAAAATCAATTTCAGCATTTGATTAAAAAAGAGACATATTGGAGGCAAAAAGAAATAACTTTGAATAAGATACATTGAAAAAATAACTCTTTTTTCAAATGTGACTATTAGCGGAAATAATAATAAAATAATTAAAGATTGGATAAGACCTCTTCAAAAATCTCTTACTATTGAATTTGAAAACAAATTTATTAATACATTAGGAAGAGAAAAATATTTTAATGATTATTTGCATGAATCATTAAAAAAACTGGATAATCTAAATCTCTCAGACGAATATTTAAGGATATTTTATGAATTTTCTAAAAAATATAATGAATATAATAAATTAGATGAAAATCAAAGAAAAAGGTTAATTATAGATACAAGAAAAAATCTTTATAAATTAGTTAAAACTCTAGAAATAGAAAGTTCTAATAATATTTCTAATAATGTTTTTCTCAATAAAGCTGATTCAAGTTTGTCTTTCGATTCAGATATTTCATTAATAAAAAATGTAGGAAAAGTTTATAAAAATAAGCTTAATGAATTAGGGATATTTCACATAAAAGATCTAATTAATTATTTCCCACGAACATATCTAGACTATACGAATAGAGTCAAGATAATAAATTTAAAACCAGATTATTTATACACGTGCATCGCAAACGTTAAAAGATTTTATATTCATAAGAGTAAAAAAAATAGTAATTTATCAATAATGAATATTTTAGTTTCTGATGAAACGTCTTCAATAAAGGTTACAAAATTTTTTTTAGGAAGAAGATTTAGATCTTACTCCTTCTTCACGTCTCAAAAATCTTTGTATATTCCTGGGACCAAATTAGCAATTTCCGGTAAGGTTAAATTGACGGAGTATGGCAAAACTTTTGTAGATCCGCAGATTGAAATTCTTAAGGATAACAATGATAATTTTAATTTCTCAGGCAAAATATTACCCTTGTATTCATTAGGTGAAGCATTATCAAATATGAATTTTATAAAACTTATGAAAAAGGTACTAATTTATTCAAAGCAATATCCAGAAATTTTAAATAAGAAGCAACTTGATTCATTATCTTTATTGTCAAAAGAAGAGTCGTTGATTAATATTCATTTTCCACCAACTCAACAGGCACTTATTGAGTCAAAAAAACGTTTGGTTTTTGATGAATTATTCCTACTACAAATAAAGTTCCTACTTAGAAAAAGAAAGACAAATAAAAATATAACTTCCCAACAAATACCTCAAAAGAAATCCTTATTAAAAGAATTTTTAAATACTTTTCCTTTTGAATTAACAAAATCTCAAGAGAATGTATTAAATGAAATTAAGAAAGATTTATCTAATCCCGTACCAATGTCTAGATTGCTTCAGGGAGATGTGGGAAGCGGTAAAACCATAATTGCAATAGCGTCTCTTTTACTTGTCATTGAAAAAAACCTGCAAGGTGCATTTATGGTCCCAACTGAGGTATTGGCAGAACAGCATTATAAAAATTTATTGAAATATTTGAACCCCCTTTTAGTTTCTGTGGAACTACTTACTGGAAATACTCCTCAAAAAAAGAGAAAAGAAATTTTCTCAAATTTGAACAATGGTTTAGTTGATATCCTCGTAGGTACTCATGCATTATTTGAGGATAAAGTCATCTTTAATGCATTAGGGATGGTCGTGATTGATGAACAACATAGATTTGGAGTTACTCAAAGAAATAGATTATTAAATAAAGGAGAAAATACTAACTTGTTATCAATGACAGCAACACCAATTCCAAGAACTCTTGCGCTTTCTATTTATGGTGATTTAGATGTGAGTCAAATTACAGAACTCCCTCCTGGGAGAGTTCCTATAACAACAAAAATAATTTCAGAAGATGATTTAACTAACTTGTTCAAGATTGTTGAAGATGAGATTAAGAAGGGAAAGCAAGCTTATGTGATTTTGCCACTTATAGAAGATTCAGAAAAAATGAATTTAAGCTCCGCAAAGAAAACATTCAAATATTTATCAGAAGAGGTCTTTTTTAACAAAAAAGTTGGATTATTGCATGGCAAATTAAGTTCACAAGAAAAGAATGAAGTAATTAATTCTTTTTTAAAGAATGAAATTAATATATTGGTCTCAACCACAGTAATTGAGGTTGGCATTGATGTGCCTAACGCCACAATTATGATTATTTATAATTCGGACAGATTTGGATTGTCCCAGCTACATCAATTAAGGGGGAGAGTTGGTAGAGGATCAACAAAATCTTTTTGTTATCTGGTAACCCCTGATAAAAATGGATTAGAAAATAAACGACTTTGTGTTTTGCAAAAATCTAATGATGGCTTTTATATTGCTGAAAAGGACTTGGAGCTTAGAGGACCAGGCCAGATTTTAGGATATAGACAATCCGGCTTGCCTGATTTTGTATTGGACAATTTACCTAACAATAAATTTCTTATTGATAAGGCTCGTGAAGAGGCTATTAAGGTTGTTAGTGATGATCCTGATTTAAAAGAAAATATTGTTTTAAGGAATATACTTGTTGATAATTCTGATAATAAATTCATTCATGATTTCTTAAATTGAAAACTATCATTGTAATTTTTGATATATATGCCACTATAAATCAATTGCAAATTTCAATTGAAAATTTGGAATAAAATACCAATTAAAGATAATGGAGATAAATTAATAGCTATACCTAGCTGTCTAAAGTTTTTAGATCCACACCCTTACTTTCATTTGGGAGCACCTTACAAAGATAATACTTCTATTTGGAAATTAAGGGAGGAGGTCATAAATAGATTAGTAAAAGTAAATGATTATTTGATATCAAAGAGTAGCTTTAACCTTTTAATTTATGACAGTTGGCGACCTTTAGAAGTCCAGGAATTTATGTTTAAAAGGGCATTTTTATTGGAGTGTGAAAAATCCGAAATTAATATTTCTTTTGAAAATATAAAATCTCATCCATCCATTTTAAAAAAAGTTGAAAAATTTTGGGCATATCCTTCTTATGACTCTAGGTGTCCTCCCCCTCATTCAACTGGGGGTGCATTGGATGTTTGTTTATCAGATAAAGACGGAAATCTTGTTGAAATGGGAAGCATGGTTGATCAAATGGATGAGACCTCAAATCCTTATTTTTATGCAAGCATAATGAATGAAGAAGCGAATATTTGGAATAGTAGAAGAAATTTATTAAGGGAAATTATGACTAAATTCGGATTTGCTCAACATCCTAATGAATGGTGGCATTTTAGTTATGGTGATCAATTATGGGCTTGGAAAAATAAAAAAGCAAATGCCCTTTATGGAAAAATTTAAATTCTATTGAGTTTTATTCAGTAAATTCAATATATAATTTTCATCTTGAGTATTTATAAAATCTCCGAAATCCAAATCTAAATTAGTCTTCCAATTATCAAATAATGGTTGAAGAGTTTTTTCTAAATCATTAAGTTCCATTTTTTGTAAAAATGGTTTAGCAAGCCTTTGTAGATTTTTACTTCCCCCCAACCATAATTGGTATTTGTTTTGCCCACTTCCAACAAGTGCTAATTCGGCCATATAAGGCCTTGTACATCCATTCGGACATCCTGTCATTCTGAATAATATTGTCTTTTGTATTTTTAGATCTAATAGTAAATTTTCAATCCTTTTTAATACATCAGGTAATATTCTTTCAGCTTCAGTCATTGCAAGACCACAAAGTGGTAAAGCAGGACAAGCTAATGCGTGTCTTTGTATTTCATTAATGTTTTCTAAATTTTCGTATCCAATTTTTGATAGAGATTTTTGAATTTCACCTTTGTTTTTATTGGCGATATTACAAAGTAAAATATCTTGGTTAGGTGTGAGTCTTAAATCTAAATTATATTTTTTAACAATATTTGTGATGGTATTCTTCTTCTCTCCAGATAATCTTCCTGATAATAGTGGTAAACCTACGAAATAGGAGGTTTTATTTTGTTGATGCCAACCTAGGTAATCAATAAGAACCTTATCAGGTTCTTTTCTGATTCTTTTAATTTCTTTTTTGAAATACTTATCAGAAAGTATCTTTTTGAACCATTTAATACCTTTTCTATGAAGAAGATATTTCATTCTCGAATTTTTTCTTGATTTTCTATCACCATAATCTCTTTGAATAGCGACAATGCTTTGTATTAATTCATAAACATCAGGTTCTTCAACATATCCAAGTGGATCTGCAATTCTGGCAAATGTCTCTTCATTATTATGTGTGCGACCCATACCGCCTCCTATATAGAAGTTGCACCCTTCTAAGTTTCCATCTTTAGAGGTAAAGGCAACTATTCCTATGTCATTGGTAAGAAGATCAACAGAATTGTCCCCAGGAACTGTAACAGCACATTTGAATTTTCTCGGTAAGTAAGTTGAACCATAGAGAGGCTCATCTTTTATCCCGCTAAAAACATTATCATTGAATTGGAGCTTTCTAATTGCTTCAATATCTTTGTCAGGCTTTATGGTGTACTCTAAATCTCCATCAGCCCAAAGCTCTAAAAAAGTGCCTTGGCCAGCGATTGGGGTAAGAAGATCTGCAACTTTTTTTGCCAATGCTCTTGCAATATTATAGTCTGGCGAATCAAATGGAGCCGCAGGGGCCATAACGTTTCTATTTATGTCTCCACATGCAGCTAATGTGGAGCCCATTGAATTTACTATTGTTTGAATTACTTCCTTTAGGTTCTCCTTTCTAATTCCATGCATTTGAAAGGCTTGTCTTGTAGTGGCCCTAAGTGTTCCATTACCTAGCTTTTCAGATAATTCATCTAATGCTAAAAATAATTTCCCTGGGACTTCACCGCCCGGATTTCTTAACCTAAGCATCATTTGCCAATCTTTACTTTTGCCAGGCCTCCTATTTTCCCTGTTATCTTGTTGATAACTACCATGAAATTTTAATAATTGAACTGCATCGTTGGTAAAATGATCGCTCTCATTGACTAATTCCGTAGCAAGTGGTTCTTTAAGAAATTGGCTACTTTTTTTGAAATTTTCAAATTTAGAAACTTCTAGTCCATTTGCCAAACAAACAGTTTCTTCCTTGGCAGAATCTTTTTTCTTTTTTACTTTTTCAATCTTGATCAAAGGACCAAAAAATATCTCTTTTTATACATTAGCGAAAAGCTTATTTAACTGGTAGTAAATTATAGTAAGTGAAGTCATAATTTTTTCTTGTCTAAATATTTACTTGAGATAGGAACAGAAGAGTTGCCCGCGAAATTTTCTCATTCTGTTCTAGAGCAATTTAAATCTCTAATTGAATTTGAATTGCATAAAAAGTTAATCAAATTCGAACATATAGTTGTTACTTCCACTCCAAGGAGGATAGTTCTAATTCTCGAGGGTTTAGTTGATTATTCAGAAGATAAGATAATAGAAAGAAAAGGGCCTAAAGCAAATTCAGCTTATTTAAATGGATGTCCTACTAATGCTGCTTTAGGATTTGCTAATAGCTTAGATATAGATGTATGTGAGCTAGAAATAAAAAATACAGAAAAGGGTGATTTTGTATTTGGAAAGAAAATTGAGAAAGGACTATCAACAAAAATTTCCTTGTCTTCGATTATCCCAAAATTAGTAAAGAGTCTTCAAGGCCCTCGATTTATGAAATGGGGAGCCGGGAACATAAAATTTTCAAGACCTATTAGGTGGATTGCCTCTATTTATAATGATGAAATTCTTGATTTTGACTTTGATGAATGTGATCCAAAGATCAAAATAAGTAATAAAACAAAAAGTCATAGGCTAATCAATGAAGTTTTAGAAGTTCATAATCCTGACGAATTTTTTGAATTATTGAAACGAAATAGAGTAATAGCTATTCGAAAAGAAAGAAAAGAAAAAATTGAAAGTTTAATAAATCAGGCATCTAAATCTTTAAATCTGAAACCTGACCTTTCTGAGGCATTACTAAATGAACTAACTGATTTAGTTGAATGGCCAGACTTAATTATTGGCAAATTTAGCGATGAATTTCTTGATCTTCCGGTAGAAGTTCTCTCAACAGTAATGAAAAGTCATCAGAGATACGTTCCTCTTTTATTGAAAAACAAAAGTTTTTCTAAACTAGATTTAAGCTCTGAAAAAAATATCAGTACAACTTTCTTCGTTATTTCTAATGGCCTTGAAGAATCAAATAATAATATTGCCAAAGGTAATGTGAAAGTATTGAGGGCAAGGTTTTCAGATGCAAAGTTTTTCGTACAAACTGACAAAAAAGTTGCTGCAATCGAAAGAAATGAAAAACTTAAATCTGTTTCCTATTTTAAAGGACTTGGAAATATATTTCAGAGGGTAGAGAGAATAGAGGAAATTACTAAAAAAATTCTTAAATTTTTAAATGATAAGTCTTTAGAAGAAAAAAAAATAATAGAAGTTGCTAAATATTGTAAAAACGACTTATGTAGCGAAATTGTTTTCGAATTCCCTGAGCTGCAAGGAATAATGGGTGGTAAATATCTTAAATATGAGGGATTTAGTGAGGATGTTTGCTTGGCTGTCGCTGAGCATTATTTACCTTCTTTTTATAAAGATGCTTTACCCTCCACAAAATATGGTGCAATAGTTTCTATAGCAGATAAGGTCGAAACTTTAATAAGTATATTTATTTCTGGTAAACGTCCCAGTGGATCATCTGATCCTTATGCCTTGAGAAGAAATTTGAATGGAGTGATTAAAATAATTTGGGCTTATGAACTTGATTTACCTTTAGATAAATTATTTAACGAACTTATTGATTTTTGGGAAATGGCATTTCCGAATTTAAACTTCTCAAGAGAAACAGTATTTAATGATTTAAATGAATTTTTAGTTCAAAGAATTGTTAGTCATCTAGAAGAAATATCACTAAGTAAAGAATTAATAAAGGCCGTTTGCTCTTCTGATGAATTATCTCAAAAAAGAGTATTGAATATTGTTGATCTTAAAAATAGGATTAAATCTATTATGAATTTTAACGAAAAGGAAAATTTTGTTGAAATCCAGAAGGTAATTACAAGGGTAAGCAAATTAGCTAAAAACAGTGATCTTTCAAAAGACGTTCTCTCAACAAGAGATTATGTAAACACAAAACTTTTTGAAAAAGATTGTGAATTGAAAGTTTTTGAATTTATTGGAGAATTAGAAAAACTTTTTTCGGAAGGTTATGGCAATTATTTGGAACTACTAAATTTGTTTGAGAGCAATGTAAACACTATCGAAGATTTATTTGATAATGAAAATGGAGTCCTAATAATGTCAGAGGATTTAAAAATAAGAAATAATAGACTCAATTTGTTGAGCTTAATTAGAAATTATTCTCTAAAAATAGCCGACTTTACACTTTTGAACTCTTAACTTTAATGCCTCCCTTTATTGAATAATTTTCTAACATTTTTTCTACTTCTTTATTTTCCCTAACAGCACTATCAACGGGTTTATATTTTAGAGGTGCTAAGGCTTTCCCTCTTAAAATCGAACCAAGTGTAAGCATTGTAATTTTAAGTTGCTGTAATGGTTTCATTGCGACAACTCTTTTGTATAAGTAACTATCAAAAGTAAGTCTTTGTACATCCATGTCATCACACATCTCAACAAAAGCTTCTCTTGCAGAATCATTTCTGTAGAAAATATTTTGAAGGATTTCTAGCACTTTATAAGTTGTGCCATATTTTTTATCCCATTTTTTAAGATAGTTTTTTAAATCTTTTTCTGATGGAATTACTTGACCGTTTTTTGATGCTTCAACAATTTCTTCAGCACACATTCTTCCGCTTTTTGCAGCAAAATAGATGCCCTCTCCAGAACTTTTTGTAACATAACCAGCTGCATCACCAACCAATGCCATTCTCCCAACTACTCTTCTTGGCCTTGGATGCTCAGGAATAGGGTGAGCTTCTACCTTTATTACTTCACCATTAACAAGTCTTTTCTTTGCCCTATTCCTTACACCCTCTTGAAGTCCTTTAATTAATGACTGATTCTTTTGCATGGTTCCAGTGCCTACAGCAACATGATCATATTTAGGAAATACCCACCCATAAAAATCTGGAGAAACATCGGTTCCGACATACATTTCAGCAAGATCTTCGTAGTAACTCATTTCTTCTTTAGGCAATTTAATTCTTTCCTGAAATGCTATTGCAACTTTGTAATCTCCTGCATCCATTGCTTTTGCGACTCTGCTATTGGCTCCATCAGCTCCGATCAAAAGGTCAACAGTAAGCTCTTTGAGTTCCCCTTTTTTATCTCCATTAGCAAAATCTGAATAGGAAAGCTTATATGGCCCTTGATTATTGTCGCCAGTATCAATAGAAGTAACTAATCCATTTATTAATGTAGCACCAAGATCTGACGCTCTGTTGCGCATAAAGGCATCCATAACTTCCCTTCTACACATCCCAATAAACTCATTATCACTTTTCCCATAAACTCTATCTAAACTTATATCTACCTCTCTATTTGATGGAGATATCATTCTCATATGCCTTACTTTTCTATCAATAATTGACTCAGGCAAATCAAATTCTTCGACCATGCAAAGTGGAATTGCTCCTCCACATGGTTTTGCATTATCTAATTTTCTCTCGAAGAGCCAAGTTTTTATCCCAGCTTTAGCAAGTATTTCTGCAGCACATGAACCACTTGGACCTCCACCAATAACCGCTACTCTCAACATATGAAAAAAAAATAATACTGTATATAAAAACTACATCTTTTTTGCTTATAAAAGTGCATTTCGTAAAATAATAGTTAATATCGAAATATGTTTTCCAGTTTCATCTATAAATATTGGAACAAAACAAAGATTTAAATCAAATTGATATAACTCTAGCCAAAAGAATCTACATAAATAATTCCAACTCAATATTATTTAAAAAATTATTAATTTTTTCTCCTTTTCTTTTACTTCTTTTTTCTTATGCTGCATTGCAGTTGATTAGAAATATAGAACAAATCCCTTTTGTCAATCTCAATTTTCAGGTTGAGAAAAATCAAGATAATAGAATTTTGGGCCATTTACCCTATGCGGAAATTCCTAACGAGAAATTAGTTTTAATAGAGCCCAATATTGAAGTTCATATTGACATGCGTGATTCTTTATTGAATATGAGAAAAGAAGCGAAAAAAGATGGGATATATTTAGTCTTCTTAAGTGGTTATAGATCAATAAATTTGCAAAAAGAAATCTTCTATTCTCTAAAATCTTTTAGAAATCAAGAAGCGGCCGAAAGAGCTAGAGTTTCAGCCCCCCCTGGATATTCTGAACATAGTACTGGTTTTGCAATTGATATTGGTGATGCGACTCAAAGAGAAACAGACTTTGAGACCGAAT
>QCMJ01000011.1 GCA_003213855.1 Prochlorococcus sp. AG-418-O03
TTTTATTGAAGTTCATATCTTGTGGTTAATTAAAAATTATTTGACTATCTTTAATCTATAAGTATTAGATATTGAATTAAGCAATTGGATAGTAACAAACTAATTTTAAAACCAGGATTAGAGGGTGTCCCAGTTACTAATTCTTCTATCTGTGATATTGACGGCAACAAAGGTAAATTATTGTACAGGGGGTACTCCATTGAGGAACTATCCAAAAAAAGCAGTTTTTTAGAAACTGCCTACCTATTGATTTGGGGTGAATTACCCACAGCTATCCAACTAAGAGATTTTGAACAAGAAGTTCAGATGCATCGAAGGTTAAGTTTTAGAGTCAGAGATATGATGAAATGTTTCCCTGCGACAGGTCATCCTATGGATGCTCTTCAGTCTAGTGCGGCTTCTTTGGGGCTCTTCTATTCGCGTAGAGCAATAGATGATCCTAATTACATCTACAACGCAGTCATAAGACTAATAGCAAAAATACCCACAATGATTGCTGCGTTTCAACTTATTAGAAAAGGACAAGACCCCATTCAACCTAGAGATGATTTAACTTACTCATCAAATTTTCTTTACATGCTGACTGAAAAAGAACAAGATCCTATAGCTGCAAAAGTTTTTGATAGATGTTTAATTTTACATGCTGAACATAGTTTAAACGCAAGTACATTTAGCGCTAGAGTGACTGCAAGTACTCTTACAGATCCATATGCTGTAATCGCTTCTGCAGTAGGAACCCTGGCGGGTCCACTGCATGGAGGAGCAAATGAGGATGTGATTGCAATGTTAGAAGAGATTAAAACCCCAGAAAATGCTGAGTCTTTTTTAGATAATGCAATAAAAAATAAAAGTAAGATAATGGGCTTCGGCCACAGAGAATATAAAGTCAAAGATCCAAGAGCAATAATTCTTCAAAAACTAGCAGAAGAACTTTTTATTAGATTTGGAGCAGATGAAATGTATGAAGTTGCTAAATCACTTGAGTCAGAGGCAATACCAAGACTTGGACCTAAGGGTATATTCCCTAACGTGGATTTTTATTCTGGTCTTGTTTATAGAAAACTTGGTATTCCTCGTGATTTATTTACTCCAATTTTTGCAATTTCTAGAGTAGCTGGTTGGTTAGCTCATTGGAGAGAGCAACTTGGAGCAAATAGAATTTTCAGACCATCTCAAATCTATACAGGTTCAGCACCAAGAGATTGGATCAGCTTGGAAAATAGAGAATAATATTTGCGGCTTTTCATAAAAAACACACATATTGTTTGTGAAGAGTTAATCTATTAAGTAAATAACATAAAAATTTTGGAATACGGATTAGATCTCGAATATAGTTTTAATGAATTCTTAAAAGGTTTTGGCCTTTCCAGCGAAATCGCTCATATAATCTGGCTCCCTCTACCTATGCTTTTAGTTTTGGTAGCGGCAGTTGTTGGCGTTTTAGTAACAGTTTGGCTTGAAAGAAAAATATCTGCTGCTGCTCAACAAAGAATAGGTCCCGAATATGCTGGAGCGCTTGGCGTCCTCCAACCAATTGCAGATGGTCTTAAGTTACTCGTCAAAGAAGATATTATTCCTGCCAAAGCTGATGGAATTCTCTTCACTGCAGGACCTATATTAGTTCTTGTCCCAGTGATTCTGTCCTGGCTAATTGTTCCTTTTGGACAAAATCTTTTAATAAGTAACGTTGGTATTGGAATTTTCCTATGGATCGCTTTAAGCAGTATTCAGCCAATTGGCCTTCTCATGAGCGGATACGCATCAAATAATAAGTATTCTTTATTAGGAGGTTTAAGAGCAGCGGCTCAATCAATAAGTTATGAAATTCCTTTAGCTTTATCTGTACTGGCTATCGTACTAATGACAAATTCTCTAAGTACTGTTGACATTGTCAACCAACAAAGCGGTGCTGGAATCCTAAGTTGGAATATATGGAGACAACCAGTTGGTTTTATAGTCTTTTGGATTTGTGCTCTTGCAGAATGTGAGAGACTTCCATTTGACTTGCCCGAAGCTGAAGAAGAATTAGTTGCAGGATATCAAACTGAATATGCAGGGATGAAATTCGCATTGTTCTATCTTGGTAGTTACATTAATTTAATCCTTTCAGCTTTACTGGTATCAATACTTTATTTAGGAGGATGGGGCTTTCCTGTTCCAGTTGAATTAATAGCTAAGTTTCTAAATTTGCCAATTAATGCACCTTTCATTCAAGTTTTCACTGCATCAATAGGAATTGTTATGACTGTATTGAAAGCATATCTTTTGGTTTTCATTGCAATATTATTGCGTTGGACTACTCCTAGAGTAAGGATAGATCAACTATTAGATCTAGGATGGAAGTTTCTTCTTCCAATTTCTCTTGCTAATCTTTTGATAACTGCAGGATTAAAACTTGCATTTCCTCAATTCTTTGGTGGTTAAACTTAAGTAAAAATACTTAAATTCAAAATTAATCCACTAAAATAAAATAACTAAGAAAATTCTTCAAAATGAAAAATTTCCTTCATCAAATAAATAGCTATATCAAAGAAGCATATAATGCTGGCAAATATTTATATGATGGCTTATCAGTAACTTTTGATCATCTTCGAAGAAGACCTGTTACTGTTCAATATCCATATGAAAAATTAATACCTTCTGAAAGATATAGAGGAAGGATACATTATGAATTTGATAAATGTATTGCTTGTGAAGTTTGCGTGAGAGTTTGTCCCATAAATTTACCAGTAGTTGATTGGGTAATGAATAAAGAAACCAAAAAAAAGGAACTTAGAAATTATTCTATAGATTTTGGAGTTTGTATATTTTGCGGAAATTGTGTTGAATATTGTCCAACTAATTGTTTATCAATGACCGAAGAATATGAATTAGCTACTTTTGACAGACACAATCTAAATTTTGATAATGTTGCACTTGGTAGACTACCCACAAATGTTACAACAGATCCTTCAGTTAAACCTCTAAGAGAACTTGCCTATCTTCCTAAAGGTGTCATGGACCCTCATGAAATTCCAGATTCAGATACTAGAGTTGGTAAATTACCTGAAGAAGTCTATGATTGGATAAGACCAGAATCCAATGAAAATAAAGATAAAGTTTCTAATCCAAACAATTAATTTCCATTAATTTATGTCCATTGCAATAACAACTCAAATTATTTGTTTTTCAGTTTTATCTTTAGTTATCCTTATTGGAGCACTTGGTGTTGTATTGCTAGAAAGTATTGTTTATTCAGCCTTTCTTCTAGGAGGAGTTTTCATGAGTGTTGCGGGATTATATCTTCTTTTGAATGCAAGTTTTGTTGCTGCAGCGCAAGTTTTAGTTTATGTAGGTGCAGTTAATGTATTAATAATCTTTGCAATAATGCTAGTAAATAAAAAAGAAGATTTAAAGCCCATCAGTGACATTAAATCGAGAAGAATAATATCAACAGCAATATGTTTAACCCTTCTAAGTCTTTTAATAAGAGTTGACTTGACTAATGTATGGAGCCTATCAAGTCCTCAAAACTCTATAGGAGAAGAATCAACTATCAGAATTGGTGAACATCTATTTAGTGATTATCTTCTCCCATTTGAAGTAGCATCAGTTTTACTTTTAATGGCAATGATTGGAGCAATTGTTTTAGCTAGAAGAGATGTAATGAGCAAGGATATTTCCACTGGATTACCTGTTGATCAAGAGTTAATTGAAAAATCATCAGAAACATTACTTACAAATAAAAATTAACTTTTCACTTTTCTCATGATGAATTTAGAATCAATTCCTATTCAAGCATTTTTAATAGTATCTTCAGCACTATTCTGTATTGGGATTTGGGGATTATTAAATAGCAGAAATGCAGTAAGAGTTCTTATGAGCATTGAGTTAATGCTCAATGCAGTAAATATAAACTTAATGGCGTTTTCTTCCTATGTTGACAATAATTTAATTCAAGGACAAGTTTTTACAATTTTTGTGATTACTGTTGCTGCAGCAGAAGCAGCAGTTGGATTAGCTATCTTATTATCTCTTTATAGGAATAGGGTGACTGTAGATATGGAAAGTTTTAATTTATTAAAATGGTAAAACCACTAAATGAAACTTTCATTAGTGCTTATTATATATCGTTCAGATAGTTCTATTGCTCAAGAGGCTTCTAAATTCTGTGAAGAAGTCCTCAAAGCTAAAAATATAAAATCAAAAAGAATTCAAAGTGATTTTCACAGAGATGAAATTGCAAAACATCTTTATAATCTAAAATTACAACCAAATATTGGCATAGTCCTTGGCGGAGATGGAACCTTTCTAAAATGTGCAAATGCTTTAGCTGATTACGATATTCCTTTGTTGAGCATTAATATTGGTGGTAATCTGGGTTTCCTTACACAAGAAAAAGAGTTTTTGTTTGACAAATCTTTTATTGAAATCCTTGAAAACGAAGAATATAAAATTGACTTTCGTAATAGATTAAATTGTAATATTTTTATTAATGGGACAAGTTCTGAGAAAAAGATTATAAAAAGCTACGATGCCTTAAATGATTTTTATTTTAAATCTGTTGAAGAAGACATTTCTCCAACCAACCAAATAGAAATTGAAATAGATAACGAGAAGGTTAATGAATATAAAGGTGATGGATTAATCATTTCTACATCTACTGGTTCAACAGCCTACTCAATGGCTGCAGGGGGGCCAATAGTGCACCCAAGTATTGATGCAATGATAATTAACCCTATATGCCCGATGAGTCTGGCTAGTAGACCAATAGTTATACCTAATACAAGTAAGGTAATCATTAAACCTGTAAAAAAAAGTAAAGGGGAAGTTAAATTATGGAGAGACGGTTCAAAATGTATGACCATTAAGGAAAATTATTATTGTGAGATCAAAAAAGGGCAATCACCCTGCAAAATAATAAAGTTTAAAAAAAGCACAAGCTACTATAGTACCCTTATAAAAAAACTAGATTGGAAAGGTGATTTATCTCAAAAAAATTTCAAAAATTAAATGGCCTTAGAGATAGAAAGAAGATTTCTTATAAAAAATGATAATTGGAAAGAATTCATAAATAAAAAAATTTATATTGAACAAGGATATTTATCCAAAAGTTTAGATGGTTGGATTATTAGGGTAAGGGTTATAGGTAAAAACTCTAAAATTTCACTAAAAAAACATATCCAAGGCTTTACCAACTTTGAATTTGAATACTCCATTCCACGAAACGATGCTGAAACAATAATGTCAAATCTTTCAAATACAATTAAAAAAGATAGATACTTTCTAGAAATTGAAAAAAAATCTTGGATTATAGATTGCTTTAAAGAAAATAATTATCCACTTGAAATTGCAGAAATTGAACTTTCTAATGAAGAGGAAGATTTAATTCTTCCATCTTTCATTTCAAAAGAAATCACAGGTATGACCCATTTCTCCAATTTCAGTCTTACTAACAACCCTTTTTCAGATTGGAAAGAAAAATATTTACAACTTTAAAAAGTAACTAGCCAGAGGAACCAATCTTCCTTTATATTTTCTTTATATTTAAGCAAAGTATTTTTTATTTTCTTCAGATGTATGGTCTTTACGACAAAGAAGGAATATTGAGATGTGTTGATTCAGACAAGGATGCATGTATTGCATATGCTGAACTCTTCGAATTAGGTTCTACAAATTATTGTCTAATGGATTTGGCTAATGATATAAAACAGGGTAATACTAATCTTGATCAGAGTCTGGGAGCGTACAACAATTAAATCCATCTCTACAAATCTTTCCGTTGTCCATTGCCCAATTCAAAAGTGCTACTCTGTTTTTAGAACCAGTTTTTGTAAACATATTACTTACATGATTATCAACAGTTCTCTTACTAATAGTTAGTTTTACCGCAATTTCTTGATTTGTAAGCCCATCAGCTACAAGATCAATGATTTCCATCTCCCTTGCTGAGAGACCCATCATATCAATGTTGTTTACTTCTTCATCAACCATTTGCATTTAAACAGTTCCTTTTTTATATTAATTGAGTTTAGCAATCTCAGTACACTTGTTAACCAATTAGGAAACAAAAGCAATTGAAATCAAAACTTCAGCAGACTTTAGAAAAAAGATCTAAGGTAATAACGGCAGAGTTAATGCCGCCAAGAGGTGGAAGCCCCGTAAGATCTCTTAAGATAGCACAACTTTTGAAAGATAAGGTACATGCTGTTAACATTACCGATGGAAGCAGAGCTGTAATGAGAATGTGCAGCTTGGCAATGTCCAAACTATTACTGGAAAATGGGATAGAACCAGTAATGCAAATTTCTTGCAGAGATCGTAATAAAATTGCTTTACAATCAGACATTCTGGGAGCAAATGCTTTAGGAATTAAAAACATCTTATGCATTACCGGTGATTCGGTAAAAGCTGGGGATCAACAAGATGCCAAGGCCGTACATGAGTTTGAGTCAGTTAGATTGCTTCAACAAATTCAGGCTTTCAATAAAGGAATTGATCCTACTCTAAAAGAACTTTCCGATAAAAAAACATTTATTTTTGCAGGTGCTGCAGCTGATCCAAATTGCAGAAATAAAATAAGTTTAGAAAATAGATTGAGAAAGAAAAAAGAGGCTGGAGCTGGATTTATACAAACTCAAATGGTTATGGAAAAAAAGATTTTGATAGAGTTTTGTGAAAAAATTAGCAAGCCTCTCGAAATTCCAGTAATTGCAGGTGTATTCCTATTAAAGTCTTACAAAAACGCTCTCTTTATAAACAAATACGTTCCAGGCGCAAACATCCCTGAAAATATCATAAATCGTCTTAAAGATGCTAAAGACCCATTACAAGAAGGTATTCAAATTGCATCTGAACAAGCTCATGATTTTATTAATATCGCAAATGGTGTTCATCTAATGGCCGTAAAAGCAGAGCATTTAATTCCTGAGATTATTGAAAAAGCTAATCTTAGTCTGGAATATTAATCAAATCAGTACCTAATAATTCTGCCATAGCTTTCTGCTGAGGGGATGGCTCAGTCAAATCAGATCTTCTTGAATCTGCTATTAACCAATCTAAAGATGCATCTTGCAAATCAAAATGATCTCCATTTTTCCCAACACAATATTTACCAAACACTAACTTATCCATAAGTCTTACACCTTTACCAATTTTTGAATAATCAAAAATAATTGAGTTATCTATAGTTGCGCCCTCGCAAATGCAACAACTTGGTCCGATCATGGAAGGTCCAATAATAGTTGCTCCATCCTCGATCCTAGTCATGCCTCCTATATAAACCGGCCCTTTAATATTAACCTTTTCCCAATTAGCCGCTACATTTAAACCGGTAAAAACTCCTGGTTTTATTTCCTTACCAGGTATTTGCACTTGTCTTACCTTACCTTGCAATACATTTCTAATAGCACTCCAATAATCAGGAACTTTTCCAATATCTACCCATTCAAAATCCATTGGTAATGCAAAAAATGGTAAATCCATTTCAACAAGTTTAGGGAAAAGATCAGCTCCAATATCAAATTTCTCTGCTGAAGGTATGTAATTAAAAATTTCGGGTTCGAAAAGATAAATTCCTGTATTTATAGAGTCACTTAAAGCTTGATCAACTGTTGGCTTTTCCTGAAAAGCCTTTATTCGGCCATTTTCATCAGAAACTACAACACCGTAACTTGATACTTGATCTTTAACTACCTTCTTTGTTATTAAGCTTGCAATAGCTCCTTTCTGCTTATGTTTTTTAACAGCTTGGGTTAAATCTAAATCAACTAAAGCATCACCACATAAAACAACAAAAGTTTCATCAAAGAAATTTTGAAAATCCTGAATCTTTTTTAATCCTCCTGCTGATCCCAAAGCATCACCTATTAATTCTCCATCTTCAATTCTTCCCTCAAAACTATAAGCAATTTCTACTCCAAATCTTTGCCCATCCCGAAAATAATTTTCAATTTCTTCAGCCAGATGAGAAACATTTACCATTATTTCCTTAAAATTATGTTCTCTTAAAAGTTCCAAGAGAAACTCCATAACAGGTTTTTGCAAAATCGGAATCATCGGTTTCGGAATAACATGCGTAATAGGCTGAACACGTGTGCCTTTACCTGCCGCAAGTATCATTGCCTTCATAAATTCAAAACCATTTTTTAAATTATACGTTATTACTATGAAGCTTCTAAGCAGCCGAGGAAGAGGCATTACTTACCTCAAGATTTTCTATAGGTAATTGAGCTAAACCGCCATCAGGAATTATTCTTTTAATTTGAATTGGGCCATATAAGGAATTAATTTGTTTAATTTCAATTTTGTTTTCAGATGATAAAAATAACAAAGCCCAAAAAACTCCCAAACGATCTTTATCTAAATCATTTTTTACTACTGTTTGCCATTTCTTGACTAAATATTCAAAATCTGTCCATTGCAATGCTTTTTCCCATCCTTCAATAAATTTCCCTAATGCTTTAGTAGTTTCTGGAAGTTTCTCGCGATGCGCTAATGACTTTACTTGAGAAATTAAAGCCTTATCAGAATATTTTTTATTTCTTTTTCTCTTCATGAGCAGCAGATCTTGGGTTTCGATAACTTCTGCTATGGACTCTAACTGACTTACAAGTTCACCCAATGTAGTTGTACGTTTAAGAATTGGTTGTGCAATTGATCTTCTCCTTAGATATTTTTCAGGATATTTTGGAATATCAAATTCTTTATCAATCCAATCTTGATCGTCCAAATCAAATTCATCTTCAAAATCGGAAGAATTTTCTTTGAAAACATCAGATTCCAAAACCTGAGCCTTTAGATTAACTAGTACGGAAGCGGCAAAAAATGCTTCGCTGGTCTCAGCTAAATCCTTATGATATGAGATTTGACTATTTGAAGATTGATTAAAAGTATGTGAGTATTGCTCTAAAAAACTATCAATTACACTTATTACATCAATATCCCATGGATCAAGCTCACCTTTCCCTGCGGCGTCTTGAAGAAACTTAATCAACAATCTAGGGCCTAATTGTTGCCTATCAATAGGATTGAAATAAGATATTTTGAGATAGATAAAATCTACTCACAAGATATCTTTTAATTTATTTAATGCCAAACAATATTGCATTTAATTAAAAAATTATATTGTTGGAGCTTTTAGGATGTCATTTGTTTTAGTTCCTGAAAAAATATTTGTTTTCACAGCACCTTTAACTGCAGTTAAATCTCGATCGACCAAATTATTGATAGATGCAATGTAACTTTCTGTAACTAATCTTGGGTACAAACCTATTCCAATAATCGGTAAAAGTAAACAGGCAATAATATAAACTTCCCTTGGCTCTGCATCTATAAGTTTTCGTTCTTCGATTAATTTAGGATTTTCTTTGCCAAAGAAAATTTCTCGTAACATTGAAAGTAGATAAATTGGAGTAAGTATTACACCGATAGCAGCTAAAGAAGCCATCACTACCCTAAACGGAAGTGTATATACTTCATCAGTAACAAATCCTGTAAATACCATCAATTCGGAAACAAATCCACTCATACCTGGCAAAGCAAGAGAAGCCAGAGAACAAGCAGTCCATAGAGCAAACATAATTCTCATTTTTTGTCCTACACCACTCATTTCATCAAGTTTAAGAGTCTTTGTTCTGTCATAGGTAGCACCAACAAGAAAAAATAAACTTGCACCTATTAATCCATGACTAACCATTTGCAGCATAGCTCCGCTTGTTCCAAGGCTACTAAAACTCCCTATACCAATAAGAACAAAACCCATATGACTTATCGAACTATATGCAATTTTTCTTTTAAGATTTCTTTGTGCAAAAGAAGTTAATGCAGCATAAATTATATTGACTACCCCTAGAACTATCAATAATGGGGCAAATTGAGCATGAGCAACGGGTAATAATTGTGCATTAAATCTTAAAAGAGCATATCCTCCCATTTTTAATAAAATTCCTGCTAGAAGCATATGAACAGGAGCTGTAGCCTCACCATGAGCATCTGGAAGCCAAGTATGAAGAGGTACTATTGGTAGTTTCACACCAAATGCAATTAACAGCCCTACATAACATAATATTTGGAATTTTTGACTAAAATCTTGAGCTGCCAAGTGAGAAAACTCAAAGTTAGGAATTTCTGTACCATAGAAACCCATTGCTAACGCTGCAAGAAGAATAAAGATAGAACTGCCAGCTGTATAAATAATGAATTTTGTTGCTGCATATTGTCGATTTTTGCCACCCCATATAGCCAGCAATAAATAAACGGGAATTAACTCAAGTTCCCAAGTTAGAAAGAATAAAAGCATATCTTGTACGGCAAACACGGCGATTTGCCCACCATCCATAACCAATATCAAAAAGAAAAATAACTTTGGTTTGAACTTGACTGGCCATGCAGCAAGAACTGCTAAAGCAGTTATAAAACTAGTCAATAATATTAACGGCATAGACATGCCATCAGCGCCAACAGACCAAGTAAGACCTAAATCAGGGAGCCAACTAATATTTTCTTTAAGTTGAACATTTTCATTACTAATATCAAAGCCATTAATATATGAACCAACAGTTATTAAAAAAGTTATTAATGCAATAGACAATGCAAACCATCTCACCTCTTTGCCATCCCCTTTATCTGGGAAAAAAGGTATCACAAATGCACTACCAATTGGGAACAAAATTGAAGCAGATAACCAAGGAAAATTAGACAATCCAGCTCCCAAAGTTCCCAACATTTGTGTCGCAAAATGTGAATAAAAATAAGTACTCAATTTAATAAGAAATTTATCTTAAACAAAGTCTAGAAATTTTCTGTATTTTTTCACCCCTATGGACAGTGAAGACACACAATTGTAATTAAGATACTTGCGGAGATTGAAAACCAAATATAGCAACTAGTAAAATTACACCTCCAAAAACAATAAGCGCATAAAATTGAGCCCTACCAGTTTCGAAATATTTTAAACCTTCTCCACTCCCTAAAGTTACAAGTCCAGTAAGATTTACGACGCCATCAACAACTTTAGAATCAACCTCTAAAACTTCTTTAGCAAGTTTTCTAGTACCCTTAACAAAAAGTTTCTCATTAATATCATCTAGATACCATTTATTAGATAAAAATCGGTTGATGCTAGGAAACTTCTCGGCAAATAAAACTGATAAATTAATTTTTTTCACAAAATATGCCTGATAAGCAATAATGATTCCAGCTGATGCAATAAGTACTGACGCAAGTGCTAAGGGCAAAAATTCTTTTAATTCGAAGGCTTTTGCAGCGGTCTCTGCTTCTTCAGGATCTAGTAAATTTGCAATTTTGCTGTCCCATGGAAGTCCCATAAAACCGATAATTAAAGACGGTACAGCTAGAAATACCAAGGGAAAAGTCATTGACCAGGGTGACTCATGTATAGAGCCATGTTCTTCATGCTCTTCTTCACTTTCTTCATCTAAGTTTGTTTTAGAGGCTATTAGAAGCTCTTTTTGCAATTCTTTATTATCCCCTCTAAAATCACCTTCAAATGTCAAGAAATAAAGCCTAAACATATAAAAAGCAGTCATACCAGCTGTTAGAAGTCCTACAAACCAAAAAGCTGGAAATGATATAAAAGCATTTCCGAGTATCTCGTCTTTACTCCAAAAACCTGCCAATGGGGGAATTCCACTAATTGCTACGCAACCTATTAAAAATGTTGTTGATGTATATGGCATTTTTTTTCTTAAACCGCCCATCAATCTCATATCTTGAGCTAATACAGGCTGATGGCCAACTACTTCTTCCATAGCATGTATTACTGAACCAGATCCCAAAAATAGCATTGCTTTAAAGCAAGCATGAGTCACTAAATGAAAGATTCCTGCTACTGGTGCTCCACAACCCATTGCGAGCATCATATACCCAAGCTGAGAAACTGTGCTATAGGCTAAACCTTTTTTTAAATCCATTTGGGTCAAAGCTATAGAAGCTCCTAAAAAACAAGTAATAGTGCCAACTAAAGCAATAATGAACTGAATAGAGGGGAATATTGAATACAAAGGTTGAAGTCTTGCTACAAGAAATATTCCTGCTGCAACCATTGTTGCAGCATGGATAAGTGCAGAAATAGGTGTCGGTCCTTCCATCGCGTCAGGTAACCAAACATGAAGGGGAAACTGAGCAGATTTAGCCATTGGCCCTAAAAAAACTAAAAAACAAAGTAATAAAGCAGCCCAAATGGGTATCGAATTGTCAGATATTGATTGAGAAATTCCAGTAGCTATTTCATTAAAATCAAAACTATTTGTTGCCCAAAATAGGCCAAGAATTCCTAGTAATAAACCAAAATCTCCTACTCTATTAACAACAAATGCTTTTTGTGCAGCGTGTGCAGCGCCATCCCTGTCATACCAAAAACCAACCAATAAATAAGAACACATCCCAACTAATTCCCAAAAAACATAAATTTCTAATAAATTTGGACTAACTATTAATCCCATCATTGAACTACTAAATAATGCTAAATATGTAAAAAATCTGACATACCCTTTGTCATGCGCCATATAACCATGAGAGTAAATCATTACCAGCAAAGTTATTGTGGTTACTAACGCAAGCATTACACTTCCCAAAGGATCAAGGACAAATCCCATAGGAATTGTGAAATCCCCAGCATTGGCCCACACAAATAATTTTTCTACTGATTGATAACCATTTACTTGTTCAATTAAAGCTTTATAACTAATTACCGCAGAAATTCCGACGAAAGAAATTAGACCTACAGAAACAATTTCTCTTGAATTATTAATTTTCTGGTTGATGCTTATTAGTCCTAAGCCAGAAAGCACTGCTCCAATAAGTGGGAAAACAGGAATTAACCAGGCAATTTCTGAAGCTTGTGGCATGTTTTAAAGAACTTATATCTTGATTTTAAACTGTCAATTGAAAAATTCAGACAAAAATGATGAATTAAATGTTTTAACAGCAATATTTATATATTGATGAGACCACCAAAGTACGCCTATTGCAATTAATATACCAAATTGAGATAACTTAAAAAATTCTTTAATCTTAAATTCTTGCCTCCCCTCAAGTATTGCCATGAAAGGAATTATGGAAGTATTTTTTTTAAAATTTTCAAATTCTTCTCCAAATCTATTTGCTAATCTCTTATCTCCATGCCAGATTGCAAAAAGATGATGCAAAACTAAGCCAATAGAAGTTAATAATGTGAATGATGTGCCAATCCATAAAGTATGAGCAAAACACCAAATTATCTGGCCAAATGCTTGTGGATGTCTTGTGATTCGCATTATCCCAGTTCCATAGATTCGTACTTTAGGTTTTAAAACCGAAGGAATTTCTAGCAAATTATAAGTAGCAGGATATAAAAATAAAAAACTTATTGCAGTTAAGAACCAAACGACGATAAAAACAAAATTATTGCCCTGTAAATTCCATAATCTGATTCCGTCATATCTATGAGCCAAAAAATAACTAATCAAGATAATTGCAGATGGCAAACTTAAAAAAACGAAACATAACCGCCATAATCTCGGACCCATAATGGATTCTGCTTTAATTCTTAAAGCAGCTCCCCCACTATGAATTACCGCAAAAATCAAAATCAAAAATAAGATAATTAGAGAAGTTTTATGAGTTTCCATATATTTAGATTGTTCAAATAATTTTTGTTCTTAACAAGAATGCTCCCAAGCATTAGAATTATAAGAAATTGTAGGCATAATAGATGCCAGAATTACCATTTACACTCGATCAATTAAGAATATTAAAAGCTATAGCAGCTCAAGGAAGTTTTAAAAAAGCTGCAGATCTCTTATATGTAACCCAACCTGCCGTGAGTCTACAAATACAAAATTTAGAAAAACAACTAGAAATCACAATTTTCGACAGAGGTGGTAGGAAGGCCCTATTAACTGAAGCAGGGAGACTACTACTTGAATATTGTGAACGAATTTTGAATCAATGCGACGAAGCTTGCAAAGCTATTGAAGATTTAAATAACTTAAAAGGTGGAACTCTTGTCATTGGAGCGAGCCAAACAACGGGTACCTATTTAATGCCAAGAATGATAGGACTATTCAGACAAAAATACCCTGATGTATCTGTTCAACTTCAAGTCCATAGTACTAGAAGAACTGGTTGGAGTGTCGCCAATGGACAAATTGACTTAGCCATTATTGGCGGACAATTACCTGGAGATTTAGAAAATTTGCTACAAGTAATTCCATATGCCACTGATGAATTGGCATTAGTTTTACCATCTAAACATCCACTTTCGACCAAAAAAGAGCTTCTAAAAGAAGACTTATACAAATTAAATTTTGTAACATTAGACTCACAATCTACAACAAGAAAAGTTGTTGACAAACTTCTCCAAGATTCTGGGCTTGATATCCAAAGATTAAAAATTGAGATGGAACTTAACTCTCTTGAAGCAATCAAGAATGCGGTTCAATCAGGTTTAGGAGCATCCTTTTTGCCTGTTGTTTCTATTGAAAGAGAATTATCAGCTGGAACAATCCACAAAGCATTCGTTGCTGATTTAGAGGTTAAAAGAGAACTTAAGTTAATTACTAATCCGTCAAGATATACATCAAGAGCATCAGAAGTATTTAAGAAAAACATTCTTCCACAATTTGCTAGTTTAGAAAGCCCTTTAAGGCATATATAATTTCGATCAAAACTGAATTGCTTCTTTGTTAATACCTACTCCACCGTCTTCGGCTTGTCCATCGCCTTTTATTATAAATTTATTTTCATTTACATCAGTCTGATAAACGCACTTAACTATTGGCTTATCTCTTATAGAGCCAATATAAGCAAAAGTATTCATCCTTTGCTTACATTCTCTTACATCTTCATTACTAATTGCGCCCTGTTTTTGTAACACTGTCCAATTCTCTCTTCTAATCACACACCCTGGCTGAAGAGCTGGTTGCGTAACAAAACTCGTAGATGGATTTAGAGTCGTATACATTTCAACATCAATTACAAAAGCACTGGCTCCCCATTGTCTGCAAAATTCAGGGTCTGGAACGGCCATATCTAATTGTTGTTGACTTGCTATATTTCCCTGCCCGCCATCTGTGGTACTGGTAATTGCGCTCCCAATACCAACTCCTAAAATTAGTACTCCAGCAAGTACGGCAATGGTTCCTGTACTAAAATTGATCTTTTGTTCAGAAGAAGCAGGCAATCTATTGTTTCTTTGACCATACGAATCCATGTCCCTTGGATTTGGAGGATAATAACCTCTATTTGAGCCTCTCCTAGGCCTTCTATTTGAGGATGATCTATTCACAGCACTTCATTTGTCTTTGGTAAACCCATTGAATAATTCATTACTCTACAATCAGGGTTATAACTTAGCTGCCCTTTTTGAAGCAAAAATTTAATTAAACCTTCGATTTCTGATCCTATTTTTCGAAGTTCGTAATCATCTAAATCCTTTCCTGCTCTCTCTTTTATTAATTTATTGAATTTTTCATTTATTTTTTTTAGAGAATCTTCGTTCCAAATAAATTCGTTATCGGGATCTAAATCAAGAGTTAGTTTATTGGGATGAAACTTTAATTCGTCATCTACCACTTCGGCAGTAAAAATTCTTACATGTCTAGTAGTCGATTTTAAAAGCATTTTTTCCATAATTTTACAAAATAATCAACGAAAAAAACTATTATGTTCTAACTTTAATGTAGCTTATTAGTAAGTGTAAATTTATTTCTTGATTTAATAATGCGTGTTGTAATTGCTGGTGCTGGTTTAGCAGGTTTATCTTGCGCTAAATACTTAGTCGATAATGGACACATTCCAATTTTACTCGAAGCCAGAGATGTTTTAGGTGGGAAAGTTGCAGCATGGAAAGACGAAGATGGAGATTGGTATGAAACTGGTTTGCATATATTTTTTGGAGCCTACCCAAATATGCTGCAACTTTTTAAGGAACTAGATATTGAAGATAGACTCCAATGGAAAAGTCATTCAATGATTTTTAATCAGCCATCAGAACCTGGAACTTATAGTAGATTCGACTTTCCCGATATACCTGCTCCCGCTAATGGAGTCTCAGCAATACTAAGCAATAATGATATGCTTTCATGGAATGAAAAGATTCTATTTGGATTAGGTTTAGTTCCTGCAATGTTGAGAGGCCAAAAGTACTTAGATAAATGCGATGCAAAATCATGGACAGATTGGCTAAAAGAGCACAATATCCCGGAAAGAGTTAATGATGAAGTTTTCATAGCAATGAGTAAAGCTCTTAATTTCATTGGGCCGGATGAAATATCATCTACAGTTTTATTAACGGCGTTAAACAGATTTTTACAAGAAAAAAATGGTTCTAAAATGGCATTCCTTGACGGAGCTCCTCCAGAAAGACTTTGCCAGCCAATGGTTGATTATATTACCGCTCGTGGTGGAGAAGTTCACATGAATAGTCCATTAAGGCAAATCAACCTTAATGAGGACAGCACTGTTAGAAGTTTTACTGTTGCTTCTTTAGATAAAAACGAAAAGGAAGAGCTAACGGCTGATGCTTATGTAAGTGCAATGCCTGTAGATCTTTTTAAATTAATGATCCCTAAACAATGGAAAGGGTTAGATACATTTTCTAAATTAGATGGTTTAAATGGTGTGCCAGTCATTAATATCCATTTATGGTTTGACAAAAAATTAACAGATATTGACCATCTGCTATTTAGCAGATCACCACTTCTCAGTGTTTACGCAGATATGAGTATTACATGCAAAGAATACGAAGATCCAAATAGATCAATGCTTGAATTAGTTTTTGCACCAGCAAAAGATTGGATTAATAGAAGCGATCAAGACATCATTGATGCAACTATGGAAGAGTTGAAGAAATTATTCCCGACGCATTTCATTGGTGAAGATAAGACAAAATTAAGAAAATATAAAGTAGTTAAAACTCCAAGATCCGTATATAAGGCAGTTCCTGGATGTCAAGAATTCAGACCTAGTCAAAAATCCCCTATAAAAAACTTTTTCTTGGCTGGTGATTATACAATGCAAAAATATTTAGCATCTATGGAAGGTGCTGTTTTAAGTGGTAAATTATGCGCAGAATCAATAGATAAGGAGTATGCCAAAACCCCTCAAAATGTCTCTTCATAACTTTTACAGACCTTTAAATCAAGATAAAACTTTTTGAAAAATTCAATTTCTCAACTAGACCAAGCATACGAGATATGCCGAAAAGAAACTCAAAAATGGGCTAAAACTTTTTACTTGGGAACTCTTCTATTACCTCAAGAAAAGAGAAAAGCCATTTGGGCTATCTATGTATGGTGTAGAAGAACAGATGAAATAATGGACAGCGTAGAAGCCTCAAACAAATCGCAAAATGAGCTTTCAGATAATCTAGATGAATGGGAAGAAAATACTAAAGATGTTTTTAAAGGGAATATTAAATCTGAATTAGACTCAGTTCTATTAGATACGATCGAGAAATATCCACAAAGTATTCAACCTTATCTAGACATGATAGATGGCCAGCGAATGGATCTGAATAAATTTAGGTACAAAGATTTTGATGAATTAAAACTCTATTGTTATAGAGTTGCAGGGACTGTTGGTTTAATGACTCAAAATGTGATGGGGATTGATAGCGCTTATACATCAGCCCCATGGAGTGCCATGCCTGACCCCTCCCAAGCAGCTATAGCTCTTGGAATTGCAAATCAATTAACAAATATCTTGAGGGATGTAGGAGAAGATAGACAGAGAGGAAGAATTTATCTCCCACAAGTGGATATTGAAAAATTTAATTATTCTGAAGAAGAACTTTTACAAGGAAAGATAAACAAACAGTGGAAATCATTGATGAACTTTCAATTAACAAGGGCTCGCGAATGGTTCCAAAAGTCTGAAGATGGTATCAAGTGGCTATCTTCTGACGCAAGATGGCCAGTATGGACTTCTTTACGTCTTTATAGAGGCATATTAGATTCTATTGAAAGACTAGATTATGATGTTTTTAACAATAGAGCTTTTGTAAAAAATTCAGTCAAAGCTCTTGAGATCCCAATATCTTTTTTGATTTCCCGTATTAAATAATTAAGCAGGTGTCTTCTGATTTGCCAACAAATCTTTTAATTTAGATAATTCTCCAGCCCATCTTGGGTCAGGAGCTTCCAAGTTAGGAGCATCACTATGAACAATTTTTTTAAAGTCTTTCCTCTTCTTATTCTTGTTTAATTTCCCACTATTTCTTTTGTTCGAAGCAGAATCCTTCTTTTCTGATAGCTCTACTCTTAATTTAGAACCATTAAATTCAAAACCGTTTAACTTTTGAATTAATAAATTAGCATTATCTTCATTATTAGTTGTCGCAAAGCCAAACCCTCTACATTCCTTAGTATCCTTATCTAGAACTGCTTTAAATCTAATCGAATCAGAGACGGACTTTAAAAGAGTATCAAATTCTTTTGGATTAAATCCTTGTGGTAAGTTGCCAATGTAAATGCGAATGCTCATAAATTTTTTAAAAATGATTTTGAAGTCTGAACTTCTAAACAAAACTAAGCTATGTGTATTTAATCACATTTTGGCGCATTTTGTTCAATCCATCGCTTTGCTTTATAAATAGCTTCATCAAAATTATTTAATCTTTTATATGCAAGTTCCTTAGAAAGATAATCTAAAAGCTCTCCTAAGATAGGTCCATCCTTTATCTTCAGATTTTTTTTTATTTCGTCACCATTAAGTAAGTTTGAGGGATGAAATAATTTATCATCGTTGTCACGCCATCTATGAAGCCAATCTAATCGTAAGTTTTCAGGTAAAAAGAAAAGAAAAGCTGGAAGAAGCATCTCTAATTCTTTATGTAACGCAAATCTATCTGATTCAGTTAATCGAGCGATATTTTTTTTCTCCAACAAAAAGTGCCATTTTCGTAATAACTTAGTTTTTATAATTTCAGCTTTACTAAATTTAAGTTTTTCTAGAGATATAACATCTAAAATTTGAGCAATAAAAAATGATGGTAAAAATTTTTCTTTTTCTTCCCGAGTAAGTTCTGCATAATTAATTTTCTCTAAGTCCAAAAAAAAAGAATCTTCAGATAAATTATCAATACCAAATATATTTAATTTTTTTATCAACAATACTGCATCAAGAGCATTGGCTCCATGTACTATTTTCTGTATTTCATAATGCATTCTCTCTTTAGCAACAAGATATAATTTCCGTTTATTTTTTTTAATGAAAGTAATTAAATTAAGATCAACTTTAAAATTCAATTCTGAAACAAATCGAAAACATCTTAATATTCGTAAAGGATCATTTAGTAGATTTTTTTCAGAATGCGTTCTAAGTAAAGAAATCTCTAAATCTTTAAGACCATTTAATGGATCAACCAAACACTTCTTATCAATTAAAAAAGCAATTGAATTAATCGAAAAGTCTCTAGAACATAAATCTCCTTCTATCGTAGATGAAACTTGATTAGCAATATCAATATAAATGTGATTAAGAATAATTCTTACTACTTCTCTTTTTTCATCTAAAATTATAAATTTTGATCCAATATTATCTGCAATCTTTTTCCCAATTTCAATTGCATTTAAAGGTACCACAATATCAAAATCTACCTTTTCAGGTTCTCTGCCCAAAATAATATCTCTTATATAACCACCAACCAAATATGATCCTTTAGGTAAAAAACCTAATATAAAATCCAAATTATGAAATTTTATACTTGTTTCTAATTCATCAATTATTAGTGTATGATCTTTGTGAATACTTCTTTTCATTTTATTAATTAATTATGTGCATTTGCATCAACTGTAAATGGGTTGATAGATGTATCACATATCATGATGTTGAGAATAATCATGGTGTTGATCATATTTGTGATCTGCCTGATTTTAAAGCAAAAAAACCATTCATTCATGTCAATATAGTTAAAGACATTAATGGTGATTATAAAACTGATTGGGATGTTCAATCTTGTGAAAGTTTTGAAAATGAATTTGGTAAATGGTCTAAGTGTAATCCAGGTATGGAATTACCTGTTTAAAGGTAATAGATGACGAGTAAACTCAAACAGAGAGAAAATTACCCTACATTAGTGATTCATAGCACAGACAATTCTTTTGGCTTTGGATATAGAAAAAACAGTACCCTTGAATCTGATAAATTATTTATCAAAAAATTTGATAATGACCTTTGCAACAACTTAATTAATGATCTTAACAAATTCATTTCCAAAGAAAATTTACAAAAAATAAATAAGTTATCTGTCAGCATAGGGCCAGCAAATTTTAATGCTTCACGACTTATTGTAGTTTTAGCAAGAACTATCTCACAACAAATAAATTGTCCTCTAGACAGTTTTACTTCATTTGAAATAATGGCAAAAAGAATTGCATCAAAAAATAATATCTTTAGAAACAAAACATCATTCTGGATTTACAAAAGATTAAAACGAAAGGGTTTAATTGCAGGTAAATATGAAATTTGTCATAAAGAAAATAACTCCTCTGATCTAGTAATTCGAGAAACAGTTTTACCAAAAGTTGTCAAAGAACTTGAGAGTAAAGAACTTACTTTTGAGGCTAATTATGATGATAAAGAAGATTTAAAAGAACTATTAAACCTAGCAAATAAAAATTCATTAAATTCAAATTTAGACTCCTGGAGCAAAGTTTTGCCTCTTTACCCTATTTCTCCAATTAACTAAATATTCATCCAATTAAATTATTAATTTTTTCTTGAAGGTATACTGTTGCAGACTTCAGATCATCTCTTGATGAACTCTGTGGAGGTTGAACAGGTTTTCCTACTTTAATAACTATTTTTGAAAACAAAGGAATAAAAAATTTAAATCTTATTAGTCTATGAGAATTAACTATTGCAACAGGCAATAATAATTTTTGATTTTTAAAGGCTAATAATGCTGCACCTTGTTTGGGCTTATTCACTCGACCATTTTTTTGACGCGTACCATCTAGAAATATTCCAATACTATTATCATTTGATAATTTTTTACATGCTGTTTTAATGGTATTTTTATCCACAATTCCTCTTTTTACAGGATAAGCTCCACAAGCCTTGATAATAACCCCAAGTAGAGGTATTTTAAATAGCTCTGCCTTGGCCATGAAAGATATATTACGTCCAAGAGCATGACCCAACAAAGGAGGGTCAAGCAAAGAACCATGATTAGAAACCATTATAAAAGAATTTTTTTGCGGAATATTTTCTCTACCTATTAAATGACCTCTTAATACAAATTTATAAATTGGAAATACAAAAAGTTTGCTAACTAATTGATAGATTAATTGTTGAAAAACATCATTTTTCATACTTGATTAATAAGTTATTTGATTAGAAGATGAAACTTGAGAAATTTTTAAATCTTTCATATGTCTTTTTGCTAAACCGCTAAGCACATTTGATGGGCCAATTTCAACAAAATGAAGATCATTATCTTTTGCCATTAAATCCATAGTTTCTCGCCACCTTACGCCATTACACATTTGATTTTCCAATCTAGTTTTAAGCTCATCAGGATCATCACATAATGAAGGCTCATAATTACTTATTACGGGGAAAGAAGGATTTTTAAACTTAATCTGTTTTAAATACTCAGAAAATTTAACTGCAGGCTCATCCATGAATGGTGAATGGAATGCACCTGAAACATTTAATTTTAGGAATCTTTTACAAGAAATTTCTTTCGATAAATTGTCTAACTCTTCATTAGATCCTGATAAGACAACTTGGGAAGAGCTATTATCATTAGCAATTACAACATCTTCACTTTTTTTGACTAATAAATCGAGTTCATTTCTATCAAAACCAATTACTGCTGCCATAGATCCTTGCCCAGCATTTACCATTAATTGAGATCTTACTTTTATTAGTGATACGCAGTCTTCGAATGAAAAAACATCCGCACAATATAATGCAGTTATTTCTCCCAGACTATGCCCAGCAACATAATTTGGTTTAAAACCATTTTCTTTTAAGGCATCTAATAAAATTGATTCAACCAAAAAAAGACAGATTTGTGTATTTCTTGTATTATTCAAATCACAAACAGGATTTGTTGGATCAGAATTTAACTCGCAAATTTCAAATAAATTTCTCTCAAATATCTCAGAAGCATAACTAAACCTCTCTTTTGTGTTCGGCAAATTTTCAATTTGTTTTGCCATTCCAATTTTTTGCGAACCCTGTCCAGGGAATACCCATGCAACTGTCATAATGTTCCTATTTTGTTTTAACCCCATTTAATTAGGGCTGCACCCCAACTTAACCCAGCACCGAAACCACTTGTAGCAATAATATCATTTTGTTTAATTCTATAATCTCTTATAGCCTCATCCATCATTAGTGGAATAGTTGCTGCTGAAGTATTGCCATATTTTTCTAAATTGCTAAGAATTTTTTCTCTGGGAATTTTTAACCTTTCTCCTACAGAATCCAATATTCTTTGATTAGCTTGATGCAGCAAGAGCCAATCAACTTGATCTGAATTATATTTCATTTTTTTCAACAACTTTTCAAGAATTATGGGAACTTCTTTAACTGCGAATTTATAAACTTCCTGACCATTCATCTGAATTGGAGAAAAACCACCATTTAAAAAGTCAATTTCATCAACTATTGAATCCTTATTATTTGTTGATGGAAGATTAAGAAAAGAACCCCTCCCCCCATCAGTTCTCATATCAAAACCTATAAAATTATCAAATTCATTTGTGGCTTCAATTGCTAATGCACCGGCACCATCTCCAAAGAGAATACAACTTCTTCTATCGTTCCAATCAACAAAACTTGATAATTGATCTGCTCCAATAACAATAGCCCTTTTAAAACTACCCCCTTTTAAAAATTGTGAGGCTGTTATTAAGGCAAATAAAAAACCACTACAAGCTGCAGTTAAATCGAAAGCTACAGCATTAGCTGCCCCTAATTTAGCTTGAATGGATGGCGCTGATCCAAATAAATCATGCGGAGTAGAAGTAGCTAAAACAATCAAATCAATCGTTTTAATATCCCAATTAGCCATTTCTACAGCAGTAAGAGCAGCCTTATAACCCATCTCAGTAACATTATCTTCTAAACTAGAGATTCTTCTCTCAGAAATGCCAGTTCTAGATTTTATCCATTCATTGCTTGTATCAACTTTTTGACTAATTTTTTGATTAGTTAGGATTTGATCAGGTACATAACTTCCGCTTCCCTTGAATGCCACTCCAATCTGATTAAAATTTATTCCTTCCAAAAGAATTTTTTAGTTACTTATATTAGTCAAACATAAATTTGACTCAATATGTTTTATGAATTTAAAACTTGAAGCTTTTGCAGTTGATTTAAATTGTCCATAACACCATGATGCACTGCAGAGTGAGCCAATCGAAGAGCACTAACTACTGATAAAGATTTGCTACTTCCATGACCAATAACGCAAATACCATTCACCCCAAGTAATAAAGCTCCTCCATGTTCAGCATGATCTAACCTTTTCTTAATTCTAAGAAGATTACTTTTTAAAAAAGCTGATCCAACTTTCCCCCGCCTTCCACGTGGTAGCTCAGATCTCAAAATATCTAATAAAACTCCTCCCACAGATTCAAGAAATTTCAATAATATATTTCCAGTAAATCCATCACAGACTACTACGTCGAAACTGCCTGATAATACATCTCGCCCTTCACAATTACCTCCAAAGTCAAAACTTTTTTCAGAAGATAATAATTCAAATGTTTTTAGGGATAAATCATTACCTTTACATTCTTCTTCTCCGATATTTAAAAGACCAATTCTTGGTTTTTGTACTTGTAGGACATCCTTTGCATAAATATTACCTAGAAGAGCAAATTGATGCAGATAAGATGGCTTACAATCAGTATTTGCACCTACATCTAAAACTAATACCGGACGAGTTTGATCCCTTGTTGGAAACAATGCTCCTATAGCTGGTCTCTCAATCCCTTTCAATCTTCCAATTCTAAATATGGCAGAAGCCATCATGGCACCTGAATTGCCCGCTGAGTAGACAGCTTCAGCTTTATTATTTCTAACTAAATCCATTGCAACGTTTATACTTGCATTTTTCTTTTTTCTAACTGCGGTAGCTTCTTCATTCATCCCAATAGGCTCTCCACTATCAATTAATTCAAGACGATTATTATCTATTTCATTTTCTAATAATTCTACTAAACCAGTTTTTTCTGCTGCATCTTTAACTTTTTCAATGTTGCCGACAAACTTTATATTTATTGGAAATCTACTTATTGCTTCTAGGCAACCCTCAAGAATGGGACTAGGAGCATAATCTCCACCCATCCCATCAACTGCAATCCAAATTCTTTTAGATTGAGATTCCTCTACCCTATCTAAAATATTATCGTTATTTTGTAATCTTTTTAATGGATCAAAAACTAATGGCTGTAATGTATTTTTAGCTATTGTACTGGCATTTGAAACTACACTACTAGCAGTATTAACAACAGATTCAGCACTTGAAACTACATTACCTGCAACATTACCTGCAACATTACCTGCAACATTACTAGCTGTGGTTACTACTGATCCAGCACCAGAAACCATATTACCCGCAACATTACTAGCCGTTGCTGCAGAACTTGCAGCAGTATCAACTATAGAAGTCACGGCCGAATTTCTTTTGTACCAAATAACTAATCTTCTAATAGCTCTGGACTTGTTAATTTTTTGCGCTGTTTCTTTCCCCATTTATTTACCATCAAAAGGAGCAATATCGACAATCCGTTGGAAAAGATATCCTGTACCCCTTGCTGTCAAAATTAATTCAGGATTTGCTGGATCAGCCTCCAGTTTTGATCTTAATCTTGAAATATGAACATCAACAACTCTTGTATCTACATGTCTCTCAGGGGTATATCCCCAAACTTCTTTCAAAATCTCTCCTCTACTAAATGGCTCTCCTGACCTACTGACCAAAAGCTCTAATAGACTAAATTCCATACCAGTTAATCTAATTCTCTCATCACTTTTAAAAACTTGTCTTCGATTTGTATCAATTTTTATATCAGTAACCAAAATTAATCCTGAATTAGGCATTCCAGGAATTTGCTCTTTGTCGATTCTTCTAAGAACGCACCTAATTCTAGCTTCTAACTCCTTTGGGCTAAATGGTTTTACTACGTAATCATCAGCCCCTAATTCTAAACCTGTTATCCTATCTGCAACATCTCCTAAAGCAGTTAACATAACAATTGGGACATCAGAATCTTTTCTTAACTCTTGACAAACTCCATAACCATCTAACTTTGGCATCATGACGTCAAGCACTACTAAATCAGGTTCATAATCTTTAAATAACTTCAGTGCTTCTTTGCCATCACTTGCAGTTACAACTTTGTAGCCAATCATGGAGAGACGTGTCTCCAGAATTCTTCTAATACTTGCCTCGTCATCTGCGACAAGTATAGTTTCTTTAGTTTGACTAGATAGAGCCATTTGTTTCTATTAGCTAATCAGTAAGAGAATTTATTATTAACCTAATCTAACTTGTAGAGGGGCAATATCCCAAACATTCTAGTTCTATTACTTCATTCAGAGACTAAATGTCTAGCAAATTATCTACTTTTATTTGTCAGAATTGCGGATCTGAAACTTCTCAATACTTTGGTAGATGCCTAAATTGCAACTCATGGAATTCCATTGTTGAAGAGATAAAAAGTAAGAGATCAAAATATCAAGAAATAAAAAATATAAAACATAGTAAAAAATCTATTCCGTTTAATGAGATTTCATCAAAAAAGATATCAAGATTTACAAGTGGTTTTAGAGAATTTGATCGAGTGCTTGGAGGTGGAATAGTACCTGGATCTGTTGTTTTACTAGGAGGAGAACCAGGTATAGGTAAAAGCACAATAGTTCTTCAATCAGCAGGAAAAATATCTCTCAATGAGAAAGTTTTATATATAACTGCAGAAGAATCTTTAGAACAAGTAAAAATTAGATGGGAAAGATTAAATCAAAAAAGTATTGATTTAAAAATTTTTGCAGAAACCAATTTATCCCTAATTATTGAAGAGATCAAAAGTGTAAATCCACGTTTCGCAATTATTGATAGTATTCAAGCCATCTATAATCATGAAATGCAAAGTTCTCCAGGATCGGTTTCTCAAGTTAGAGAATGTTCATCTGCATTGCAAAATCTTGCCAAAGACAATAATATTGCTCTTCTAATAATTGGTCATGTAACCAAAGATGGTGCTTTTGCTGGCCCTAAAACTCTAGAGCATTTAGTTGATACAGTAATAAACTTTGAAGGAGATAATATTTCCTCACATAGATTACTAAGAAGTATAAAAAATAGATTTGGATCCACTTTCGAGATCGGAATTTTTGAAATGCTTGAAGACGGTTTAAGAGAAATAAAAAACCCAAGTTCAATTTTTACAAATAAAGAAAATATTTCAGGTGTAACAACTACAATTACAAATGAAGGCACTCGACCATTAGCAGTTGATATACAAGCTCTGGTAAACAAAACTTTCTACAGTAACCCAAGACGTACTACAACTGGAATAAGCATAAATAGATTGCATCAAATTCTAGCTGTTATTGAAAAACACGTAGGGATAAAATTATCTGAATTTGATTGTTATATAGCTACTGGTGGGGGTTTTGAGATTAATGATCCATCATCCGACTTAGGTGTAGCAATATCCATTTTATCAAGTTTGAAAAATATTCCTCCTTTGGCGAGTAGCTCATTTATTGGGGAATTGGGTTTGAGCGGTCAGGTTAGAAAATCGAATAACCTTCGGACAAAAATAGAAGAAGCTGTAAGGCTAGGGATCAAAAATATCGTAGTGCCAAAACTAGAGGAGGAACTAAATAATAATTTTCAAAATTTAATAAATATCAAAGAGATATCCAATATTAAAGAAGCAGTTGATTATTCTTTATCAAAATAAAAAAATCAAAGGTACATATCAATTGAGCTTCTGCCTGAATTTTTCAACCAATTCTCAATATCTAGATAACCACCTGGATAAAGTCTCACTGCTTTAGACCAGACTTCAGCAGCTTTATCAAACCAAATATCTCTCTGATCTAAATCACCATTTTGCTCAGCATATCTTCCCCTTTTTTCATAAATTAAACCTATATTTTTCAAGCATGATGGCTGTTTGGGATTTTCTACTAATGCTTTTTCATAAGTTTCAATAGACAAATCCTCTTCACCGTTACTCATATATATAATTGCCATATTTTTTAAAGTCTCACCCCTATCAATTTTATTTTCTTCAAGCAATAAGCTCTCTTTGTAATACTCTAATGCTTCGGAATAATCTCCATTATTTTGTGCAGCTAAACCATCTCTATAATAAATATATGCCTTTTTTTCTTTCTCAGCGATAGGCATTATTTTTACTATAGATTCTGCAATTACAGTAAAAGCTTTATCAATAAAATTGTCTCTGTTTTGATTACTAGGCACTGCTCAAAGTCTAATAAAATTAATATAGTAATTTAAAAAATAACTATTTAAAAAGTCTATTACATTTATTATTATAGTTAAATATAAAGTAAAGGATTAATTTGCTTCTATCGTGAAAAATATGAAGAGCATTCAATTAAGCGTTACAGGAATGAAGTGCGGAGGTTGTGTTAGTACTGTTGAAAAAATATTGAACAATTCTGATGGTATTGAAAATGTTTCTGTTAACTTGCTTACTGAAAGTGCTTATTTTGAAATTACCCAGAAACATATAGAAATAGAATCAGTTCTCGAAAATCTAAAAGAGAATGGTTTCCCATCAAAGATTTACATAAATGATTTTTCAAAAAAAATAAATAAAGCAGAATTAGAAAAAAAAAAGAAGTGGAATAATCAATGGAAAAAACTAACTTTTGCCCTATTACTTTTATTATTTTCAGGATTAGGTCATCTTGCAGAAGGAAGATATATAAATTTTCCAATATTAGGTAATATATTTTTTCACGCTTCATTAGCAACGTTAGCTCTATTATTTCCTGGCAGAGGAATAATTATTAATGGATTTAAATCATTTATTAATAACCATCCCGATATGGATTCTTTAGTAGCTCTTGGAGTAATTAGCGCATATACAACAAGTCTTCTATCCTTAATATTTCCTGCCACTGGTTTTCCTTGTTTTTTTAATGAGCCAGTTATGCTGTTAGGCTTCATACTGATTGGACGTTACTTAGAAGAAAGAGCAAGATATCAAACTGGTTCATCCATTGGAGAATTATTAGATCTCCAACCTGAAATGGCAAATATCTACACAGAAGACAATCAAATAAAGTCAATAAGAGTTAACACTTTAAGACCTGATCAAGAGATTCAAGTTTTAGCAGGAGACAGAGTACCTGCTGACTGCATTGTTACCCGAGGAAATTCATATGTTGATGTTTCACATATTACTGGAGAATCCAAACCAATAGAAGTAAAAGAAGGCGAAAATCTATCTAATGGGTCTTTAAATCTTAATTCAACTCTTAGACTTAAAGTACAAAAGGTCGGAGGAGATTCTTCTCTCGCAAAACTAGTAAATCTTATTGAGTCTGTAAACTCTAGAAAACCTCGCATTCAAAGCATTGCTGATGAAATTGCAGGTAAATTTACTTACTTTGTACTTATTTTTGCTACTTTAACCTTCTTCTTTTGGTGGAAGGGGGCAAGAAATATATGGCCTGAATTATTAAGTCACAATCATGAATTAATCACTCAGTCAAACCATACACTTCATAGTTCGCTTGGCAGTAATGCAGAGAATTTCCTGAGTTTAGCAATTCAATTGTCAATTGCCGTTTTAGTGATAGCTTGTCCTTGTGCATTAGGTTTAGCCACCCCAACTGTAATCACTGTCGCATCAGGTAAAGCAGCAAAAAAAGGGGTTTTATTTAAAGGCGGGGATAAAATAGAAATGGCTTCAAGAATTAATCACATTATTTTTGACAAGACAGGTACCTTAACAAAAGGTAAGCCTTTTATTGTTGATTACAAAAATAATGATGATCATTCATTTTTATTAAAAATAGCTGCCAGTTTAGAAAAAGAAAGCAGACATCCAATCGCAGACGCCTTAATTCAAGAGGCAAAAAAGCAAAATTTAAGTTTATTTCCTATAAAAAAAATTTTCACTCATTCAGGGCGAGGTATTTCTGGAGAACTTGAGTCAATTGACGGACTTATTAATATTGGAAATATTGAATGGCTACTAAGCAAAGGAATAATTATTGATAGTGATGCAAAAAAAGTCATTGAAAATGAAGAAACAAAAACGAACACTATCATTGGAGTAAGTATCAAAGATAAGTTATTAGGCTTTATTTTGCTCGGAGATTTACTCAGAGATGATTCAATTAAAACAGTTCAAAATTTGAGAGAAAACAAATTTAAAATTAACATTTTAAGTGGCGATAGGAAACAAACAGTTTTAGCTTTAGCAAAAAAAATTGGTTGTAAAGAAACAGAAGTAAAATGGGATCTTCTTCCTGAAATGAAGCTAAAGACTATAGAAAATTTAAAAATTAATAATAAAGTGGCAATGATTGGTGATGGGATTAATGATGTCCCAGCCTTAGCATCCTCAGACTTAGGAATTGCGGTAGGATCAGGGACTCAAATAGCCAAGGCAAATGCAGATGTAGTATTAATGGGAGATCAACTAAATGGATTACCCTACGCCTTAAATCTTTCAAAAAAAACTTTAAGAAAAATAAAGCAAAATCTAACATGGGCTTTTGGTTACAACTTACTGGCTATACCTTTAGCCGCCGGCATTTTATTCCCTAAATACGGTATTCTTCTTACTCCATCAATAGCAGCATTATTGATGGCTATTAGCTCTATTACAGTTGTAATTAATGCTTTATCTTTGGATTAAATGAAAGGAAAATTTATCGTTATTGAGGGTATTGATGGATGTGGTAAAACTACCCAAATAGATGAACTATCTAAATGGCTTCCGAATAGTGGTCTAATAAAGAAAGGGTCTAAATTAATCACAACAAGAGAGCCCGGAGGTAGTCTTTTAGGAAAAAAACTTAGAGGACTGATTCTTGATAATAATGAAAATAACAAGCCTTCATCTCTTGCAGAATTATTGCTTTATTCAGCGGATAGAGCTGAACACGTTTCCAAAATTATTTCACCTGCTTTAAAAAACAATGATTGGGTAATAAGTGATAGATTTTCCGATTCCACACTGGCTTATCAAGGTTATGGAAGAAATATAAATTTAGAAATAATTAAAAATATTGAATCTATTGTGTGTCAAGGAGCAGCTCCAGATCTTACTTTCTTCTTGGAAATTTCTCCAGAAGAGAGCATATTAAGAAGAAAAAATGAAATTCCAGACAGAATGGAATCAGAAGGTATTAGATTTTTAGAAAAAGTAAATAAAGGCTTCAAACTAATTGCCAAACAAAAAAACTGGAAAGTAATATCTGCTTCACAAAATATTAAAACTATTTCTAATCAAATTAAAGAGACTTTGCTAAACAATTTTTCTTATAACAAATGATTGAGGTTCAAAAAAATAATTTTTTCTTGAATGAAGAAGTCAATAGCTTTCTTAAGAACATAATTAAAAACAAATCATTGGCAAATGGTTATATATTTTATGGTGCTGAAGGATTAGGCAAAAAGCGAACTGCTCTTCAATTTATAAAAGAGATTTTCAAACAGTCTTCACCAAGCGAAAATGTTGAAGAGACAATTTCAAACAATAACCATCCTGATTTTTTAATTATTGAACCTGATTCTCTTTTGGCAACAAAAAGTTCAGGAAGTTTCGATGTTGAAAAAATAATAAAAAGTGGATCTGAGATTATTAAAATTGCTCAAATACGTAATATCAAAACTTTTCTTAGTCAAAAATCAATAAACTCAGAAAAAAAAATTGTTTTGATTATTGATGCACACCTCTTAAACGAAGCAGCCTCAAATTGTCTTTTAAAAACCTTAGAAGAACCTAGTAACGGTATTTTTATTTTATTAACATCTAAATTAAACCTTCTCTTAGATACGATCATCTCAAGATGTCAAATCGTCAGATTTCGATCTTTTTCTAGTAAACAAATAAAGTCAATTTTAAAAGAATATTTAGATAGTTCTAAATTAAAGATACATACAAAATTAAAATTTGAAGATTTAATAAACTCTGCAAATGGATCTCCAAATCAATTGTTGAAAAATATTGAAATTTGGAATGATTTTTCAGATGAAATTATAAGTAAATTAGATAATCCAATTAAAAATAGTCTGGAAATATTAGAAATATCTAAATCGATATCTGAAAAATTAGAAATTTTTCAACAGATTTGTTTAGTAAATTTAATTCAAACAATTTGGTGGAGAAAAACAAAAAAAATCGGTTTAGTTAAAAAACTTGAAAATTTAAAATACCTCTTAAGAAAAAATATTCAACCGAGGTTGGCATGGGAAATAGCTTTTTTAAAAATTTCAATGGAAGATATATGAAATTAATCTATTGCAGAATTTATTAAGTCAGGATTTCTTGCTTGAATGAACTCTTGCCTAGCAGTTTCCACTTGAGAACCAATAGGTAACTCAAGACAATATCCAGCACCGTATACAGTTTTAATATAAATAGGTTTACGTGGATCGGGTTCAAGCTTAGTGCGTAAGTGTCTAATATGAACTCTTATTGTCTCAATATCATCATCAGGTTCATATCCCCATACTTCTTTAAGAATTAATGCTGGAGATACAGTTTGACCATGTCTCTGCAAAAGACAATGAAGAAGTTCAAATTCAAGATGCGTTAACCTAACAGGAGATTCAAACCATATTGCTTCAAATCTTTCCGGAACAAGAGTTAAAGGTCCATAATTTAATATTTCTTGCTGGTTACTAGAATTTAATTGTGCTCTATTGGTTCTTCTTAGTAAAGCTTTTATGCGTACATATAATTCTTCTAAATCGAATGGTTTAGTAATATAATCATCTGCTCCAGAATTGAACCCAGTTACTTTATCTTTAAGGCCGCCTAAGGCAGTTATCATCAAAATTGGTATATTTGATGTTCTTTCATCTCTTCTTAGTCGCTGGCATAAAGTTAATCCATCAACGCTTGGTAGCATTAAATCCAAAAGTATTAAATCTGGTGAATACTGAAGAGCTAATGCTTGTCCTTTAATTCCATCTTCAGCTTTTTGGACATCGAAACCAGAATGTTCTAAATGCTTAGCCACCAAATCTCGCATATCACGATCATCTTCAATTAAAAGGATTGAAATTGTCATATTTATGAACTATTAAATTAAAATTAAGTTTTAGTATTATGATTCTCTCAAGAATTTATAAAGATTGCTGAATTACTGTAAACA
>QCMJ01000012.1 GCA_003213855.1 Prochlorococcus sp. AG-418-O03
TAAAAAAGCTAAATTATCTCTTTTTTCTATTAATGAGAATTGTTCAGAAGTATTTTTATCGATGTATTTTTTGGCTTTAAAAGCTATGCTTTCATCAGGATATGGCCAGATACTTTTATTGTTGTAGTAATTTTCCTTTTTTACTTTTTCGCATAATCTTTTCACTATGGGGTTTAGCCCGAATCTTGGGTAAATTGACTTCAATAAATTCATGCATTCTTGATTTTTTTCCTCGTAATTTATTACATCCTTCCAAGTTGGTAATGCTACTGAAACAGCATGAATACTATCAGGAATAGAATATCCCAACTCTAAATTTTTCCATATAGGGTTTTTAAGTAAATCTCTCAATTTTCAGAACTTATTTAAAGCAAATAATATGTCTGAGATTAAATCGTTTGTTTCTTCACATCCAATAGATAATCTGACAAGAGCATCATCTATCCCTAAAAGATTTTTTGTTTCATCATCAACAGAAGCATGAGTCATTGTTGCGGGGTGACAAATTAAACTTTCAACTCCTCCAAGGCTTTCTGCTAGCGAGAAATATTTGAGAGATTTGCAAAATTTAAAAGTATCCTCTTTTTTAAGATTTAATTTTATGGTGATCATCGAACCTCCAGATCTCATCTGTGATTTTGCTAAATTAAATTGGGGATGTTTTTGATTAAAAGGATAAATTACTTTACTAATTATTTTTTGATTCTCTAATTCTTCAGAAATTAATTTTGCACTTTGCGTTTGTTGTTCGATTCTTAAAGGAAGAGTTTTTACTCCTCTCGTAATTAGCCAACTATCAAAAGGAGATGGTTGAAGTCCTAGAGCTTTTTGAGAAAAAAGCATCTTACTATTCCATACTTTATCATTTGTCAGTACTGCTCCACCAAGTGCATCACTATGTCCATTAATGAATTTTGTTGTGCTTACTAATGATAGTGTTGCACCAAGGTCCAATGGTTTTTGAATAAGTGCAGTAGAAAAGGTGTTGTCCACTACTACTGGGATGTGTAGTTTATTCGCTTCATCACAAATCGCTTTAATATCAAGTACCTTCAAAAGTGGATTAGTTGGACTTTCCAGCCATATCAAGGTTGGCTCGATGTATGAAATCTTTTTGATATTATTTTCGTTTGTAAAATCTGTATATAAAACTTCTAGTCCAAATTTCTTGAAAACTTTTTCGAACATCCTCACTGTACAACCATAGAGATTTGACTCGCAGAGTATCTTATCCCCTGATTTTAGTGATGATGAAATAGCAGTTACCGCGCTAATTCCAGATCCAAAAACTGTACAGTATTTAGAATCTTCTATTAATTTAAGGATGTTTTCTAGAATTCTAAAGTTTGGATTGCCTGATCTGGTGTAGTCGAAATTATCTTTATTTCCATGTTTGAAAGTAGATGTAGAAAAAATAGGAGGCATAACGCATCCAGTGTCTTCTGCAAAAGTTTCCCCATGGTGAATAGATAAGGTCTTAAAACCTGGCTTTTTTATATTATTTTCCTTATTTCCCATTATTTTTAAAAATAAGAATTAATTTAAATTAAATCTCTCATTTTTTAAAAGAGAGATTTAATAATCCAAAGAAAAGTAGTATTAAACTTTTCTTGAATAATATTCAACAACTAGTAGTTCGTTTATTTCAAGAGCCACCCACTCTCTATCGCATTTCCCATTTATTTTTCCTGTTAATTTAGGTTTGTCTAAATCAAGATGAGGTGGGACATTTGCTAAACCAGGGAATTCTATATTACCTTCTACAAGTTTTTTGCTTGCTTTGTTTTCATTAATTCCGATTACATCGCCTGATTTGCATTGATAACCTGCAATATCAAGAACCTTTCCATTAACGGTTACATGGCCATGATTTACTAATTGTCTTGAGCCTGGAATAGTACCTCCAAAACCTAATCTAAAACAAACATTATCAAGTCTGTTTTCTAAAAGTCTTAGTAGGTTAGTTCCTGTAGATCCTTCTTGAGCTCTAGCTTTTTTTACATAACGTACTAGTTGTTTTTCAGAAACTCCATAATTAAACCTAAGTTTCTGCTTTTCTTCTAGACGAATTGCATATTCTGATCGCTTGCGACGGGCTTGGCCGTGCTGACCTGGAGGATTAGACTTCTTTGAAGCTTTCCTGGTGAGACCTGGTAGTTCTCCCAAGCGACGCGTAACCCTTAATCTGGGACCGCGGTATCTTGACATAATTTTAAATTAAATAGAAATTTGTAATAAATTGGATAATTGATTAAATTCAATTAAACTGATTACTACTAGAAATATTATTTTACATCATTAAAGTGTTCAAAACTATTAATAAATCAATTACTTCTATACTTCTATTTATGATTTCTTTTTATCAAAAGTGGTTTTCTCCTTTTTTTGGACCAAGATGCAGATTTATTCCAAGCTGCAGCTCTTATGGATATGAGGCAATTACTAGACATGGTCCTTGGAAGGGAGGGTGGTTAACTTTAAGAAGATTAAGCAGATGTCATCCTTTAACTCCCTGTGGATGTGACCCTGTGCCTGACTAAATGAATGAAAATATTTATTTTTGTTAGGCAGGGATGTTGCCTTTGTGATTCATTAAAAAACAAACTGGCAAAAATAAATCTTAATGAGTTATTCCCTGATCTAGAGGAGCTCAAAGAAATTGATATAGACAGGGTCGATTTATATAAAGATAAATATAAAAAATATGATTGTGAAGTACCTGTTATTGCTGTTGGAGGAATTAGGTCCGAGGAGATTATAGAATTGCCTCGCATTTCTCCAAGATTAAAAGATGATCAATTAAAGAATTGGTTTCGAAAAAATATTAGTACCATTCTGGAGAAATAATTTTTTATATGAGATCTATAAAATTACATAAACTTTTAGATTTGGTAGGAATTATTCCTTCATTAGATTTAATCGATCATGAAATCAATAATATTTCTTTTAGCTCTAAAGAAGTACATAAAGGAACTTTATTTTTAGGTATGCCTGGTTTAAATGTTGATGGAGGAAAATACTGTATTGAGGCAATTGAAAATGGCGCGGAGGCTGCCATTATTGGGTCTGCTGCAAAAGAGAAAATTGGATCTATTGATCGAGAAAGGATTTTGGTTATAGAGGATAATTTAGATTATATTTTTGGTCAAATAGTTGCTGAGTTTTGGAATAGGCCTTCAAGAAAACTTAAACTTATTGGTGTTACGGGTACAAATGGGAAAACGACAATTACTTTTTTATTGGAATATCTTTTAAAAAAATTAGGGAAAAAGACTGCATTATTTGGGACCTTGCTCAATAGATGGCCTGGCTTCTCAGAAGTGGCTTCTCATACAACTGATTTCGCCGATAAACTTCAAAATAAATTAAATGCTGCTGTTGAAGCAGCATCTGAATTCGCGATATTAGAGGTAAGTTCTCATTCTATTGCTCAAAACAGGATATCAGGATGCGAATTTGAGGCGGCTATTTTTACTAATTTAACTCAAGATCATCTTGATTATCACTCAGATATGGAATCATATTTTCAAACAAAAAGAAAATTATTTTTCCCACCTTACTTAAAAGAAAAAGATGGAATTTGTGTATTAAATCAGGATGACCATTGGATATCTAAATTATCATCTGATCTTGAAAAAAGATCTTCATTAGTCTCTACAAAGATTACTGAAAGTGAATTTGAAAATGATGATTTTTTTTTCGTGACAGATAAAAAATTTACTGAAAGTGGCTCCACCTGTATTTTTCATACACCTAGGGAAAAAATTCAACTTTTTGTTCCACTTGTTGGTGAATTTAATTTAATGAATGCGATTCAAGCAATAACAATTTTGTATAAACTTAATTTTTCTTTAAAAGATCTATCAAAGTTAATACAATCTTTCCCTGGTGCTCCTGGAAGAATGGAGAAAATACAAGTTGATAATGATGTCGTTTTAAGATCACTTCCAACAGTAATTGTTGATTATGCCCACACTCCTGATGGATTAAAAAAAGTTTTGGAATCAATTAAAAAACTTTGTGAAGGGAAACTCATAACTGTTTTTGGCTGTGGCGGAGATCGAGACCGTAGTAAAAGGCCTTTAATGGGATCAATAGCTGAAGAGTTATCTGATCAACTTTTTATAACTTCAGATAATCCAAGATCAGAAGAACCCCAAAAGATAGTAAATGATATTTTGAAGGGTATAAAAAAAAGAGAAAAAATAACAATTGAGATTGATAGATTTAAAGCAATAAATGAATCTATTAAATTTGCCAATAAAGAAGATATTGTTTTAATTGCAGGAAAAGGACATGAAGACTACCAAATTCTCAATGATAAAGTTATTAATTTTGATGATAGAAAAATAGCTTATAAATTATTAAAAGAAAAAAATAAATCTCAATAAAACTTCCTAATCAAATAAGAAAGATCTTTACGCAGATCACAAGAAAAATTTCTTAGAATCAATGAAGTTATTTTTAATAAAATGAAAGGCTTAGCCTTAGTTGTAGGCGCAGGTGGAATTGGAACACAACTAGCTAAAGATCTGAATGAAAGTGAAAAAGATTTAGATGTTTTTTTGTGTGGAAGAAAAAGTGAATTTAATTCTTTTTGGGAATTAGATATAGAGGATTCTCAATCCCTTTTGCAGTTGAAAAATAAAATATCCAATCATCCTTCAAAATTAAGGCTAGTTGTTAATGCTACAGGTAGACTTCATAGTGATTCTCTTCAACCAGAAAAAAGATTACAACATCTTGATAAAAAAAATATGATGGAAAGTTTTTCAATAAATGCCTTTTCTCCTATTTTATTAGCTAAAGCGATTGAAGAATTTATACCAAAAGATTTTGATTTTAATTTTGCAAGTATAAGTGCAAGAGTGGGCAGCATTGGAGATAATCAAACTGGAGGTTGGTATTCATATAGAGCTGCAAAATCTGCGCAAAATCAGTTTTTTAAATCTTTAAGTATTGAATGGTCTAGACGTTTCCCAAAGGCTACGATCACATTGCTTCATCCAGGAACAGTAGATACTGATTTATCTAGACCTTTTCATAAATTTGTTCCAGAACATAAATTATTTAGTAAAGAAAAATCCTCCCAATTCTTGATCAATATTATTAAAAATCAATCACCAGAATCTACTGGAAAATTTATTGCATGGGACAACATGGAGATACCTTGGTAAACAATATTTCTTCTTTATATCAATAGATCTTTAAGTCAATATTTTTTTTATTTCTTTAGCAAGTAAATCTACCTCAACTTCTGTAGTCATTTGATGTACGCATGCTCTGAACCATTTTGGATCTTCTAAAACTCTAATCCAAATTTTCTTTTCTCCAAGTTTCTTTACAAATTTATCCTTATCTTTAATATTTTCGATATTAAAACTAACAATCCCATTTAAATATTTTTTTTCTAAAACTAATTCAACATCCTTTAATTGATTTAATTTGTCCCAAAGTTTTTCACTTAATTTTCTGATATTTTTGTTTTTTTCTTTTTCATTGCAGTCTTTATCCAAAAGATTTAAAGAATTACGCAGCCCTGCAAGTAAAGGAATACAAGAGGTAGCTACTTCAAACTTCCTTGCGTCATCATGAAAAAGATTATCTGAAGGCTCATAAATTCCTTGTTCTTTTTTTAATGATTTCCAACCAATTATTGTTGGATCTGTTTCATTAATAAATCTATCTGAGACAAAAATGGCTCCAAGTCCTTCTGGACCACATGCCCATTTATGAGAAGTTATTGAATATAAATCAGAATAAAAAACTTCTTCTTCAATTTTTATGTGACCAAAGGTTTGAGCACCATCAACAATTAGATAAGAGTTTTCTCGATTATTTTTTAATTCGAAAGAAATTTGTTTTAAAGGAATTTTATATCCAAAGTTCCATAAAATATGAGAAATGATTAGGATCTTAGTCTTACTATTTAGATTTTTTAAAATCTCTAAAATTATATTTTCATCGTTAAGATTTTTAATTTTTTGGATTGGCAAAATTTTGAATATTAATTTATTTCTTCTGCAAAATTCTCTACTTGCAGCTACTACTCCAGGATGTTCACAGTCACTTATTAACAACTCTTCTCCCTCTTCTACTTTTATTCCCCAAAAGGGCAAAATCATACCGGAAGAAATATTCTCGGTTAAAGCTACATTCTTTGAATTGACACCTAATTTTTGTGCAATGATTCTTTTTGTGTTCAATATTTCTTTGTAAATAAAAGGCCACATATCATTGGTAAATGGTCCTAAATCTTGGATAGTTTCCCAAGTTTTAACTATTGCTTCTAGAGAAGATTTTGGTAATGGCCCTTGACCTCCATAGTTGAAATAATACTTATTTTTTAATGCTGGTATTTGATCTCTTAGATTATTTCTCATGGAAATTTAAATTATATTTTTAAACTCTTGAATTTTTTAAATATTGCCTACTAAAGTTACTGTTCTAAATTCTATATCCTCAATTACTTTCCAAGGTTCAGCACTCCTTTCTGCAAATTCTAAATTTTTAAATCCTAGTTCTTTAAAATCACTTATAAAGTCCGGCTCATACCATGCTCCACTAATACATCCTGTCCATAGGTCATGATCATTTTGTAATCTTAAAGGAACTTTTTTGTTAGAGACAATATCGCTAATTGCAATTCTTCCATTATCGTTTAAAACTCTTTTTATATTTCTTAGAAGGTTACTTCTAGATTCTGGACTTACCAAGTTTAATACGCAATTACTTAGAATAATATCAACTGATTTATCGGCGATTAATGGATTTAAATCTTTATCTAATTCATCAAGTTTTTCAATTGATCCCTCAAGAAATTCTGTATTATTGAAACCTATATTTTTTGTAACTTCTTTAGAGGCTGATCTAGATAAAGAAAGCATGTCAGGATTCTGATCAACTCCAATAACTTTCCCTTCTTTTCCAACAATTTGGGAACAAATAAAAGCATTTTTGCCGCTACCACTTCCAAGATCTAAGACTACATCATTTTTTTGAACATATTTTGTTGGATCACCACACCCATAGTCTCTTTCTATAACCTCTGGAGGAATTGCTTCAAGTAAAACGGGATTAAATCCAACTGGTGTACAAAGACAACTTTCTTTTTCTAGTGCGGCTGAACCATATCTTTCTTGAATCGCATCTTTATGATCGAATTGATTAGGTGCTTTATTCGATGTGTTTGTATTACAGCAACTTTCAGACATGTTTTTTAAAGTACTCTCGATAAATATAGCCAAAAAAAAAGCCCCTGAAAAAAGGGGCATGTTCTTTTTAAATTAAATTAAATTATTTAGTGTAATTTACACCTCTGTAATTTAATTCAGCTTTTTCATTACTTGAAGAAGCGTCATCCATTCTGTTGGTGTATACGTTTCTTCTGTAGGTAAGTTCAACAAGTTGCTTTTTAGCAGCTTCTTTGTTTTGAACGTAGTTTTTACCTCTGTAAGTTAAAGTAGTCATGTTTCGATGTGACAACACGGCCATCCCCCGTTCCATGGTATGACTCGAACTGCGCCCTCTAGTGAAGGTGAACGAAAAAGTAGCAAATGCTACAGAATTATTATAAGCGTATTTTCTTACGGATGTCTAGCTTTTACAAATAGAAACGAAGATTTAATGTTTTTTTAATTATTATCTTAGGTAAATTTTTTTAAAAATAGTCTCTAAAAAGGATTATGTTTATATTTGGTTTAATCTTCATGTAACTTTTTTTTATGACAGGTTTTTTATATTTCTTGGGGAATACTTTAAGGTGGCCAGTCCTAAAGCCAAAAGAATTTTTTTCCCTACATGCATATTTTTCAATTATTTATTTGATAACTTTTACTTTGAGTAAATATGATGTAAGCCAATCAAATTTAGTTTTTACTCTAGGAATTCTTGCACCTCTTCTAATCGCTATTGGGCAAGGACTTCCAATTGATTGCCTTGATATGGAATCATCTTTGTTGAAGGAATTAAAGACTAAATAATATATATTTCAGTTTAAAATTTTTATAAAACCTGGACAACTTCACTTATTTCAGGAATCATTTCTTTTAACTTTCTCTCAATACCCATTTTTAAAGTCATAGTACTACTTGGGCAACTACCACATGCCCCTTGAAGTCTGACTTTGACAATTGGACCATCTATTTCTGCAATCTCTACATTACCCCCATCAGATATTAAAAAAGGTCTTAGCTCGTCAAGGACTTTTTCTACATTTTCATTTGTCAGCGAGAGTGTTTCAGTACTCATAATTTTGGATTAACTTTATAATAAGCCTAGAAAGAAATTTGATTAATTGCAAAAAAGATAATTTTCTGTTGTGACTTCATTTCAAAATCCCACCAACGACAATAGCTACTTTGATGCAGTCTTAGTAGGAGCAGGGATAATGAGCAGTACTTTAGCCCTCTTAATTTCAGAAGTTTTACCCAATATGAATATTCTTATTATAGAAAAATTAAATGCTCCAGGAAGTGAAAGTACTGGCGCTTTTAATAATGCAGGTACAGGACATGCTGCTAATTGTGAATTAAACTATACACCTTTAGATGAAAAAGGAAATATAAAAATAGATAAAGCGCTCTCAATAAATCGATCCTTTGAAAGATCCATGTCTTTATGGGCCTCATTGTATGAAGCAGGGAAAATTGATATTAAAAAGTTTTTAAAATTTATTCCTCACATTAGCTTTGTGTCTGGTCAGGATAATATTTCTTTTTTAAAAAAAAGATTTCAGAAAATGAGCGAAAATCCTGAATTTGTTGATATGGAATTTTCTACATCTTTTGATGAAATTTCATCATGGGCTCCTCTAATAACAAAAAATAGGAATCCATTTACTAAAATTGCGGCTACCAAAATAGGTAGAGGAACAGATATTAATTTTGAGGCTCTCACAAAAGAGTATTTTTCATTAGTTTCTTTAAATAAAAATGTTGAAATTAGATACAAAACAGAATTAATAGATTTAAAGAAAATTGATAAAAAAAAATGGGAACTTGAAATTAGTTCAGAGGGTAGAAAAACTTCAATTAGAACTGGCTATGTTTTTCTTGGTGCTGGTGGAAAAACAATTAATTATTTGCAGAAATCGAAAATTCCAGAAGCAAAGAGTTATGGCGGATTTCCTGTTAGTGGGAAATGGCTAATTTGCGAGAAAAAAGATCTAACAGAAAAACATAACTCAAAAGTTTATGGTAAAGCTGATATTGGATCCCCACCGATGTCTGTGCCTCATTTAGACACCAGATGGATTGATAATAAAAAACTTCTTTTATATGGACCTTTTGCTGGATTTACAACAAAATTTCTAAAGCAAAGTTCATACTTTGACTTATTTAGTTCAATTAAAAAGAATAATATTTTTTCTATGTTAGACGTTGGTTTCAAGAACAACGATTTAATTAATTACTTAATATCACAATCATTAAAGAACCATAACTCAAGAGTTGAGAATTTAAAGAATATGATGCCTTCAGCTAATCCTTCTGATTGGTATTTAAAGAATGCTGGTCAAAGAGTCCAAATAATTAAAAAAACTAAAGGTGGTGGTTCTTTGAAATTTGGAACGGAGATTGTAAATTCATCTGATGGATCATTATCTGCTTTGCTAGGAGCTTCTCCTGGAGCAAGTACAGCGGTTTCAATTATGGTTGAGGTTCTAGAAAAATCTGTTTTATTTTTAAACGATAAGCATAATCTTCAGAAAAAAATAAATGACTTAATTTTCCCAGAACTATCAACCTCTGAAAATTACAGCACCTCCATAAAAGACATCAAAGAAAGAAATAATTCCATTTTTGGTTTCCATCCATAATTCTAATTAGCTAATATTAATCAAGATGTAATAAGAGGAGAATTTTTCTTTATATATGACTGATATATCGGTTTCCAAAATTAGAAATTTCTGCATAATTGCTCATATTGACCATGGTAAATCTACCCTTGCTGATAGGCTGCTCCAAGATACTGGTACTGTGCAGCAAAGGGATATGCAAGAACAATTTTTGGACAGTATGGATCTTGAAAGAGAGAGAGGAATTACTATTAAGTTACAGGCCGCTAGGATGAAATATAAAGCTGATGATTCTCAAGAATATGTTTTGAACTTAATAGATACACCAGGGCATGTTGATTTCTCTTATGAGGTTAGTAGATCTCTTCAAGCTTGTGAAGGCGCTTTACTCGTAGTTGATGCAAGTCAAGGAGTAGAAGCTCAAACTTTAGCTAATGTTTATCTTGCCTTAGAAAATAATCTTGAAATAATTCCTGTTTTAAATAAAGTTGATTTACCAGGTGCTGATGCTGAAAAAATAAAACAAGAAATAGAGGAAATTATTGGACTTGATACATCTAATGCAATAAATTGTTCAGCAAAAACTGGAGTTGGTATTAAAGATATTTTGGAAGCAATCGTAAGAAGAGTACCTCCTCCTCAAGATGAAATTAAACTACCCACAAAGGCACTTATTTTTGATTCTTATTATGATCCTTACAGAGGAGTAATTGTTTATTTCAGGGTGATATCTGGGTCTCTTAATAAGAGAGAAAAGATATTATTAATGGCGAGTAAAAAAAATTATGAACTGGATGAGATAGGAATAATGGCGCCTGATCAGCAGCAAGTTGATGAATTACATGCAGGTGAAGTTGGTTATTTAGCTGCTTCTATAAAATCAGTTGCTGATGCAAGAGTGGGAGATACGATTACTCTTTTAAATGCACCTGCAAATGATCCTTTGCCTGGATATAAGACAGCAAATCCTATGGTTTTTTGTGGCTTATTCCCGACCGATGCTGATCAATTCCCAGATTTAAGAGTATCTCTTGAAAAATTACAATTATCTGATGCAGCTTTAAAATATGAGCCCGAAACCAGTAGCGCAATGGGATTCGGATTTAGGTGCGGGTTCCTAGGACTTCTTCATATGGAGATTGTTCAAGAAAGATTAGAAAGAGAATATGACTTGGATCTAATCGTAACAGCACCATCAGTTATTTATAAGGTTAATTTAAATCAGCAGGAACATATCTTTATTGATAATCCTTCTACAATTCCTGATCCACAACTTAGAGAATCAATAGAAGAGCCTTATGTGAAAATGGAAATTTATGCTCCCAATGAATTTAATGGAACATTAATGGGTTTATGTCAGGAAAGAAGGGGAGTATTTATAGATATGAAATATATAACAACAGATCGAGTTACCTTGATTTATGAAATTCCATTAGCAGAAGTTGTTACAGATTTCTTTGATCAAATGAAAAGTAGAACCCAAGGTTATGCATCAATGGAATACCATTTGATTGGCTATAGAAAGAATGACCTTGTTAGATTAGATGTCCTAATAAATTCAGAAAGAGCAGATCCATTAACTTCTATTGTTCATAAAGACAAGGCTTATGGAATTGGCAGAAGTTTAGTTGAGAAATTAAAAGAACTTATTCCAAAACAACAATTTAAAATACCTATTCAAGCATCAATCGGTAGCAGGATAATTGCCAGTGAAAGTATAAGTGCTTTGCGAAAAGATGTTCTATCTAAATGTTATGGAGGAGATATTTCTAGGAAAAAGAAACTTTTAAAGAAACAAGCCAAAGGTAAAAAACGGATGAAGGCAATGGGTAAAGTTGAAGTCCCTCAAGAAGCTTTTATGGCAGTCCTGAAATTAAACCAGTAATTTCTTTTAATTTAAAATTTATAGCTATTTATTTTTAAAAGAATTGGGTATATTTCAGTCATATCTGTAAAAAAAATTTTGGATATTAACTCATTTAATCGTGTCGGCGCAAATATCAGAAAAGCTGGTTTTTTAATTGTACTTTTTTATCTTCTTGTCGTTTTAATAATGAAATTTTTAGAGGCCAATAATTTTTTTGGTTATTCATTTTCAATGTTAAGCAATGATATCTTTGCCCCTCCTTCGCTTAATCATTTTTGTGGCACAGATAGATTAGGAAGAGATGTTTGTTTAAGAACTTTGCAAGGATCATCCTTAGCGATAGAAGTTGTATTCTTAGCTATTCTTTTTTCATTAAGTTTAGGTTTGCCATTGGGATTATTAAGTGGATATTTTGGTGGTTTTTTTGATAAATGCTTATCACTAATAATGGATACTATTTTTTCAATACCTGTAATTTTGCTTTCAGTTGTTGTGGCTTTTGTATTGGGTAAGGGTATCCTTAACGCAGCTTTAGCATTGTGTATTGTTTACTCTCCTCAATATTTTAGATTAATCAGAAATCAGACAATATTGGTCAAATCCGAAACTTATGTGGAGGCAGCTCAAGTCTCAGGAGCTGATATTAAAACAATTATTTTTAAATATATTCTCCCAAATGTAATAACACCATTGCCTATTCTGCTTACCCTAAATGCTGCGGATGCCGTTTTGGTATTAGGAAGTTTAGGATTTCTAGGACTTGGTGTTCCTGCAGATGTCCCAGAGTGGGGAAGTGATTTAAATCTTGCTCTTGCTGCTTTACCTACGGGTATATGGTGGACGGCTTTATTCCCAGGTTTGGCAATGTTTTTTCTAGTTTTAGGTCTTTCTTTTATAGGAGAGGATCTTGAAGAAATTTTTGATAGTCAAAATTCTGAATAAATTTAGTTATCTGTAATAGGATCAAGTTCTCCTTGAGCATTCAACTTTGGATAGTCTTTAGCTGATTTTTTATATACCGCAGCTAATTCTGGGTAACACCATTCAAAAAGTGTTTTTTGATATTCATCTATATTTAAACCTTCTCCATTAGCGGGCAATATACCTTTATTTTTTCTTTGGCGAATAGCTTCAAATAATAATATCGAAGCTGCAACTGAAACATTCAGGGATTGAACCATGCCTCTCATAGGTATAAAAATTGATTGATCAACCATTGAAATAAGTTCATTACTTAGGCCCCATTTTTCTGCTCCTAAAACAAAACATGTATTTTGAGAATAATCAAAATTTCTATAATCTACTGATTCACTATTAAGAGTCGTTCCATACAATTTAAAACCCTTATTCTTTAAATCAGATATCGCTGTGATAGTGTTTTCATGATTATTTAGTTTCACCCATTTTTGACTTCCTTGAGCAGTACTATTAAAAGTCTTAACGGCATTCATTTTGCTAATAAAATTTGCTTCGAAAACTCCTGCTGCATCACATGTCCTTAATATGGCGGATAGATTATGGGGTTTATTGACATCCTCAACTAAAACAGTCAAGTTTTTCATTCTGCAATCTAAAACACTTTTGATTCTTTCAAATCTTCTTGGCAAAATTGACATTTATAATTTTTCACACTTCTAAAATTATATTCAAAAAATATTGATTACCTATTAAATCTCTTGGTTTATAATATTTTGGTAGTTTGAATTAACTCAATGGCATACATAGAATGGGACTATACAGTCATAACAAGTATGGTAGAAAAACAAGGGTGGGATTTACCTGATCGTGAATCGGAAGAATGGAATAGATTTAAAGATGAATTAGGAGAAAAAATGAGAGGTGTTGGACTTGTTTTTGAAAAATATTGTAAATTTACTCCTGACGTAGGAGAAGGAGTTCATCTTTTAGATGACTGATCATAAATATTTTTAAACCATTGATGTATCCCTTAATCAATGGCTTATTAACTTATAAGATAATATATTTTCTATAAATTAGAACTGGCAATTATTAAGGCTTTATAAAGCTTGTACTGTAAAAAATTTTTTTTATCCCACAAAAAAGTTATTTAATTTCTATATTTGAATAAAAATATGAAAAATAAATTAACCTTTTTATTTGATGGTGGTTGTCCACTTTGTTTGAGAGAAACAAATTTTCTAAAAAAGAGAGATATATCAAATCAAATTTTATTTATAGATATTAATAGTAAGGATTATGATCAAAGTCTTTTTAGTAACATCTCATATTCAAAAGCCATGTCAAATCTGCATGGGATTATGGAAAATGGTGAAATTATTAGGGGACTAGATGTACTTGCGTATTCTTATGAATTAGTTGGTTTAGGTTGGGTTTATTATCCCTTGAAGATTAAATTTTTATCCCCTATATTAAGACTGGTATATAGATATTGGGCAAAATATAGACTTCAAATTACAGGTAGATCGGATATTGAAAAACTTTGTACCTCCCAATGTGAACAATAAATATGGAAAATATCGACATAGACAGAGTAATAGAAATGTGTTGGGAAGATAGAACACCCTTTGAAGCCATTGAGTATCAATTTGGTTTAAAAGAGGACGATGCAATAAAAATTATGCGTAAAAATCTTAAACCCAAATCCTTTAAAGTATGGCGAAAGAGAGTTTCGGGAAGAAATACAAAACATATGGCGCTTAAAGATTCAACTAGATTTAAATCTACTCATAAAAGAAAATTATAAATTTTGAAAAATCTTTCTACTAAAACTTGTCCTGTCTGCAATAGGCCTTTTGAGTGGCGAAAAAAATGGAAAAACTGTTGGGATGAAGTTATCTACTGTTCAAAAAGATGTAGTAACAGGAAGTCGCAAAGATGAAACAAGTATCAATTATTTTCCCTAATCAACTTTTTAGAGAAAGCTCAATTTTAAAAATAAATTGTGAAATTTTAATTTTGGAAGACTCATTATTTTTTGGAAATGATAAATTTCATAAATTAATTAACCATAAAAACAAGTTAGTTTTTCATAGAGCATCTATGCTCGCTTATAAAAATTATTTAGAAATATCTGGCTTTAAAGTTTTATATATCGAAAACAAGAATAATACTTCTACAGTCGACTACTTATCGGAATTTATTAAAGATAAATATCAGAAAATAAATCTCATTGACCCTCATGATTTTTTAATAATGAAGAGGATTAATAATTTTGTTGAAAGTAATAATTTAGCTTTAAATATTTTGCCTTCTCCTATGTTTATGAGCAGTGAAGATTTAAAAGATTTATTTTCATTAAATACAAAAAAACCTCTTATGGGGAGATTTTATGAAAACCAAAGAAAGAGTCAAAAGATATTAGTTAATCCTGATGATACACCTGAAGGTGGTAAATGGAGTTTCGATGAAATGAACAGAAAAAAATTACCAAAAAAAATAAACATACCTGATATACCTAAATTACAAAAAAACAATTTTGTAGTTAATGCAGAAACTTCATTAGCCAATTTTGATATTGAGTTTATTGGAGAAAGTAATAACTTTATATATCCAACTAATTTTGATGAAGCAGATGAATGGTTAAATGATTTTTTTAAACATAGATTTTTCTTGTTTGGAGATTATGAAGATGCTATTTCTAAAAAAAATTCTTTTTTATGGCATAGTTTACTTTCTCCTCTTTTAAATAGTGGCTTACTAACGCCAAATGAAGTAGTAAATAAAGCATTACTTTATGCCAAAAATAATAATGTTCCAATTAACTCTTTAGAGGGTTTTATTCGTCAAATTATTGGATGGCGAGAATTTATTTGCCTTGTCTATAAGAAGTATGGAACAAAAATGCGAAATAGTAATTTTTGGAATTTTGAAGATAAGCCAATTCCAAAATCTTTTTATCATGGGAATACAGGAATTGAACCAGTAGACATTGTTATAAAAAATATTATTAAATTTGGTTATTGTCATCATATTGAGCGGCTAATGATTGTTGGCAACTTTATGCTTCTATGTAGAATTCACCCCAACCAAGTTTATAAATGGTTTATGGAAATGTTTATTGATTCCTATGATTGGGTTATGGTCCCAAATGTTTACGGAATGAGTCAGTTTAGTGATGGAGGTATCTTTTCAACAAAGCCATATATATCAAGCTCTAATTATGTAAAAAAAATGTCTGATTTTAAAAGTGGTCCATGGTGTGAAATATGGGATGGATTATTTTGGAAATTTATTAAAGATAATGAAAGCTTTTTTAGAAAGCAATATCGTCTGGCAATGTTAACGAGAAATCTCGATAAAATGTCAGAGGAAAAATTAAATAATCACCTAAAAACGGCCGATAAATTTTTAAGATATATTCAATAAATTAAGAGTAATAACCTACAGTTGTCTTTGAAAAATTAAAAGAATATTATGTTATGAAGAAATATTAAGTACGGATGTTAGCTTAGAAAAAATTAGATTTATCTAATGAAAATTGGAACACTTTTTTTAAAAAGTAATTCTACAGGTATTATCACTTTTTCTGAATTAGATTGGATAACTACCCATCAATCTAATTTCACAAGGTTGGAGGAATCCATAGCAATTAAATTAGGCAGAATGCTTGATGCAGGATCTATCAATATTGGTTGCCGTTTGAAATCCTGATTAAGTTTTTATTTTACTAATGAAGTATCAACAAGAAAAAAAATATTTTTTCGGGAAAGAATCCATTCTTTAAATATTTTTCTTTTTTTAGGATTTAATCTGTCACTTATTTCTATCTTAGGTTTTATTTGGTTGAATACTGCAATTGAAAAAGTAGTTTAAATTTTTGAATTTTTTGTATATTAAAGTTATCTTTAAAAATAAATTATATTTTGAGCACAGGATATTTACAAAGGAAGGCAGCTTGGGAAATTTTATTAAAAGTTAGTTCTGGTGATTTTTCTGATCATGCTCTTGAAAAGGTTTTAAAAAGTTATCAATTTAATCCTCTTGATATAGCTTTTATTACGGAATTATCTTTTGGATGCATAAGGTATAGAAAATTTCTTGATCTTTGGATGGATCATACATCAAAAATTACTCATAAAAAGCAGCCTCCAAAGTTAAGATGGCTTCTACATATAGGTTTATATCAACTATTGAAAATGGATAAAATTCCATTTCCTGCTGCTATTTCTACCACTGTAGAAGTAGCTAAAAAAACAGATTTAAATGGTTTAGCGGGAACTGTAAATGCGATATTGAGAAATGCATCAAGAAAATTAGAACAAAAAATTTTTCCGGCATTATCTTCTGATAGAAAAGAAAGAATTTCATATCTTGAATCATTTCCATTATGGCTTGTGAAGGATCTTTATAAATGGGTCGGCAATAGCGAGGGTGAAAATATCATTAAGGCATTTAATAAAAAACCATCAATTGATTTGAGAATTAACCAATTAAAAACTAATTTAGATAAATTTTTGAAAGTACTTCATGAAAATAAAATTAATGCTGAAATTATTAAAGATTTACATAATGGAATTACTTTAAAATCTAATCCAAGATCTATAAAAAATTTACCAGGATATAGTGATGGACATTGGACAATTCAAGATAGATCTTCACAGTGGATAGCACCTCTCTTAAATCCAAAAGAAGGTGAAAAGATTTTAGATGCTTGTGCAGCTCCAGGAAGTAAGTCTACCCACCTAGCAGAATTAACAAATGATAGTGCTGAAATCATTGCCGTAGATAGATCAGCAAAAAGATTGAAAATACTGCAATCAAATTTAGAAAGGTTAAATTTAAAATCTGTTACTACCCTTAAGGCTGATGCTACGAGTTTGATTGAATTAAATCCTAATTTTATATCTTATTTTGATAAGATTTTATTAGATGCTCCATGCTCAGGCATTGGAACTCTTTCAAGGAATCCAGATTCTAGATGGTCTTTAAGTAAAGAAAAAATAAAATCTTTAACTTTATTACAGGAAAAACTTTTGGAGAGTATTTTTCCTCTTTTGAAAAAAGATGGCACTTTAGTTTATTCAACTTGTACTATTTGTCCTGATGAAAATAATCTATTAATTGAACGATTTATTGAAAAAAACAAAACTTTAAAATTGGTTAGCCAAAAGCAAATTTTACCTAGCTTGGATTATCCTGGGGATGGATTTTATTCTGCAATAATTTCTTATAAATCTTAAAATATAATTTATTTTTTAATTGGAATTTTATAAATTTCAGATATGAACTTCTTCCATAAATTAGCTGCATTTCCACTAGATAATTCAGATTCCTTGTTATCGTCGTAACCTATCCAGATCCCTGTTGTAAGGTTATCAATGGAACCAATAAACCAGAGATCTTTATTTCCATCAGATGTTCCTGTTTTCCCATAAACTTTCTTTCCTTTTATAGAGGCTGCTTTTGAAGTGCCTTCTTTTACAGATTTTTCAAGAAGTTTATTTATTTTCTTATTTATTTTTAAATCTAATATTTTCTTAGAAATAGATTTGTTTTTCCAAATATGTTGTTTTTGAAATGATTCTATTTTTTCTATGATTTCAGGGCTTTGAATCTTCCCATTATTGTTTATTGCAGAATATGCATTTGTGATGTTTAAAAGATTATCTCCGAAGGAGCCAATAGCTAATGATGGGAATTCCTTAAACTCTTGCTCGTAACCTAGTCCAAATGAATTCGCTAAATTAATAATATTTTTTAAGCCGATTTTTTTTGATATTGATATTGGAACGATATTTGATGAACTTTTAAATGATTCAATCAAAGATATTGAACCTCTATAGTCTTCTGAAAAATTTTTTGGGCAATAACTTTCCCAGCATATTGGTAAGTCTTCAAATTTATCGCTTAATTTTATTCCTTCTTTTAATGCAGCAGCATAAGGGATTATTTTAAAAGTAGAACCTAAAGGTCTTACAGAAGAAATCACTCTATTATATTCATTAATTGATGGATTTTTGCTGGTTATCATTGTCCTGATTAGTCCTGTGTTTGATTCGATAGATAACAGACCAAATTCAAGTTCTTTAGGTCCTGCATATCTTGATATTTTTTGACCTTTTTCTTGCCAATCTTTGTTGATAGAAGATTTAATTCTTAAAAACTTATAATCATTTTCACTTCCAATTCTTTTATCTGTTTCCTTCAGAATAAAGTTTATTAGTAATTTATCCTCTAAAAAATTATCAGCTGTTTGATAATTTAATTTTATTTTTTCTTTAATAGCCTTATTCTTATTTGCAAGAGAAATATATCCATCAACATACATTGATTCAAGAACTTTATTTCTATTTTTAATAGCTTGTTCTAAATTTTGATAAGGTGAATAAATTGATGGTGCTGGAGCCAATCCTGTAATTAATGCGATCTCTGATAATGTCAATTCTTCTATGAATTTTCCAAAATAAACTTGGGCAGCCTCGTCTACCCCGTATGCTCCTGATCCTAGATAAATATTATTTAAATATAATTTTAAAATTTGATTTTTGTCATATCTAAATTCAAGTATGAGTGATATAAATATTTCTTTGATTTTTCTTTGAAAACTTAAATCATTATTTAGAAAAAGTAATCTAGCAACTTGTTGTGTAATCGTACTTCCTCCCTCTTTAACATAACCACTTCTAATATTTTGAATAAGGGCACGTGAGATACTTTTTAAATCTATTCCATTATGTTTATAAAATCTTTTATCCTCAGAAGATATAAAAGAATGTTTAAGAAAAAAAGGAATTTTATGATAACTATTATCTATTTCAAATTTGCGGCTTAATTTGCTTAGTATCTTATTATCAGAAGATGATATTACATAAGAATATTTGGTTAACCGAAACTTTTTATTTTTAGATACGTCAAATTTTAACGTACTAAATATTAGACTAAAAAAATAAAAAGATATTCCAGAAAAAATTAATATTGGAATTATTAAAACAAAAGATTTGAATTTAATCTTTTGCACCTTAAGCAACTAAAAAACTATGTCCTATCGCTAAAGCTGTAACTAACATTCCAGTTATAAGGAACGGTTGGGCACTTGCTTGATATTTGACATCAAACTTTAGAGGATCTCTTAGTAACCACATATCTTGAAATGTGATTTGTGGAATTACCAATAAAACCAAAATTACTGAGGCTAAATGTTGACCAATAATGACTAATACTACAACCATTGCTAATTGAAAAATGTCAATCAGTCCTGCACTTATTCTACTTGCATTTTTAATTCCAAATACTACTGGTAGAGAATTTAAGCCTAGTTTTGAGTCTCCTTCAACACTTTTGAAATCATTAATAACAGCAATCCCAAGTCCTGAGAGGCTATAAGCAAGTGTTAGTATAGCCGTCACGAAAGTTAATTTCCCAAACAAGGCTTGTCCTGCCCACCAAGGTAAAGCTATATAAGATGCTCCTAATGCATAATTTCCAAGCCAACCATTCTGTTTTAATTTGAGTGGTGGAGCAGAATATATATAACTAACTAAGGAACCTCCTAATGCCAAAAGTAAGACGGAGGGGAAGCTGTGATTAGCGTATAAATCTAATAGAAAAGCAACTATTAAACCCGCTATAAGTAATACCCAGATTTGTATTTTTACATCTTTAATTGAAATTTTGCCAGAAGGAATTGGTCTATTTGGTTCATTAATTGCATCAATTTCTTTATCAAAAAAATCATTTATGGTTTGGGTATAACCAGCCAGAAGTGGTCCACTCATCAACATACATGCTAAGGAAGCTAGAACATTACTAAATGTCCATTCAAAGTTCCCACTTGCAGCTGCTCCACAAATAACTCCCCATATCAAAGGGATCCACGTTATGGGTTTCATTAACTGTACACGGAGTTTCCATATACTTGATGTTTCAGAGGCACCCTTAATTCCTAATAGTTGTTTTGGATCATTCACTTTACTCTTTAACCTTTCTCAATTTCTTCTGGGAAAAACCAATTTTTCTCACCATTCTGAAATTTTGCGGTGATCCCAATACTTCTGCCGTCTGTCATTTTATAGCCTGTTATTACGGCTTTAGGATTAGAGGATATTTGATCGATTAATTTAGCTGGTAGTCTATCTTTTACTTTGTTAATGTTAATTTTGATTTTACTACCGATTTTGGGTAATAATTTTGTTTCAGCCATAAGAGGTAAAATGGAAGCTATTATGCAAGATTAACAGCATTTGGACAATTTTTACTAAAATGGTAGCTCTTCGTTTAATTCCTTGTTTAGATGTCGCCCATGGCAGAGTGGTTAAAGGTGTAAATTTTGTTAACTTGAGAGACTCAGGCGATCCTGTTGAATTGGCTTGTAGGTATTCTGATGAGGGCGCAGACGAATTAGTATTCTTAGATATTAGAGCTAGTGTAGAAAATAGAAATATATTAGTTGACCTTGTCTCTAGGACAGCAAAATCAGTAAAAATCCCATTTACAGTAGGTGGAGGAATAGATTCTGTTTCTTCAATTAATGATCTTTTAAGAGCTGGAGCGGACAAAGTGAGTTTGAATTCTTCTGCTGTTAGAAATCCAGATTTAATTTCTAAAAGTTCTAGAGAATTTGGTAATCAATGTATCGTGATAGCAATTGATGCTAAAAGAAAAGTTAATAAGACTGATGAATGGGAGGTATATGTAAAAGGAGGGAGAGAAAATACTGGAATAGATGTATTAAGTTGGGCAAAGAAAGTTGAGGAGTTAGGCGCAGGGGAAATTTTGCTTACTTCAATGGATGGTGATGGCACGCAGAATGGATATGATTTACATCTGACTGAATCTGTTGCCAATATTGTTAATATTCCAGTGATTGCTTCTGGAGGAGCAGGTTGTTTAAAAGATATCTATGATGTTTTCAATGAAGGCAGGGCATCTGCCGCACTTTTAGCATCATTACTTCATGATAAGAAACTTTCTTTAAGAGAAATAAAGACTTTCCTACTCGAAAAAAAACTTCCAATAAGACCCTATGAATAAAAGATTTAATTTAATACCAAAAATAAATAAGTTAAAAATTTAAAAATGAAATTCACAAAAACTATCGAAGTCAAAAATATATTTAATAAAATTTCTTATAAATATGATTTTTTGAATAATCTATTAAGTTTTGGGCTGCACAGATTATGGAAAAGAAAATTAGTTAATTTTTTGGAACCTTTAAATGGTGAAGATTGGGCTGATTTATGTTGTGGAACTGGAGATTTAGCATTCTTAATTTCTGAGAGAGTTAGTCCAAGGGGTTCAATTACTGGGATTGACAGTGCAGAGGATATCTTGAATATTGCAAAAAAAAAATCAGAGTTTAAAAAAAATAAATTTATTAAGTGGGAAATTAAAGATGTTTTAGAAATTAATGATTTTTCGAAAAATTTTGACGGGATTTGTATGTCTTATGGATTAAGAAACTTAAATAATGTTAAAGGAGGACTAAAAAAAGTTTTTTATCTTTTGAAGGATAAGGGAAGGGCAGGATTTCTAGACTTTAATCACTCAACAAAAAATTCTTTATCCAGTATTTTTCAGAAAATTTATTTGAGATTTATTGTAGTGCCTATTTCGCGTCTTTTTAATTTAGGTTCAGAGTACGCATATATTGAAAAAAGTATTAGACATTTTCCAAATAAAAATGAGCTTATAAAAATTGCTAAGGAAGTTGGATTTAAAAAAGCTGAGTATAGAAATATTTTTTGGGGGCAGATGGGAATACTAATTTTAACTAAATAAAGAATTTATTTATTTATTTTTCTCCAACAAAAAGAACACTTTCCCCATCTTTTGATTTCTCCCTCGGGAGTTGGGGAATTACAGAGAGTACAAATGCACATATTATTTTGATCGATTCTGCTTGGATGATTTGCCCAAACTATCTTTGCATTCGTAGCTTTAATATTTTCATTTTTAATTTCATAATTTTGTATGATTTTTATATCCTTCAAAGTTATTCCAATTTTCTCGATTCTCTCTTTTAATTTATGCTTGTTATAGATTAAAGCTTGTCGCCACTGTGGATGATTTACTGCAATAGTAAGTATTTTTTTTTCAATATTTAATGGTTTACATTCTTGAAATAGTTCTAAGCCGATTAAGTTCTTCCAGTTTTCATTGATTTTAGAGAGTTTATCTAAGTCTCCGCAGGATTTTTTGAAATTATCAAGACAATTTTTTAATGGATGTGGATTCCTTCTATTCACTATTGGCAAATACTTTTTGTCCAATTTGTAAAATTTACTTATTAAGACTAAAGTTAATCTAATCTTTAAAAAGATGCTCGTTGTTTTAATAAAGAATTTGTGAAAGTTATTGGACCTGCAGCTAAGACAGTTTTTTATTTAAAAAAAATCCAGGGTCAATATCCAACCTGGACACTTCATTACAAAATAAAATGTAAAAGTACCGAAAATGAGCTAACAAACTTGCTTGAATATTCTGAAATAAAGAATAACCAGCCAGTAGCGATAATAGCAAGAGAACAGTTCTCAGGGGTCGGCCAAAATTCAAAAACTTGGGTTTCTCCAAAAGGCGGGATTTGGTTAAGTGCAGCTTACCCAATATTTTCAAAAGAATTTGAATATCAAATATTTAATTTGTCTTTAGGTATTAAGTTATGTGAAATGCTTAGACAAGAGAATATTAATGTTTGTTTGAAATGGCCAAATGATATTTTTTTTGGTTCAAAAAAGTTGATTGGATTTTTACCAAGGGTGATAACAAGAGGCAAAAAAATTATCTATGTAAGAGTAGGACTTGGAATGAATGTTTTAAATCTCACCCCATTAGAAGGTATTTCATTATCAAAAGTACTTCAAACTAAGAATATTAATCAACATTATTGGACTGCCAAAGTTCTTAAAGCTTTTTATGATTCAATTGAATGTAACAAGAAAAAAGAATATGTGATTAAATCTGCAAATAAGTTTCTTACTAAAAGTTTTTTACCTTGTGGGTATTGTCCAGATTTATGGAAAATTAAAGATATTGATACCAATGGGAATTTAAGAATTGAAAATGAAACTCAACTAAAGGTAATTAGTAGGTTTTGAATTTAATTAACTTTTAATTCAACTATTCTTCCATCCTTAAATTTGGCTATTTTTTTTGCACGATTTGCAACTTCATCTTCATGGGTAACTAAAACTATAGTTATTCCAGTTTCATGCAGTTTGTCAAAAAGATCTAATACATCTTCAGTGGTTTTTGAATCTAGTGCTCCAGTAGGTTCGTCTGCTAACAAAATTGCGGGGTTATTGATAATAGCCCTCGCAATAGCAACTCGTTGTTGTTGACCTCCGGATAATTGATTTGGGCGATTATTCATTCTTTCTGAAAGGCCAACTTTTTTTAAGGCATTCTTACCTCGCTTTAATCTTTGTTCAGGATCAATACCAGCATAAATCATCGGCAATGTTACGTTTTCAAGTGCAGTTGCGTCTGATAGAAGATGAAATTGTTGAAAAACGAAGCCTAATTTTTGGTTGCGTATTTCCGCGAGCTCATCATCAGATAAATTCTCAACAGGAATACCATTTAATTTATAAATACCTTCAGATGGTCTATCTAAACATCCAATAATATTCATTGCAGTACTTTTGCCTGAGCCACTAGCTCCCATTACAGCTAAATAATCACCTTTATAAATTTCTAGGTTTACGCTGTCTAAGGCTTTAACAGTTAGATCCTCTTTCCCATATGTTTTAGATATATTTTCTAAACTCGCGACTTTCTTAGACATTTATTGAAGAATTCTTCTAGGAAATATTGTTTGCTGTAGCAATAATATCTTGTAAGAAAGGAGTTTCTGAAACTGCTGTATTAGCTAATTTAAAAAGAGGATTAGATAAGATTCCTCCAAGAGCAGTTACCGCCACACACGTATAAAGTGCAATTCTCAAGGGGGGTAATCCTACAATTCCCCAATTAATTTCAGGATATGATTTTACTATTTCAGAAGCTTCCTGTGGTTCTTTAACTACCATCATTTTTATCACTGAAATGTAGTAATAAATAGATATAACCGAAGTTACTAATCCAACGATTACTAATAGATATTGATGATTTGCCCAACCTGCAAAGAACAAGTATATCTTTCCAAAAAATCCTAACATTGGAGGTAAACCTCCAAGAGATAGAAGACAGAGGCTCAAGCCTAATGTAATAAGAGGATCTTTTTGGTAAAGACCTGAGTAATCAAGAATTCTGTCAGAGCCAGTTCTTAGTGAGAAAAGTATTACACAAGAAAATGCACCCAAATTCATAAACAAATATGCAGCCAAATATAAAACAGCAGCTGATAAACCATCTTGTGTTCCAGATACTATCCCAATCATTACAAATCCAGCTTGTCCAATAGAACTGTAAGCTAGCATCCTCTTCATTGAGGTTTGAGCTAGAGCTACAACATTTCCTAGAGCCATGCTTAATATGGCCAAAATAGTAAATAAAAGTTTCCATTCTTCGTCAAAAGAAGAGAAAGTTGTGCTTAATATTCTTATTGCAAATGCAAAGCCTGCTGTTTTTGAACCAACAGATAAAAAAGCTACTACAGGTGTAGGTGAACCCTCATATACATCAGGAGTCCATTGGTGAAAGGGAACAGCAGCAATTTTAAATGCAACTGTTGACAAGACAAATACAAGAGCTAGAGAAGTAATGAAGGATGGCTTATTTATAATCTCTAAACCTATTGTTGCTAAGTTTGTTGAACCGCTTAATCCATAAAGAAAAGAGGATCCATACAAATAGACAGCAGCCGCAGCTGATCCAACAAGGAGGTATTTTAAAGCCGCTTCTGAACTTCTTGGATCTCTCTTGAGATAACCAGAAAGTAAGTAGCTTGCTACAGATAAAGTTTCCAGAGATATAAATACACTAATAAGGTCAGTAGATCCACACAAAAGCATTGCCCCAAGGGTGGCCGAAAGAACTATCGCGGCAAACTCGCCAATTGGGCTACCACTTTGTTCTGTATACCGCCAACTTATAAGTAAAGATACTAAGGTTGATAAAGAAATTATTGCTCTAAATGCTATTGCCAAATTATCTGAATTAAAGGACCCAAGGAATGCGCTTTCTACTGGATTACTCCATTGCAATGCCAAACTAAAAAGGGAGCTGCCAATTGATAAATAGCAAATTATTGGTGCCCATTTTGATGCAGTTTTTTCTCCAGCTAAATCTACAAGAAGTGTTCCAATAATACCCAATAAAATAAAAGCCTCTGGAATAATGGCTTGAGCATTTAAATTAATTGTAAAGATTTCGTTGGGCACTTTATTAAATTGGATTAAATTAGATGTTTGATTGTAAGGCTCTAAGAGTTAATCTTAACTTGATTATAATTTGTGGGTATGATTTTTGAAATTTTAAGAAGAAATTACTTGAAAAGGCTTCAAATAATCATAATATGCCCTAACTGAACAAAAACACCAATTTTTGAAATAAACCTTGGATCACACACTTGTTATTGTTGAAAGTCCCACCAAAGCAAAAACCATAAGAAAGTTTTTGCCTTCTAATTATGAAGTTCTCGCTTCAATGGGACACGTAAGAGATCTTCCAAAAGGAGCTGCTGAAATACCTGCTGCGGTTAAAAAGGAAAAATGGTCAAGGATAGGAGTAAATACAACAGAAGATTTTGAACCACTTTATATAGTTCCAAAAGATAAGAAAAAGGTTGTTAAAGAGTTAAAAGATGCATTGAAAGGTGCGACCCAGCTATTACTGGCAACTGATGAAGATAGAGAGGGAGAGAGTATTAGCTGGCATCTCCTGCAAATACTAAAGCCTAAAATACCAACTAAGAGAATGGTTTTTCATGAAATTACGAAAAAGGCAATTAATAAAGCTTTAGACCAAACAAGAGAAATTGATATGGAACTTGTTCAGGCTCAAGAAACAAGAAGAATCTTGGACAGGCTTTTTGGATATGAATTGTCTCCTTTACTGTGGAAGAAGGTAGCCCCCCGATTATCTGCTGGTCGTGTTCAATCAGTTTCTGTAAGACTTCTTGTTAGGAGAGAGAGAGAAAGAAGATCCTTTAAAAAGGCTAGTTACTGGGGGATTAAAGCTTCCCTAGTAAAAGATAATGTTACTTTCGAAACTAAATTATTTAGTTTAAACGGTCAAAGAATTTCTAATGGTTCTGATTTCGATGAACAGACCGGCAAATTAAAACAAGGAAATAAATCTTTAATAATTGAAGAAGAAAAAGTAAATAACTTATTGAGGATTTTTTCCTCTGAGGATTGGGTAGTCTCAAAAATCGAAAAAAAACCATCTACTCGTAAGCCAGTTCCTCCATTTACAACTAGTACATTGCAACAAGAAGCAAACAGAAAGCTTCGTTTGTCTGCAAGAGAAACAATGAGATGTGCCCAAGGGCTATATGAGAGAGGTTTCATTACATATATGAGAACTGATTCGGTTCATCTTTCCGAACAAGCTACAAAAGCTGCTAGAGAATGTGTCAGCTCTATGTATGGAAAAGAATATTTATCTAACTCACCAAGACAATTTAATTCAACTGCAAGAAATGCTCAAGAAGCACACGAAGCAATTAGGCCTGCAGGTGAGGTATTTAAAACACCAAAGGAAACTAATCTAACTGGTAGAGACTTATCTCTTTATGATTTAATTTGGAAAAGAACTGTAGCCAGTCAAATGGCGGAAGCTAGGCTAACAATGATTAATGCTGAAATTAGTGTGGGGGATGGATTATTTAAATCGAGTGGGAAAAGTATTGATTTCCCAGGATTTTTCAGAGCTTATGTAGAGGGAAGTGATGATCCAAGTTCATCCCTTGAACAACAAGAAATTATTCTCCCAAACTTAACTACTGGAACATATCTTGAAGTTACTAATAAGGAATCTACTTTTCATGAAACTAAACCGCCCGCAAGATATACAGAGGCTGCATTAGTTAAAGTTCTTGAAAAAGAAGGGATTGGAAGACCATCTACCTATGCAAGCATTATTGGGACAATTGTAGATAGAGGTTATGCAAATATATCTTCCAATACCTTGGCTCCAACGTTTACAGCTTTTGCTGTTACCGCTCTATTAGAAGAACATTTTCCTGATTTGGTTGATACTACTTTTACTGCAAAAATGGAATCTTCATTAGATGAAATATCTTCAGGTAATCTTGAGTGGCTACCATATCTTGAGACTTTCTATAAAGGTAAAAATGGTCTTGAGGTAAAAGTTCAGAAAACAGAGGGTGATATTGATGGTAAGGCTTATAGACAAGTTGATTTTGAAGACCTTCCTTGCGTAGTCAGAATAGGCTCTAATGGACCATGGCTTGAAGGTATAAAAATTGATGAATCTGGTAACGAAATTCAGGCTAAAGGTAATCTTCCAATGGATATTACTCCTGGAGATTTAGATATAAAGCAAGTTGATCAAATTTTAAGTGGCCCATCAGATCTTGGTACTGATCCAAAAACTGGGGAAAAAGTTTTTTTAAGATTTGGCCCTTATGGACCTTACGTACAGTTGGGAAATAATGATCAAGATAAAGCTAAACCAAGAAGAGCTTCATTACCCAAAGAGTTGAAAACTGATGATCTAACTCTAGGTGAGGCTCTTGTACTGTTAAGTTTGCCTAGATTGTTAGGAGCTCATCCTGAAGGAGGTGTGGTTGAGGCTGACAGAGGAAGATTTGGCCCTTATATTAAATGGACCAAAAATGAAAATGAATCCGAAAACAGATCATTAAAAAAAGAGGATGATGTTTTTAAGGTTGATTTAAAACGAGCATTAGAAATTCTTGCGATGCCAAAAATGGGTAGAGGTGGTCAAGAGGTACTCAAAGACTTTGGAAAGCCAAAAGAATTTACAGAAAAAATTCAAATATTAAATGGAAGATATGGGGTCTATTTAAAATATGGCAAAACTAATGTTTCTCTTGCAAAAGATACAGATTTAGAAAAATTCACAATAGATGATGCTGTATCTCTTCTAGAAGAAAAATTAAAAGATAAAAAAGGCTCTATTTTAAAAAAAACAAAGATAAGTAATAAAAAAACTACAAGGAAAAAGAAAAGTTAGAAAAAAGTATGACTTTAAAAAAAAAAGAATTTTTTTTATTAATTTTTTTAATTTTCTTGCAATCATGCT
>QCMJ01000013.1 GCA_003213855.1 Prochlorococcus sp. AG-418-O03
CGGACACTTTCCTATCAGCAATTTGTATGAATCTCTTTATTTCCTTGTTTGGGGGATCACAATGGGGCAACTATTGATTGAAAGGGAATATCAATCTCCAATAATTCCTTCAATTGCCATAACTATTGAGTTGCTGACTGTGGCCTTTGCTTGTTTTGCGTTGCCTGACGATTTGAAATTATCATCCAACTTGGTCCCAGCTTTAAGATCTAGTTGGTTAGTAATGCATGTCAGTGTCGTTATGCTTAGTTATGCGGCATTAATTATAGGTTCTTTACTTTCAGTTTCTGTGTTGTTCATTAATAAAAATAAGCCGCTCCAAATTAGAAGTAGTTCTACAGGTATTGGAGGGTTTAGAATCTCTAATAACTATCCTATAAATGATTTAGATGAACCTATTGAATTTTCTCATTCAGAAGAATTAGATACATTAAGTTATCGCTCTATATTAATAGGTTTTGTTCTTTTGACTCTCGGGTTGATTTCAGGTGCGGTCTGGGCTAACGAGGCTTGGGGCACTTGGTGGAGTTGGGATCCAAAAGAAACATGGGCATTTATCTCATGGTTGTTTTATGCCGCTTATCTGCATATGAGAATAAGCAAGGGTTGGCAAGGGCGTAGACCAGCATTATTAGCATCTACAGGATTTTTAGTGGTTTTAGTATGTTATTTAGGAGTAAATTTCTTAGGAATAGGGTTGCATAGTTATGGCTGGTTATTTGGGTGATTTCTTAATCACCAAGAATATTTATTGAGGTTCTGAAAGAACATTCCCTTTTTGTGCTTCTTGTGCAACTTTTCTCAAGTCATCACATCCTTCTTTTAATGTTGGGTAAGCAAACATTCCACTACCTGCAATAAAACAATTAGCACCAGCATCTGCACATTGTGAAATAGTCCAATTTGCTTTTATCCCTCCATCAACTTCAATGTCGACATTTAAGTTTTTTTCGATAATAAAGTTTCTTATTTCTCTGATTTTATTAAGCATTGTTGGTATATAAGCTTGTCCACCAAAGCCTGGATTAACTGTCATAACCAAAACGTGATCGACCATATCCATAATGTTTTTAATCATTTCAAAAGGAGTATGAGGGTTTAATGCAACAGAAGGGGATCCGCCTAGATCTTTGATTCTTCCGAGAACTCTATGCAAATGAATATTTGCTTCGGCATGAGCTATTACTACTCCTGGTTCACCATTCGCCCCTTTTGTAGCGTTTACATAAGATTCAATCATCGTTTCACAATTGTATTGGCTCACCATTAATTGAGTTTCAAAAGGGACATTGCAATATTTCCTGCATGCAGCAATCATTTCAGGCCCGAATGTAAGATTTGGTACGAAATTCCCATCCATTACATCAAATTGAATTCTATCTACCCCTGCTTCCTCGAGCTCTTTCACACATGCCCCCATATTTGCCCAATCTGCGGGTAAAACTGAAGGGATTATTTGGATTGGTCTATTAACACCAGCTAAATTTGTTTGATTTGACTCAGTCATTTAATTTTTAAAATATTTAATAAAGATACTATATTTAGTTCTTTATTCCTAATTTAAAGTCACGGCCTGATAAAGTAACAGCTGTTAAGAGTTAAAAAAAGCTTACTAGCATAATAATTCTCATAAAAAATGACATTTTTTATGAGATCATACTCAAAACCTTTAAGAAAATCCTCAAAATTTAATTGTGAATCAAACTTTAATTCAAGAAATTCTCGAAGTTGTCGAGCAAGCAGCTATTGCTTCAGCAAAACTAACAGGACTTGGTCAAAAAGATGAAGCTGATGCTGCAGCTGTAGAAGCTATGAGATTGCGAATGGGCAAAATTGAAATGAAAGGGAAAATTGTTATTGGAGAAGGTGAAAGAGATGAAGCACCTATGCTTTATATAGGTGAAGAGGTTGGTAGTGGAAGTGGGCCAGGGGTTGACTTTGCAGTAGATCCTTGTGAAGGAACTAATCTTTGTGCGAATAATCAAAGAGGTTCTATGGCGGTTTTAGCTGCATCTGATACTGGTGGTCTTTTCAATGCGCCTGATTTTTATATGAATAAATTAGCAGCGCCTCCTGCAGCTAAAGGTAAAGTAGATATTAGAAATTCAGCTACTGAAAACTTAAAGATACTTAGTGATTGCTTGGGCCTTTCTATTGATGAGCTTACTGTTGTTGTAATGGATAGAACTAGGCATAAAGATTTAATTAAAGAGATTCGAGGATGTGGGGCAAAAGTACAACCGATTTCTGATGGTGATGTTCAAGCTGCGATTGCATGTGGTTTTGCAGGTACTGGAACACATTGCTTGATGGGTATAGGTGCAGCTCCAGAGGGTGTTATTTCGGCTGCTGCAATGAGAGCTCTAGGGGGACACTTTCAAGGACAACTAGTTTATGATCCAGCAATCGCTCAAACTTCTGAATGGGCTGATTACACAAAAGAAGGAAATATAAAACGTCTTAATGAAATGGGTATAACCGATATAGATAAAATCTACGAAGCGAATGAATTGGCATCGGGAGAAAATGTTGTTTTCGCTGGAAGTGGAATAACTGATGGATTACTATTTGACGGAGTTAAATTTGAAAAGGACTGTGTTAGAACAAGTAGTCTAGTAATTAGTACATTAGATAGTACTGCAAGGTTCACGAATACAGTCCATATAAAAGATGGTGCTAAGAGTATCAGCCTTTAAAAATTCACTTTTGATTTTATGCATATTGTTGTCGTCGGACTAAGTCATCGCACGGCACCTGTCGAAGTGCGTGAGAAGTTAAGTATTCCTGACCAATCCATAACAGAATCATTGAAAGCATTGAAAGCTTTCTCTGAGGTATTAGAGGTGTCAATCTTAAGTACTTGTAATAGGCTGGAAATATATGCGCTAGTAAAGGATAAAAATACTGGAATTTCATCTATTAAAGAATTCATATCAGAATATTCTGGAATTATTTTTGAAGATTTAAATCCACATCTTTTTTGCTTTAGACAGGAAGAAGCAGTTTTGCATTTGATGAAAGTCTCGGCAGGACTCGATAGCCTCGTTTTAGGCGAAGGACAAATCCTTTCGCAGGTAAAAAAAATGATGAGATTAGGTCAAGAAAATCAATCTACTGGACCAATTCTTAATAGATTATTAACTCAATCAGTTAGTACAGGTAAAAAAGTAAGATCCGAAACAAATTTAGGAACTGGAGCCGTATCAATTAGTTCAGCAGCGGTAGAACTTGCTCAATTAAAAATTGGACAAGAAAAGGGTTTTGATACCCTTGAAAGTTTGGAATCAGAGAACGTTCTTGTGGTTGGCGCTGGACGAATGAGTAGGCTTTTAATAACTCATTTAAAATCAAAAGGATGTCATAAACTGGTTCTTGTAAATAGAAATATTGATAGAGCATTAAATCTTGCTCTAGACTTCCCTGATTTAGAAATTGTTTGTAGAGGGTTAAATGAATTAGAGGAAAAAATATCAATATCTTCTGTTGTTTTCACCAGTACTGCTTCTGAAGAGCCAATTATTGATCTCGCAAAAATTGAAAAATTAAATTTGAGTAATAGACTTAAATTTATTGATATTGGTGTACCGAGAAACATATCTAATGATGTCAAACAACATGAATTTGTACAATCATTTGATGTGGATGACTTACAAGAGGTCGTTTCAAGAAATCAAGAATTTAGACAGAAAATAGCAAAGGAAGCGGAATCACTAGTAGAAGAAGAAAGGATCATTTTTTTAGAATGGTGGGCAAGTTTAGAGGCGGTTCCAGTAATTAATAAACTCAGATCAGATTTGGAGTTAATTAGAAAAGAGGAATTGCAAAAAGCACTTAGTAGAATGGGCCCTGATTTTTCGGCTCGAGAAAGAAAAGTAGTGGAAGCGCTGACAAAAGGAATTATCAATAAAATACTTCATACGCCTGTAACCAAGTTGAGAAGTCCTCAATCAAGAGAAGAAAGGCAAGCTTCATTGAAAATCGTTGAAAAATTGTTTTCTTTGATAGAAGAGGACAAGAATAACTAATTTTCCTCAATTTATATTAAGTTTTTCTAGTGATTTATCGAAATACCTTCGTAAACTGACCATTTGTATTTCAAAATATGCCCATAATCAGTTACTTTAAATAGTTGTATATCTACCTCCATAAGATTGAATGAAGCGTGTTTTGGCCATAATCCTCGGAGGAGGAAAAGGTTCTAGACTTTACCCTTTAACAAAAATGAGGGCTAAACCTGCTGTGCCGTTGGCAGGTAAGTATCGTTTAATTGATATCCCAATTAGTAATTGTATAAATTCAGGCATTGAAAAAATGTACGTGTTGACCCAGTTCAATAGTGCATCTCTAAATAGACATATAGGAAGAACCTATAATTTAAACGGGCCTTTTGGCCAAGGATTTGTGGAGGTTTTAGCCGCTCAACAGACTCCTGATAGTCCTAAGTGGTTTGAAGGTACAGCTGATGCTGTAAGAAAATACCAATGGTTATTTCAAGAATGGGATGTTGATGAATATTTAATATTGTCAGGGGATCAACTTTACAGAATGGACTACAGTTTATTTGTTCAACATCATAGAGATAATGGTGCTGATTTGACTGTTGCAGCTTTGCCTGTTGATGAAGCTCAAGCAGAGGGTTTTGGCCTCATGAGGACAGACGATGTAGGAAATATAAAAGAATTCAGTGAAAAGCCCACTGGAGAGAAGTTGAAGGCAATGGCAGTAGATACTTCAAAATTTGGATTAAGTAAAGAGTCAGCTGCCGAAAAACCTTATCTAGCATCTATGGGTATTTACGTTTTTAGCAGAAATACTCTTTTCGATCTTTTAAATAAATTTCCTAGTTATACGGATTTTGGTAAGGACATAATTCCTGAAGCTCTCAATAGGGGAGATACTCTTAAAAGTTATGTATTCGATGATTATTGGGAAGATATCGGCACCATTGGGGCATTCTTTGAGTCAAACCTTGCCTTGACTGAGCAACCAAAACCTCCATTTAGTTTTTATGATGAAAAATTTCCAATTTATACAAGACCAAGATTTCTTCCCCCTTCTAAACTAGTAGATGCTCAAATTACTGATTCAATAGTTTGTGAGGGTACAATCTTGAAGTCATGCAGTATTTTGCATTGTGTTTTAGGTGTAAGAAGTAGGATTGAAAGTGATTCTGTTATTGAGGACACTCTTGTTATGGGTGCCGATTTCTTTGAATCGCCTGAAGAGAGGATTGAATTAAGAAAAGGAGGCGGAACACCTCTTGGAGTAGGTGAAGGAACTACTGTAAAAAGAGCAATTCTTGATAAGAATACAAGGATTGGTGATAATGTCGTAATCATTAATAAAGATCGAGTAGAAGAAGCAGATAAGCCAGAATTAGGCTTTTATATAAGAAATGGAATTGTTGTTGTAGTTAAAAATGCAACTATTGCAAACGGAACTGTTATCTAGATCTTTTCGATCATTTTTCGCTGACATAAGTATTTTTTTTGAGCAATTTTGTTGAGTTGCATGCAAACTATATTTATTGAGTTTTTTATTTTTTTATGTCCAAGGCACATTTTGGTTTAATAGGTCTTGGTGTTATGGGCGAAAATTTAGTTCTTAACGCAGAGAGAAATGGATTTTCTAGTGTAGTTTTTAATAGAACTTACTCAAAAACTGAAGAATTTTTACAAGGTCGTGGTCTTGGTAAGAATATAGAGGGAGCTGAAACTCTTCAAGAATTTGTTAATAAGCTAGAGCGACCTAGAAGAATTCTAATGATGGTAAAAGCTGGACCCGCAACAGATGCTGTTATAGAAAATATTTCTGGATATCTCGAGGAAGGAGATTTATTAATAGATGGAGGTAATTCTCAATTTAAAGATACAGAAAGAAGGGTAAATACTCTTGAAAGTAAAAGTTTTGGATACATTGGAATGGGAGTCTCAGGTGGTGCCAAAGGAGCCCTAGAAGGGCCAAGTATGATGCCAGGCGGTACTAAGGCTTCATATGATGCAATAGAAAGCTTATTAACAAAAATGGCTGCAAAAGTTGAAGACGGACCATGTGTTGCATATGTTGGACCAGGAGGTTCAGGCCATTTTGTAAAAACTGTTCATAACGGAATTGAATATGGAATTGAACAAATACTCGCAGAAGCTTATGACCTTATGAAGAGAGTCAAAGGTATGAATGGACAACAGATGTCAGAGGTATTTGGTATTTGGAATGATACTGATGAATTAGCTTCTTATCTCGTCGAGATAACAGAAATTTGTCTAAATACAAAAGATGAGATAACTGGAGATGATGTCGTCGAAAAAATATTAGATAAAGCTGGCCAGAAAGGTACAGGATTATGGACTGTTGTAAGTGCTTTAGAACTGGGTGTATCAGTCCCAACTATTTATGCATCTTTAAATGCAAGAGTAATGAGTTCTTTAAAAGAGCAACGTAGTGAGATTGGAAAAACTATTCCATCTAAAGAGATAGAGGATTTTGATTTAGGAAACATATCAGATGGAATGAAACCTTTATTTGATGCTGTAGTGCTTGCCACAATTGCTAGCTATGCCCAAGGTATGGATATTTTAAGAGAAGCTTCTGCAGTATATAACTATGGTTTGAATATGCCCTCAATTGCTCAAATATGGAAAGGTGGTTGCATAATTAGATCAAAATTATTAAGTAAAATTCAAGATGCTTATAACAAAAATCCTAATTTAAAAAATTTAATTTTTGATGATTGGTTCAACAATGAAATTGCGACAAGATTAGATAATTTAGCTAAAGTAGTCTCTCTATCCACAAATGCTGGTATACCAGTACCGTGCCTATCTAGTACTTTAGATTATTTGAATAGTTATAGAACCAATAGACTTCCTCAGAATCTTGTTCAGGCAATGAGAGACTGTTTTGGCTCTCATACTTATGAAAGAATTGATAAGGAAGGTAGTTTTCATACTGAATGGATGAAATGATTGAAAAGGTCAAAAATGGATACACCATAAATATATACAAAGACAAATTAGAACTATCAACAGCCGTTTTTAAGTTTATTGAAATTCACATTATTAATACTTTAAAAAAGAAAGAAAGATTCAAATTTTGCGTAAGTGGAGGTTCAACGCCTAAATCTGTCTATCAGCTCTTATCTAATAGTGATCTTCGATGGGATATGGTTGATGTCTTTTTAGGAGATGAAAGATGTGTTGATCCAAATTCAGAATTAAGTAACTCGTTAATGTTGAAAAATTCTTTGTTAACTAATTATGGGTCTAAAGCTTATTTTTATGAAATTTTCAATGATTTAAACGCTGATGAAGAAGCTACAAAAAATCAATTTATTTCTAAATTATTTGAAAAATGCGGATCAAACCCTCCCTCCTTCGATTTAACTTTATTAGGTCTTGGAGACGATGGTCATACAGCTTCACTATTTCCTTATCAAAAAAATAATAATTTAGATGACTTTGTGGTTTTTAATGAAGGCAAAGGATTAAAAAGAATTTCATTAACTCCAAAGATCCTTTCAGCCTCATCAAAGATACTATTTTTGGTTAGTGGAGCCAATAAAAGAATCGCTCTTGAGAGGTTATTAGATGAAAAGGAGTCTCTCGATAGAACACCATCAAAATTAATAAAATCTATTAATCAAATTTCAATATTTTGTGATCAAGAATCAGCAAAAGAATTAAAAATTTAGTTAAAGTCTAACAATAATTAAATTATTCAATGAGTAAGAAAAAATTTCTATTCCAGAAAAAGGAGTTCGATGGTTGGAAAACATTAAACGATACTGTTATGGGAGGGTCAAGTTCAGCTTTTTGTGAAATTTCGAATTCTGGTTTGCTATTAAGGGGCAATATTGTTGAGAAAGCAGGAGGATTTGTTAGTTGTAGATCGTCTATATATAAACCATCTTTAAATGCATCTGAGTATTCATCCTTTGAATTAAATATCGATGGACAAGGTAGAACTTTTAAATTTGCGGTTGCTTGTGAAGATGCGTTCCTTGGACTAACCGAATTTATTCCAGGTGGTCTCAGGTGGATTAAATCATTCCCAACAAAAAAATTTGGAACAACAAATGTTCAAATTCCTTTTAGTGAGCTAAAACCTTCAGTAAGAGCTAATAAAGTACGTTTTCCATTTAAATTTAAGCCATCTAAAATTAAAAGATTGCAATTGCTTCACTCTAAGTTCGGTGATGATGGATTACTTAATAATAAGTTTAAACAGGGTTCCATAAAAGTTTTAATTAAATCAATAAGTGTTATTTGAAAATTCACCTAAAAATATAGAGAGCTTAATCGCAAAGTCAGCAGATTTGACAAATAAACCTTTTGTTCATGCTGTCGTAAAAATAAATGGGGAATACGAAATCGAAGAAGAAGATATTGATTTGACGGTTAATATCTTATGTCGAGATAAAGAAGGTAAAAGATTAGAAATTTACGATCTTGAATTAGAACTTTTTAAATCAAATAAAGAGTTAGTTTTAGTTATCTCAAAGCTTAATTTTCCTGATGAACCAATATTGTGGTGTGGAGTTAAAACATTGTGGATGAATAGCAATAATGGAAAAAAATGTAACTCTCCAAAATACAGCGCTAGATTGGAGAACTTAGCAAATAGGATAAAAAGCTTTATTGATTAAGAAAATAAACTTTGAGCTGATCTATAAATCAGTAACTGCCCCTAAACTTGATGAGCTTACGATTCTCGAATATTTTGAAAGTATCCCTCTTTTGTATTTTGGAGTAGGTTTTACCCAATCTTTTTTTCTTTTTTCTAATTCTTCGTAAGATAAATGAACTTCAATTAGTTGCTTTACAGCATCCACTGTAATGAAATCACCTTGCTTTATTAGAGCAATATTTCCGCCAACAGCAGCCTCTGGGGCTATATGACCCACAACCAGACCATAAGTACCCCCGCTAAATCTGCCATCGGTAATTAAAGCTACCTTCTCTCCGAGGCCTTGACCGACAATTGCAGATGTTGGAGCTAACATTTCTCTCATGCCTGGTCCTCCAACAGGCCCTTCGTTTCTAATAACAACAACATCACCTGCTTTGATATCATTATTCAATATCGATTTTAAACAATCCTCTTCACTTTCAAAAATCTTTGCGGGACCCGTTAATACAGGATTTTTTACTCCGCTAATTTTGGCTACAGAACCTTCGCTCGCTAAGTTACCTTTTAATATCGCTAGGTGTCCTTTTTCATAAAGAGGGTTATCAATGTCTCTTATGACATTTTGATTTGTTGGAGGCTTATCTGGAATATTATGTAAGTATTCTGAGATGGTTTTCCCTTCAATATTTTTGCAATCGCCATGAATTAATCCTGCATTCAAAAGTATTTTCATTACTTGTGGAATCCCACCTGCATTATGAAGATCCACCGTCACATATTTACCACTCGGTTTAAGGTCACAAATAACGGGCACTTTTTGTCTGATTCTCTCAAAATCATTAATATTGACATCTATTCCTGCAGTGTTCGCAATGGCTAAGATGTGCAATACCGCATTTGTTGATCCTCCAATTGCCATTATTACTGATATTGCATTTTCAAATGCTTTCTTAGTCATTAGGTCTAGAGGTCTTATATCTTTTTCTATTGCAGAGACTAATATCTCAGCACTTTTATCTGCACTTAGTTCTTTTTCAAGATCTTCAGCAGCCATAGTGGAACTGTGAGGAAGACTTAAACCTAATACTTCAATAACTGCAGACATTGTATTAGCTGTGAACATCCCTCCACAGCTACCAGCGCCAGGAATACAATTCTTCTCAACTTGGATTAGTCTTTCTTCATTAATTTTGCCTGATGTTAATTGTCCAACAGCTTCAAATGCACTAACAACAGTAAGATCTTCTCCATGCAACTTTCCAGGTTTTATTGTTCCTCCATAAATAAAAATTGAGGGAATATTCATTCTTGCAATCGCTATCATGGCACCCGGCATATTTTTGTCACATCCACCTATAGCAAGCACTCCATCCATACTCTGAGCATTGCATGCTGTTTCAATCGAATCAGCAATAACTTCTCTTGAAACTAGAGAATATTTCATGCCCTCTGTTCCCATAGAAATGCCATCACTTACTGTTATAGTTCCAAACATCTGAGGCATTCCACCTGATCTTTTTATTGACTCTTCAGCTTTTAGAGCTAACTTATTTAAACCTATATTGCATGGTGTTATTGTGCTGTATCCATTTGCAACTCCAACAATAGGTTTATTAAAATCTTCATCATTAAATCCAACAGCTCTTAACATCGATCTGTTAGGGGATCTTTGCACACCTTGTGTTATTGCAGATGATCTGAGTTTATTCATATTATTTGAGAACCTTTTTTATTCTATTGCCCCAACTCTTCAAGTTGCTTCCTCACATCAGCAATTGCAGAATTGAGTTGCTCAACTTTCTTCTCTAGATTCTCTCCTTCAACCTCATTTATATTTTCATTTGAATCAATCGCTTCAGATCCGTCTTGAATTCTGGAGGAATACATCATAGCTTTTTGTTTTTTTTCCTCCTTTCTTTTGTCTGCTTCGGATATTAACCACCAAGCTAGACCTGCTGCTCCAATAAAAGCACCGCTTATTAAAGATAAAAGATTATTTGAAGACGAATCTCTGTATTCAGACATTGGGAAAATATTTACTCCTTTACTCTATATTAGTTCTTATCTTGAAATATAGTACTCAAACGCAATAAAGTATTCCCAATACCCGGTACTAATAATTTTGTGTTTTCATCTTCCTCATCTATGCAAGAGGTGTAGATTACCTGATTAGGGAATAACTTCGCAATTTCATTTAACCCCTTATTTGAGCAAATAGCAGTTATTAACAAAATCCTATTGGAATCAACACCTAATTTCTTTAATTTAATTAAAGTTTCTAATGTTGCTGATGTTGTCGTTATTTTTTCAGAATAAAATATAACTCCTTCATTCGAGTCAATACTCTTAGGTAGTTCTCCCAATGAAAGTGTAGAATTAGGAATCACTTCTTTAGATCCAAACCAAAGAGATAACCCTTCGGGCAACATTGCGAGCACTTTTATTGGATAGTCATTATTAATAAAAAATCCATCTGCGTCCCCATTATCAGTATTTATTATTTCTTTTTTATATGGCAGCCAATTACGTAATGCTTCATATGTAAGCCATTTTCCTATTTGTTCATATCCTGTTGAGTACAAAATATTTGGAGTATTTTTTTCTCGCAATATTGAAAGCCAATGTTTTATTAATGGATGAGGAGGAACAATAACCTTTAGTGACATTGCCATATATTTTCCTTTAAGATACTCTTATAAACTTTAAATACTTAAGTTCTAAAATACAGTCTTATTATGATTAAATCAATTGTTTTCCCCTCACTAAAAAATGCATTAATTACTTTTTTACTCGTTGGGATTTTATTTTTTAATTCTGTAAATTCTGCATGGGCTAAAAGACCTCCTGAGATTAGAAACCAACAAGACCTTAATTTAGAGCCAGATATGCATGGTCAAGATTTAAGCGGTAACGAATACGTTAAGTTTGATTTGAACGGCTTTAATTTCAGTGATAGTAATTTAGAAGGCGCGGTATTCAATAATAGTAAATTGCAAAACTCAAAGTTTACTGGAGCCAATTTAAGAGATGCACTAGCTTATGCGACAGACTTTACAGATGCAGATCTTTCGGATGTTAATTTTACAAATGCTTTATTAATGGAGAGTAATTTTGAAGGAGCAAAAATAGATGGCGCAGATTTTACAGATGCTGTTCTTAGTCGTACACAACAAAAACAATTATGTGCGATCGCTAATGGCACAAATAGTTCTACAGGAGAGAGTACAGAATATAGCCTAGGTTGTTAATCATTAAGGATGAAAAAAAAAATACCAGTAATAGTTGTTTCAGGTTTTCTTGGCTCAGGTAAAACTACCTTTCTTAGGTATTTGTTAAAGGAAAGTAATATAAAATTCGGTTTAATAATCAATGAATTTGGTGATGTTGGAATTGATGGTGATTTAATTAAAAGTTGCGATAGATGTGATGAAACTGAAGAAGAATGCGTAATCGAATTAAATAATGGATGTTTATGTTGTACTGTTCAAGATGATTTTGTCCCATCAATAAAAGCTCTCCTAGAATTTAATCCTCCTATCGAATCAATAATTATCGAAACAAGTGGCTTGGCACTACCAATTCCCTTAATTCAAGCACTTAACTGGCCTGAGATTAGGTCTTCCATATACCTTGATGTTGTTGTTGGTATCGTTAATGGAGAATCAATGCTTAATGGTTCACCAATTAATGATTTAAATGAAATAACAAAACAATATAATGAAACAGATAAAATCGATCACAACCGAACTATAGATGAACTTTTTGAGGAGCAACTAGAAGTTTCTGATATCGTTTTAGTCTCTAGATCAGATATCTTAAATGATGATCAATTTGAAATTGTAAAAAATAAAATTCAAGGATGTCTAAACTCATCAACACCAGTCCTTAAATCCAAGAATGGCAAAATTGATTTAAATTATCTATTTGATTTTAATTTTAAAAAAAAGACTTATAAAGAATTTTTAACGGAAGAACATGACCATAATCATGTTGAGCTTGTATCAGATTCATTTAAATTAAATTATTTCCTTGAAAAAAATTACTTTGAAAAGGAGATGTCAAAAATCTTGAATGAAATAAACATTCTTCGAATAAAAGGACGTATTTGGATACCAAACAAATCATTGCCTTTACAAATACAAATTGTCGGAAAGAAAATTAATACTTGGTTTGAAGAAGCTCCAAACAATTGTTGGAGACCAAATGATAATGCTGGGCTTGAATTAGTAATAATTGCCTTTGATGAAGAATCTATAAAAACTTTCAATAGAAAAATTAAAGAGAAATTTAAGATTTTAAGTGACCCAAAAATAGCAATTTGACTTTATAGTTAGCTGCCGGGATATTTTCTTTAGTAAACAGCCCAAGATGGAAAATCCAAAAATTGCTTTAAAACAAATAATCTCTGAGGACGTCACTTCAATTGATAAAATAAAATGTTCAAAATGTGGAGGGGCAGGAAATTTAAAAACACCTGAAAATTCAAGAAGAACTTGCTTAGTTTGTTTTGGTAAAGGCTACATAAACATTTAAAAATTTAGAAAACCTTGAGGTAAAAATATTTGTTTATTAATCAATAGTACTTTTTATTAGAAATTAAACTAATCTTCTAGTAGAAATTATTTTTTAATTGGACCAATTTGCTGTAAAAGTTTTTGTAAGACTTAGACCTTCAGTTTTAGATCCAGCAGGGGAAGCTACCAAATCTGCTTCTATAAGACTTGGAGCCGACGGAATAAAATCATTACGTATAGGAAAAATGATTGAAGTAAAAATAGAAGGTAATGGTGAAAACGAAGTAAGAGGAAAAATTGATTTATTGTGTGATAGGTTATTCGCAAATACTGTTATTGAAGATTATGAGTATTCACTAGAAAAATTATAAGATGGATAAATTTACTGTAGGAATTGTTGTCTTCCCTGGTTCTAATTGTGATCGAGATGTTTCATGGGCACTGGAAGGTTGTCTAGACATAAGAACAAAATACTTGTGGCATGAGTCTTCAGATTTAAACGATGTAGATGCAATAGTTTTACCTGGAGGATTTAGCTATGGTGATTATTTAAGATGCGGTGCAATTGCTAGATTCTCTCCATTAATAAATGCCTTGGATGAGTTTGTTAGAAGCGGAAAAAGGGTTTTAGGAATTTGTAATGGGTTTCAAATTTTGACAGAATCAGGCTTTTTGCCTGGTGCCCTTACTGCAAATAAAAACCTTAATTTCATCTGTGATGATGTTGAACTTGATATTGTTTCTTCAAAAGGAGGTTGGTTTAATAATGGAACTGAAAAACAAACTATTAAGTTGCCAATAGCGCATGGGGAAGGAAGATATCATTGTGATTCTGATACTTTAAAAAAACTTGAAGATAATGAATTGATCGCTTTGAGATATAAAAATAATCCTAATGGATCCTCATTCGATATCGCAGGCATAACAAATGAAAAGGGAAATGTTCTAGGTTTAATGCCTCATCCAGAGCGTGCATGTGACGAGACAATTGGTGGGACTGATGGTCTCTTTACATTAAAATCATTAATATTGAAATAAAAAAGACCCCCAATTTTGGAGGTCTTTTTTGTTTGATTCCGTCATTAATTAGACAGTAGCTTTTACTTTGGGATCTAAATTACCTTTAGCGTAAAGATCAGCAAAGTAATTGGTGCTGTTTTGCTTGATCTTACTTGCTTGACCTTCACACCAGAACTGCTTGTATCTGTCAAGACAAACTTGCTTCATGTATTTTCTAGCAGGTTTGTTGAAATGTCTTGGGTCAAAGTTTGCCTTGTCAGCAAATGCTGCCTCTCTTACCGCGGCAGTGAAAGCAAGTCTGTTATCGGTATCAATATTAACTTTCCTAACTCCATTTCTTATTCCCTCTTGAATCTCTTCAACAGGAACACCATATGTTTGAGGGATTTCACCACCATATTTGTTAATGATATCCAACCATTCCTGAGGCACTGAACTAGATCCATGCATTACAAGATGTGTATTTGGAAGTGCTTTATGGATTTCAGCAATTCTGCTTATTGCAAGAACTTCTCCAGTAGGCTTCCTTGTGAATTTATATGCACCATGACTTGTACCTATAGCAATTGCTAATGCATCAACTTTTGTTTTAGCAACAAAATCTGCCGCTTCTTCAGGATCAGTCAAAAGCATATCTGTAGAAAGTTCACCTTCAAATCCATGACCATCTTCTGCCTCACCTTTTCCTGTTTCTAATGAACCTAAGCAACCCAACTCTCCTTCAACACTAACTCCAACTGAATGAGCAAAATCTACTACTTTTTTAGTAACTGCAACATTATACTCGTAACTAGCGGGTGTTTTTGCATCTGCTTCTAAAGAACCATCCATCATTACTGATGTGAAACCATTTATTGCTGCTGAATAGCATGTTGATGGCTCATTACCATGGTCTTGGTGCATTACTACTGGAATATTAGGATATGTTTCTGTAGCGGCAAGTATTAGATGACGTAGGAAAATTTCTCCTGCATAATTTCTTGCCCCTCTTGAAGCTTGTAGGATTACAGGACTATCAGTTTCATATGCTGCTTCCATGATTGCTTGAACTTGCTCAAGGTTATTAACATTGAAAGCTGGAATACCGTAGCCATTCTCAGCAGCGTGATCTAAAAGTAGTCTTAGTGGAACGAGGGCCATAATTAAAATAAGTTAAATGCTATAAAGCATATGTTTCCGAGAGTTTAGTATAAAGAGGTATCAAATGTCACGTCATTAGATATACAAAATACTAAATTAAAGAAACTAATTTTATGACCCAAAGTATATTTTCAGAATTTTTTAGTTAGTAAGTGTAGCCTGCTACAAACAATTGCTCATCAGATGAAGGTTGAGATCCTGCTACATAGGCACCTTTTGAAGCTTCAGAGTTTGCTTGAGCTCTTGCTATCAATGCTTTTTGACCTCCTTCAACGTCGCTTCCTTTCCAGGCCTTTAAGCATGAGTGCTGTAATGCTCTTCCATAGGAGAATGAAACATTCCATAAAGCTTTCCTGTAAAGAGTGTTCATATTATTTAAATAGACAGAAGCAGCTTCTTCGCTTAACCCTCCTGATAAGAAAACTATTCCTGGTACAGATGCAGGAACGCATCTTTCCATAGTTCTGATTGTCATTTCAGCAACTTTCATAGGATCAGCCTTTGTTGGACAATCTGCTCCATTAACAGTCATAGAAGGTTTTAATAGAGTGCCTTCTAGAAAAACTCCATTTGCTTGACAGGCAATATAAACCTGCTTTATTACCTCTTCTTGAACTTCAGCAGTTTTTTCAATAGTATGGTCTCCGTCCATTAAGATTTCAGGTTCAATAATTGGTACCAATCCAGATTCTTGAACTGATCTTGCATACCTTGCTAATCCCCAAGAATTCTCTTGAATTGATAGTTTTGAAGGACAACCATCATTTGTAATTTGTAGAACTGCTCTCCACTTTGCAAATCTGGCACCTTGTTCATAATATTTTGCTGCTCTTTCAACTAACCCATCTAGGCCAGAGCAAAAAGTTTCTACATCTCTTCCTCCTGGAAGTGGATTTAGACCTTTATCGACCTTTATACCTGGAATAATACCTAAATCATTTAGTTTCTTCACCATTGACTCACCATCTTGGTGATTCTGATAAAGAGTTTCTTCGAAGAGGATTGCTCCACTTATATATTTGCCAAGACCTTCTGTAGTAAAAAGCATTCCTCTATATGCCTTCCTATTGTCTTCAGTATTCTCAACGCCAATTCCAGCGAGTCTTTTACCTACTGTTTTAGTGGATTCATCTACCGCTAATATCCCTTTCCCTTTAGAAGCTAGTAATTGAGCATTTTCTTTAAGCTCATTTTTGTAATAATTTAAAGCCATTCTTTAATAATGCAGTTCAATTGATTTTTCCAGAATATGAAAAAAAAATAAAATCAATCCAATACTTCATCGGGTGATAATTGCTACTTATTGATGTATAGCCTTAAATTTTGATACTTAACCCACTTTTCGAAGATTCTCTTATTGCTTCGCAAACTCTATGACTAGCAAGTCCCTCACATAAGCCTGGGATTACAGGTGTTCTATTAATTATACTTTTAGCCCATAAATTTTGAATTCTCAAAACTGGAGCTATTCTCCCATCAGTCCATGTTTTTTCAAAATTAAAACTTGTATCTGCAGTTAGATTTTGTATTTTATTTTCGTTGTTTGAATAATTCAAATTAAAACCATGTACATAATCTTTTTGGTTTTCGCTTTTAAGAGTAATTGAACCTTCGCTACCATATATTTCCAAACTAAATCCTCTTCCATTTTTAGAAATCGATGATAAAGATACCTGACATGGAATAAGATTCGAGCTGTAGTTTGATATTTCTATATTGGCTAAACATACATCTTCACTCGTAACATCATTTAAATCAGATGAATTAGGTAAAGGTCTTTTTTTTATTGATGTTGCTAACTTGCCAGACACGTTTATTGCTTCTCCAAAAAACCAATTCAACATATCGAATGCATGAGTACCTAAGGCGCCAATAACTCCTCCACCTTTTTCTTCCAATGAATACCAATTCCAGGATCTTTTAGGGTCCGATCTACTGCCCATTAACCAATCTAATTTGACTAGATATATATCTCCTAAGATATTTTCATCAATAAGTTTTTTTGTCTGAAGGAAAAGAGGTACTGCTCTATATTCAAAATCAACACATACGCTTAAATTATTAATCAAAGATATTCTCTGAAGCTCTTCAATTTCTGAGGTGGATATTGAAACGGGTTTTTCTAGAAGCAAATTTTTATTATTCTCAAGAGCTTGTTTTGCTAATTTAAATCTTGATTCAGGAGGGGTAGCAATTATAATCCCATCAATTTCTGGAGATTTAACTAATTCTTCCCAATCATGAAAAAACTCTAATCCAGTTTCTTTTTCTAGTATCGATTTTTGCTTATTCTCATAATGATAAATAGCTACAGGAGTTAAATAATCAGACTCTTTTAATGACTCTAAATGGACTTTTTTACCAAACCCTAATCCAGCTATTGCTATTTTTAATTTTTTATTTTTAGTATTCATTTTTATCTATTAATAAACTCTGAACAACTATTTTCAATAACAACATCGATTAGTTCATCATTATTAGAAGTTCGCCATTTTGAATTAAATTGAGGGATTCCATTTATTGAAGTATCTTTGAACTTTTTTTCATCGCAATTAATTTTCATTACATAAAGTGATAACTCTCCATCCTCATCAGAATTAGTTGGATTTTTGAGGAACTTTGTTAAAACACTTATTTCATTATTTGGAAGCTGCTTAATACTTCCTTTATCAAGCCATTCTTTCCCTTCATTATTCTCTTTTAGTAGGACCCAGTCAACATTTCCTATTCCATAAGAATATGGAGCAAAATTTAAAATAAAAAATAGAAGGATTAATGAAAAATAAAAGAAATTTGAAATAATTCTCATATTATATATTTGCTTTTGCAAGTTCTTTTACACCATGAATTTTTAAAATTTTAGTCAGAGTAGCCTTGAGATCTTTCCTATTAACTATTACATCAACAAAACCATGCTCAAGCAGATATTCAGCTGTTTGAAAGTTATCGGGTAATTTTTCTCTTAATGTTTGTTCTATAACCCTTCTTCCAGCAAATCCAATAAGAGCTTTAGGTTCCGCCAAAATTAAATCACCTAACATTGCAAAGCTTGCTGTTACTCCCCCCGTGGTTGGATGAGTTAATAAGGGCATATAAAGAAGATTTTTTTCTTTATGTTTTTTTAGTGCTCCAGATATTTTTGCCATTTGCATGAGACTTAACATGCCTTCTTGCATCCTTGCTCCACCTGATGCGCAAACAATAAGAATTGGAAAATTTTCTAAAGTTGCTCTTTCAATTATCCTTGTAATTTTTTCACCAACTACTGAACCCATGGATCCTCCCATAAATCTAAAATCCATAACAGCTAATGCTAAAGGCATTGAATTTACAGAACAGATACCTGTCACGACTCCATCTCTTAAACCTGTGCCTGCTTGACTTTCTTTAATTCGATCAGCATATGATCTTCTATCTTTAAAACCTAAAGGATCTGTAGGACTTAGTGAACTATCAAACTCTTCGAATGAATTTTTGTCAGCAATTATATTTATCCTTTCATCGCTATTTATCCTATTGTGGTGTCCACAATTACTACAAACATTGAAATTTGAAATTAGGTCTTTTCTATAGGCTACTTGTGAACATTCTGAACATTTAACCCACAAACCATCTCCCTCATCAGTATCTTGCGAAACTTTCCCAACAAATTGATCTTTACGCCTTGCGGCAAACCAGTCGATTAATGACACAACGTTTCCTGTTTTTTCTATTTAAATCTAAATAAGGTACTTTTATCAAGAAAGATATATAAAAATTTGAGATCCTATAGATTAAAAACTTCTCAAAGTAAAAAATATAATGATTTGAGACCCTCTAGATTAAAAATTTCTCAAAGTAAAAAATATAATTATTTGAGTTGATAATCGAAAATTAATTATTATTTATTTTTCTCCTCAATCATTTTATGAATTATTGGAGTGAGAATTAGTTCCATTGCGAAACCCATTTTTCCTCCATTTACAACGATACTTGTTGGACTTGACATAAATGAATCGTTAATCATTCCAAGCAAGTATTGAAAATCAATCCCCCATTTCTCTCTTGCACCTTTTCTGAAATGTATGATCACAAAGCTCTCATCAGGAGTTGGGATATTTCTGCATATGAAAGGATTAGATGTGTCAATTGTGGGAATTCTTTGGAAATTAATATCGGTTTTGCTGAATTGTGGGCAAATGTGATTTATATAATCAGGCATTCTTCTCAATATAGTATCCACAATGGTTTCAGCTGAGTAACCTCTTTCTGCATTATCTCTATGGATTTTTTGAATCCACTCTAAATTTGTTATCGGAACAACACCAACAAGTAAATCAGCATAAGTTGCCACATTGTATCCATCACCTTCTACCCCTCCATGCAAACCTTCATAAAAAAGTACGTCTGTTCCCTCAGGAATATCTTCCCATGGAGTAAATTGTCCAGGTTCCAAGGATGTCCCAAGTCTTGTATTATGCTCTTCTGCTTCTTCAAGACTATGTAGATAATATCTTTTCTTTCCTCCTCCAGTTTCACCATAAATTTTAAAAAGTTCTTCTAGCTTGTCAAACAGATTAGCCTCTGGACCAAAATGAGAGAAATTTTCACCTTTTGAAAGAGCGTCCGCCATAGCTTTTTTCATAGGCATTCTTTCAAATCTGTGGTAACTATCACCTTCTACAACTGCGGGAACAATATCTTCTCTGGCAAAAATATGCTCAAAGGCTCTTTTTACTGTACTTGTTCCTGCTCCTGAAGATCCTGTTACAGCGACTACTGGATGACTTTTTGACATTTTTTAAAAACAATATCTAATGATTCTGACAGGTCATATGCCAACTTTATGTTTTACTTAAAAATATTTTTTTATTTATTAATTTTTTTTTTTTAAATTTCATCCATTATTTTATCTCCGATTTCACTGCAAGATAAAACCTCAGAAGCCCCATCAGCTAAATCTGCTGTTCTAAATCCTTTTGATAAAACTTTATCAATGGTAGTTTCTAAATTTTCTGCAGCTTCTTCTTCATTTAATCCAATTTTTAACATCATGGAAGCAGATAAAAGCATTGCTATAGGATTCGCTATATTTTTACCAGCTATATCAGGAGCCGAACCATGAACAGGTTCAAAAACTCCTGGGCCATCATTGTTTAGAGAAGCAGATGGAAGCATACCAATGGAACCAGTTAACATTGCGGCTAAATCGCTTAAAATATCTCCAAATAAATTACTAGTTAAAATTACATCAAATTGGCTAGGATCTCTCACTAATTGCATTGCTGCATTATCAACGTACATATTGCTTAGAGATATATTTTTATCTTTTGAGGTGATATTTAAAACTGTATCTCTCCACAATTGACTTACCTCAAGAACGTTTGATTTATCTACAGAACATATTTTTTTATTTCTTTGGTTAGCAATTTTTATTGCTATTTCAGTTATCCTCTCTATTTCTGCCGAATCATAAACCATCGTATTAAAAGCTTTTGGGATTTTTGTATTTGTTATATGTCCTCTTGGTTTCCCAAAATAAATTCCACCTATTAATTCTCTTACAACAATAAGATCTACATGCTCAACGATTTCTTTTTTTAATGTACTTGCATCTAATAAAGATTTTCTTATTTTGACAGGCCTGAGATTTGCGAAAAGGTTTAGGGCAGATCTTAACTTTAGTAACCCACTTTCTGGTCTTAATTCTCTTGCAAGAGAGTCATATTTAATATCTCCAACACATGCTAAAAGTACAGCATCACTTTTTTTGCATTGATCTAGTGTCTCATCTGGAGCAGGAGTCCCATATTTTTCATAAGCTATCCCTCCAAATAATTTTTCAATAATCTCAATATGGAAATTATGATTTTTTGAAAGTTTTTTTAAAACTTTTTTTGAAACTTCTGAAATCTCTGGTCCAATTCCGTCTCCTGACAATAAAACAATCTTATATTTCTTCATTTAAATTATTGATTATATAAAACAATAAATTATTGCTTGTCTAATTGTCTAAGTTTTTTTGCTAATTCTGGTAATTTTTTAAAAATACTTGAACTCCTTAGCCATGATTTATTTTCCATCGCCGGGAAACCACTAATTACCTTGCCATCTTCTATGTCACAATGAATTCCGCATTTTGAACTCGCAATGACATTATTCCCAACTTTTACTCTATTATTGACTCCTACTTGCCCTGCCAAAATAACACCATCTCCAATATTCGCTCCTCCGGCGATACCAACTTGAGCTGCAAATGCACAATTCTTTCCAATTTTAACTCCATGACCTATTTGTATTAAATTATCCAACTTTGTTCCCTCATCAATAAAAGTAAATCCAACTGCGGGTCTATCAATACAACAATTAGTTCCAATTTCTACAAAACTCATTATTTTTACACCACCTTTTTGAGGCATCTTTACCCATTTGCCATTTTTAGGAATAAAACCAAATCCCTCTGATCCAATAACAGAATTTGAATTAATTACACAATTATTTTTTAGAGTGGTATTTTCATAAATAACACAATTTGGATGAATTATATTATTATTTCCTATTCGAACATTGCCTAAAATTGATGCTCCAGGAAGAATATGATTATTGTCACCAATTACGGTATTTTCTCCTATATAAACATTAGGTCCTATATGGCAATCTGCTCCAATTATTGCTGTTTTATCTATAACCGCTGAAGCGTTAATTCCAGGTTTGAAATTGATAGTTTTATATAAACAATCCAATACTTCTGCAAATGCAATTCTTGGATTTTTAACGATTATGTTTGATATATTTAGTTTCTTTAAGGCACTAACGATTTCATGGTTGTTAGTAGTTATTATTGCTGATGCTTTAGTTTGATCTAGTTTTTCTTTAAGGATATTATTTTCTTCTAAAAAAGATATTTGATGTTTAACTGCAGCATCTAATGAGGCAGCATCATCTATATTTGAATCTTCAAAAATATTGGCACTAATAAAATTTGAATTTCCTTTTTTTATTAGATCAACTAAATCACTTAAAAGCATTTTTCAGTTTTAATTTTTTTCTAAGAGAGAGCAAGAACATCTCTATGAACGACAATTATCGAGGAGTTGTTATTTTCTTTATTATTTAAGATACTTCTTAATTTGTCGCTACTTATTGATACTAAACCTTTTGCAACTTCTTTATCATTTGTATTTACGATTTTAACTGCCTGATTAATCGTAAAGTTGCCTTCTACATTCTTAACACCAACCGCTAAAAGTGAGGCACCTTTTTTTTTAATTGCAAAAGAAGCGCCATCATCTAAAGTAATTTTCCCTACCGTTTGAATTGCATATGAAAGCCAACTTTTTTTGTTTCCTATAGGTTTTTCTACTGGATAAAATAAAGTTCCAATTTTATTATCATTAAAAATTTCAATTAAGTTTTTTTTATTAGTTCCATCAACTAGTTGGACTTCAACTCCTCCTTTTGTTGCTATTTCTGCAGAAATTAATTTTGTAGAAATTCCTCCTGTTCCCCATTCATTATTTGAGTTTTGGATATTTTTATTTTTAATTTCTTTTAATTCACTATTATGAACTTCTTTAATAGGTAGCGCATCTTTATTATTACGTGGATCTTTTGAGTATAGATTTTCAATATCGGTTAATAAAATAAGCTTGTTAGCATTTATAGCTAAGGCAACTAAAGCAGAAAGGGTATCATTATCTCCATATTTAAGCTCTTCATTTGATACTGTATCATTTTCATTTACTATTGGGATAACATTCATATCGATTAATTTTTTTAAAGTTTTAGAAGCGTTATTAAAGGATTCTCGTGAATTGAAATCAGCTTTAGTTATTAAAATCTGAGCAATATTAAGACCTAATTTATTGAATACTTTATCGTATAAGGACATTAAATTAACTTGACCTACTGCAGCAGTAGCTTGAAGGGTACTTAAATCATTTGGTCTCGTTTTAATATTTAATTTTTGGCAACCTAATCCAACGGCTCCACTAGTTACTAGAACTATTTTGTTTCCTTTTGAAAGAAAACTTGTAAAGGATCTAGAAAGGGTTTCAATAACTTCTTCTGTAGATGTTTCCTCTGTTCCTCTTAAAATACTAGTACCAATTTTTATAACCCAAGTTTTCATTTTATAAAATGAGAAATTAATTTTTCTATTGTCAAAGTTAAATTAAATTTTATAGGCAAGCCATCTCTATTTAATCGCTTAACTAATATTGTTTTTATATTACATCTGTTCCCAACAATAATATCTGTAAAAATCCTGTCGCCAATAATGGCTATATTTTTTGGCTCTATGCCAATTTCTTTGATAGCAGACAAAGTTACTTTTTTTCTTGGTTTTGATGCGTTGTATTTGTACCTTAAATTTAATTCTGTCGCTATTTCTGCGATTCTTTTTTTTGATGGATTATTACTTATTAGATATAAGGAGAAAAGTTTTTTAGATTCTATGATCCAATTTTTTACAGCTTTTGAGATCAAATTTGATTTTCTATTTACTAAAGTCCCATCCACGTCTAGCAATAAAGAATTAATTCCTTTTTTTTGCAATTCAGATTGAGAAATCATATATATTGGTAAATTTGAATCCCAATTGATTTTTAGGATAGATCTCATTTATTTTAGGAACTACTTTTTTCAAGCTCAGTTTCAATTAAAGGTTGAATTTTATCGAACTCATCATCTTCAACTAATAAGGCACCTTTATCTTTTAATTTACCCACAATAAAAAAAGGATCTAGTGGAATATATAAGCCATATTCTTGGTCAAAAAGATTAAAGTTAACGAGCAATTCATAACTCTCACTATCGTCATCGACGTAATCTTCTTCTAATTCATCGTAAATTGGTTCTTCAAGTTCCCCTGATACTGTTAATGTAACTGCTGATCTGATAAGTCTTAAATCATGTTCTTGAAGAACTGCTTCAGCATTTTTTAGTATTTGTTCATTTTTATCTATTTTCTCAATTAGTTCAGGTTCATCTTTTTCATTTATCTTAAAAAGACTTACTGGAGTATCAACTGGAGTTAATAAAGCATATTCTTGGCCTTCAACACTTACTAATTGTTCAAGATAACAAAATAGCTCGTTTCCATTTGAGTCATTTAATAAAAGAGTCTGTGCATCATAATTATCATTTGAGTTGGCTTCTTTCATTGAAAAATTATCTATCCTTTTTAATATTAATATTTTATATGACGTTTACCAGCTATTTCTTCTAATTCAGGACCCTCTTGGATCCATTGTTCAAGTATTATTTTTGCTGAAAAACTATCAATTAATCCTGATTTATCTTTTTTTATTCCAAATCTATCTGAAGATTCCCAAGTTGAACTATGTTCGTTGACATAAGAAAATGGAAGCTTTAATTCATTTGAAAGTAATTGACCGTAATTTTTACAGTCAATAGCTTGAGTGGTCATTTGACCTTCCTCATCTAGTGGGATACCCACAATAAAACCAGTCAAATTAAATTTATTTATATAATTTCTGATGATTTTAATCTCTTGATTATTTTCAAACCGTTTTACTGCAGGAAGTATATTTGATGTTATACATAGGGGATCACAATAAGCTAATCCTATTCTTTTGGTACCTATATCCAAACTCAAAATTGACTTGGGTATGGGTTTGCAAAATTTCACTTTGTTTTTAATGGGAATGGAGATGGATATGGATTACCTTGTGGACTTAATTTTTCAAAGATTGATTCCAAAGATTGATTTATTATATTTACTTGTTTGGCTTCATTCTTAACTATAGTGTTCCTGATAAGAATTATTTCTTGATTTTTTTCTTTAATATTACATTCTTCGAGAAAAAGATTTAATTGAGAATTTTCTTTATAGGTTTTTAAATATGAAACAGGTGATTTTTCAAAAAATCTTTTTATAAATTCTTTTAAAATAGAATTGAATCTCTTATCCCAATATCTACTTATAGTTAAAGTATAAATTTCTTCGTTTTGATAATTTATATCTTTTAAAATTGTACATAAAACTGAATTTTCATATATTAAGGCACCACTTTTAGAGTTATTTCTTTTGAGAATGTCGTCTTGATCAAAATCTAAAATATTTCTTATTAAGGGAGATTGATTTGATCTTATGAAATTCACTATTTTTAATATATTTTGTTTATTAATGTTTTGGAATTCATTAATTAATGAATTGGCATTGGTATTTTGCTTCATTGATTTATTTAGATCAGAACCATCCCAAAGGCTTATCTCTCCTAACGGTTGAAAGCCTAATTCTCTTGAGGTTGATATCAGGTCAACATTATTTATATCAGCGTTAATTATCCAACTTGAAGTTTTGATGTCTTTTATTGAGATAGATTTTTTTATCAATCCTAAAGTTAATTGTTTATCTGTTAAAGAACACTTGTTGTTAATCAACTTGGGCTTAGATATTTTTAAGCAAGTCTCTTTTTTGTTCAAAGGAAAAATATTCAGATAACCAATAATTTCGTTTCCATATATAGCAATTATGCATTTATTTTTATTTTTTTTAAGATTATTTAAAAAAATTTTTAAGTCATCAAAGGTATTTATAATTGCCATCTTTAAAAACCAATTATTCAATTCCTTATTTTTAATATCTATTAAAAGGTTAATATGCCTTATATGGAGTTCCTCAAAAGTTACTCCCATTCCTTTTTTAGATTGAAAAGAATAAGAGGTATCTTTTTTCATTTACTTTTTTTCTCTTATTAATACTATAGGGGTTTTTTCATCTCCATTGCCAGCTGGATTAGATATTAAGTTTCTTTTGAGTATTTTATTTACTGTTTTATTTGAACTAGCTAAGACTTTCACTCCTCCAAGATCATTAACATCGACTACAGCAACATCTATATTTAGATATTTCGAGACCTCTTTACAAAATAAATCCGCATTGAGAGGACCCATAACTATACTCTTGTCGTAAGGAGTAACTGTACCACTTAAATCATCAATGAGAGATGATTCTGAACCAGTTAACCTATAAAACATACCCTTAATACCAACAAATTTAAAGAGAAATCCGACAAATAGTGCAAAGGTTATTCTTGTGACTCCGATTTTATTTATTAGTAATTGCATTCCGCAAGCTGTTGCGAGACTGCTTGTAGGGTGAAAAAAATAACATAGAGCTTTCGAAAATAAATCATATTTTAAATTTTGAGGAGAAATATATCTATTTTGCATAATTGCAAGTGGACTCTCACCGATTATTAAAATATCATTTTTTTCTATAATTCCTTTACAGTATTCAATCACTGTATTTACTGGGTTATCAAAGCAACCAAGTAAATCAGTTTTAATTGCAAAAGCTTTATATTTATTATTTAAAGGAATTT
>QCMJ01000014.1 GCA_003213855.1 Prochlorococcus sp. AG-418-O03
TTATTAATAGGGATTGGACAAAATAGAAGTATTAATTCTATTCAAAAAGCACTTGTTCCAGAAAAAGATACATTTTTAGTTGATGCATTAAGAGTTAAAAGTAAATTAAACAGAGGCCCAAATATTGTTGCAATTGGGGGCGGTACAGGCTTATCTACTTTACTGAAAGGCTTAAAAAATTATAGTAGTAACATTACAGCAATTGTAAATGTATCCGATGACGGTGGAAGTAGTGGAATTCTCAGAAAACAATTAGGTGTGCAACCTCCAGGAGATATTAGAAATTGTTTGGCAGCTTTATCAAACGAAGAGCCTACTTTAACTAGATTATTTCAGTACAGATTTTCAGGGGGAAGTGGTCTGGAAGGTCATAGTTTTGGAAATCTATTCTTGTCAGCTTTAACAACAATTACAGGCAGTTTAGAAAAAGCAGTTCAGGCCTCAAGTAAGGTTTTGGCGGTGCAAGGTCAAGTTTTACCGGCAACAAATATTGATGTTATGTTATGGGCCGAGTTAGAAGATGGGGAAAAAATTTATGGCGAAAGCAAGATCAGTAAATCTAAAAAATTAATTTCGAGGATTGGTTACATACCAGAAAATCCTTCAGCTCTTCCAAGTGCTCTTGAATCTATAAAAGAAGCTGATTTAATTGTTCTTGGCCCAGGTAGTTTATACACTTCTTTATTGCCTAATCTTTTAGTACCAGAGATAGTAGATGCCTTATTGCAAAGTAATGCACCCAAAATTTATATAAGCAATTTGATGACCCAGCCTGGAGAAACAGATGGACTTGATGTCTATCAACATATCAAAGCAATTGAAAAACAATTATCAAATTTTGGAGTTAATACTCGAATTTTTAACTCAATCTTATCTCAGATTAAATTTGAAAAGTCTCCATTAGTAGACTATTACGAAAGTAGAGGGGCAGAGCCTGTCCAATGTAATAAAGAAAAATTATTATCTGAGGGTTATTATGTTTTGCAAGCACCATTATATTCAAAAAGAATAACTCCAACTCTTAGACATGATCCAAGGAGACTAGCAAGAGCAGTTATGTTTATTTACCGCAAATTAAAAAAATTAAACTAATAAGCATCTTGAAGTTCATAGAAATCTGGCTGAATATAATCTTTACGTAATGGCCATCCTCTCCAATCTTCAGGCATTAATAGTCTTTTGGGGTTAGGATGATCAATAAAATTTATTCCATACATATCAAAAGTTTCTCTTTCTTGCCAATCACTTCCTTTGAAAATTTTATACAAACTAGGGATTGATAAATCAGAATCTCTTTTTAAGAAAACTTTTAATCTGACTTCTTTAATTTTTTCGATTTTTTGTAAATCATCAACAGTTATAAAATGGTAGAAACTAACAAGATTTTTACCTGGTCCTTCATCATATCCTCCTTGACATTGGAGATAGTTGAAACCGTAATTTCTCAAGGCAGATACTGCTTCATATAATTTATTAGGTTCCACAGAAATGTTTTCAATTCCTATATGATCTTCTGGTAAAGATTGATTTGGAATTCCATCTTTAGACAAAGATTGGCTTATAAAGCCTTCTTTTTCTATTGAAATGTCTGAGGATTTAGCTAAACCGTCTTTTTCCATTAATCTTCTACAGTATCAATAATTTCAGCTTTTTCTGTGTTTTCAGGTAGTTCAGTTATTTTTTCTTTTTTTGTGGAAGGAATGACGTTAGCTGAAGTTTTGTTCAGATATTCACCTGTATTTTCTGAGAAAACAAGATTCATTTCGTGATCAGATGTTATGTATCTGTGAGTTTGCTCTGTTTTTGTGCGCTCTAAAATTGATTCATTACCAACTTTTTTTCTTAATTTAATTACAGCATCAAAAATTGCTTCTGGTCTTGGTGGACATCCTGGAAGATATAAATCAACTGGAATCAATTTATCAACGCCTCTTACAGCAGTTGTTGAATCTGCGCTGAACATACCCCCTGTGATTGTGCAAGCACCCATAGCAATAACATACTTTGGTTCAGGCATTTGTTCATAAAGTCTTACTAGGGCTGGAGCCATCTTCATCGTTACTGTTCCTGCAACTATTAGCAAATCTGCTTGCCTTGGAGAGCTTCTAGGTACTAATCCAAATCTATCAAAATCAAATCTAGATCCTATTAAGGCAGCAAATTCTATAAAACAACAAGCTGTTCCATACAAGAGAGGCCATAGACTGCTTAATCTAGCCCAATTATGAAGATCGTCTAAACTTGTCAATATAATATTTTCGCTTAAATCTGTAGTAACTTGGGGCGCACCAAGGGGATTGCAAGTTCCTTCTCGGATTTCTCTTATTGCTTTTGGGGATAATTGTGGATTCAACTTTTTAACTCCATTCTAAAGCACCTTTTCTCCATGCGTATGCAAGGGCAATCACAAGTATTGCAATGAATATTAAAGCCTCAATAAAAGCTAACAAGCCTAATCTATTGAAGGCAACAGCCCAAGGATAAAGGAATACTGTCTCTACATCAAATATAACGAAAACCAAGGCAAACATGTAATAACGAATATTAAATTGAATCCATGCTCCTCCTATAGGCTCCATTCCGGATTCATATGTAAGTTTTCTTTCCCCTGTTCTACCTTTTGGGGCAACGATAAGATTAGTAACTAGAGCTAATATTGGTACTGCTGCTGCAATGAGAAGGAAACCTAAAAAATATTCATAGCCAGTTAATAAAAACATTTTAAAAAATTAATTTTGAATAAAAGTCGCTTAATTAAGCAAAATCTCTTAAAGTTCTTAAAGAACAATAATAAACCGTGAGTGAAAACATTCAACCAGCCTCTGAGGAAAACAAAATAGTTGAAGACTTTGAGAAAGAAAAACTTTCTGAAAACTCCACAGGAGTAAAGGTTGAACAACCTATACTTAATTTAGAACAAAATAGATTCGAATGTAGAAGTTGTGGATACATTTATGATCCGTCTGAAGGGAATAAAAAATTAAACATACCTAAAAATACTCCTTTTTCTGAATTGGATGGGAATACTTTTGCTTGCCCTGTTTGTCGAGCCGGTAAAAATTTTTATAAGGATATTGGATCTAGAGCAAAACCTAGTGGATTTGAAGAGAATTTAGTTTATGGATTTGGATTTAATAGTTTACCTCCCGGACAAAAAAATATATTGATTTTTGGAGGGTTGGCGTTTGCTGCTGCTATGTTCCTTTCTTTGTACTCTTTGCATTAATATAATTAAATGAAAAATTTTTTTACCAGTATTCCTAATCTTCTTTTATCTGTAGTTCTCTGTTTTGTCTTGAGCAGTTGTTCATCTACAGGTGTCAAGATGAATGAAAGCAGCCCTTGGAAAACAATTCAGTTTGAAGATCAGTCTAATGCTTTAGATGTTGATTTTATAGATGATAATCATGGGTTTTTAGTAGGCTCAAACAGATTGATAATGGAATCTACTGATGGTGGTGAAACATGGGAAAAAAGATCATTAGATATTTCTGCTGAAGAGAACTTTCGCCTTCTCGATATTGATTTCAAGGGTTCTGAAGGTTGGTTGATAGGGCAACCCTCTCTCGTAATGCATACTTTCGATGAAGGTAAAAATTGGACTAGGCTTTCACTTGGGAAGTTACCAGGCCAGCCTTTCTTAGTTACTACTATTGATGAAGGAGTTGCTCAATTGGCTACAACCTCAGCAGCTATTTATGAAACTTCCAATAGCGGTGAAACATGGGAGGCAAAAGTATCAGACCCTTCGGAACAGGGAGGTATAAGAGATTTAAGAAGAACATCTAGCGGTGATTATGTGAGCGTAAGCAGTCTTGGAAATTTCTTCTCTACTCTTGATAGTGATAGCAATACTTGGATTGCTCACCAAAGAGCAAGTAGTAAGAGAGTGCAAAGCATTGGTTTTAATCCAGAAGGAAGTTTATGGATGCTTTCAAGAGGTGCGGAAATTAGATTTAGTGAAGATTCTAATAATCTAGAAAGTTGGTCAAAGCCTATAATCCCTATTCTTAATGGCTACAATTATTTAGATATGGGATGGGATCCAAATGGCGACATATGGGCTGGCGGTGGTAATGGCACTTTAATAGTAAGTAAAGATCAAGGTGAAACTTGGAATTCAGATCCTCTTGCTTCTGCATTGCCTACTAACTATATAAAAATAGTTTTTCTCGATAAGGAGTCTTTAGATAATCAAAAAGGATTCATACTTGGCGAGCGTGGTTACATCCTTAAATGGAATGGCTAAATCTGTAATAACTTAAGAAAATAATAAAAAAAATCTTAATTTTGGATGAATTTAACAACTGTCTGTAACCAAGCTGTTAATTTCTTCGCGAACTTATGATTTTACACTGTAAGATCATATGGTAAACATTTGTGATTATGGCCGCAGGTTCAACGGGTGAACGCCCATTCTTTGAAATAATCACCAGTATTAGGTACTGGATTATTCATGCAGTAACATTACCAGCTATTTTTATAGCAGGCTTCTTATTCGTATACACAGGTTTGGCTTACGACGCTTTCGGTACTCCTCGTCCGGATAGTTATTTTCAGGCATCTGAAGCAAAAGCTCCTGTTGTAACACAAAGATTTGATGCGAAATCTCAACTTGATTTAAGAACAAAATAACTATGTCTAATTCTCAAGCTCCAATGCAGGCTGCGGAAGTCCGCGTTTATCCTATATTTACTGTTCGTTGGCTAGCAGTTCACGCTTTAGCTATTCCATCAGTATTCTTTTTGGGTTCCATTGCTGCTATGCAATTCGTAGCCCGATAAATTTAACAATCATGCAAGTTAACGAAAATCCTAACAAAGTTCCAGTTGAACTTAATCGTACAAGCCTTTATTTAGGCTTACTATCAGTCTTTGTATTGGGAATTTTATTTTCCAGTTACTTTTTCAATTAAATTAAAACTATGAATAAATTAAAAGGACCTGATGGAAGAATTCCAGATAGACTTCCCGACGGTAGACCAGCAGTTGCATGGGAAAGAAGATGGACTGAAGGAACTCTTCCTCTATGGCTTGTTGCTACAGCAGGTGGAATTGCAGTTATCTTCGTTTTAGGTATATTCTTCTATGGTTCATACCAAGGCGTTGGAGCTGGAGGCTAGCAAATCCTTACCTTGACCTGATAATCACTTATATCAAATAAGCCTAATAAGAATCAGTAAATATCCTTAGTTTCTCTTCGGTAGAGCTTGGGATATTTTCTTTTTGGGTTATCAATCCATCTTTTAATGAAAAATGAGACTTACTTTTTGGTCTTTCTTTTTCGATTAATTTAGCTACTTCAAATATTATTTTATTAGCCACTTCAGTATTTGATCTAAGATTATCCAAAACCATCTCTACAGAAACTTCTTGATGAGTTTGATGCCAGCAATCATAATCAGTCACCATAGATAAGGAGGAATAAGCTATTTCAGCTTCTTTAGCTAATCTTGCTTCTGTGTGGTTTGTCATTCCAATTATTGAACATCCCCAACTCCTATATAAATTAGATTCTGCTCTAGTTGAGAAAGCGGGACCTTCCATTGCTAGATAGGTACCCCCTCTATGCAATTGTCTACCGCCAGGAATATTTTTTTCTCCGATTTCACTTAATATACGTGATAAATTCGTACAGAAGGGATCTCCCATAGTTACGTGAGCAACAGCTCCTTCGTTAAAGAAAGTTGCAGGTCTATTTTTTGTTCTGTCTATAAATTGATCTGGAACCACTATATCAAGTGGCCTTATCTGTTCTTGTAATGAACCAACTGCTGATGGAGCAATAATCCATCTTACTCCTATTGATCTTAGAGCCCAAATATTAGCTTTGTAAGGGATTTCAGAAGGATTTAAACTATGTGTTCTGCCATGTCTAGGAATAAATGCTATCTCTAGGTTTCCAAGATTATATACTTTTATTGAATCAGAAGGTTTACCATAGGGAGTATTGATTTCTAGTTCTCTTAAGTACTCTATTTGATCCATTGAATAAAATCCACTTCCACCAATCACTCCTAATCTTGATTTTTCAATTGGTAATAAATGTTCTTTATTCATAGTGATGTAAATGACTTTTAATCATCTGGTACTAATTGGAGGAGGACACTCAAATGTTTCTTTATTGAAGAAATGGTTAATGTTTCCGAAATTAAAGCCAGAAATTCCTGTTTCAATTATATCTAGAGATTCTCATTTGGTTTATTCGGCTATATTCCCATCAGTGATTTCAAAATCAATCACTTTAGAGGAGAGTTTAATTGATATAAAATCTTTAGCAAAAAACGCAAAAGTATCTTTTATAGAAGAAGAAGTAAAGGATATTGATTTCAATTTAAAGAAAATTGTATTAAGTAATAGACCTTCAGTTAATTATTCGAAGTTAGTGCTTAATTATGGAAGTCAAACAATAATTCCAAAAGAATTTGAATCACTAGTTAAAAATCGAAATGCTTTTTCAATTAAACCTTTTTTAAGAGCTTATGACTCAATATTAAAAGAGGACATTTTTGATTCAGTTAATGAACTTCCATTTGTAATTGTTGGGAGTGGCCTTGCTGCAATTGAAGTATCATATGCTTTGAGAAAAAGATGGGAATATAGATCATTAAAACTATTATGTGATTCAAAAAAAATTAATAATACAATTCTAAAAAGTTTACGGAATTCCAATATTGATTTAGTTGAAAAACTTAATTTTGATTATGGCAAGATTCTTTTATGTACTGGAAATATATCTCCGTTATGGGCACAAAAAAAATTATTTGATTCGGATTCTTATGGCAGAATAATTACAAATCAGAATTTGCAGATAAAAAGTTTCTCTGGAATCTTTGCTGTCGGTGATTGCGCAGTTGTAGGTTCAGCAAAAAGACCAGCATCGGGAGTTTTTGCAGTAAAAGTTGTAAATACATTAGTACAAAATCTAAAAAAAGATATAGAAGGGAGATCATTAAAAAAGTGGTTTCCTCAAAAGATCGGATTGCAAATAGTAAATATATTTCCAAGCCATACTCCAAAGGCCATTGCTATTTATCGCAATTTTGTTTTCGGCCCTTCTTTTATTTTTTGGATTTTAAAGCATAAAATTGATCTCAACTTTATTAAAAAGTTCAGATCAAAAAGGCTAATTATGAAAAGTAGTGAAAAGAATATTTCATTGAATGATTGCAGAGGATGTGCAGCTAAAATTCCTCAGTTTGTTTTGAATAAATCATTAATAAATTCTAATTTAAATTCTTTTGCCTCATCACCTGAAGATTCAGTTGAGATATATCAAAATGGTCAAGATATTATCTTGCAAAGTGTAGATGGATTTCCTGCTTTGGTAAGTGATCCTTGGCTTAATGCAAAAATTACTACTTTGCATGCTTGCTCAGATTTGTGGGCATGCGGAGCAAAACTTTCATCCGCGCAGGCTTTAATTTCATTACCAAAAGTCGAAAGAGAATTTCAGAGTTACCTCTTTTCTCAATCACTTCAAGGTATTAAATCAACAGTAGAGGATCATGGAGGTGAATTACTTGGAGGCCATACTTTCGAGGCAAGAAGTTTAGTAAATAAACCTTATTCATTAGGAATAGATATTTCTTTAACAGTTCAAGGTATTTTAAAAAATGGAGCAAAACCATGGCTTAAATCTGGAATGAATATTGGAGATATTCTCATGATGTCTAGACCTCTGGGCGTTGGGATTTACTTTGCCGGTCAAATGCAAAATATTAATATGCTAGGTAGTTCTTCTGAAGTAATTAATAATTTAGTAAAGAGTCAGCAATATTTGATTGATGAAATTTATCTTTTTCAAAATCAATTTAAAGAATCATTAGTCAATGCTGCGACTGACATTACTGGATATGGATTTATTGGACATCTTAAAGAAATGGTTGAATCATCTAATTTATATAGGCAAAGTAATAATCTTGAGCCACTAAAAGTTTTATTAGATTTATTTGCATTTAAAGCTTATCCTGGAGTGTTTGATTTAATAAGAAAAGATGTTAAAAGTACTTTTTTTGAATCTAATAAAGAAATTTTTGACAAAATTTATAAAGTAAATAAGCAAAAAAGAATAATTAATTTTTTAAACGAAAATTCATTGGATCAAGAGACTTTTAACGAGAGAATATCATTACTATTAGATCCTCAAACATGTGGCCCCTTGTTGATTAGTTGCAATCGGAAATATGAAAATGTTCTAAAGGATAAATGGTACAAGGTTGGAGAGGTTGTAAAAATGTAATTAATTTCTATTTAATTTGTCAATTTCCAAATATCTTAATCTTTTGATTTCCTTTCCCATCTTCTTCCCTGGGTCCCATCCTTCTTTTTTTAATGTTTCTCCATCTTTTTCTGATTTTATGAATTTGTAAATAAATAACCACTTAAACAAGTTACGCCAGTATGGTCCTCCATCACAAATTAATAATTTGACTGTCTCATCATTAAGGTTTCTGTCCTCAATCAATTCTGTCCAACTTGATGGAGAAAAATGATTAAAATTTTTTTGGTTTGTATTTAATATCTTTTTGATATTTAAATAATCTTCTAATATTTTTATCTCACTATTATTTAACAAAAATCTTTGACATGCTTTTTCTAAATCTTCTGAATCTTTTAATAAGTAAAGCATATGATTTCCCTTTAACTTCTTAATCCAATTTAGTCCTCTTAAAAACCTTTTATCGACTTTAATATTTTCATTTAAGATTGAGATAATTTCCCATTTATGAATTATCGAAATTACATTAGTCAAATTATCGTGTTTGCATATTTCAGCTAGTTCCATCCTTATTCGTATGCCTAGTGCAGGAGGGTAAATCATTTTCTGATGAGTTTCTGAACTTTTCCATGGCCATTGTCTAACTGTTTCTTGAGATTGTTTGAGGGAATTATTTGAAATATTGAAATCTAACCTTGAAGCGTATTTTGCACATCTAATTATTCTACTTGGATCATCTGAAATACTATTACTGTGAAGTAAGTTCAATCTTTTACTTTTTATATCAGAAATTCCTCCATAAAGATCATAGATTTTCCTTGTCGAGACTTCGAAGGCTATTGAATTTATAGTGAAATCTCTCCTTTTAAGATCCTCCTCAATAGTACTTTTATTTACCGTGGGATTTAATCCTGGAGCAGAATAAATTTCTTTTCTTGCAGAAGCAATATCAATTTTATAGTCATTAATATTTATTTCCACAGTGTTGTATAAATTAAATTCCTTGATTAAACATAAATCTACATTTACAATATTTTTTTTTATAAATTTTGCTAGAGAAATAGAGGACCCTTCAATAACAAGATCAATATCTACAGGTTTAGAAAACGATTTTTTGTGGAATTTACTAATTAATAAATCTCTTAAATAACCGCCAACAAAAGCTACTTTAGTATTGTTATTAGATTCTATGAATTTAGCAATTAGGTTATATAGATTAAATGGAGTTTTGATTAATTCCCCTTGGATGTAATCAGAGATATCGTTCATGAGTTTTAATTTACATAACGAATTGGAGCTAATCTGGGATCTAGAATCTTACTTCCTTTATCACCAAATTTTACTGCTAAAGATATTTTTTCCCCACTCCCGAAAATATGTATGATTTCTCCTTTCCCAAACTTTGAATGAATTAGCTTATCTCCAACTATCCAACTTTTCCCTTTACTGGGACCTGAATATAATTTCCTTACTGCATTTATTGGTTTGTTAACAAATTCATTTGGATTGTTTCGATCAACTCTAGTTAAACGATCAAGATGCCAATCTTTTCTAATTGAAGCACCGCCAGTTTGTGGTAATTCTCCATCCATTAAATCTTCAGGTATTTCTGAAAGAAATATTGAAGGAATTGTTGCTTCACGCATTCCACCCCATAATCTTCTTTCTCTGGCATGACTTAAGAAAACTCTTTCTTTAGCTCTAGTAATACCTACATAGCATAATCTTCTTTCCTCTTCAAGAAGTGAGGGAGTATCTATTGATCTATGGCTAGGGAAGAGACCTTGTTCTAGCCCAGTGATAAAAACATTTTGAAATTCTAAACCTTTACTATTATGCAGAGTCATGAGAGTTACAGAGTTGGGATTATTTTTCTTCGTATCATTATCAGTTGTTAAGGCTGCTGTAGAAAGAAATCCCTCTACATCTCCACTTTCTGTTTCTTCTTCATATTGAGTAGCTGCATTAATTAGTTCTTGCAAGTTATTTTTTCTATCTTCAGATTCTTCAGTCCCACTAGCGAGCAAGTCATTTAAATAACCACTTTTTTCTAATATAAGTTGTAGTAGTTGAGCGGGGCCTGAATTTTCTAGGTAACAAAGTAAATCATTCATAACTTCAGTAAATTTATTAATTTTTTTTGATGATCGGCCTATCGTTTCTTCAAGACTTTGCTTATCATTAAGAAGCTCCCATAATGGGATATTTAACCTATTAGATAATTCATTGAGTTTTTGAATAGTAGTCTTACCAATCCCTCTTCTGGGAACATTTATGATTCGTAAAAGACTAACGTTATCTGAAGAATTAACCAGAACTTTCAAATATGCTATTGCATCTTTAATTTCTCTTCTATCATAAAAACGCAATCCTCCAAAAATTGTATAAGGAATGCGCCACCTTACAAGAGATTCTTCTAATACTCTTGACTGAGCTCTGGTTCGATATAAAATTGCAAAATTTTTCCAAATTGGGTTTTGATTATAGTTATTGAGTGATTTTATTTTATTGGTAATTGCTTCTGCCTCGGAAATTTCATCATCACAGCTGAGTAACGTTAAAAGTTCTCCTTTTTCTTTAGTAGCCTTTAAAACTTTGTCAATTCTTTCAGAGTTGTTTTCAATTAGTGAGTTTGCAGCATCAAGGATATTAGAAGATGACCTATAATTGTCTTCTAATTTAATTAAAGATGATTTTCTATCGTCCTTGATTGAAGTTTTAAAATCTTCTTGAAAACCAATTAAAATTCTGAAGTCAGCTGCTCTGAAACTATAAATACTTTGATCAGCATCCCCAACTACAAAAATTGACCTATCTTCCCAATTTAAGAATGTTTTTGGGTCAGTATTTCCAGCCGTAATTAATTTTATAAGTTCATATTGTGTTCTATTTGTATCTTGATATTCGTCAACTAAAATATGTTTAAATCTTTTGTGCCAGTAATCTCTGACTATATCATTTTGCCTCAATAAGAAAACAGGCAAAAGTAGAAGATCATCAAAGTCTAAAGAATTATTTTTTGAGAGCGAAATTCTATATCTCTTGTAGGCTTCTGCAACTGTCTTATCAAAATTATTATCTGCTTTTTCTAAAAGATCATTAGAAGTTAAGCATTGATTTTTAGCATTACTTATTAATCTTTTAATCTTTTTGGGATCATATCTTTTTGGGTCAAGATTCATATCTTGACTGATAATTTCTTTTACTAATGTTTGAGAATCTGTTTCATCATAAATTGAAAATTGCCTTGTCCATTTTAGGCCTTCTGGATCAGTATATTTTTCAATATCGTATCTCAGAAGTCTGGAAAATAAAGAATGGAAAGTACCGATCCAAAGGTTCTGAAGCCTCTCTTGATGAACGTTTGTTCTTAATTGATTTTGATCAATTTCTTTGAGAGTTGTCCAAGGCTGACCAAATTGATTAAAAGCTAATTCTTGGGCTAGAAGAACCTCTAATCTTGCTTTCATTTCTTTAGCAGCTTTGTTAGTGAAAGTGACTGCAAGAATGTTATAAGGGTCTATAGAGTTACCCTCAATAAGGTTTGCAATTCTGTGAGTAAGAGCCTTAGTTTTTCCGCTACCGGCACCTGCTACAACTAATAGTGGTCCATAAACATGTTTTACTGCTTGAAGTTGTTGATTGTTTAGGGATTTAAAAAGGAAATTGTTGGTTTGAGGCACTTTTGGAAGGGTTTTTCAAAAATCAGACTTTACTATGAGATTCAGATTCCGTTTCTAGATCTTCTAACGCTTTTTTTAAATTTATAAGTTCATTATTGTTATTAATTATTTCTTCAAATTTATTTTGAGGCATCTTTAATTTCATACTTCTGTCTAGAATTTCTTTTTCCAATCTCTTTTTATATGAGGAAATAAGTTTCTTTGATAAGTTTAAATCTTGTTGATCCAAAACTTTATTAAAAAATGTAGTTTTATATTAGCGGAAAAAAATTTTTTATTTGAATTATTTCAACTATCACTTTGGAATGAAGTTATTAATTAAGAAGCGTTGCGTTAAATTTGAAATTGTATTGTTTTTACTAGCTTTGTATTAGTCTTAAGATCGATCTTTAAATTTTTACTTCAGGAATGTCTGTTTCAAAGAAAAATCAACTACTGTCCTCTGATAAGAAATTAAATGATTTAAGTAACATAAAAGAATTCATTAATAGTGCAAACTCAAGATTAGATGCAATAACTTCGATAACAAGTAATTCACATGCAATAGCAGCAGACGCTGTAACAGCAATGATTTGTGAAAATCAAGATTCAGTTAATTCAAAAATATCTTTAAATACAACTAACAAGATGTCCGTTTGTTTAAGAGATGGAGAAATAATTCTTAGGATTGTTGCTTATCTTTTAATTTCTAATGACGAATCAGTTTTAGAAAAAAGTTGTTTAAAGGATCTTAAAAATACTTATCTTGCTCTTGGGGTACCTTTAAGAAATGCAAGAAGGGTTATTGAATTAATGCAAGATGCAACAATCTCTGATTTAAATTCAACAGTTAATAATATGCAAGGAAACAAAGGCTTTCTTCCTAAATTAGTATCTGAAACTAAGTTTCAATTTGAAAGGATAATTAATCTTTTAAACTAGCTAAATTTCTTATCTCTGAAGTATGTGACGTCTGTATTACTGAGTTATTTTCCAGATTTTTAATAGTAGAAAATCTGGATCTTATGTGAGTGGATAAAAAGGAAATTCTTTCTTCGGAAACTTTTGATTGGTAAATAGTTTTAATGTGTAAATTATTTAGTTCATCAAAAAAATAATTGGATGATGAAATAAAGGATTCTGTATAACCTTTATTTCGTAAAACAATTCCTGAATGCTCATCCTTTGGTAAAAATATCAAAATAGTTTCATCTCCTTCACTCATATTATCTTCTTCCCAATCACTAAAAGCTTGCCATTTTATAGAAATGGCTATGCTTTCTAGGTTTAAACTTAATTTGAAATTTTTAAAAATTTCAATAACTTTTTTATTTTTTGAGTTGATATTTTTAATGTATATTTTACTAGTTGAGTTTTCAAATTCCTGAAAAGCTAAAGTATGAGTACTTCGTATGGATTTCCACTCTCCTATACTTTTATCAATGAATTGATTAATTGTTGTTATATTCTTCGTCAAGTTTATCTTCTACGGAATGATTTTCTGCTTTTTGAATCATTCTTACCATTGAATCCACCATTAATCTCTTGGCAGAAGTTACTTTTAATCCAGAAGGAGTGGTTGATATTTGTTCTCCAGGGCGATCATGTGAAGTTGGTCTAAATGGAGTCATCTAATAACTTTAAAAAAATTAATCGATTTCTATTCTTGCATGAATTCTTATTTATAAAGTTGTTGTTTGCAAAAATGTCATATCTCTCTTCTTTGATTACTAAATTTTTAACTGTTTTTTTTATTTAGGTATTTTATTTTTTGCTAATCCTGAAATAGTGGCTAATGCAAACATTCCTAAAAGAGCTACTCCTAGAAATAATCCTGCTCCCTGACTAACACCAGCTCCTACAGCTACTAGTATGGAATCACTAATTAGAAGACTTATTAATAATGCTGGAGTGAATATTTTCCAGCGTGTTCCTCCAATACCAATTGCGTAGCTTAGAAAATCAAAAAGACCAGTCATTAGTAGACCTGTCATGAGAAAGAAATTTTCTTCTAGTTGGTTTTGATTAAAACTTTCAATTTTTTTCATCGCTTTTGGACCTACTAAATTCCTTACAGGGACTCGCCCATAATTTCTTGCAATAAAGAAGGCAGCTTGGCAAAAAACGATATCAGAAAAAATTATTGTAATGTAACCTTTTTGAAATCCTAATAATGAACCGGCTAGCAGAGAATAAGCTGAACTTGGAAGAGCTGGTAATATAATACTTACTCCTCTTAATATGAAAATTCCAAAAGGAGCCCAAATCCCCATACTTTCTATTTTGTTCCTGAGTGGTTCAATCCCATAATTTTGGATTAAATAAATCAATACAACAAATATTGCGATAAAAAAAAATACTGAGAGAAATTTTTGTATTTTATTCATTATTTTCTAGTGAATTTATTGGAAGTAAATTCTTAATTTAATAATTGATTGTATCTATAATAGAAGTACTAATCAATAAAAATTTTTACAAATTTTTTAATCTTATATTTACTCCTGATAAAGATTTTTGTATTTCATATGTATTCATGATTGATTCTAAAATTAAAATTATTCCATTATTCATTAGAAATAGTATTGGTTTAGTCCTTTCGATAGTCGTTTCCCTATTTATTTCAATAAAACAATCAAATGCTTTGCCTCATGAATGGGTTGGAGTTCCTAAAAGTGAATATGGAGAACAGTTATGGGATAGACAAAGTATTAAAAGGAATGAGGATGGTTCTGTGAGAGTATTGAGTAAATTTATTCCCAAGACAAAAAGTGAAATTACTAAGGATATTCTCTACACAATGGATATAAATTGTTTTGAAAAATCATTTAGAGACGTTGATGTCTCTATAGATGAAGTAAATAAAAATTTTAATGATTTAGCTGATTGGCAAGATCCAAATGGAGATAAATTGATTTTGGGTGTTATTGGTCAAGTCTGTAGAGTTGAAAACTAAAAATTTTATAAAAAATAAAATTACGAAAAATAACGAGTCACTCATTATTTGAAAGTATAAAACCCCGTCTTGGACAGGGTTTTAAAGGTGCCAGGACCCAGATTTGAACTGGGGACACGGCGATTTTCAGTCGCCTGCTCTACCAACTGAGCTATCCCGGCTCTAATCTATATACTTTAAATTAAGATGTGTAGTTTGTGAAACCCTTTTCATTAAAAATTTTATATCTTTATTAAATATCTAAAAATTATTATTTTGAATTAATCGCTAATAAGGCAGTACCAAAAGAAGTAGTTTGATTACATGAAACTATTGGTATATTTATAATTTTTTCTCTTATTTTTCTCCACTGAGGGTTTTTAGAACCTCCACCAATAGTAATAATTTTTTTTGGAACTGAACCTGTTAGTTTGCTTAGTTCTTCCCATCCTTTCAATTCGATCTTAGCTAGCCCCTCAAACAATGCATGTAAATAAAGTGAGTCGCTTACTGGTCTAGGACCAAGTATCGGCTCTAAATTAGAATTATTCACAGGAAATCTCTCTCCTTTACTATTAAGAGGTAAAAGATCCAAAGAAGTGTTTTTCGATGGATTAATTTGTCGACTGAGTTCCTTTATTTCTAAATCAGAAAAGTACTTAGACAAGATGCCGCATCCAGCATTTGATGCCCCTCCACATATCCAATCGTCCTTTACTCTATGGATTGTAATGCCCTGTTTTTTTATAGGGTTATCAATAATTTTTTTAACCACAATTGTTGTCCCTAAAACTGTGAGACCATCTTCTTTACCTAAACCTGCAGCTATTACACCTGCATTAGAGTCAGTGGTGCCTGAGGTTAATATTAATTTCTTATTTAAGTTAAATCTCTCTGCTAAATCAGAATTTACTTGTCCAATAATTTTTCCACTTTTTACTATACGAGGTAGGCATTTTTGCCATGAAGTATTGAGATAGCTTTTTGGCCAAGATTCTTTTTTTAGATCCCAACCTAGTTTTAGATTATTACCTTCTTCTCCATGAGTCCAATCTTTTAAGAACCAACCAGTGATCCAATCAGATTGATGTCGTAAAAGTATATTGGTCCCATATCTATCTATTAGTTTTAATGCTTTAGCAAGACTACTGTATGGAGTTCGCAGATGATCCTCTCCAGAAGTTAAGGATTCAAGAAGGATCTTATGTTCAATACATGCTTGGTCATAAGGTATTGCTTCTCCTATCGGATCTCCTCGCAAATTGGATGCTATTAAAGTTCCTGAGGTGCCGGAGATGGCCAATTTATTAAGGTTAATTTTTACCTCAATAGGTAAACTAAATAAGAGATTTTCACAAGAATTGATCCAAGAATTTGGATCTTTAAAGCCGTATGAATAAGAGACAGAATTTGAATATACTAAATTCTTATGAAGATTAATGATTGATATTCTTGCACCACTCGTTCCAAAATCTAACCCTCCATAAAAATTTTCAAGCATAGAAAAAATATTTATAAAAAGATTTTAGAAGCCTTTGCTAATTTGGCTGCTTTTTCTTCTACATTTTCCCAAGGCAGCTCGAGATCTCTTCTGCCAAAATGTCCATAGGATGCAGTTTTTCTAAAAAATTTTCCTCCCATTTTTTTTGGTAGATTTCTTAAGTTAAATTCTTTTATTATTGCTGCAGGTCTTAAATCAAAGTGCTCTTTAATTAGCTCAGTCAAATTAGCTTGTGAAATAATACCAGTATCAAAAGTTTCCACGAGAATGGAAATTGGTTTTGCTACTCCAATTGCATAACTTAATTGTACTTCTGCTTTTTTTGCCAATTTTGCCTTAACTATGCTTTTGGCTACATAACGTGCTGCATAAGCGGCTGATCTATCTACTTTTGTGGGATCTTTACCAGAAAATGCCCCTCCTCCGTGTCTTGCATATCCACCATAAGTATCTACAATTATTTTTCTACCAGTGAGCCCAGCGTCTCCTTGAGGCCCACCTACGACAAATTTTCCCGTAGGGTTTACTAGAAATCTTGTTTTGCTAATGTTTGGTTTTATTTCTAAATCTTCAGTAGCAGGAATTACAACATGGGTCCATAGATCTTCTTTTATTCTTTGACGAATTCCCTCTTCATTTGTTGTTCCATCAATCTCAGGATTATGTTGAGTTGAAATTAAAATTGTATTAATAGAGACTGGTAAACCTTTTTCGTAATCAATGCTTACTTGAGTTTTACCATCAGGGAGTAGATAATCAAGGATTCCTTCATGCCTTACTTTGGCAAGTTGAATCGCTAATCTATGAGCCAAGCTTATCGGTAAAGGCATTAATTCAGGCGTCTCATCGCATGCATATCCGAACATTATGCCTTGGTCACCAGCTCCGGTATTATCTTCCAAATCATCGTTAATATCATCTGCGTTGTTTACTCCTTGAGAAATATCTGGTGATTGCTCGTCAAGTGCTACTAAAACAGCACAACTATTTGAGTCAAAACCACCTGCTCTATAGCCTTCATATCCAATTTCTTTAATAACATTTCTAACAAGTTTTATGTAATCGACTTTTGCTTTTGAAGTTATTTCTCCAGTTAATAGACAAAGACCCGTGTTTACGATAGTTTCGCATGCAACTCTGCTTTCTGGATCTTCTGTTAATAAAGCATCTAAAACTGCGTCACTAATTTGATCACATATTTTGTCAGGATGGCCTTCAGTTACAGATTCAGAAGTGAAAATGAAATCATTCATTTACAAATAATTTTAAAATTAAACTTTATCCTAAATTAAACTATCGTTACAAATCAATTATTGTAAATTAAAAAATACTTGCACAATGATAAAGAGGCTTAAGTTCTGATATTCGTGTATAAAGCAAGTTAAGTGAATTTATGCTGTTTCAGTTGAAGCAGCGGAAATCTCTTCGTTATCGTCAGTTTGTTCAAATAGCATTTGTTTGTATTTCGCAGCCATTTCTTCAGCTTTACTAAAAACTTTTTGAGGGTCAGTTAGCATATCTCCTGGTTCGGGTTCAAGTGCTTTAGTAGATAATGAAATTCGCCCTCTTTCTGAATCAAGGTCAATTATCATAACTTTCATTTGGTCATTAACATTTAAAACATTGTGAGGAGTCTCAATGTGTTCATGACTAATCTCAGAAATGTGCAATAGCCCACTAACTCCACCAATATCAATAAATGCTCCATAAGGTTTAATACCTTTTACAGAACCAACAACAACTTCCCCTACTTCAAGTCGGTTCATTTTTTTCTCAACCAAAGCTCTTCTATGACTTAGTACTAATCTATTTCTCTCTTCATCAACTTCAAGAAATTTTAAAGGTAAATATTCACCTTCTAAGTCATCTTTAATTTTTCGAGCGCTTATATGAGAACCTGGGATAAAACCTCTTAAGCCCTCTACCCTAACAAGAGCTCCTCCTCTGTTTGTTGCAAAAACTTCAGAATATATAGTTGCATCTTCTTTTTGGAGTTGTCTAACCCTTTCCCATGCTCTTTGGTATTCAATTCTTCTAATGGAGAGGGCTAATTGCCCATCTTCATTTTCTTCGCTCATTATGAAAAATTCTCTACTTTCTGAAGGTTGTAAAACATCATTAAGTCCTTCAACTCTATTTATTGAAACCTCCTGAACAGGCATAAAAGCAGCTGTTTTTGCCCCTATATCTATCATGGCCCCTTTGGGCTCAAGAGCAAAAACGGTACCTTTAACTAGATCGCCAGGCTTAAAGTTATAGTCATACTTACCCAAAAGTGATGCAAATTCTTCTTGTGTGAATCCTGCGTTGTCAAAATCCGTATTTGTCCTGCTAGAAGAAGAATCTGCTGAGGGGATATCGCTATTCTCGAATGATAAATCTTCCTCATTTTGGGATTCTGAATCATTATCTAACTCAGACGAATTTTTAATTTCTTGATCCTCAGAAAGTTCTTTAATGGTTTGGGAAGAATTTTCGTTCATTTGTTCTATCGCAGACTACCTAAGGCAGTTAGAAAGGAATGCTACTAGCCTGCAAACCAATAGCAGAAGTTATATGTGATATGTATTCTACACTTTAAGATGCTGAATTTTATAAAATTGAAGCTAATTGGTTTTTAGAACTTCCTTTTAGAGATTCAAGAGTAGAAATAAAATCTTTTACCCCATTAAATTTTCTGTAAACTGAGGCGTATCTTATATAAGCGACTTCGTTTTCTTTCCTAAGATTTTTAAGTATTAATTCTCCGATTTGTGAAGATTTAATATCTTTATTAGAGTCTTGAAAGATTTGTGATTCAATTCCATCTACGAAATTAATAATTGCTTCACTACTGAAGTTCGTCTTTTCGCATGCCCTTGATATGCCAGTAAATAATTTTTGTTTATCAAATAGTTCTCTGCCACCATCTTTCTTGATAATTGAAACTGGCATTGTTTCCACTCTTTCATAAGTTGTGAATCTAAAGCTGCAATTTAAACACTCTCTTCTTCTTCGAACACTTTTACCACTATCAGCAGATCTTGATTCCAAAACTCTGCTATCTGTGTTTTGACAGGTTGGACACTGCATGTAGTGAAATAAGATTAACTGTAACTCTAATAGTAGAGTAATATTCTAATTATGAAAAGTAAAATAAAAAGACCTCTTTAACAAGAGGTCTTTTTATAAGTTCATTTTTTATCGAATTTAGGTGGATCTCTAAATGCTACAGCAAAGAATAAGGTAACAACTGCGAGAGTTAAAATAAGAACGTAAGCAAAAGCTTCCATAAGATTAAGTAATAAAGTTTAGGTTAAACCCTTCCTGGGATTCTTCTTGTGGATTCGTCACCAAGTTTCTTGAATAAACCAAATTCAACTTGGTCACCAATCTCAGCGTCAATTCCAGCGAATGAATTTCTGTAAAGAGTTCTTGAAGCATGCCACCAGTGGCCAAACAAGAATAGCAATCCGAAACATAGATGTGCATATGTAAACCATGCTCTTGGGGAGCTTCGGAATACACCATCAGATTTATATGTTTCTCTGTCGAACTTGAATGCTTCTCCAAGCTGCGCTTTTCTAGCTAATCTTTTTACCACTGCAGGATCAGTAAATGTTTGACCATTTAAGTCTCCTCCATAAATTGTTGCTGTAATGCCAGTTTGCTCAAATGAATACTTCGCTTCGGCTCTCCTAAATGGAATATCTGCTCTTACATTACCTTCTTTATCTTCAAGTATAACTGGGAAGTTTTCAAAGAAATTAGGTATTCTTCTAACTTCTAATTCATTTCCTTCCTTGTCTTGGAATGCAATGTGACCTTGCCAACCTGTTGGTAAGCCATCACCATTAACAAGAGCTCCAACTCTGAATAATCCTCCTTTAGCAGGACTGTTTCCAACATAGTCGTAGAAGGCTAATTTCTCAGGAATAGATGCATATGCCTCTTCTTTAGAAGCACCATCATCTATAGCAGCTTGAACCCTTCTATTAATTTCAGTTTTGAAATAGCCAGAGTCCCATTGATATCTAGTAGGACCGAATAGCTCGACTGGAGTCGTAGCTGAACCGTACCACATTGTTCCTGCTACAACGAAAGAGACAAATAGCACTGCAGCTAAAGCACTAGCTAGAACTCCTTCAAGACTTCCAAGTTTTAATGCTCTATAAAGTCTTTCCCCGGGTCTATTAGTGATGTGAAAAATACCACCAATAATCCCCATTAGTCCCGCTGCGATATGATTTGCAACTATTCCTCCTGGGTTAAAGGGGTTAAAACCATCTACACCCCAGGAAGGAGCAACAGGCTCTACATGGCCAGTTAAACCATAAGGATCAGAAACCCAAATTCCTACGTTAGCGCAATGAAAAGCTCCAAAGCCAAAGCATGTGAGTCCAGCTAGAAGAAGATGAATTCCGAATATTCTTGGCAAATCAAGAGCAGGCTCACCAGTTCTTGAATCTTCCCATAAATCTAAGTCCCAATATGTCCAGTGCCAAATTGAGGCCAACATTAATAATCCACTAAATACTATGTGTGCTGCTGCAACCCCTTCAAAACTCCAAAATCCGGGGTCTACTCCTGTAGCACCAGTAATATCCCATCCGTTCCAACTACTTGTAATACCAAGCCTTGCCATGAATGGCATAACGTACATTCCCTGTCTCCACATTGGATTGAGAACAGCATCAGAAGGATCAAAAATGGCTAATTCATAAAGAGCCATAGAACCGGCCCAGCCGGCTAATAATGCAGTATGCATAAGATGCACAGCAAGTAGTCGACCTGGGTCATTAATAACTACTGTGTGAACTCGATACCAAGGCAATCCCATCGGTTAATTTCTAGTAACTATGCTGAATAAACAGCTAAACATCACGATAGTAAGGGTTTTTTAGTCTTTCAGGGATTTTTGTAAATAAATTTATTTTCTTACAAAAATTGGGCAAATCAATTTGCATTACTGAGTTTTCAAGGAATTTTCGACAAAAAATTGTTAATATTTTGGTCACAATTCTCAAAGTAAAACGCCAAAATAAGAAAAATAACTAAAAAAATGGCAACTATTAGATTCATCCGTGAGGATTTGGAGGTTCAATGTAATCCTGGTGAAAATTTAAGGGAACTAGTAATGAAAGAGAACTTACAACTCTATGGATTAAAAGGGATTTTAGGAAATTGTGGCGGAGCAGGGCAATGCAGTACTTGTTTTATTTCAGTTGAGGGAGGAACCAAAAATTCTTTAAGCCCTCTTACATCAGTTGAAGAAGAAAAACTTAAAAATAGACCTGAGAATTGGCGACTTGCATGCCAAACATTAGTAAAATCCTCCACTGTCATCTTAACAAAACCACAATCTCCACCTTCAAATTTAGAAGAACTTAAAAAAAATAGCGAAAATAAAAAATTACCTCGCTAATTGTTTAAGACTGTTAATTAGTTGATAAAAATTTGTTTATTTTTCCACTTTATTTCAAGTTATATGTCTATAGTCTTAATACCTAATAGAACTGTCCACTAAATGGAAACAACTAATTTCGGATTCGTAGCTAGCCTTTTATTTGTAGGGGTGCCAACAATATTCCTTATAGGTTTATTTATTTCTACTCAAGATGGAGAAAAATCTAGCTTCTACTCGGAATCCGGTAAAGGTAAGCTTGGCCCAAAACGCTAAAGCTTTTATAAATGCTTAGCATTTCTGTAAAAGAATTTTTATTTTGGAAGAAATTACAACTTTCTAAGGGGGGAGATCATCAATCTCTTGCTCTTTTGCTTGATTCTGTAGGCGGTATATCAAATGGTGATCTAAACTCGCTTCACATAAATCCTGAAGGAAACTTATATTTAAAAAAAAACTTAGAATTTTTAGAATCTGTTTGGAATGAGCATTTACTAAAATCTCACCCAATCCAATATCTATGTGGAATAGCTTTTTGGAGGGATCTAAAGTTAGAAGTTACAGACAAAGTACTTATTCCTAGGCCAGAGACAGAACTTATAGTTGACATCGTAACTAAAATATTTGGAAAGAATTCACAAAAATTATTTTTTGCTGAATTAGGAACTGGATCTGGTGCTATAAGTATTGCGTTGGCATTGGCTTATCCATTAAGCGATGGAGTAGCTACTGATATAGATCAAGACGCATTAGAAATAGCCACTAAAAATTTTATAAAATCTTCCAAACAATCGAATTTGAAATTTTATTGTGGAAATTGGTGGTCACCTCTTGAAAATTTTAAAGGAAAAATAGACCTTGCTATTTCAAACCCGCCATATATTCCTAAAGATACTTATGAAAAATTACCCAAAGAAGTTAAAAATTTCGAACCTAAAGTTGCTTTATTAGGCGGAGAAGATGGTTTAAAACACATTCGAGAAATAATACAAAAAGCACCATTATTTTTAAAAGAGAAGGGCTGGCTAATTTTAGAAAATCATTTTGATCAAGGCGAAAAAGTAAAACAACTTCTTATTAAAAACAAATTTACATCAATAGAAATTTTGAAAGATCTTTCAGGTATTGGTAGGTTTACCATTGGAAGATATAAATAAATTAATACAGGTTCATAATCTAAATGAATTTAGTAGACTGCAAATCCGCCTTAAAGACTCTTGAAAGTGGTTTACCTATAATTTTCCCAACTGATACATTACCTGCAATTGGATGCCTGCCAAAATTTTCAAATAGTATTTATAAGTTTAAAAAAAGAGATAGAAACAAACCCTTAATTCTTATGGGATCAGAACACAAACAATTAATCGATTATGTTCACGAATCAGCTAAAGAAGATTACGAAAATATAGCTTCAAAATATTGGCCTGGAGCTCTGACAATGGTTATTCCTGCTTCAGAAAAGCAGACTAAAATCCTCACAAGCAATGATCTTACTCTTGGGTTGAGGATTCCAAATTCATGTATGGCTCAATCTCTCATAAAAGAAACAGGCCCACTATTAACTTCAAGTGCAAATATTTCAGGTTTTAAAGGATCAACTACAGTTGAAGGTATTGCTATTGACTTCCCTTCTGTAAAAATTTTGGGCCCTATCCCTTGGGGAAAAAGGAGTGGAAAAGCTAGTACTATTATACTTTGGAAAAAAAGTGGAGATTGGAGACTAATTAGAGAAGGAGAAGTATTAGTTAGGGAATTGTATTAATGTTTTTATTATTATTTTTTGTTTTATTAATTCAATTTTTTACTTATTGGGTATTTGAACCCCTTGCATCTTTTTTAGAGTATGTTCTCGAAATAAGATTTTTCCCTATCATTGCTCTGATAGGTTTAGTCTTGCTATTTTCAGCAAAGAAAATTGAACATAATTAAATAAGTCAATATGCCGGCTAACAGATTTGAACTGATGACCTTCGCTTTACAAAAGCGCTGCTCTACCGCTGAGCTAAGCCGGCAATCTCTTCATCTTACAATTAGGGAGGGATAATTATCAGTATTTTTTTAGGTTTTTTTAAATTTATTACTTTTTGATATCTTTATTAACTTTATCAGTTTTATTAGTTTTATCAGTTTTTTTGAATTTTATTTCTCCTGAAATAGTTCTTTTGATGGGTAAATTTGCAACTAATGCAGTCATTCTATCCTCAGTCTCTAAACTTACTGCCACCTCATCAAAATCAATTTCAACATATTTAGCAACAACATCAAGAATCTCTTTCCTCATTTTATCTAAAAGATCAGTTGTTAAGGAACTCATGTCAACTCTGTCATGAGCAAGTACAAGTTGTAATCTTTCTCTTGCTGTATTTGCACTAGACGTTTCTCTGCCTAGTAATTTATTTATAAGATCTCTGAGAGTCATCATTTTAAAAAACCTTTGTTTGCATTAATCTCATGAATTTATCTTTAAGACTTTTGCCTTCTTTTTTGGGATCGATAATTGGTACATCTTTATTTGTAAGTCTTTGAGAAACGTTCAAATAACATTTTTTTGCAGGAGATCTACCATCTGAAAGTGTCAGTGGCTCTCCTCTATTGGTACTTATTATTACCTGTTCGTCCTCTAAAACAATACCTAATAAAGGCAAAGAAAGGATCCCTTGAACATCTTCAATGGATAACATTTCTTGACTAGCCATCATGTTAGGGCGAACTCTATTGATTACAAGTTGGATAGGCTCAATATCTGAAGTATTAAGAATCCCTATTACTCTATCCGCATCTCGCACTGCGGATAATTCTGGGTTAGTAACAACGATAGCTTCTTTACAGGCTGCAAGAGCATTTTTAAAGCCATCTTCTACACCAGCAGGACAATCTACTAAGACAAAATCAAAGTTTTCACTAAGTAGCTGACTAATTTTTTGCATATCTTCAGGCTTCATCCAATCCAACATCCTTGGATCTCCAGCAGGTAGAAGAGCAAGATTAGGTTCCTTTTTATGTCTAACCAATGCTTGGTCAAGACGACAATTCTTGTCTAGAACATCTTGAGCCGTATAAATGATGCGATTTTCTAATCCTAGAAGAAGATCTAAATTTCTTAAGCCAAAATCAGCATCTAACACAGCAGTTGTTGCTCCGCTATTGGCTAGTGCTATGCCTAGGTTTGCAGTTAAAGTTGTTTTGCCAACCCCTCCTTTACCTGAACAAATTAATATTGTGCGTGTATTTTTCCCCAAGATTTTAAAGATTTTACAAATAATAAAGCCACTGGCAGAAAGTTAAATATTTTAAAGATTAAGTAATTCTTAAATTTATCTAGTTTGAATTAATTTATTGCAAATTATTGATTAATTTTTATTTTCGATTATGTGAGGTTTGATAATTATCGTTTGTTTATCTATTACTGCAATTTCTGGATAACAATTTTTGGGTTTATCCTTTGGTCCAATAGCTATCACATCTGCAATTCTTAACTGTAAAGGGTTTAGATAAAGTGATGTTATGGAGGAATTTTTATTTCCACTTTTACCTGCGAATGCGATCCCTAATAATTTACCCCAAACGTAAATATTTTTCTTAGCGGAAACTATTGCTCCTGGATTAACGTCTCCAATAATGCACAGGTTTCCATTTGAAGATATTCTTTCACCCGATCGTACTGTTCCTTTGTGAAGAATATCATCGTTCTTTTTTGAATTTAATAATAGTAACTTATTTTTAATCTCTTGCTCTTTTATGTAAGCTGAATCTATTTTTAAAGACTTTCCACTAAGAATGGTATTTCTATTATTTGAATAAAGGGATAAGGAAGAAGTATTAATTTTGTTAAAATGATTTTTTAATTTTGATAATTGATGAGAACTTATCGACTCATTCACTACGAAAATTTTTGCTTCTAAAGGTTCTTTG
>QCMJ01000015.1 GCA_003213855.1 Prochlorococcus sp. AG-418-O03
AATGGAGATTTTGTCGAAAACGCTTGACTTATAAGTACTTAATGAAGCATTCTTCGAATTGAACATTCCACATTTAGTATTTAGTAGACAATGGCTACAGAAACAATGGGTATCGCTCTCGGCATGATCGAGACACGCGGACTTGTACCTGCAATCGAAGCAGCAGACGCAATGACAAAGGCAGCAGAAGTTCGCCTTATTGGTCGTGAATTCGTTGGTGGCGGTTATGTCACAGTATTAGTTAGAGGCGAAACAGGAGCAGTTAACGCAGCTGTAAGAGCTGGTGCTGACGCTTGTGAAAGAGTTGGTGACGGTTTAGTTGCAGCTCACATTATTGCTCGTCCTCATAGAGAAGTTGAACCTGCTCTAGGTAACGGTGAATTTCTTGGTCAAAAGGACTAATTAAGTAAATCAAGATTTATAAATTTTGCACAATAATTATTTTCCCTACACAGACCTAAATTTATCCTTATGAGTAAGAAGTATGACGCAGGGGTAAAGGAGTACAGAGATACCTACTGGACTCCAGAATATGTACCCCTAGACACCGATTTACTAGCCTGTTTCAAATGTACAGGTCAGGAAGGTGTTCCAAGAGAAGAAGTTGCAGCAGCTGTTGCCGCTGAATCTTCAACAGGTACTTGGTCAACAGTTTGGTCCGAGTTACTTACAGACTTAGAATTTTATAAAGGACGTTGTTATCGAATAGAAGACGTTCCTGGAGATCCTGAAGCTTTCTATGCTTTTATTGCATATCCTTTAGATCTTTTTGAAGAAGGCTCAATTACAAACGTATTAACATCTCTTGTAGGAAACGTTTTTGGATTTAAAGCTCTAAGACATCTACGTCTAGAAGATATTAGATTCCCAATTGCTTTCATTAAAACTTGCGGTGGTCCACCAAACGGAATCGTAGTTGAAAGAGATCGACTTAACAAATACGGAAGACCTCTACTTGGTTGTACCATCAAACCTAAATTAGGATTATCTGGTAAAAACTATGGTCGAGTTGTATATGAATGTCTTAGAGGCGGTCTTGATTTAACGAAGGATGATGAGAATATTAATTCTCAACCATTCCAACGTTGGAGAGAAAGATTTGAGTTTGTTGCAGAAGCAGTTAAGCTTGCTCAGAGGGAAACTGGAGAAGTTAAAGGTCATTATCTAAATTGTACTGCTAACACTCCTGAAGAACTCTATGAAAGAGCTGAATTTGCAAAAGAGCTAGATATGCCAATCATCATGCATGATTATATAACTGGTGGTTTTACTGCAAATACTGGATTAGCTAATTGGTGTCGTAAAAATGGCATGCTTCTGCATATCCACAGAGCTATGCATGCTGTTATTGATAGACATCCAAAGCATGGTATTCACTTCAGAGTTCTTGCAAAATGTTTGAGACTATCTGGAGGAGACCAATTACATACTGGAACCGTTGTTGGAAAACTAGAAGGTGATCGTCAAACAACTCTTGGTTATATTGACAACTTAAGAGAGTCATTTGTTCCTGAAGATAGATCAAGAGGTAACTTCTTTGATCAAGATTGGGGTTCAATGCCTGGAGTATTTGCAGTCGCATCAGGTGGTATCCATGTTTGGCATATGCCTGCACTTCTAGCGATCTTTGGGGATGATTCCTGCCTTCAGTTTGGTGGAGGAACACATGGTCACCCATGGGGTTCAGCTGCTGGAGCTGCAGCTAACAGAGTTGCATTAGAAGCTTGTGTAAAAGCCCGTAATGCTGGTCGCGAAATCGAAAAAGAGAGTAGAGACATTCTCATGGAAGCTGCGAAGCATAGTCCTGAATTAGCTATTGCTCTAGAAACTTGGAAGGAAATTAAGTTTGAGTTTGACACTGTCGACAAACTTGATGTTCAGGGTTAACTCAAGTTTCGAAATCGAGGAGATTTATTCTCCTCAGACTTATTAAAATCTCGTTTTTACGAGTACTTTCATTCACATTTTGATTAATTATGCCTTTCCAGAGCACAGTAAGCGACTATCAAACAGTTGCAACCCTGGAAACATTCGGTTTTTTACCACCGATGACCCAGGAAGAAATATATGACCAAATTGCATACATAATTGCTCAAGGTTGGAGTCCAGTTATTGAGCATGTTCATCCAAGTGGATGTATGCAAACTTATTGGTCTTATTGGAAACTCCCTTTCTTTGGGGAAAAAGATCTTAACTTGATCGTGAGCGAATTAGAGGCATGCCATAGAGCATACCCTGATCATCATGTAAGAATCATCGGATACGATGCTTACACTCAAAGTCAAGGAACAGCTTTTGTAGTTTTCCAAGGACGTTAAAGCTACTTATCGTAGTTAATATCTTTCTCCAAAAAAATTTTTTGGAGAAAGTTTTTCAAAAGTCTTTTTAAAGAATTTAAACTTGAAGATCATGTCAAAAAAAACCAGTAGAGAGATTGCACTTGAAAGAAGAAAGGCGATGAGTGATAGCGGTAAAAAAGCTGCTGCTTATTCTTCAACTACCAAAGATAGAGTTCGATCTTCTCAAGATATACAGATTTCTGGGACTCAGTCTTCTCCTAATAATCATAATATTTCTAAACCAGCTACAAAACATATTCCAAAAACTCAGGTAAACATAAATTCTTCAACAACTTTATCTAGTAAAGAGTTAGTAATAGAGAGAAGAAAAGCAATGTCTACCCATGGGAAATCAGCTATAACTTCATCCGATAGAACCCGTACTGATGTTAAAAAAGAAAGTCCTGTAAACACAGTTAAATCAACCACAAGTAAAAATCAAGAAAGTCAGGATTCAACTAGTACAGAATCTAAGTCCCTAAAACCCAACGTAAAGAGAAGAATTAATCAGAAGAGAAAGCCTATTGCTAATACAAGTAGAGATATTGTTTTGGCGAGAAGAGAAGCTCAATCTAAACATGGTAAATCAGCAACTAAACAAAATACTAGTGCTGCTTCATTAGCTAGAAGGGGAGACCCAGATTTAAGTAGTAGAGAAATTTCTCAGAGAGTGAGAGAGCTAAGAAGTAAAACTGGTGCCACAGGCAAAAAAGGTAATGGTAAATGTAGACCATGTGGTCCAAACAAAAATGGTGCAAAACAAAATATTGCAGATGCTAGCTGGAAAGTTGGTAAAAGTGAAACTGATTCAGGTCAAATAGTTACTGGAACTCAAGCTAATAGATCTGTAAAAACTACAGGTAATGAAGCAAGTACATGCAGAACTGTAACTGGTACCCAATATATGGGAGCAGAAGTTATTGACCAATTTTGTCAAGATAGACCAAGTTATAAACAACCACTTAGATCTACTGTTACCTCTACAACATCAGGTAATAAAGTAACTGGAAATGAAGTTGGTAGATCTGATAGGGTCACAGGCGATGAGCCAGGGACTTGTAAAAACCTTACAGGTACAGAATATGTATCTTCTAATCAATCGCAGAAGTATTGTGGTGATGTTCCAAGAAATCCTTCAAAGGTTAAACACAGCACTACAACCGATGGATTAAAAGTATCTGGATCACTTCCTGGTAGATCAATCCTAGTTACTGGAGATGAATCAGGTTCTGGACATCAATTAACTGGAGATCAATATCTTGGCTCTGAGCCAAATCCAAAAGGTAAAGCATTTGAAAAAGTAGGCAGTTACAACACTCTTAATGGGAATAATGTAACTGGTACAGGGGTTGGAAGATCAGACCATATGACAGGCAATGAACATGGGAGTTGTAAGAATGTAACTGGCGATGAGTACATAGGATCTCAACAATATGAGAAGTTTTGCGGTTCAAAACCAAAACCAGAAGCTAGAAAAGTAGGTTTAAGCCTTTCTTCAAAGTCAAATTTAATAAGCGGCACTATGACAGGAAGATCAGAAATAGTAACTGGAGATGAACCAGGTTCATGCAAAGTGTTAACAGGAACTCCATACGCAGGCTTAGATCAGATTAATGAAAATTGTAGTACTGAGATTTCAGAAGATATGGAATCCCGAGCAACAGTTAATTCTGGAAATAATTCAAATGCCAGACTTACAGGACAGCAACCAGGAATTGGCGGAGTAATGACAGGTGCTAAGAAAGGTGCTTGTAAAAATCTAACAGGGACTCCCTATGTTGGTGGAGATCAGCTCTCACAAGCTTGTGATAATCCTACACATGATGCGGCTTATGCTAATCCAGAAAAATCGGCAGGTAACTCTTGGAAGGAATTCTCTGTTAAATCACCATCAAGAGATAAATATTCTGAAAAAAATACTCAAGGTGTTACAGGTAATGAATATGAAAATGGTTCCAAGGTGACAGGACCTTTTGACATGGCAGTTGATAAAGTCACTGGCACTGAAAAATTTAGATTTGAACCGAATAAAAATATTACTTATAAACAAAAAATGGAAATTGAAGAGGCAGACCGTGCTGCAAAGACACCAGAAAAAAGAGTCGCATCAAGGATTACTGGAGAAGGACAATCAGTAGGAAACGTAACTGGTGATGATTGGGATCGCGGTGATAAGGTAACAGGCACAGAGGGAGCTTCTTCTAGAAAGCGAAATCCATCAAGAGCAGGATTCATGAGCGCAATGCCCCCTATGGAAGTTAAAAGGAATGAGGAAACAGAAAAACCAGATTTCTTGATAACTGGATCTAGTGGAAATACTCGTGAAGGACAACTTGTTACCTTTTCAGGTGGTGCAAGAGGTTAAGTAAATAATGCCTTTAAGAGGACTGGCTAAAGCCAAGAATTTCACATTGGGGCCAACCGCTCCAATGAAAACCTTTACTGAAAATATACATATACAAACTAAAGAATCAAATAATTTCCGAAATTCTGGAAAGTCTCATAAATTAACCAATAATATTCAAAATGAAAATCTATTTAGATATGAAAGCAAAATAAAAAGTGATTTTGACGAAATTGTTCCAACTCTTAAGGAAATTGCTCGAATCCAACATCACGAAGATTTTATAAATAAGGCTCAGAAAATATCAAGAAAAAATTTGGGAATAGATTTACCTCTCCATGTATTAGATAAATCTTGGGTTAAACCTCTTGATATGAGAGCTTTATATGCATGGTGTGCTTTCAAACAGCATGAGAAACTTAGCGACAATTTTTTTAACAATGATCCACTTGAAGGTGCTGCTGGAAGTAGGGATGCGGAAGATTTTGAAAAATTTCTCTTAGATTGTGGAATACATTTACTTGATATAACTCCTTGTTCAGATGGAAGGTTAGCTCATTCAGTTGCTTATGTAATGAGAATACCTTTTAGTTCAGTAAGAAGAAGATCCCATGCTGGAGCACTGTTTGATATTGAAAATACCGTTAATCGATGGGTAAAAACTGAACATAAAAGATATAGAGAGAATGTTCCTAATGAAGCTCATAAAGATACCAGGTACTTAAAAGTTGTAACTTATCATTTTAGTTCAGTAGATCCTTTACATCAGGGATGCGCAGCTCATGGCAGTAATGACGAGTTAGCTGCAGCAGAAGGTAGAAATAAATTATACGCTTTCAAAGAGGCTGTAGAGAATAGCTTTTGCTGCGGAGCTTCTGTGGATTTAATGTTAATTGGACTTGATACAGACACTGATTCATTAAAAATACATTTATCAACAATCGATGGCGGTATAGATTTAGAAAAAACAATTTCTACATTAGAAATTTATAATTCAACAATAAATTTTTCGAAAGAGGATGCGGAAAGAGAAATTTGCCAGGCAATTTCTAAGCAATCTTCAAAAGATAAACTCAGTGGACTGGAAAAATTTACATATAAATTAATTGTCAATAATATTTCTCAAATTGATTATGTTAAGAGTTTTCATAATGGTTCTTATGAAGATATTGGACATGCAGAGAGGTTTATTGGAGTAGGTATAGGTTTCAAAGAAGTACATCTCAGAAATTTAACTTATTTTGCTCATTTAGATACAGTCGAAGAAGGGGCTCCAGATTTAGATGTTGGAGTAAAGATTTTTACTGGATTAAATGTTTCTCAAGATCTACCTATTCCGGTAGTAATAAGATTTGATTACTCTGGAAAAGTACCCGGCGCAAAAGAGAGGGCAATAAATGATTGTGAAAGAGTTAATAATGCGATATCAATTAGATATAAAAATTTAGTTGATCAAGGTTTGTTACATACTTGCTCTACTATTAGAGATAGGGACAAAATTCATTCCGCCCAAATTATTGGAATGTCTTTAGATAAAAAAACAGAGGAGGCTCACTAATTATGTTAATTTGCAAGGTTGTAAAACCACTTGTTTCTACCAATAGGATTCCTGGTTTTGAACATAAACATCTGCAGGTTGTATTAGATGGTTCTTCTAATAAAGTTGCAGTTGATGCTGTTGGCTGTAAGCCGGGAGATTGGGTTATTTGTGTTGGAAGTTCTGCTGCTAGAGAAGCTGCGGGAAGTAAATCTTATCCAAGTGATTTAACGATTGTTGGAATTATTGATCATTGGGATCCTGACAAGTCATAAAAAGGAGGATATAAATTGTGGAAATTATGAAGGTATTAGGAAGGATGGTATGCACTCAAAGAGTCGCTGGCTTAGGTCATATGAATTTACGAATTTTAGAAAATAATAAAGGAAAGAAATTAGTTGCGGTTGATCCTGTTGGAGCTAGAGAAGGTAACTGGGTTTTTACTGCTAGTGGCTCTGCCGCTAGATTTGCATGTCCTAATCCAGAAGTTCAAACCGATTTAACAATTGGCGGGATTATTGATTATTGGGAGAGTGACTAAAAATTTTATCTTCAAAAAATTTATTGAGAAACATTGTTGAAGGTATAGTGTAATTAGTCTTGAATAAAGAATGTAATGTGGAAAGAAAGAGAATCACCTTTGAGGATTGAAAAAAGATTTGAATTTGATCAATACTCAAAAATTAGTAAATTCATAGGGGAAATTGAGAAATTATGTAAAGAAAGGGATATCTATCCAAATATCAGCTTCGGTAAGAATTTTGTAAGTCTTTCAATATTTTTAGACAATGCAGAAATATCAGACAAAGAAAAAGACTTCTCAATGGATATTGATAAGTTTTATTTAGAAGATTAGTCTTTTTTAATAATTATTTGGATTTGAAATATCTCTTTTGATTAAGGCCATTAAATATGTTGGTGCTTTATATCTACTAGGTAGACATCTATTTAAAGTTTCAAGATGACTCCAACACACTGTCTTTTCTATATCTTTAACTGAGTTTCCTTTTAAAATTAATAGTCTAAGAGCTTTACAAAATAAAGGATAACCTGCTTCTAGTTCATCTATATTAAGCTTTGCTGCTGACATAGATCAAAGTTGAATTATCAACTAATAATCTAAACAACAATGGTGCACAATTGGTTCATATTTCAAATTTCTCAATAATTAGAAATTAATCTAAAAATGCGACGCAATCTATTTCAACTAAAACTCCTTTTGGTAGAGATGAAACTTCCACACAGGCCCTTGCTGGAGGATTCTCAACATTAAAAAAATCACTATATATTTTATTGACAATTTGAAAATTACTTAAGTCCGTTAAGTAAATAGTTGTTTTTATTACATCCTCTATTTTGGCTCCACCAGCCTTAAGAACTTCTGCGAGATTTTTTAAAACTTGAATAGTTTCCTTCTCTATATCCCCTAAACATGTTATTTCATTTAAAGCTGGGTCTATAGCAATTTGACCAGAACAATAGATAAAATCCCCAGCTTTTATTGCTTGATTATAAGGTCCTACTGGATCTGGAGCATTTGATGTTTTAATTACTTGTTTGGGGGACATTTGTTTAAGAAGATACCTATTTATTTAAACCCATAAATCTTTATTTGCTCTTAAAAAAGTAAATTCTTCTAAATTTTTTGCTCTTAAGAAAAGGTTTATTTTCATCTCTTCGCCAAGTAAAAATGGAATTGTCAATTCATTAAGAGAAAGTTTTTTTTCAACTTCCGAAAGTTTATTTTTTATATCTTGATCTTTTGGTTTAAGATTCAATGCCCACAATATATTTCCCTTTGTATATTCATGTGCACAATATATGAGAGTATTTTTTGGTAAAGATTTGATTCTTTCTAGTGAAGAATACATTTGTTGATAAGTTCCCTCAAAAATCCTTCCACAGCCTCCAGAAAATAATGTGTCACCAATAAAAAGAACAGGATTCTCTCCATTCAAAAAGAAGGCAATATGTGAGCTTGTATGTCCTAAAACTTCAATTATTTTTACATTTTCACCTAAAATACTCAAAGTTTCTCCATCCTCTACAGATACATTTTGAAAAGGTATTCGCTTTTTTTCTTTGGAAGAAGCAATAACTTTTACATTTGGCCATCTTTCAATAAGAGACTTCGTCCCTCCAATATGGTCTGAATGATGATGAGTTTGCAAAATAGCTTCTAATTGAAAATTGTTTTCATTTATATATCTAATAACTGGTTCGTGAACAGATGGATCTACAACCACAACGGATTTGTCTTTTACCAACAACCAAATGACGTTATCACTTAAAACTCTAAGTCCGATTATATTTCGAGCTTTATTAAAATCCATTGTTAACTTAGAATGAAGAATCCTTGGAAGAAATTGATCTATGTTTACTATAGCTTTACCAAAAGGAGCTCTGTTAAAAGATTCAATTTCAACTTTTAAAAGAGCTGGGTTAGATTTCTCAGATGCGTTGGACGAAAATAATAGATCATTAACCTTCGAATCAAATTGCAAACGAGCAAAAGCTTTATTAGTAAGAAATGGAGATGTGCCTGTTTATGTAAGTTATGGTCAGGCTGATTTGGGTATTGTAGGGTATGACGTTTTACGAGAATCTGAATTAAAAGTCGCAAAGTTATTAGATTTAGGATTTGGTGGTTGTTATATGTCGTTGGCGGTTAAGAAAAATAGCAATTATTCAAAACCAACTGATCTTCCAGCGAATTGTAAAGTAGCAAGTAAATTTATTAAAACAGCAAGATCTTATTTTGAAGAATTAAATATTCCTGTAGAAATAGTTCATTTGACAGGATCAGTTGAGCTTGGTCCTATTACAGGTATGGCAGAGGCAATAGTTGATTTGGTTGCAACCGGAAAGACTCTTAAAGAGAATGGTTTAATTAAAATAGATGATCTTTATTACTCGACTGCAAGACTAATTGGAAATCCTTTATCTATGAGGTTAGATGATAATCATCTCAGAGATACTATTTTATCAATAGAATCAACGAATGCTTTATAGAAGATTAGCTAAATGTTTTTTAAAGATTTTAGAAGGATTAAAAAGTTAGGTAAATATTTAACTAAAGATAAAAAAACAATCTATCTAATCTTGATAGTTTTGTTACCTGTTTCTTTCTCTGGAGCAATTCAACCATTATTAGTTGGTCAAGCCATTACTATTCTAAAGAATGAAACTACAGATGTTTGGCTAAGTAAAACTTTCTTTGGGCAGTCAATTAATGCCATAATCCTAACTTTATTTATAACTGTATTATTCAGATTAGTTCTGCAGGGATACCAAACTTACAATATCCAAGCAGTGGGACAACGTTTGACAGCAAGAATAAGAAGAGAACTTTTTGATCATTCAATATCTTTATCTCTTAAGTATCACGATAAAATGCCTGTAGGGAAATTATTAACGAGATTAACAAATGATGTTGATGCTTTAGCCGAGGTTTTTGGTAGTGGGGCAGTTGGAGTCATTGCTGACTTCGTCAGTCTGATAGTAATTTCTTTGACAATGCTGTCGATTGATAAAGGGCTTGCAATTTTATTACTTTTGACTCAAATCCCAGTTTCATATTTTATTATTTGGCTTCAAAAACGTTATAGAAGAGCCAATTATCAAGTAAGGGAAGAATTGTCTCAACTCAACTCTGATTTTCAAGAGAATCTTCAAGGTTTAGAAGTTGTTCAGATGTTCAGAAGAGAGGCTTTTAATAGCAAGAAATTTTCCAAAACTGGAGTTGCTTATAAGAAAGCAGTTAATGGAACAATATTTTATGACAGTAGTATTTCGGCATTTATAGAATGGATTTCTCTTGCCGCAGTTTCCTTGGTTTTAGCCGTTGGAGGTTATCTTGTTACTTCTGGAAATATTGGTTTAGGAACATTAACAACCTTTATTTTATATTCCCAAAGACTTTTTGAACCTCTTAGACAGCTTGCAGAAAGATTTACTCAAATACAAGGAGGTTTAACAGCTGTAGAAAGAATAAACGAATTATTGGATGAAGAAATACAGATTAAGGACTCTACTTCCGCAAAATATTTTTTAGAAAATGCTGAAAATGTAAATAAAAAATTTAAGGGCAAAATTGAGTTCAAGAATGTTAATTTTTTCTACAACGAAGGAGAACATATTATAAAGAATTTATCTTTCAAGATCAATCCAGGAGAGCATGTGGCTTTTGTAGGGCCAACTGGTTCAGGTAAAACCACCATAATAAGACTTTTATGTAGATTGTATGAGCCTCAGTCAGGCGAAATTTTTATCGACGACATAGATATCAAAGATATTCCTATTGCAACTCTTAGAAATATGTTGGGAGTAGTTCTGCAAGATACCTTTATCTTTAGTGGAAATGTCGCGGATAATTTAAAACTAAATTCCAATGTAGACAATCTTGAATTAGAAAATCTTTGTAACGAATTAGGGTTAGATAATTTATTACAAAAATTACCAGAAGGCTTGAACACATTACTACGAGAAAGAGGGGGAAATCTCTCTTCTGGAGAGAGACAACTTCTTTCAGTAGCTAGAGTAGCAATTAGAAATCCTGTTGTTTTAATAATGGATGAAGCAACAGCGTTTATGGATCCCTCTACAGAGGCTACTTTGCAGAAAGATCTTGAGAGAATTCTGTCAAAAAGAACAGCATTAGTAATAGCTCACAGATTAGCCACTATTGAAAGTTCTGATAAGATTTTAGTCTTAAAAGGGGGATCATTAATTGAAGAGGGAACACATAGTGAATTGAGACTGAAAAAGGGTTTATATTTTCAGCTCTCTGAGCTTCAACAAAAAGGATTTGTGAATTTTTAATGATTTTTAGAAACCAAGGATCGTTAATAAAAAAATCAAACACTTTATCAAGGGAAGAGCTGATAGATCTCTATGGTTTAAATTCTTATGAGTTCACTCAAACAAATAAAGAAGAAATATTTGTATGTAGTAAAAATAAAGATTTAGATCTAATAGAACTAGATCAACTTTTGCAAACTGTTGGTTGGAGCAGAAGACCTATAAGGAGGGTAAAAAGAGCTTTAGATTTCAGTATTTTGGTGGTTGGGTTATGGCGTCATGATGATAAATTCCCAAGACTAGTAGGATTTGCAAGATGCACTGGTGATGGAATTCTAGAAGCAACAGTTTGGGATGTGGCTATTAACCCTGTCTATCAAGGACTTGGATTGGGGAAAGAGTTAATGAAATATGTCCTAAAAGAATTGAAAAATATTGGAATTTCTAAAGTAACCCTTTTTGCTGATGCCGAAGTGGTTTCATTTTATAAAAGACAAGGTTGGACATTAGAACCTAGAGGTTCTAAATGTGCTTTTTGGTATGCAAATTAATCATTTTTTGTAGTAGTCAGAATATATAGATTTTAACGATTCGCCTTTTAACCATCTTCTTCTGAATTGCCAGTTCTTAATTGCTTGGAGAAAAATATTAGTTCTTTCCCATTTTCTTGAACTTATAAAAATAGGTAAATTCAATTGTTTTAAATCTTTTTTTTTGTTTAATCTCCTTAAAAAATCTACATCTTCCATTAAAGGTATTTTTCTAAAACCATTATTATTAAAGTATGTAGTTCTATGAATTATCAAACCTTGATCACCATACGGTTGTTTAAAAAATTTACTTCTAAAATTCACGAGAATTTCGAGAACTCTATAAATTATCTTTTTGTGATTAATTTTGAATTCAAAATAGTAAATACTATTTTTGTTTCCCTTTAAAAATGAATTTATTTTTTTAAACCAATCATGAGTTAATCTCGTGTCTGCATGTAAAAATATGAGCCACTCACCTTTTGAATTTTTAGCTCCAATATCTAATTGTAAACCTCGATTCCTTTCTTTGGTTATAAATACTTTCGCTCCATAAATATTTGCTATATCGATAGTTTTATCTTCACTTCCTGAATCAACAATTATGATTTCGCCCTCTTTCTGAATACTTGATAAGTCTGAAAGCAATAATGGCAAATTACTAGCTTCATTAATAGTTGGAATGATAATTGAAATTTTTGACAAGTCGATTATTCTCTATTTTCAATATCAATAATTGTATCTATATCTATTTTTTTATCTAAAAACTTATATTTTAAGTTTTTAGAAGCAAAATTATCAATTGTATTTTGAAGAACATTTTCTGTCCCCCACTTTATGTTGATAAAAGGTAAATATGTATGTGATAACATTATTTTTTCTGATAAACCAATAAGCCAATATCCTCCATCGTTAGATGGTCCTAAAATAAGATCATTATGTTGAAGCTCTTTTAGAGTATTCAATAAATCTTGATGGCATAAATCTGGAAGGTCAGTACCAATAAAAATAATATTTTTGATCTTTTGCCTTGCACAAAATTTTTTGTTGATAATTATTTGCCGTTTCATTTTTTCTCCCAAGCAGCCATTCCCCTGCAAATTAAATTTTTTGATGCCTAATTCTTTAGACCATTTTCTACAATTTCCTAATCCCAAACCAGTTATGGCAATAGAAATATCAAGCAGTTTATTTTCTTGAAGAAATTTTGCGACTGAAATTGTGTGTTTGGTCATTACACTTTGTACTTTCGCCGAATTACTTTTACCTATATCTTTTGATAATCTTGTTTTGCATCTTCCAAAACCATGCCATTTCGCCATGATAATAAGTAATGCTTTATCCAATAATTTAGTGAAATTTAAAATAATTATATGCCTATTAAAAAATATAAAATTTATTTTTATAAATTTAGCCGATACTTTGTTAAATAATTTTAAATTTGTCGTGATCTTGTGATTTGATAATGGCCAATTATTAAATTCCAACTAGATTAATAATCTAGAGAATAAAACTTTGCAAGCAACTAATCCTATTTGGGCGGAAGTTCAACAATCACTCCAAAAAACTTTAAGTAAGCCTTCATTTGAGACATGGATAAGGCCTGCTAAATTTAGTTGTTTTGAAAATGGCTTATTAACTTTAATCGCCCCAAATACATTTTCTAGTGATTGGTTGAGAAAGAATTATTGTGAAACTATTGAAAAAGCTGCAAAGGAAATCTGCGGTCATGATGTGAAAGTTGTTTTTAAATCTGAAACGAATACCAGCAGCGATTTAACAAATGAAGATAAACCTAACGAACAGAACGTTCATCATAAAACAAGATCTTTTTCTAGTAATAATCTAAATAATTCTTCAAAAAATCAATTCAAAAATCCTAATGGTTTAAATTTACGCTACGTATTTAAAAGGTTTGTTGTAGGTCCAAATAGTAGGTTGGCTCATGCCGCAGCTTTAGCCGTTGCCGAATCTCCTGGGAGAGAATTCAATCCATTATTTATTTGTGGAGGAGTAGGTCTTGGTAAGACTCATTTAATGCAAGCAATAGGTCATTATCGAGTAGAAATAGATCCAGAAGCAAAAGTTAAATATGTATCTACAGAGACTTTTACAAATGATGTTATTAGTGGTATTCGAAGAGATGGAATGACAGCTATTCGAGATAAATATAGAAATGTAGATTTGATTTTAATAGACGATATACAGTTTTTAGAAGGTAAAGAGTATACACAGGAAGAATTCTTTCATACTTTTAACGCACTTCACGAATCAGGAAGTCAAATAGTTATTGCAAGTGACAGACCACCAAATCAATTGTCGGGAATTCAAGAGAGATTAATTTCTAGGTTCTCAATGGGTATGACCGCAGATATTCAACCACCTGACCTTGAGACGAGGACAGCCATCCTTCAAAAAAAGGCAGAACAAGAGAGGATGAGTCTTCCAAGAGATTTAATTCAATTTATAGCAGGAAGATTCACTTCGAATATTCGAGAATTGGAAGGAGCATTTACTAGAGCTGTTGCATTTGCATCAATAACAGGCTTGCCAATGACAGTTCAATCAATTGCTCCAATGCTCGATCCTAATAGTGTTGGTGTAGTTGTTACTCCAAAACAAGTTATTAATAAAGTGTCAGATTTCTTTAAAGTTTCTACTGATGAATTGATCAGTTCAAGTAGGAGAAAACCAGTAAGTCAAGCTAGACAAATAGGTATGTATCTTATGAGACATGGTACGGATCTAAGCCTACCAAGAATTGGAGATGAGTTTGGGGGTAAGGACCATACAACAGTTATGTATGCTATTGAACAAGTTGAAAAAAAATTATCTATTGATCCAAATATTGCAAGTCAAGTTCAAAAAATAAGAGATTTACTTCAAATAGATTCAAGAAAAAATTTATAGTTTTACTAATAACTGGAAATGAAATTTATAGGATCTTGATCATACCTATGCCTGAAAGGTATATTATCTATTTCATTGATATCACTAAGCGATTCAATTTTATTTAATGATTGCCTTAATAACCTTGCTGAAATAATTGGCATATCTCTTGGAACTGAGATTCTATTTTTTAAGTATCTTAGAGAGATTCCTGAAAGTTTTTTAGGGATTAATACTTCACCTGTGATCATATGGCTCAAAGCTGATCTCAATGATTCGTCAAAGGATTCTTTATTGTATGGGTTTACCTTTAGTAAATTGTCTTTATGCTTTATCACTCTTTTAAGAGCAATTGTTGCATAATATTTTGATTCATAATTTTGGTTTAATTCATAATTACCTAAACCCTCCCCAGTATCTATCAGCTTAGAGAAAGTAATCTGTTGTTCATTCCTTTCTTTATAGCATCCTCCCATTTGTGGGGGTAAATCATGAGAATGAGTATGAAAATCTCCTTGAGTGCCTCTATAAGCACTTGTCCCCTCAAAAAGGGTAAGCCAGTTATCTACATGACGGTAATCAGATCTTAAATTAAACCCTTTATAGTAAATAAGTGATGCATTCATTCTCTCCATATAGGGAATAAAAATTATATCTCCAACACCAGGCTCTATATCACCCGTGTTAGAAACTGATGGATCAACAAACCCTGATTTTGAGCTACTTAAGATTTCATCGAGTTTAGAAATGGATTCTTTAAATCTTTTTTTTCTAAAAGAGTTATCTATAAAATTAAAGCTTTCTCGGCAGAGCCAATTACACCAGGATCTGAAAATTTCTCTTTCTAACTCTCGAATTTTGATGAGGTGACTAGATGTTATAAAAGATCCAAGTGATCCAAATTCATTTTCTAAAAAAGCTATGATATCGTCGCTTTCAGTTATAACTTGCCCTTTAAATTCAATTGCAGGTAATTTCCCCGATCTAACTTTTTCAAGGAACCAACTTTCTTTTTGGCCGTAGCAAAACATATTTATTTTCTTGACTTTGTATGGAATTTTCTTAAATTCAAGCCATAACCATATCTTCTGACAGTAGGGACACCAAGAATGCCTATCCCTATAGAAGGTAACTAATACATCATTTTCACTATGTCCAAATAATCTTAAATTTGCGTAGGAATTATTTATACCATGGACTCTATCAAGATCTTCAACTTCAAATTTATTTAAATCATCCCATGTCAAAATCCCATTCATTATTTGAATTAAAGCTATAAACTTACGTTATAATAATTGATTAAAAAAAGTCTTGGAATTTGAATTTGATTTAATTGTTGTTGGCGCTGGATCTGGAGGACTCGCGGCAGCTAAACGTGCGGCTAGTTATGGAGCAAAAGTCGCAATCATAGAAGTAAATCAAATAGGAGGAACTTGTGTGATAAGGGGGTGTGTTCCTAAGAAATTGATGGTTTATGCAGCTAAAAGTAAAAAAAATATGGATTCTTCTGAAGGATATGGATTAAAAAATGAAGGTATTAATTTTGAATCAAATATTTTATTAAAGAATGTTAGAGAGGAGGTTTTTAGATTAAGTAATTTACATAGAAATTCTTTAAAAAAATTGAATGTAACTGTTTTTGAGGGATTAGGAAGATTTACTTCTCAAAATGAATTAGAAATCATTTGTCCAAAAACGAAGAAAATTAAAAATAAAATAAGTTCAAAAAAAATTCTCATTTCAGTTGGAGGTAAACCAAAGAAATTAAATATTCCTGGGGTAGATTTGGCATGGACTAGTGATGATATTTTTGACTTAGAAAAGTTTCCAAAATCAATATTAATAGTAGGAGGAGGATATATTGCTTGTGAATTTGCTTCTATTTTTAGAAATTTAGGTACTGAAGTAACTCAATTAATTAGAGGTCAACATTTACTTAATGGTTTTGATGAGGATCTTTCTTCATGCCTAGAGGAATCACCTACTTTTACTGAGATCAATATAATCTCAAATACTCAATTAAAGTCTATCAACAGAGTAAATGGAAATCTAGAATCTACCCTAGACTCGGGGGATAAACTTCTAACTAATAATATCCTAATTGCTACAGGAAGAGAACCAAATCTTTTGCCTTTAAATTTAGATTTTTTAAATCTAAAAATGGAGGGCCAATATTTAGATGTTGATGAACTTAATCAAACAAGCAACACAAATATTTTTGCAGTTGGCGACATCATAAATAAACCAAACTTAACTCCAGTAGCAATAGAACAAGGGAGAGTTTTTTCTGATAATTTTTTTAATGACCAAAAAAGAAAAGTAAATTATGAATATATCCCTAAGGCCGTTTTTACTATTCCAGAAATTTCAACAGTTGGCTTAAGTGAGAAAAGAGCTAAAGAGATTTATTCTGAAAAAAATATAAAAATCTTCAAATGCAAATTTACCCCTATGTCTAATACCTTTAAAAAGAGTAAATCAAAATGTATGTTAAAGATCGTAGTTCATAAGCTAACTGACAAAGTCGTGGGATGTCATATGTTTGGAGAAACATCATCTGAGATTATTCAAATGGTATCAATTTCATTAAATGCAGGGATAACAAAAAAAGACTTTGATATTACTATGGCTTTGCATCCAACTATCTCGGAAGAATTTGTGACTATGTATGGTTAAAATTATGAATTAGAAAGTTTCAATTTTTCTTGAACAATCAAAAATACTATCATTAAAGTAAAATAAATAAATAAACCTATCCTTAATTCAGAAAGGAAGTTAAATCCATTCAGGAAAAGTATCTTATCGATAATGTAGAAAATATAAAGATTAAGCAAAATAAATCCTTCAATTCTGGTGATTTTCCCTTTGCTCCAAAAAATTGGTAAACATGCAAAGGTAGTTAAAACCATAAAAGGTAAGTCAACTTTTATTAGACTTTGTTCAATTACTAAACCTTTAAATCCTGAAAAAATACTGCAACTTCCAAGGATTAGAAGTTGATTGAGTAAATTGCTTCCTATTACATTCCCAATTGCAAGATCTGTTTTGCCTTTAAATGCCGCAATTATTGAAGTTACTAATTCTGGTAAAGATGTCCCGGTCGCGACGATAGTTAAACCAATAACAATTTCATTTACACCCAGAAGAGTAGCAAGCTTTTGAGAACCATTTACTAAAATATTTGAACCAAAGCTTAAAAGAAATATTCCCAATATTAACTTTAGTAAAATATTAATCTTCCCTTTATGGTTATCTTTTAATTCTTCTATCTCTGGTTCAGCATCTTTTGTCTCATCTCCTTTTTCATTGATGGTATTTATTTCCCATATTGTATTTAAGATTAAACAAAATATTAGAAATACCCCTGCTTGCAATGTTAATAAGCCTGTTGATGACATAGCCCAAACTGCACAAGAAATTGCCATTAAAAGAGGCACATCTCTTCTGACTATTCTGCTTTTTACCTTGAGAGGTGTTATTAATGAGCTTATACCCAAAACAACGAGAACATTAAAAATATTGCTTCCAATTACATTGCTTGCCGCAAGCGAATCACTGCCTTTTAAAATTGAACTTAAACTTACCAACAACTCAGGAGAACTTGTTCCAAGAGAAACAACGGTTAAACCAATTACTATTTGAGGTATTCCTAAAATTAAAGATAAAGATATGGCACCTTGAATAAAGAACTCTCCTCCAGCAAAAAGTAGAACTATGCCTAAAACTATTTCTATTATTGGAAATAAAAAATTACTCATATTTAGTTTTTTATTTAGATAATAAAAATTTTCATAATTGGTTAATAACTATCCTCGAATATCTATAATTTATTGTCAATTTTAATTTGCTGTTAAAATTAATTAAATAGAAAAAATTTTGAAGACTTTAACCATAATAAAACCTGATGATTGGCATTTACATTTAAGAGAAGGTCTTGTATTAAAAAATATTATTCATTTTACTTCAGAATTTTTTGGAAGAGCCATTGTCATGCCAAATACTAAAAGTCCCATAACAACAATCAATAGAGCTATTTCTTATAAGAAATCTATTGTTGAAGCTTTACCAGAAAGTTCTAATTTTGAACCACTAATGACAATATATCTTACAGATGAAACTGATAAAGGGGAACTAATAAATGGTTTTAAAAATAATGTCTTTTTTGCAGCAAAATTATATCCTGCTAATGCCACAACAAATTCCAGTCATGGAGTTAGGAAAATAGAAAATCTATATAAGATTTTTGAATTAATGCAAGATTTTGGAATGCCTCTTTTAATTCATGGGGAAGTCACTGATTCTGAAGTAGATGTATTCGATAGAGAAGAAGTTTTTATAGATAAAGAACTCTCTCAAATAACTAAAAGATTTCCAAAATTAAAAATTGTTTTAGAACATATAACTACCTCTTATGCAGTGAATTTTGTTCAAGAAAATAATATTGGAGCTACTATCACGCCGCATCATTTGCATATAAATAGAAATGCAATGTTTTTTGGAGGCTTAAATAGTGATTTTTACTGCTTACCAGTTGCTAAGAGGGAAAATAATAGACTCGCTTTAAGGAAAGCTGCAACAAGTGGGGAAAAATGTTTTTTCTTGGGAACTGACTCTGCTCCACATATTAGGAAATGGAAGGCTTTTTGTGGATGTGCAGGTATTTTTAATTCGCCAGTAGCAATAGAAAGCTATTTAACGGTATTCGAAGAGGAGGATTCTCTAGATAATTTTGAAAAGTTTGCAAGTTTGAACGGCCCTAATTTTTATAATTTGTCCCCAAATAAAGAAAAATTAAAATTAGTTTCTAGACCTAATAAAATTAGAGAATTTATTGATGTTGTTGAAGAAAAAAATATTGTCGAACAAATAAAACCATTTCATGCAGGTGAAACTTTACAATGGCAAGTAGAAGGGATAGTAAATTAAAAAATTAGATTTAATCTGACAAATAAAAGTGTAAATATTCCAAATTTTCTTGGTTAAATGGGTTGCTTTGGGCTACGGTTAAATTGCTCAAATTTCCTATGGGAGTGTAGCAGAATTAGTGACGCGCCGGACTTAAAAACCGACAGATATTGATGTAGATAGTGAACGCGATTAGCCGAAAAGCTAGTCGCTTTATTATTTCTTAAGTGTACGAAAGTTCAAAGAAATATCTACAGAGTATGTTTAGCGAAAAATAGATAGAAGATCAGCGTGAGTTCGAGCGTATACGAATAAGTGGCTGACTACATAAACTATGTTCTAATATCCAAAAGTTAGAGGAAAAGATTTATGCTTCTAGAAATATTTTATGTGCATAAGATTGCACCGAAAAAATGCATTAAGAATATTAATAACAAATATACTCATCGAAAGAAATCATCTCACATATACCATCTAGGTTTACAGGGGAATTAGTCTTTTCAACTGTAATTTCTAATTGAGTTGGTTCTTCTGTCAAGGGAGGAGTGAACTCACTTGGCAATAGAAGTGTTAATAAAATCATAAGTAATTTATTCGGGATAATTTTAATTATTCAGTTCTTACAAACTTAAAGGAAAGTTTTAACTCACTTATTTAAAATGATATTAAATAAATTAAATAAATTAAATAATTAAATTATATTTTAAATACTATAAATTACTTTTTACTTCTAAATCTAGAAATCTAGAATTATAGTTATATCAATGAATTTTAAGTATTTTTCTTTATTAATAACCAAAAATAATTAATTTAATTACTTTTGAGAGATGGCTGCTTGGCTAAAGAAAAAAATTAATGGAAGAAGACTATTTGCAGCTAGATTTTCTCGCTGATTTATTTGATAAAGATAAAAATAGTTAAATTTTTAGATAACTTTTTTTAGAAAATCTGCATACTTCGCTATTGCGTAATTTAACGAATCTATAGATCTCAAAATCATCACTTTTTACATCAATTTCTGTGCAAGTTTATAATAAAAGTTACAATTAAAATGCTGATAAGCATTGGGAGTGTGGCGGAATTGGTAGACGCGCCGGACTTAAAATCCGTCGAGCGATTTAGCTCGTGGGGGTTCAAGTCCCCCCACTCCCATTATTTAATTATTTATTTTTAGTTCTGACGATAACTTCCAATAGTTGTTATGTTTTAACTAAGCAACCATAATCAAAATGGAAAGTTTTTTCAACAATTCATTCTCTACTTTAATTGCTTATATTGGAATTATTTCTACCTATTTATTGGTTATTCCATTATTACTATTTTACTGGATGAATAATAGATGGAATATTATGGGTAAATATGAAAGATTAGGAATTTATGGACTTGTATTTCTTTTCTTCCCAGGTTTAATTTTATTTTCTCCATTTTTAAATCTCAGACTAAAAGGAAGTGGTAAAGGGTAAATAATTGACTAAAGGTAAAGTTATACAGATAGGTTTATTTATTTCATTAATAGGATTAATTAGTTATAAATTTGCACCGCAAATTGGTATCGACAATTTTACAGCCACTACTCTCTCAAGTTGTATCTTGATTTTGATTGTTATCACTTGGGTAACATCTTATGTTTACAGAGTTGTAAATGGAAAAATGACTTTTATGGAACAAAGGAAACGTTATAGAAAAGAGTATGAAAAAGTTGTTAATGATAAACTAGAAATCAAATTCAACTCATTGTCAAAGGAAGAGCAGCAAAAACTAATGGAAGATTTAGAGAAAAATCCATAAATTTTTCTTAGAAAATATCTAAAAATCATGAAAGATAACAAAATGCAAATTACTAAAAATGAATCTTTTTCTAAGGTAGATGAGATGTTTTTTGACTTAAAAAATAATAAAAAATTAGCTTTGATGCCTTTTATAATGGCTGGTGATCCCAACATTGAAATAACCTCTGAGATCTTATTAAAGTTACAAGAAAATGGAGCTGACCTTATTGAATTAGGTATCCCTTACAGTGATCCACTTGCAGACGGACCTGTTATTCAATTGGCGGCCTCTCGCGCTTTAAAGTCAGGTACTAGCCTAAGAAAAGTAATTAAAATTTTAGAGTCTTTAAAAGGTAAATTAAATATTCCCATCATTCTTTTTTCTTACTTAAATCCATTACTATGTTTTGGCTTTGAAAAGTTTTGTGAGATGGCATCTAATGCTGGAGTCGCTGGTCTAATAGTTCCTGATCTCCCTTTGGAAGAAGCTTATAAATTTTCTAAAATAGTTAGTAACCATTCTATGGACTTAATTTTATTGGTAGCTCCAACTACTCCTTTTGAAAGAATGAAACAAATATCAAATCATACAAAAGGCTTTACTTATTTAGTAAGTGTTACAGGTGTCACTGGGGAGAGAAACAAAATGGAAAATAGAGTAGAAAATCTTATTGCTAAATTAAAAGATATAAATAGTAATCCAATTGCTGTTGGTTTTGGAATATCCACTCCAGAACATGTTAATAAAGTTCGTGAGTGGGGAGCAGATGGAGTAATTATTGGGAGTGCATTTGTAAAACGAATTTCTAGTTCAAGTGAAAAAGATGTTGTCGATCATGTTGGTGAATTTTGCAAAGAAATGCGTTTAGCTGCTGATCAAAAAAAATAAATACAAAGATAATTTATTTATTAAAAGAATTTATTATAGAAAAATAATTAAAAATGATATAACTAATTTATTTTTGTTGTCTTTAAGATTCTTCTGTAGGTAATAATCTGATTTGTTTCCTTCCGAGCTTAATTTCGAATTCATCACCTGCCTTTAAATCAAGAAGTGCTGTATATGCTTTACCAATCAGAAGATTTCCATTCCCTTGAACTGTAGCTATATAACTAAGTTTTCTTCCACCTTTTCCAATACCCGCAACTCCAGAATCACCAAGATTAACCCCTTTCGCTTCTAAAAGTGCTTCATAAAATGCGGTAAAGTTTAAGCGCTCACCTCCGTTTTTCTTAGTGGAAACATATCCACAGGCGCGAACTAGGTCGGATTTGCTAACATCACCAAGTTCTTTAACTTTTGCAAGGAGATCGCTACCAGTTAGCATAATTAATTAAAAGAAAGTTGTATTAAATAACATAGCAATTTGCGTGTATTATATGCAATTATTTAGTATATATTTATTCTATTATTTATATTTAAAAATGGAAAAGTTTGTAGTTTTTGGAACGTACTGTGAAGATGCAATTTTTAAAAGGGAACCATTTCGAGAACAACATCTTAATAGACTTAAAAACTTAAAAGATCGCGATATTCTAGTTACATTAGGGCCAACAAAATGTACCAAATATTTGTTTGGAATTTTTAACGCTAATGATGTAAAAGAGTTGAAAGATCTTATTGAGGGGG
>QCMJ01000016.1 GCA_003213855.1 Prochlorococcus sp. AG-418-O03
AAGCCAATTCTGGTGCATCTAATAAAAGTGCAAAAAATGTAAGCACAACTAATAAAAATATGGAAAAGTAAAATTGAATCATGTTTCAAAATTACTTAAAAAAAATTTTTTAAGTTGTATAAAATAATGCTTTGTTTACATAATTAAATATCTCTACCTAGAGAAGTTTAATTAGAGGATAATTAAGATGCTTCAGGAGAAAATATCGTCCTATTTTTATGCCAATATTCACAACCTTTAAGTAAATGATCACCCTTTGGGATGCGTTTTTCGTATCTTGGACAGATCAAGACAGTAGCAAAAGTTTCTGTAGTGCTGTAGCGAAAGTGATTGCAAGTAATTCAAATCTTTGTTCGTTTTCGTTTTAGGGTAGATTCTTTTAGATATTCCCATTTTGACGGATTTACCTTGATCATGATTACTGGAATTTATTAGTAACAATTTGCCAACCTCCTGAAGTTAATTCATTCCATATTTCACAAGCACACTCAATAGAATGAAGTCTTGAATTTTTAATTTGGGCTGGCTCACCTAATTCATTTGCATAGAAAAGGTGAGTATATACTTTTAAGTTATTAGATTCAGATTTCTTATAACTCTCAAAAAAAATTAATAAACCACTTTTTTTGTTAAACAACCAGCCAGTGGGGGGGTCAATAAGGCTGCCACGATAAAAATAAGTCCGAACATTAGCAACTCCTGAAGTCATAAAGGTAATACAGTTGTACTATTAATATAAATGTACTATGCCTGGGCGTCAAGTATTCCTCCAAGTAATTATCTAAATACTAAAATTACTTTTCCAGAAATAATCAGCTGTAAACTTCTTATTTGGTAATAGTGAATACAAGTAACGCCTTAAAAAGGAAAATAACATTAATAGAGTAAATCCAAAAGAATGCAATGTATCGAAATCCCTTCTATTTAGGATGGAATAAAGGTTGGTCTTTTTTATTTTTTTTAGAGGGTGGCATTGCAAAAATTGAAGCAAAAGGTTTTGGTATATCAATTACAACAAAAGTTGAGAAAGGAGAATCACCCCTAGAATCTGCGGATAGATTAGTCTCGAAAGAGCAAAGGATTAGAAAATCAAGATATTATTCTTGGATTAAATCTATTAATGAAAAAACAATAAATTAAGCAATCCTTCAATTACTAAAGTAATTTGTTGACAATCAATTTAAAATAGAAAATAATTATTTATTTTTCGTGTCCAATAAATTTTATGAATGGTGGAAAAACCATAGAAAAGTTATAACCTATGGAGCTTTTATCATTTTGTTTGGTTATTATTTATCTCCTGTTGTCAAAGAAGCAAAATACAAAAACCAATGTATTAAGTACTCTACTAAAGGAGCATTAACTAAATTTAATAAGGACGATATAGGAAAAACTTTACTAGAGGAAACAGGTTTGAACATTGATGAACTAGCAAAGATTGAAGGTTATAAGAATTGCATTAATTAAAAAGTTCGCAAAAATTAAGCTGAGTTTTTAAATGATCAAAGGTATTTTAAAATTTATTTTATTGATATTATTATTTGGATTGATATCAATAAGTCCAAAAACAAGATATTTGGTTGGCATAACTTTAAAAGAAATTTCTTCATTTCTTTTATTGACTGTTAAATATGAAGATAGAGAAAAATGGATCATAGATAAACCAAGTTGGATACCTAGCCAAAAACTTAAACCATCTTATTAAATGAAGACTTATTTAGAAGAACGAATTGAATGGTATGAAGATAATTATAGAAATGGTAATGCTTTAATCTCTGATAAGCAGTTCGACCAACTTGAAAAAAATTTATTAAGAACAAACCCTGATTGTGATTACTTTAAAAAGAAAAATAAACTAGTTTTACCTTCATTAGAAAAGGATTCAATAGATGATTTTTTGAAAGGATTATTAGCAGATACCAGATTATTAATTGAGCCGAAAATTGATGGTTGTGCTGTTGCTTTGCAATATAGGGATGGAATCTTGGAGAAAGCAATTTCAAGAAAAGGGACAGACGTTACTAGTAAACTTATTAAAGTCCAAGACATTCCCAATAATCTCCCTTTACGAGGAGTTCTTCAAGTTAGAGGCGAATTATACGCACCCAACCAACGTCCAAATATCTCCCAGAGAATCGCTTCTGGATTTCTAAGAGCTAAAGAAGGATTTTCTGAAAGTCTTAGCTTCTGCGCATTTCAAATAATTAATTCAACACTTAACCAATTTGAGTCCAAAAAGAGTCTTTCAAAGCTTGGCTTCACGATCCCACAGGATATTTCATGCAACTTTACGAGCCAAGTCCAAGTATTTAGAAAACAGTGGCTAGAAGGGAAGCTTTTCAGGAAATATCCAACAGATGGAATAGTAGTAAAGATAAATTCTAGAAAATTGCAATTAATGAGAGAAAAATCAAATTTAGATTATCCTTATTGGCAAGTGGCAATAAAAAGTTAATGGAATTATTACACCAGATTTTCCCTACTTGGCATATTTACTTGGACATGTTTTTGGTTGGCTTTGCAACTTACGGTTTTCTAAGAATTAAGAAAAAAATAAAAACTAAATAAATAATTCATAAATAAAGCTTTTCAATCATCCCTGGTTCTTAAGCATGGATTTAAGTTGTTCGCTGTCTAATTGTTCAAGATAATTTCTCATTGCCAACCAAGATCTTCTACTTTCTAACTTTCCACTTTGTTTAAATAAATTTGCGGAAACTTGATCTATCAATTCTTTATGAGTCATATTTATATTCTTCATCAAGTTCAATTACAACACCATTAAAAAATTCTGCTAATAATTTTGATGGGTCTTGGATAGATATCTTTCTATCTACTTTTGATAGTTTCTTTTTAATTGGATTTAAGTTAGTCATACGGATTCAGGTAATTCAAGTTCTTCAAAAGTCCAACCCTCTAATTGAAGGTCATGCCATTTGTCCCAAGCATTATCCAAATACATTTGAGTTGATGATTTAATTGCCATTGGCTCACCAAGATCATTTGCATAATATGTATGAGCAAAAATTCTCATACCATTTCTTGGAGATTTTTTATTCCTTGTAAATAAAATTAATCTGCTGCGGTCTGGGCTAAGCAACCAACCACTTGGGGACTCATTACGATAACCGTAAGAAAAATTAGTCCAAACATTAGCTCCTCCTAAAGTCATTACCTAGTAATACATGCGTACTATTAATATAAATACATTAGAAATGGATCGTCAAGGTTTTTGGCAAATAAATTATTTACAATGATAAAGAATAAAAACAGCTCAGCTATTCCTGAAAAATAAAATACCTACCAAAAGCCAGTTTTAGCAAGCATTTTGATAGGTAACACCGGATCCCCGTCAGTTCTCTGCTGCATCGACCTGGAAATGCCAGTAGAGGATTCAAAGTGGGCTTTCGTTTCCGATTACAAGATCGGTCTACTACCGCATCACGACAGTCTCCTCATGTCGAAAGAGAGTCAGATCAGAGCACATAAAGAAGAACTTAACCAAAGATCCAGTAATCTAACTCTAACTTATTTTTTTATGGATTTGGAGATGGCCAAATGTCTCTTACCATAGTTAATAAAACTTGAGCTTCATCATATCTTTCTGAATGCGTTTTACCATTTAATAAAAATGTGATGTGGGCCATTTTTCTTCCCAGAATTTCGCGAGATTTGCCATAAGAATGAATATTAGAACCATCAATTTCAGATAACATTTTAATTCTTGTTTCCATTGAGATTGGGAAATTCTTCCTTAATCCGAGTAAATTTATCATAATTGCCCCTTCACAGTTCATTTTAATTTCAGGTGGCATTATCCCAGAAGAAATGCAAACATATTGATCAAACTGACTTGAAGTGCAAGCTTCAATAGTGAAATGAGCTGAGTTATGCGTTCTAGGAGCTATTTCATTAATTAAAAGACCATTATCTCCATAGAAGAATTCAATAGCTAAAACTCCAACGTAATTAAGTTCATTAATTATCGAAGAGAAAATATTTATTGCAAATAAGTTCAAATCATATTCATTTGTTCCAGGTGCAAGAACCCAATCACAAACATGGTTTGATTGGAATGTCTCAACTATTGGAAAGAATCTTATCTTACCGGTCCTATCTCTTGAACCAACAAGAGCCAGTTCTTTTTCATACTCTATCCATTCTTCTATTAACCATTCATCAGAATTATTCTCTGTTAAAAAAGAATCTAAATCTTCTTTTGTCTTTATTTTTCTGTTCCCTTTGCCGTCATATCCACCTTTATTTGACTTTGCCATTAGGGGAAAAGTCCAATTATTGATTTCCTCATCCGAGAGATTTTTAAAATCTTTAATAATTATCCATTTTGGGCAGGGAATATTCATTCTATCTATTAATTTTTTTTGAGAAAACCTATCTACTAATGGCTTAATTGAATTAAGGCTTGGAACAAAAATATCGTTATTATCAATTAAATTTAATTTATCAATTTTTATCCATTCATTTTCAAAAATTATTTTTTCACACTCATTAATTAATGATTTATTACCTCTTATCTTTAAAGGATCAGCTTCTATGACATGATCTGCTTTTGAACCAGCAGGATCATCACAAGATTTTGTTTGCACACATACTTCTAAATCTCTTTTTTTTGCTGCCTCGGTTAACATCAAAGCCAGTTGACCACCTCCAATTATTCCTAGGGAATAATTTTTCTTAATATCGTTTATTTTTTTTTTAAAACTCATAGCATGATTTTATTACCATTTCTAATTCTTTACAACTGAATTTTTAAGTATCTAGAGCTTAGATTTTGCTAATATATAAAATATTTAATATCAAATATTTATAAATTATAACTAGGTAATCAATTGTGAATGAAAGAAAAATATTAGTCCCGTTAGGTGATAAGTCATACGAAGTAACTCTTGGAGCGGGCATACTGAATAATATCAGCGAAGAACTCTTAAAAATTGGAATAACAAAGAATAGAAAAATACTTGTGATTTCAAATGAAGAAATATCAAATTTGTATGGAGAAAAATTCTTAAATAATTTAAAAGATAATCAATTTCATGCCAAAATGTTCCTTATCAAGGCTGGAGAATCATATAAAAACTTAAAAACCTTAAGTGAAATATATGATTTTGCATTTAAATTTGGCTTAGATAGAAATTCAATAATTATTGCCCTTGGAGGAGGAATTGTTGGAGACGTAAGTGGTTTTGCAGCTGCTACTTGGCTGAGAGGTATCGAATATATTCAGATTCCGACAACATTATTATCAATGGTTGATTCATCTGTAGGAGGAAAAACAGGAGTAAATCATCCAAAAGGTAAGAATTTAATTGGAGCTTTCAATCAACCTAAAGCAGTTTTTATTGATCCAGAAACTTTAAAAAGTTTGCCCAAAAGAGAGTTTAATGCCGGCATGGCCGAAGTAATAAAATACGGAGTAATAAGAGATAAAGAACTTTTCGAATACTTAGAAATTGAAAAAAACAAGAATGAACTTATAAATCTCAAGAATGATTATCTAATTAAAATAATTAATAGTTCAATAAAAACAAAGTCTCATATTGTTTCTCAAGACGAACATGAAAATGGTGTTAGAGCGATATTGAATTATGGTCATTCTTTTGGTCACGTCATTGAAAATTTATGTGGATACGGCAAATTTCTACATGGTGAGGCAATATCAATTGGTATGAATATTGCGGGAAAAATAGCGATTGAGAAAGGGTTATGGTCTAAAGAAGAATTAGAGAGACAGAAGAATCTTTTGAAGAGTTACGATCTTCCTACAGAGATCCCCAAAATAAATAAAAAAGAGGTTCTAACAATACTCATGGGCGACAAGAAAGTTCGTGATGGCAAAATGAGATTTATATTACCGAAAGAAATTGGTGCAGTAGATATATATGATGACGTAGAAGATTCATTATTTTTAAAGTTTTTTTCTTAACGCAAACAGGTTGAATTTATATTCATCTCCTTCTCCTTAAACTTATTAAAAACAAACCACTTAAAATTACCTAGACACACAGGATCAACGAGTCTAAGTAATGCCTCTCTTCTTAAAAGAGCATTTGATAAATCCTCCTTAAATTCCTTCTGAATTCCATAAAGTCTCTCTGCCAATCCAAGTGCCAACAAAGCCTCTCCTTGTTTAGTTATTCCAAGAGTATTAAATCCAAGAGTCTCAGCATCATTAATTAAAGTTTCTATGCAAACATGAGATGTTAAATCGCAATTTCCAGGAGAATCTAGGACATTATTCATCATTTTTTGATTTTCATAAGAAACTATCGTCCCATCAGAATTGTAAGAGTTATAGTATTTTTTTGCTTCTTTAGCGTAATCAATTATCAATAAAATACCATTATTGATTTTTCCATAAATAGCTTCTAACCATTTTGAATTTTCTACATGCCATTCAGTTGTCCATCCTTCTGGAGCATCTTCAGGCGGAATAGTGATTCCTAACTCGCTTTTAGCAAGTTCAATACTTTTTTCCAATTCTCTTGTAATTGGCATTTCATCAAAAAATAATTTATGAGATTTTTTGTCTGTAGAAACTGCTTGTCGAATTAATTTTCCCTTTGAGAAGGTTATTCTCTCTACTGGTAAAGCATCTAAAACCTCATTTGCAAAAACTATTCCATTTATATTATTTTCCTCTATTTCTTCTAAACCTTTCCATAGAATATCAATACCTAAGTTTAAAAATTCCTCTAATTTATTTTTTTGTTTTTCTACCATCCCTTCATTAGGTTCAATAATTACAAAAGAAACTCCTTCTAAAAAATTATTGTTGTTTTCTAAAAAATATTTAATTAATCCACTCATAAAGCTTCCATCTCCAGCTCCAAATTCAGTTACAGCTAATTTCTGATTAGATAAAAAACTAATTTTGAACTGAGTTAGCCAATCTTCTATTTGTTTACCAATCAAAAAAGCAAAATCATCAGATAAAGAGGGTGATGTGACAAAATCTCCTCGAACGCCTAACTCAGCTTTACCGCTGCCGTAATAACCATTAATAGGATCATTTAATGCAAAATTCATAAAGTCATAAAAACTTATAGTCCCACCCATTTTTATTATTTTTTTTACTAACCAATCTGGATTATTCGCGGGTAAGCTATTCATCGGCGAAAATATAAAAAGACAAAACTTATTTATGCCTTCAAAGATTAACTATTTATTAGGAATATTTCTATCTATATTAGTTTTAATTTCACATAAACCCGTTTTCGCTATAAATAATCCAAATCTCTTACCAGAAGAAAAAACACCAGTAATTGATTTAGCTAAAACATTAAGTCCTAATCAGAAAAAATCTTTAGAGGAAAAGCTCAACAATCTAGAAATTGAAAGTGGGTGGAAAATTAAATATTTATCTCAGTTTGAGAGTTCACCTGGTAGTGCAATAAAGGACTATTGGGATTTAGATGAAACAAGTTTGTTGGTTGTTGCGGACCCTAGAGGTGGAAATTTACTGAACTTTAACGTCGGAGAGGCTTATTTTAATTTTATGCCAAGGTTATTTTGGGTTGAACTTCAAACAAGATTTGGCAACCAATATTATGTTAAAGATCACGGTGAGGATGGTGCCGTATTGGACGCAATTGATTCAGTAAAGATTTGCCTTGAAAGAGGAGGATGCCAAGTTGTCCCTGGTCTGCCCAAAGAGCAATATATATGGACTTTATGTACATCGATTCTTGGAGGTTTAGTAGCAGGTTTTGCATCTGCGCCAAGAAAAGAAGGTCAAGTCATATCAATTGGATTTTTAGCTCTTCTTTCTCCTTTATGGGGAATGTTATTTGGAATTTTTGGTTTGGCACCGATAATATCCAGAACAAATGATTTATTACCTTTATTTAAAAATGGTTTAGCTTTTACAGCCGCAGCAATTGCGGGTTATATCTTGTCTCAAACATTATTTTCAAGATATGAAAAGCCCAAAAATACTTAAAATATGGACAAAAACATTTAATCCTAAAAAAATTTATCTTCTTCACGAATTTCACCAGACTCTGAATACCATCGATGAGAAACATGACTTAATCCCTTTTTTTCAAACTCAATCCATGAAAAGTTAATTAGTAATTTCCCATCTTCATCAGTTTTATATCTTGGCACCACAGCAGTATTGAAATAAATTGTCCCTTTGCTATCAATTTTAAACATCTCTCTTAAACCAAGATTTCTTTTAAGCCGGTTGTGCATATGACCAAAAATAACAAGATCAACTTTTCTTCTCTTTTGTATTTGAGAAATAGCCACAGACAAATCTCTATCTCCCCAATCTAATGAGGGTAATTTCCAGTCTTTCCCACAAATGCTTTTAGGTTCTGAGCCTAAACCCGAGGGACCAGCATGAGACATAATTATTAAAGGTGTATCTTCGATACTCTCTTCTGAACATTTGATAATTTTATTTATTGAATCTTGTTCGGTTATAGGTCCATAAACGCCTTTAACTTCTTTTGAAAGATAATAGCCGCCGCCAGAACTACATGGTCTAGCAGACAATAAATTTATTTGATTATTAAAAACTTTCAAATCCCATGCACAATATTTTTCACCAAGAACACGTATCTGCTTTGAGAGAGTTTCGCCTGTAGAATCTTTCCCTCTATCATGATTTCCTAAAATCACAAAAGTAGGAATTTTGATCTCATTGATTTTTTTAATTATTTTGACACTTCCATCAGAAATATCACCAACAAATAAAACAATATTTGGTTTGATAATCGATAAAACTTTCAAGTCTAATTCAGACCATTGACCATGACAGTCACCAACAATAGCAATTTTTAAATTTGTCAGAATTTTTTCTGTTTAAAGGCATATAATCTATTTAGAGATATTCTAAATCCTGACCAGTATAACTTCTACTGCAAAACAGAAATCAGTTCAAAACGAAGAGGATTTGATTTCAGAAATAAAGGAGCGTTGCGGTAAAGCTAATGCAATTATTCTTGCGCACTATTATCAAGCTCCAGAGATTCAGGAAATTGCAGATTTTATTGGCGATTCATTAGATCTATCTAGGAAAGCTGCAAATAATGACGCAGATATAATAATTTTTTGCGGTGTGCACTTTATGGCCGAAACCGCAAAAATACTTAGCCCTAATAAAACAGTCCTATTACCAGATATTGACGCAGGATGCTCATTAGCAGACGATTGTCCTTCAGATAAATTTCAAAAATTCAGGGAAGAAAATCCAGATCACTATGTCGTAAGTTACATAAATTGCACTGCAGAAGTAAAAGCTCAAAGTGATCTGATATGTACAAGCAGTAATGCAGTCTCATTAATTAAAAAGATACCTGAAGATAAAAAGATAATATTTGCGCCAGATCAGAACCTTGGGAGATGGGTACAGAAAAATTCAGGAAGAGATCTTAAATTATGGCCTGGCAGCTGCATTGTTCATGAATCATTTAGTGAAGAAGCACTTCTAAAATTAAAATATCAAAATCCAGGATCAAAAGTAATTGCTCATCCTGAATGTAGTCAAAATTTACTAATTCTCTCAGACTTTATTGGATCAACAAGTAAGCTGCTTGATTTCGTAAGTAAAGATCCATCTAAAACTTACATGGTACTAACTGAACCTGGAATAATTCATCAAATGAAAAAGAAAGAACCTAATAAAATTTTTATTGAAGTTCCCGATGTAGAAGGTTGTAAATGTAACGAGTGTCCATATATGAAATTAAATACTTTAGAAAAAATTCTTGATTGTTTGAAAAATAATTCCCCGTCTATTGAACTAGACCCAGAAATAATAAGAAGAGCATATGTGCCAATAAAGAGAATGCTGGATATGAGTAATTAATTTAATGAAAATACTTTATCTTCCTTATTAATTTTAAGGAATGCATTAAGGTTTGTGGTGTCTGGATTAAATTCGCTTATCTGATTCTTTCTATTAATTATATTTATTAGCTCTTTTTCACCAGCTCTATATTGTTTATCTTTTCTAGTTCCTATCTCTCTTTGAAGTATAGGGTTTATATTCATGCTTACTTCTATGTCTGGAATAATTCCAGATTTGTTTATATCAGTGCCGTTCGGAGTTAAATACTTAGCGACTGTAACAGTTAGACCTGAACCATCAACTAAAGTTCTCATGGATTGAACTAGACCTTTACCAAATGTTTTCTTCCCAACTAATTTTCCTCTTTTGTTATCTTTTATTGCACCAGAAACTATTTCACTAGCACTAGCAGAACCCTCATTAACTAAGACAACTAAGGGCTTTTTTGTTAGAGCTTGACCGTTTCCTTTTTTTGTTTCTTTTAAACCATCTTTACTTACTGTACTTACTATTACTCCTTTGTTAATGAAGTGCCTTGAGATATCAATGCTTGATTCTAATAAACCTCCAGGATTACTTCTCAAGTCAAGAACATATCCTGCTACTTTTTTTGTTTCTAAATCCTTAATAGCATCTCTAGTTTCTTTGGATGCATTTGCATTAAATTGTTTAATTCTTACATAGCCAATTGATAAGCCATTTTTTGTTTGATTGACTTTACTTGATACAGATTTTATTTCAATTTTTGCCCTTGATAAAGTCTTAAAAAGGATTGAGAACCTCTAAGAATTTCAAGCTTTACTTTAGTACCTCTTTGTCCTCTTATTAATTTCACGGCATCCTCAATATTCATACCTTCAGTAGAAATATCATCTATGGATAATATTTTATCTCTAGCTTTAATTCCAGCATCAAATGCAGGGGTGCCCTCTATGGGAGAAATAATTATTAAATCATCAGATTCTTTATCTTTAACTATTTGGATACCAACTCCAGTTAATTCGCCAGAGGTATCAATTCTCATTTGATTAAATTCCTTAGGTTCTAAAAATCTTGTATAAGAATCATCTAAATTAGAAAGCATATCTCTTATCGCATCATATGCTTCATTGCTGTCTGAATATGTTTTTGATAAAACTTCTTTTCTTAGATTAATCCAATTGGACTTTTGAAATTTGCCGTTTGAATCAAGAAAATCTCTATATACAATTTGCCAAACATGATCAATTACTTCTTTATAACTATTATTTAAAACTGTTGCCTCTGCAAAATTATTTAAAAATAACCCAGAAAAGGATGTCGCAAACAGAAATATATATTTTTTTTTAAGCAATTTTCTTATCTTCAAATAATTTGATTTTTTTTATTATAAAAAGAATTTATTTATAATTCAAAAACTTGACAAATACTTAAGGATCAATCCACTTCCCATCATCCTTAATAAGTTGGATTAAAGCATTAACCCCCTCATCTTCAGGTACTCTTTTTATCTCTTCTTTTCTTCTATATAAGGCAATAGTTCCTTTACCTTTTCCAACATAACCATAATCAGCATCTGCCATTTCTCCTGGCCCATTAACAATACATCCCATTATTGCTATATCTAGACCCGTCAAATGTGAGGTAGCGTTCCTAACTTTATCTACAACTTCTTCTAGATTGAAAAGTGTTCTACCACAACTGGGGCAACTGATGTATTCAACCATTGTTTTTCTTAATCCTAAAGATTGCAAAATTGAATAGCACACTGGTATTTCCTTTTCTGGAGCTTCTGTTAAGGAAACCCTGATGGTATCTCCTAATCCCTCTGCTAAAAGCGTTCCAATTCCAGCAGTACTTTTAATTCTTCCATAATCACCATCACCAGCTTCGGTCACTCCTAAATGTAAGGGATAGTTATATCCTTCTGAGTCAAGCCTATCTGCAATCATTCTGTAAGCTGCCATCATGACCGGAGCCCTAGAAGCTTTCATAGAAATAATTATGTTATGAAAATCAAGCTCATCACAAATTTTGACGAACTCCATCGCAGATTCTGTCATTCCTAATGGCGTATCTCCATAAGTAAAAAGCATCCTCTCAGATAGAGACCCATGATTAACTCCAATCCTTAGAGCTTTGTTTTCAGCCTTTAAAACTTCAACTAAAGGGGTAAATCTTTTAAGTATTGTTTGCTTAATAGTTTCAAATTCCTCATCTGTATATTCAGTTCTTGTAGGGTCTGATTTTTCAAAAACAAACAATCCAGGATTAATTCTTACTTTATCAACATGTTTTGCAACTTCCATTGCAATTTTCATACCATTATGGTGAACATCAGCCACCAAGGGGGTATTAATATTATTTTCTAGTAATTTTGCCTTTATATCTCCTACTGCTTTGGCATGTGCTAAGGAAGGGACAGTTAACCTTACTATTTCACAACCCACATCATGAAGTCTTTTGATAGCTAAGTAAGCATTTTCGACATCCATAGTATCTTCATTTATCATCGATTGAACTCTTACTGGATAATCACTTCCAATAGCTATATCACCCACCATTACTGTTCTAGTTATCCTTCTCTCAATATGAGTTGAATATCTTTTGGAGAGACTATTAACCTCTTTAGATTGAGTTAATGACATTAAAATTCTTGATATTCAAAAAGGATTTCACTAAATTATACGGCATATAGTTTACCACTTACATTCTCTAGGTCTTTCAAAGTTAGATGGTAAGGTTTATTGATTTCTTTTGAAGGAAATCTCAACAAATAAGATGGATGAAAAATTACCATAATTTCTCTCCCATCTTTTTTAATCCATTGACCTCTTAAATTACTTATAGGATCTTTAACTTCTAAAATAGCTCTCATAGCAGTAGAACCAGTAAGTAATATAAATTTTGGATCGATTAACTTTATTTGCTGTAATAACCAAGGTTTATGAATATTAATTTCTCTAGCAGTGGGTTTTCTATTATTTGGTGGACGACATTTAATTACATTACAAAAATAAACATCCTTCTTATAGTCAATTCCAGCTTGTATTAATAATTCGTTTAATAACTTACCAGATTTACCTACATAAGGTTTTCCTTCTAAATCTTCCTGGGCTCCAGGTGCCTCACCAATTACTAACAAATCTGCGAATACACTCCCTCTCCCAATTACTAACCTTTTCACCGAAAATAAAACTATAAATATTTTTATCTTAAGAACTCAAAACATGAAAATAAAATAGATTAAGAAAATGAACTAAATTAAACCATAGTGTGATAGTTTTATTTATTCTTAATTTATGCATTTGTCATTATTAAAAGTCATATTTGAAAAGTCATAAGTCAATGAGTCAAGTTAATTTATCTGATCGGGCACTTTCAATTGAGCCTTCTCTTACATTGCAGATAAGTGCTAAAGCAAATCAATTATCTGCAGAAGGAGTAGATATTTGCAATTTAAGTGCAGGTGAACCTGATTTTGATGCCCCAAAAGAAGTTATAGAGGCTACAAGTAAAGCTATATTTGATGGATTTACAAAGTACGGGCCCGCAGCGGGGAATTTAGATCTCCGAAAAGCAATTGCGAATAAACTTCAAATTCAAAACGATTTAAATTATGAATTTGAAAATGTAATGGTCACAAATGGTGCTAAGCAAGCAATATATAATCTTTTCCAAATATTGTTAAATACTGGAGACGAAGTTATTATTCCTTCTCCATATTGGTTAAGTTATCCCCAGATGGTTAGATTGGCGGGTGGTAAGCCAATCTTTACAAATTCTTCTGCAGAAGATGGATTCAAAATAAATATAGAAGATTTGAAGTCTAAAATCTCTTCAAAAACTAAATTTATAATTATCAATTCTCCTAATAACCCTACTGGAAGAGTTATGTCAAAGGAAGAATTATTACAAATTGCCGATTTAGCTAGAGAAAATCCAAATATCAATATTCTTTCTGATGAGATTTACGAACTAATCCTTAAAAAAGAATTTAAACACTACAGTTTATCTTCATTAGCAAATGACTTAAAAGATAGAATTTTTATAATAAATGGGTTTGCGAAGGGATGGGCTATGACTGGCTGGAGGATAGGTTATTTAGTAGGTCCCAAAGATGTAATCAAAGCATCCTCAGCATTACAAAGTCAAAGTACAAGTAATGTTTGCTCTTTTGTTCAAAAAGGTGCTTTAGAGGCTTTAAAAATTAATAATGAGTTTTTCTCAATGATAAATAGCCATTATGATCAAAGAAGAAGACTTCTCTATGAGGGCCTTAATAATATAAATGGGATTTATATTGAAGAACCTAACGGAGCATTTTACGCATTTCCAAAATTACCCAACTCCTCAATTACTTCTGTTGATTTCTGCAATAAAGCTCTTCAAGATTACGGATTAGTTGTTGTACCTGGAAAAGCTTTTGGAGCTGATCAATGTATAAGAATATCTTGTGCAGCTTCAGAGATTAAAATAAAAGATGGACTAAAGAGGATTAAAAAAGCAATCTCTGAATACTATTAATTTAACTAAGTTATGTTTAATTTAAAGAATTTCCTACTAAGTTCATCTCTATTATTTTCTATTTTTTCATCACCTGTATTTTCAAATCCCAAAGTTTTAAAAGTTGGAGCAATACCTGATCAAAACCAAGATGTTTTGGACAAAAGATTTAATTTATTTTCAAAAGAATTATCCAAACAACTTGATGTAGAAGTTAAATACATTCCTGTTATTAATTATGTTGCAGTAGTAACTGGATTTAGAACTAAAGATTTAGATTTAGTTTGGTTTGGCGGTTTATCAGGAGTTCAAGCAAGATTACAAACACCTAATTCAATTGTCATAGCTCAAAGAGATATCGATAAGGAATTTAAAAGTGTTTTTATAGTAAACAAAAATTTAGAACTTAACTCAATTTCAAACATTAAAGGACTTAAAAAACTAAAGAATTTAAGATTTACTTTTGGCTCTGAAAACTCAACTTCTGGAAGATTAATGCCAGAATATTTTTTAAATCAAGCAGGGGTAGAAATTAAACACTTTAAAGGAAAAAAAGCAGGTTTTAGTGGAAGTCATGATGCCACTATAGCTTTAGTTAATAGTGGGGCATTTGATGCTGGAGCTTTAAATAAACAGGTTTGGGAAAACAATCTTAAAAATAATCCCAAAAGAACAAGTAATTTAGAATTATTCTGGATCACACCAGAATATGTTGACTATCATTGGGTAGCTCAAGGTGATCTTGAAAATAGATTCGGGGAAGGGTTTACAAAAGAACTTAAATCAGTAATTCTAAATTTAGATATAAAGCAAAAATCACATAAACAGATATTAGATATGTTCAATGCAAAAAGATTTATAAAGGCAGAATCAAAACAATATAAAAATATAGAGGAAATCGGGAGGAAATTAAATAAAATTAGATGAATAATACTGTCTTAGAATTAGAAAATATATCTTATAAATACAAAAATGATCTGATCCTAAATAAAATAAATTTAAAAATAAATTCTGGGGAAAAAATTGCACTTTTAGGTAAAAGCGGTTCAGGAAAAACTACACTTATATCAGTACTTAATGGCACTATAAAGCCAACTCAAGGTGAGGTTAAATTATTCAATGAAAGTTTCGAGGAATTAGATAGAAAGCGGAAAAGTAAAATAACAACTATATGGCAAGATTTAAGATTAATAGAAGATCTCTCTGCAGAACAAAATGTTAATTGTGGACTACTAGCGGAAAACAATTTTTATTTCGCTTTTAAAAATTTACTAAATATAAGTTCTTTTAAGAAGGCGCATAAATATATGGAATTATGTAGACTTCATAATTCTATTTACGACAAAAAAATCAGAAAACTATCTGGGGGGCAAAAACAAAGGGTGGCTATAGCTAGATCATTAATTCAAGAATCAAATATATTACTTGCAGATGAGCCTTTTAATAATCTAGATCCCAAATTGATAACAACAATTAAAAACCTCCTACTAGAAAATGTAGATAAAAATAATACAAAAAAATCCCCAAAGACGGCATTAGTTGCATTACATAGATTAGATTTGCTGAACGATTTCGATAAAGTTATTGGAATAAGGGATGGTAAAATTTTTTTCAATATCAAAAGAAATAACTTAAAGAAGATTCATTTAGAGAAAATATATTAATTAGTTGAACAAATTAAAATTAAACTATACCTCATTATCTTTTCTTCCAATTTTGGTATGCATACCTCTAGGGTATCAATTAATAAACAATATTCATTTTGGAGGGTTTAAATTATTCCAAGAATTCTTAATTTCTGCATTTAATCCCAAGATCGATAATGAAATTATTATTACCGTAATTAAGCGATTAAATGAAACTATTTTAATTGGTTTTTTTAGTTGGTTAGTAAGTATTATTTTTGGAGCAATTTTTGGAATAATTTCCTCAAATATTTTTTATAAAATCTTTAATATTCCAAATTTTTTCTACCGCATAATAAGGTTTTTTCTAACGATAATTAGATCTATACACGAAGTGGTTTGGGCAATAATATTAATGCAAATGTATGGAATAAATTTTTCGATAGGAATAATAGCTATATGTATACCTTATATTGCTGTAAATTCAAAAGTTTTTGCTGAACAATTAGAAACTATTCACTACAAAAGTTTTGAATCTATAAATCAAATTAATGCACCTAAATTTTCTTCTTTACTAACTTTAATATGGAATCCAATAATAAATACATTTAAAAACTTTGGTTTATATCGATTAGAGTGTTCAATAAGAAGTACTGTAATTTTAGGACTTTTTGGGATTGGAGGAATAGGTAACAGTATTTTTTTATCTTTCCAAACTTTGAATTTTAGAGAGTTATGGACTTATTTATGGTCCTTAGCAATTTTGATAATTCTTTCTGGATTAATATTCAAAAAAATAAAATTTAATACT
>QCMJ01000017.1 GCA_003213855.1 Prochlorococcus sp. AG-418-O03
AAAAAATTAAATTCTTTATGTCCTCAATAAGAACAAATTTAAGAAAGTCAATCCATTCCATAAAGAATGCATGATAATTGAAGAAAACAAACTTCCCGAAGCAATTCTTGTAATTGCCAATCCAATCCCTAGAACAAATAATGGCGGCATTTCTGCCAAACTTAAATGGGCTAATGCAAAGATAAAAGCTGAAACTATGATACCCGAAATTACTCCAAAATCTCTTGAAAGAGTTGGTAGTAAAATACCGCGAAATATAATTTCCTCAAATAGAGGAGCTAATAGAGTTGTCGTTACAAATAATAAAAAAAATGATAAGTAATTATTATTATTAAGAACAATTTCTAGTAAAGGGTTACTACCATTCTGATTTTCGATCAGACTATTCATAATTAAAGAAATCAATAAAACAAAAGGAACAATTGTTAACCAACCTTTAATTCCCTGAATAATTGCATATTTTATTGGCAAGAAATTGAACTGTAAATAATCCTTTTTAAAAGTGAATTCACCATTCAAAGATTTAATTTGATAATAAACTATCCCTAATGGTGGAATAGCCATAAAAAGATATCCGAAGAATATTTTTAAAGATTGCGACAGTTCATTAGAAATATTTTTAGAAAAAAGTTCAACCAAGCTTATAGAAAACAAAGGTGATACTACTTCTCCTAAAACAACAAATCCACCTGCTATTAGTAAAACCATATCTATTAATTCTAAATCTAAGGATTTAATTTCTTGCCAACCAAACTTTTTCAAAGATATGGTGGTCCATAATAATTTTAGAGCCAGTATAGAGCCAATAAGTATTGACAAAAGTGGTATCAGTCTAATGGCTAATATTCTTAAAAACATTTTGCTTGAAAATGATTTTGTTATTAATGAACTATCGTCAAAATCAAATTTCCTGCTTAAAAGGTGATATAAAAAACTATCATCTTTATATAAATCAAATTTATTAGAATTTGGTTTATATGAATTATTATTGGATTTTTTTTCTATCTCATCAATCAGAAATTTATAGTTTTTATTTTCAAAATCTTTGGATATATTTTTATAGATTACAGGATCATTTGATTCTGAAGAAATTACTCGAATTAATTTATTTCTTTCTGAAAGCTCTTCAAATGAGACCTCAGATAGTGATTTATTTATTTGATCAACAGGATCATTTATGATGAAAAACTTTTTAAGATCTACAGGTATTGATTGGACCGATAATTCAGCAATTTCTTGCTCTTTTTGACTTATATCAAATGAGACAGACGGTCTATTTAAACTATCTCTTAAGCCTTGCTGCCATACAAAAAAAGTTATGACTATAGAAATAAAAGCTAAAGTGAGTTTTGACTTAGAAATATTTTTAAAGGTCATAACTCATTATATTTTGAAAACTATACTTAGTTATCATTGAAGTTATTTATGTTTATGTATCTATTTTAATCACGCCATGAGATGATTAAATTATCTTAATTTTTAAATTTATATAATGGCTATAAGATTAGTATTAGTTAGGCATGGACTAAGCAGTTTCAATGCAAAAGGATTGATTCAAGGAAGAACAGATGATTCAATACTAACTGATGAAGGATACGAACAAGCCCGGAAAGCAGGAAAAGCATTATCAAAAATAAACTTCGATAAAATATATTCCTCCCCACTTGTAAGAGCGGCAGAGACTGCAAAAACAATTAAAAAGTCCTTCAATAAAGAGCAAAACATTGTATTTGATGATAATTTGCTAGAGGTCGATCTTAGTGAATGGTCTGGGCTAAAAATTGATGAAATAAAAAAGAAATATCCAGAAATTTACCCTATATGGAAAAATGATCCAGAAAATCTAATCTTAAAAGGAAATAATAAAAAGTCTTATAAACCAATTCAAGAGTTATTTTTTCAAGCAACAAATTTTATAGAAGATATTTTAAAAATTTATCTAGACAAAGATGATGTGAATATTCTAATTGTGGGACATAATGCGATTCTCAGATGTTTAATCCTCTTATTGTTAGGAAAGCCTAAGCAAGGTTTTAGGAAAATAAGATTAGAAAATGCTTCTTTCTCCATACTCAATATTTCAAAAAAAGATAACTCTTTTAAGACTCAAATTGAATGCTTAAATCAAACCTCCCATCTGAATAAAAATATTCCAAATCAAATTGGAGATTCCAGAATATTTCTTATAAGGCATGGTGAAACTAACTGGAACAAAGAAGGAAGATTCCAAGGCCAAATTGATATCCCTTTAAATGAAAACGGAAAAGATCAAGCTAGAAAGACTTTTGAATATTTGAGAAATATTTCATTCACCAATGCATTTTCAAGTTCCATGAATAGGCCTTATGAGACTGCACAAATAATACTTCAAAATAGCAAAAATTTAAAAATAGAAAGAATAGATTCACTTGTAGAAATTAGTCATGGATTATGGGAAGGCAAACTGGAAGTAGAAATCAGAGAAAAGTGGCCTGTTTTACTAAAAAATTGGCATGATAAACCTGAAGAAGTAATAATGCCCGAAGGTGAATCTATTAAAGATGTATCAGAAAGGTCTGTAGAAGCTTTTAATAAAATTTGCTTATCTCAAAAGGATAATGATCTAAGCCTTCTGGTTGCTCATGATGCAGTCAATAAAACTCTAATTTGCAACATCCTTGGGATTAATTATTCAAATATTTGGATGATAAAACAAGGTAATGGTGGCATAACTATAATTGACCTTTTTAGTGATCCCAACAAGCCCCCTGTTATTAGCGCTCTCAACATTACAACCCACCTAGGAGGAATAATTGATTCAACTGCTTCAGGAGCACTTTAAATTAAAACACTTTTTGAAATTTTATTCGATGAAGTCAGAGGAAGACAAAAGAGTTTATTTATTTATTTAAAAAGCCAACTTGACTAAGAGGCCAAAATCTGAAATATGCTTTTCCAATTATCTCTTTTTTATGAAGAAATTTACTTCCAGGCCAATATCTACCATCCCAGCTATTTGACCTGTTATCGCCTAAAACTAAAAAATGATCTTTAGGAACTTTTATATTTTCAAATTCACCACATTCATTAAAGAGGGATAATGAGCACTTATAAGAGACGTAAGGCTCAGGAATTAATTTATTATTTATTATTAATTCACCCTTCGTGTTTAAACTGACAATTTCTCCTGGAAGTGCCACCACTCTTTTAATATAAGCATCGCAAGCTTGATCCCTCAAGCCAGGAACAAACGAAATTGGAGGAAAACTCATCAAAAAACAATATCTTTTTTTTGGCAGAGGCTTAGATCTTAATGAAATTAATTTTTCGTCAAAGGAGTAAGGTGAGTTAAAAACGACAATATCTCCTCTTTTTGGCAAAGAGTTTCTTAGCGAAAATTTTTCAATAATTAGCCTATCGTTTATTTGTAATTCTGGGAGCATTGACCCAGAAGGGATATAACGTGGTTCTGCTAAAAAAGATCTACAAGAAGAAACAAAAAAAGTTAGTAGAATTAGTAGACCCCATTCTTTCAAAAAACTTTTAATAAAGGCAGGCATGAAATTAATAAAGTTTTAATTTTTTAACTTTATATAAATTGTTTGGCATATTCAATTTCGTTAAAACCTAATATTACTTTTTCCTCTTCGTAAATCAAAAATGGTCTTTTTATTAATTTTCCATCACTTAAAAGAAGTTGAATAATTTCTTCCTTTGATAAACCATAAATATCAAGATTAAGCGTTTTGTAGGCAAGACCTCTTGTGTTAAAAATCCTTTTCTTATCATCAGAGTATTGTTCTAAGGCTAAATTTAAATAATTAACAAGTGGGGGTTCTTTTACAATATCAATTAATTTAAATTCGAAATCTCTGCTTTCAAGCCACTTTGCAGCTTTTCGGCAAGTAGAGCATTTTAAATAACTATAAAGAATTAATTTTTTCAATTCGATTTACTTATCTTTGATTTCTTAAGTACTTTAAAGTTTTTCTTTTTTAGGGGTATACAACTTTTCAATAAATTTTCCACCACATCAAAATCCCTCCAACCATCAATTTGAACTGTTCTTCCATCAAGTCCTTTACTTGTCCTAAAGAATTCAGCAACATCCTCAAGCTGATTAGTAGCAATTTGATTAATACTCACGATATTAGCTTGTCTAGGATTAGCCACAGGCACACATAAAAGTTTTCCATCATATGCGCCACAATCATGCATATCCAAAACTCCAATAGGTCTAGCTTTTATTAAACAACCAGCAAAAGTAGGTTCATCCATTATCACCATTGCATCAAGAGGAGCCCCATCATCAGCGAGGGTATTTGGGATAAAACCATAATCAAAAGGGTACCTCACTGAAGAATGCAATACTCTGTCTAAGGCCATTATTCCTGCATCAGAGCAATATTCATATTTATTCCTACTCCCTGCAGGTATTTCAACAACGATATTTACAATTCCCTTCATTGGAGATGGAGGTATTGAACTAAGGTCCATCTTTTTTAAAATCGTGATTATGAATTATCTCGTTTCTTTGAGATAAAGGTCTTCCAATTAAAATGCTTATCGAAGGTAAAAGAATTGTCAAAATGGCAAAAATAATACCTAGAGATGTTATTGATAAACTCCTTATACTTAAAGGGTCATCATCATCTCTTTCAAAATCACTTCGAGCAGAACCATGAGAAGATTCTTCGCTTGATTTACTTTGAATAAAATGCTTTGATTTCGTGTAACTCAAGAACTCTTAATTGGTAAAGATTAAGGAGATAATTAAACATCACTATCCTACATTCAAAATGTCAATAAATCAAAACATTGACTAGTAACTTTTTAATTACTCTTTTTCCAGCAAAGACCTAATAGATTTCAGTTCGTCTAATATTTGCAAAAGTATATTTTGAGCAGCGGAGGAAGGTGTATTAAAGACCTCTACAGTAACTTCCTTAATTCTTAAAATATCTTTTGCAAATCGTGCTACTTCATTAGGATGAAATTTTAAAGGATCTTTTTGATCAGTTCTGAATTCGGGATTTAATTTTCTTGGATTAAAGCTAGGGTTTAGATTTCTTAAATCTGTATTTGTATACCTATAGACAGAAGCTCTTGATCTGTTTAAGAATTTTTGAACTTCATCAATACCTGCTAATTCCTCTTCGCTAGAAATATTGGAATCTATATTTTCCATAAACTTAAGAAAATGTTTTAGTAATAATGAACTTTTAAAAGAGTTTGAACTTCATTACTGAAAAAGTTAGCAGAAACAATATTTTTAGACTAGCCGCGTTGAGGGACTCAAGACACTTTAAATTATTTTTTCATCTTAATTGATAAAATTAAAAATTATTGAGGATTTTTTTGTATGCGCGTGACAACCTCATTCCCTCTGGGGACACTTCGTGACACTCCTTCTGAAGCTGAGATTATTTCACATCAATTACTTTTAAAAGCTGGATATATTCGCAGAGTTAACAGCGGTATTTATGCATACATGCCATTAATGCTTAGAGTTATTGAAAAAATATCCGCAATAATAGAGAGAGAACTTAATAGTATTGGTTGTACAAAATTACTATTACCCCAACTTCATCCTGCAGATTTATGGAGAAAAAGTGAAAGGTGGGAAGGATATACTGCAGGGGAAGGAATAATGTTTAATCTTAAAGATAGACAAGGTAAAGAATTTGGTTTAGCTCCAACTCACGAAGAGGTGATCACGAGTATTGCATCAGAGACCATCAACTCCTATAAGCAATTACCTCAATGTTTTTATCAAATTCAGACAAAATTTAGAGATGAAATAAGGCCAAGGTTTGGATTGATGAGAAGTAGGGAATTTATAATGAAAGATGGTTACTCTTTTCATTCTTCAGAAAACGATCTAGCTTCTTTCTATGAAAAAGTGGGCAATGCTTATGAAAATATTTTTCAATCTTGTGGACTGCAGATCGTAGGGGTCGAAGCTGATAGTGGAGCAATTGGTGGTGCCTCCTCTAAAGAATTTATGGTTACTGCTGATGCTGGGGAAGATTCCATTTTGTTTACTCAAAGTGGTTCTTATGCCGCAAATATTGAAAAAGCTGTTTCTCTACCCTCTCAACCTATTCCGCTAGAAGATAATTTTTCAGAGTGGTTGGAGACACCTCAACAAAAAACAATCCTAGAAGTTTGCGAAAATAATAATTTAGACCCTAGTCAGATTATTAAAGTAGTAATATTCCTTGCACAGTTTGAGGGTGAATTTGAGGTCCCAATTCTTGCATGCATAAGAGGCGATCAACACATTAATGAAGTAAAGCTTTTTAACTTAATCAATAAACTTCATAATTTAAATCTCCTTAATCTTAAAAAGATTGAAGACAAAAATACTATCGAAAAAAACCTAGTTGATTTTCCCTTAGGTTTTATCGGGCCAGATTTAGATAATGAAACTATTAAAGCTAGTTCTAATTGGGATAAAAAATGGACAAGAATAATTGATAAGTCTACATGTGACCTTTCAAAGTTTATAAGCGGTGGGAATAAAGTTAATTTCCATAAAGTTTTTCAAGAGTTTTCTTTTGCTTCGAAAGAATATCTAATTGGGGATATAAGGAATGCCAAAAAAGGAGATAAAATAAGTATTGATAATGATGAAGAACTTAAAGAAAAAAAAGGTATCGAGATTGGACATATTTTCCAACTAGGTCAGAAATATAGTGAAAAATTAAATGCAAAGTTCTCTGATAAGGATGGTAAGTTAAAAAATTTATGGATGGGTTGTTATGGGATAGGAGTAACAAGAATAGCTCAAGCTGCTATCGAACAGAATCATGATCAAAAAGGAATTTGTTGGCCTATCCAGATTTCTCCTTTTGAAGTTATTATTATTCCAACAAACCTAAAAGATCCTATTCAAAGTGATCTTACTGAGCAAATCTATAACAACTTTTTAATAAATAAAATTGATGTCCTTCTTGATGATAGAAACGATAGGGCTGGAGTGAAATTTAAAGATGCTGAATTAATTGGTATTCCTTTTCAGATAATTATTGGCAGAGATTCTATTAATAAAGAAGTAGAACTTTTATGCAGAACAAATAATACTAAGCTGAAGATTAGTATTGATAAATTGTTGGAAACATTTATTTCCGAATCTGAAATAATGTACAATAAAAAATCTTAAGGCTTATTTTTTTGGGAGCTAAGTTATGTTAATGAAATGGACATCAAAATTATTTTTTAGGAATCTTACCAAAGCAATATCTTTTGCAATATCATTAATTGTTGTTTTTACACTATTTAGTTCCCCTTCCATAGCTGCAAAAACCTCTATGACAGGTGACTATACAAAAGATACAATTTCAGTTGTTAAAACATTACAAACAGCTGTTGATACACCAAAAGATTCTCCAAATAAAGATGAAGTAAGAAATGAGGCTCTTACACTAATAACTGACTATATTTCCAGATATAGAAATAGAGGGATGGTGAATAAAACTCAATCATTTACCACAATGCAAACAGCATTAAATGCTATGGCAGGTCATTACAAAAACTTTGCAAGTAGACCTTTACCAGATAAACTTAAAGAGCGTTTAACCAAAGAATTTTCTCTTGCTGAAAAAATGGTTCTAAGAGAAAGTTGATACAATTCATTTACTTTTTAAAAGTAAACCAAGATTTTTGAATATATTAAATATTCCCACAAAAATAATGCTCTTCTAAAATTGGCTAATGTTGTTGTAATCGGAGCCCAATGGGGTGACGAAGGAAAAGGTAAAATAACGGATTTACTTAGTCGTTCGGCAGATGTTGTCGTTCGCTACCAAGGGGGGGTAAACGCAGGCCATACCATAGTGGTAGATGATAAAGTCTTAAAATTACATTTAATTCCCTCAGGGATACTTTATAAAAATACTTCTTGTCTAATTGGGTCGGGAACTGTTGTAGATCCAAAAATCTTGCTTAAAGAAATTGACATGTTAATTGATAATGGAATTGACATATCAGGATTAAAAATTTCATCAACATCACATGTAACAATGCCCTACCACCGAATATTAGATGAAGCGATGGAGGCTGATAGAGGTTCAAACAAAATAGGGACAACAGGTCGTGGGATTGGCCCAACTTATGCGGATAAGTCACAAAGAAATGGCATTAGGATAAGAGACTTGCTTAGTGAGGAAAGGCTAAAGGATGTGATCAAAATTCCATTAAGAGAAAAAAACGGTCTACTAGAAAAAATCTATGGCATCAAACCACTTAAATCAGAAGATATTGTTGAAGAATATCTTGACTATGGGGAAAGATTATCAAAGCATGTTGTTGACTGTACGAGGACTATCCATGCAGCTTCAAAAAACAAGAAGAATATTCTTTTCGAAGGTGCTCAAGGGACTCTCCTTGACTTAGATCATGGGACTTATCCTTTTGTTACCTCATCAAACCCTATATCAGGAGGTGCTTGCATTGGGGCTGGGGTGGGTCCCACTTTAATTGATAGAGTCATTGGAGTCGCAAAAGCTTATACCACAAGAGTTGGTGAAGGTCCATTCCCAACAGAATTGCAAGGAAGTATTAATGATCAACTCTGTGATAGAGGCAGTGAATTTGGAACCACTACTGGGAGAAGGAGAAGATGTGGTTGGTTTGATGGAGTCATTGGTAAATATGCTGTATCTGTAAATGGTCTTGATTGTTTAGCCGTTACGAAACTAGATGTGTTAGATGAATTAGATGAGATTCAAGTTTGCATTGCATATGATCTCGATGGAGAAGAAATAGACTACTTTCCTACAAATTCAGATGACTTAAAAAAATGTAAGCCAATCTTCAAAAAATTAAAAGGTTGGCAATGCTCAACTGCAGATTGCAGAAAACTATCTGATCTCCCACAGAATGCTATGAATTATCTAAGATTTTTAGCTGAATTAATGGAAGTTCCAATTGCCATTGTCTCATTGGGGGCGAATAGAGATCAAACTATAGTAATTGAAGACCCAATTCATGGTCCGAAAAGAGCGCTTCTAAGGTAATTTATTTCCTAATTAATGAAGGAATCTTTTAGACATTTTGAACAGAATAAAACGGTTGATCTCATTGGTTTGGGCAACGCAATAGTAGATATTATTGTAAATATTGAAGATAAGTTTCTCGAGATAAATAATCTGGATAAAGGATCAATGAATCTAATTAATTCTGATGAATCTCAGAGATTGTTAGAAAATTGCAGAGTGATCAAACAAATATCAGGGGGATCCTCAGCAAATACCGTTGTTTGTTTAGCAGAATTAGGTAATCATGTTCAGTTTATTGGAAGGGTGAAAAATGATCAATTTGGAAATTTCTTTTCTGAAGATATTAAACAAAGTAAAACTATATTTAATACTCCACCAACTATTGAAGGTGCTTCAACAGCTCATTCAATTATTTTGATTACACCTGATGCACAAAGAACTATGTGCACTTACCTAGGAGCATCTATAGAGTTTGAACCAGAAGACATCGACTTTTCTGTAATTAAGGAAAGTAAATACTTATATTTAGAAGGATATTTATGGGACAGCGCATTAGCTAAAAAAGCTTTTACTAAAGCCGCCAAAATTGCAAAACAATCTAATACAAAAATAATCCTTTCATTGTCTGATTCATTTTGTGTAGATAGACATCGTGAGAGTTTCTTAGAATTAATTGATGAATATGTAGATATTGTTTTTTGTAATGAATCCGAGGTTTTAAGTTTATTTAAAAATGATAAATTAGCAAGCTGCCAAGAAGACCTATCTTCCTTATGTGAATTAGTCATAATAACTCTTGGAAGCAATGGTTCTCTCATAGTTAACAAAAATAATGTTGAAATAATTGAGTCAATAACGAAAGGCAATATTATTGATACTACAGGAGCGGGAGATATCTATGCCGGAGCATTTATACATGGATTAATAAACAATTGTTCCCTCAAAAAATGCGGAGAGATAGCTTCAATTTGTGCGGGACAAATCATTACGCAATTAGGATCTAGATCAGATATTGATCTTAAAGAGTTAATAAGAGAAATTTAATCAAATAGTCTTATTAATCCAATCATAATATTTCATCTCAGCATGGTATTTTTTGTAAATAATTTGAGGGACTTCATATGTGGAATTTTTATTTAAAAATTCAATTAAATTATCTTTAAATTCTAGTTTACTTTTTATTGTGATTTCAAACTCTTTAGTTTCTTCAATATCATTATTCCAATCATAAATTGAAAAAATTTGCTTTATCGAAACACAAGCTGCAAGTTTATTTTGTATTAGTAATTTTGCCATTCGCAAAGCATTTGCATTACTTGATTCAGTTGTGATCATAATTAATAATTCCATAATGTATTTAACATCAATATTTTTTAATTATGTGATTTATCAAATTGTGATATTCATCAAAAGAGTAAGAATAATTATTTTTAAATTTCGGCCTTTTAACCAAAAATAACTTCATTTTACTTCCAGAGACTATACTCTCCCAGTTTTTCTGAGAATAACTTCCAGATTCTCTGCATAGAACATAATCTATCTCCCAAAAATCACAAAGTTTTTTTTCTAAAATGCTTTTATTATTTTTACTCGGTTCAAGAATCGCTATGTTTGAATTTTTAATACATGATCCAAAAGCTTTAGTTATACTCTCATAAGTTGGAAGTACCCTTGTAAATACATTTGCTTTACCATTTATATAATAATTAGCAGTATCGTTAAGGAATCTTGATCCTATTGCCAGAAGAATATTCTTATTTTCTATATCAACGTTATTAATATCCTTTAAATCATCAATATAAAAAAAATTATTAGTGTTATTTATCAGAGATTTCCTCTCAAATAGTAAGAGAGGTATATTAATCTCTTTACACGCATTATTAAGATTTTTAGAAATTATTACGGCAAACGGATGAGTAGCATCGACAACGCATGTGATTTTATTTTTATTTATGAAATTAATTATTTGATCTTTATTATTTAATTTACCCGTAATGATATGTAACTTTGGATTTGCAATATAAGCTTGCCCTGCTTTATAAGTTAAAACACTTGCAAAGACTGAATAATTAAGTTCAAGAAGCCTATTAGCTATTTCAGGTCCATCCGAAGTTCCTGATAGGATCCAAACATTTTTATAGCAATTTCCTTGATTCTGCATCAGTATGTCTTTAATTAAATAGTAAGTAATGAATCATTGTTTAATTCAGGCGGTCATTAATAGCGCTCCCCAAATGAGGTATACCAAAGAAAACCAAACGCCAATTGCAGAAATGATTGTTAATTTTAAAGGATTACGTAGTGAAGATCCAACCAGAGATCTCAAGATCATAGGATGGGGAAATATTGCCCAAGAAATGGTAGATGAACTAAAGGAGGGGCAAAACATTGTTATTGAGGGACGTCTAAAGATGAATACTGTTACTAGAAAAGACGGCACGAAAGAAAAGCAACCAGAACTAACAGCTTCAAAGATTCATCAAATATCGCCAGTTGAAGTTATTAAGTCTGATCAAAAAGAAAATAATGAGTCATTTGAAAAAAGAGAAAGCACCAAAAATTCCAGTTGGGATAGTTCACCTTTAGTACCTGAAGTTGACGAAATACCTTTTTAAATCAAATATCAACATTATTTTCCTGAACACTTATAATTAACTTGCTTATTTTTCTTTCAAGCGCGGCAAGTTCGCTTCTAATTTCAGGCCATTTACCCTTATCAAGATTTTCTAATAGCCAAGCTCTTTCTTGATCAAGTTTAAAAATTAAATCTCCTTGATTTGCAGTATTAGGATCTTGCATAATACTTGTTAGACCATTTAAAACTAATTCTACTAAATCAAAATGAAGAAATACCTATCGCCTGGAAACTTAATCGTAACCGCTGGGGGTATATTAGCTTTTGTTGGAATGACTGCTTATTTTACAGACTCAGTAAATTTAAGTGTACCTACTTTTTTTTATGGAGTACCTATTTTTCTAATTGGATTAGGTTTAAAGACTTCCGAAATACCTCCTGTAGAGTTGTTTGACAAGACAAATTTTGCGACAAATAAATTTAATAGACCAAAAGAATTAACAGAACTAGTAAAAGACGTTACAAGATGGAGATATGGGATAAAAGCTCATCTTGAGTCGTCATTAGAATCTTTAAATTTGTGGGACGAGGATAATCCCCCTCAACTAAAAGAAATAGAGGAAATTACAAAGGAAGAAAAAAATGGTCTCAGAATGCGTTTCGAATTAAACGCTGTCCCTCTAGAAAAATGGATTGAAAAACAAGAAAGATTAAACAGGTTTTTCGTCAAAGGTCTTGAATCGGAATTTATTATCGTCGATAATAAAAAAGAATTTGATTTTATTCTCTTTTATTGAATATAGGGATATATTTGTAAAAACCTAATTTCTCAATTCAATCAAGTTTTAATGAATTTTAATAATGAATGATTCTCAAAGAGTATCAATTTTAAGCGAAGCACTTCCATATATACAAACTTTCTCAGGTAGAAAAATTGTTATCAAGTATGGTGGTTCTGTTATGGAAAATGATAATTTAAAAAATGCTTTTTTTAGAGACATAGCACTTTTATCAACTGTGGGAGTGTGTCCGATAGTAATTCATGGAGGTGGACCCGAGATTAATAATTGGTTAAAGAAATTAGAAATATCTCCTAAATTCGAAAATGGATTAAGAATTACTGATCAAAAAACAATGGAAATTGTCGAGATGGTTCTAATGGGTAGAGTTAACAAACAAATTGTAAAAGGCATTAATAAAACTGGATCCTTAGCGGTGGGAATATCAGGTCTTGATGGCAACTTAATTCAATCTAGAGAACTAGGAGATGGGAGCCATGGGTTAGTGGGAGAGGTTACAAAAATCAATCCTGAAATATTAGATCCTCTTATTTCTAAAGGATATGTCCCAATTATTTCTAGTATTGGATCAACCTTGGAGGGTATTTCCCATAACATCAATGCAGATTTTGTTGCTGGAGAAATTGCTGCTGCAATAAATGCAGAAAAACTTATTCTTCTTACTGATACTCAAGGGATCTTAAAAGAAAAAGATAACAAAAATAGTCTTGTTGAAAAAACTAATCTCAAAGAGGCGAGAGATTTGATTGATAAAAAAATTGTGACTGAAGGTATGATTCCAAAGACAGAATGTTGTATAAGAGCTTTAGCACAAGGAGTCAAAGCCGCTCACATAATTGATGGAAGAATAGAACATTCATTACTTCTTGAGATTTTTACAAATTCCGGAATAGGTACAATGATCGTCGCCTAACCTATGAAAAATTATAAGCAAGTTTTAGAAACAGTAGAACTTGCTTTAGCTAGGGGTGAGTATCATTATTGTATTGAATTTCTTTTACCTCTAATCGAATCATTTCCTTTGTCAAGTAAAGAGGGAGTGAATTTAAGAACAATATTAATCACTGCTCTTTGTGGTATCAATAAAAAGGACGAGGCTAAAAGGTTTTGTAAAGAACTTCTAAAATCTTACGATAATAAAACTAGAGAAAATGCAAAATATTTAATGGAAGTTATAGACTCTCCTGAAATTAAAAAGCCAGAAAATTGGAATGTACAGTTTGAAAGTGACCCATCACAAAATAAAAAATCTCTTAATTCACTGCGCAAAAAAAGAGAAGTATTGGAGAAAAAGAAATTTATCAATGTAACTGCGACTCCAACTGGTGAAACAAAGCCCTTTCAAAAAGGCTTTTCACTGATCATTTTTTTAATACTATTATTATTAATCCCACTCTTAAGTGGCTGCGTTAAAATTGAAGATACCCTTGATCTTAGTGAACTTGATTCAATAACCAATAATCTAGTGATTGAAAGTAAATATATAAATAAATTCCCTTGGCAAATAAAATTTGAAGAGAAAATGAAAGATATTTTTCCTGACGAAGAAATTAAACAAGACGAATCAACCTTTTCTTTAAAACATAAAAATCTCAATTTAGAAGATACAAAGCAAGTTCTTAAAATCACCCAAAATACAGCTGGAGAGTTAGCGGGAGGATCTACAAATATAGAAATTAGTTCTACTCAAAAAAACTTCATTTTGTTTAAAAAATACTTTTACAGATTTGATATGGATCTAAATTCTGTTCAAGGTATTGATAATTTAGAACTCATTTTCAAAATTATTCACCCTAATAAAGCTACTTTTACTGATAAAAATAATTCAAATTTAGAAATCACAAAAAATCTAATAATTTGGAATTTAAATCAAGGGCAGATAAATAGTCTTGAATTTTCTTTCTGGAGCCTCAACAAACTTTTGATCGGGATAACTACTATCTTAGTAATTATAATCCTGGCTTATTTATTAAGATTCTATAGATTTAAATTAGGTACAGATTTGCCTCAACTTCCATCAAAGTAATTACAACTCTGCTGGATTAACATCAATTGTTAGATAAACATTTTTTGGAATAAGCTTCCATAATATTGATCTATCTGGTAAAGGTATCTTTGTTCCTTCAGGACCATGTATTAATATCTGCCATCTAAATTTTTTACCGACTTTAGCAATTAAACTAGGAGCAGGACCAATTAATTTCCAGTTATTTTTCTCACAAAAAATGAGTAGATATTTTGCCAATTTTATTGCAATTAACTCAGTTAATTCATAATTTTCACCTGATAATTTAAGAAGGCAAATCGTGCAAAATGGAAATAAGTTAGCATCCTTTCTCAATCTAGAGTTTTCACTTAAGAATCTTTCATAATCCCTTTTCTTAAGATACGAAATTACCGGGTGGTTAGGTTTATATGTTTGAAAAATTACTTTTCCTTTTTTTTGAGCTCTGCCTGCCCTGCCAGCTAATTGCAAAAATAATTGTAATGATTTTTCTTCTGCAGAAATATCTGGGCGATGAAGCAACCCATCTGCCGCAATAACTACTGAAAGAGTAATATTGGGGATATCAATCCCTTTTGCCAACATTTGAGTTCCCACAAGAATATCCGCATCACCTTTAGAAAACTTTGAGAGAATATCTCTATGACCATCCTTTCCTGAGGTTGTATCTCTATCAAAACGAAGTACTCTTATGTCAGGAAATTCTTCACTTAAAAACTCTATTACCCTTTGCGTACCAATTCCAAAAGGTTTAAAGGCAGTTGAATGACAATCTGGACAACTATTGATCAATCTCGATTTATGATCACACCAATGACAGCTCAACCATTTTTTTCCTTGTGAACCAACATGCACCGATAAAGGAACGTCACAGTTAGGGCAATTTATTAAATACCCGCAATTTCTACAACTTAAAAACCCACTATGCCCCCTCCTAGGGATCAAAATTATTGCCTGCTCTTTTTTTAAGCGTAGTTGAGGAATCAATTGTAATAATTCATTGGAAAAAATCTTCATATTTCCCTTCTTGAACTCATCACGCATATCAATAATTCTTATTTCAGGAATCTCATTACTGGATATCCTTTGAATCATTCTTACCAATTTAAAATTGTTTTCAAAAATACACTTTTTCCAAGTCTTCATTGATGGGGTTGCACTCCCAAAAATTAACTTTGCAGAATTCCTTTTTACTATTTCAACAGCAATCTCTCTTGCGTCATAACAAGGCATAGGATTATCTTGTTTGTAAGAAGTATCATGCTCTTCATCCATTATTATTAATCCTAGATTTCTCATTGGGAGAAAAACTGCGGACCTTGTTCCTATTACTATTAAAGGTTCATTAGCATTAATAATTTTCTTCCAAACTACAGTTCTATGATTGGGAGAACAGTTACTATGATATTCGTAAACGATATTATTAAATCGCCGACTAAACCTATCAATAAGTTGAGGAATTAGTCCAATTTCTGGGGCTAGTATCAAGCAACTTTTTTTCTTAAGAAATTGATCTTCAGCAATTCTCATATAAACTTCTGTTTTACCTGAACCTGTTTCACCCCATAGAAGTAAAACATCTCCTGGTTTCATTGTTTGAAATTCTTGAAATGCAATTTTTTGCTCATTTGTAAGATTTGGTTTTTTTGT
>QCMJ01000018.1 GCA_003213855.1 Prochlorococcus sp. AG-418-O03
TCATTGATTATATTTCTAAAATTGAGGAATTTTATATTAGTGAACTTGAGTCTCTCAATATTTATAGAAAAACTAAACCTGAAGATTTAATCTATCTAGATAAACTTCCAGAAAAAAAAGAAAGTTTGTTTAAGAAAAATTTAAGTAGTTTCATTGAAGGTTTTAGGGATAGCAAATATCAAAGGGGCTATTGATGAAAAAATACAAAAAAATTGTTCGACTAATACCCCTTGATCAAAGAAGATTTAAATTTCTCTATATTTTTAGCTTACTATTAATATTTTCTTTGTTTGGTAGGTTAATTAAATTGCAAGTCTTTAATGCCTCTGATTTGCAAAGAAAAGCTAGATTAATCCAGTCTACTAAAACTAATGCTTTAAAAAAAAGGAGAGCAATTGTTGATAGAAATAATAGACTAGTTGCTTACGATAAACCGCTCTATAAATTATGGGCCCATCCAAAATATTTTAATTTTCCTGGTGATTCAATTAACAGAATTCGCAGTATTGAAGAAGTTACAGAAAAATTGTCACCTATCTTAGATATAAATGGTGAAATACTATTGAGTAAATTTAATAATAAAATGAGTGGTATCAAGCTTTTGGATAAAATTTCCGAAGAAAAGGCTGAAAAGATTAAGAACCTTAAAATAAGCGGAATTGATTTATTTGAATATTCGCAGAGATATTATCCACAAGGGAAGCTTTACTCTAATCTTGTCGGTTTTGTTAATGATGAGAATATAGCTTCAGCAGGTTTAGAGCTTCATTTAGATAATCAAATTAAAGTTTTTAATAAAAGTAATCTAATAAAAAGAGGAGGAGATGGAACTCCTTTACCGGATAATTCAGCCCCAGGTGATTTTGTTTCTGATTACAAAAGTTTAGGCCTAACTATAGATTCAAAATTACAGAAAGCTTCATTCAATGCATTATCAAGGCAAGTAAGCAAATGGAAAGCAAAGAAGGGATTCGCCATAGTTATGAATGTTAATAATGGTCGGATTCTCTCCTTGGTTGCAGTCCCGTCGTACGATCCAAATAAATTTTGGCAGTATGATTCTGGACTTTTTAGGGGTTGGTATTCTCAAGATTTATTTGAGCCGGGGTCAACTTTTAAACCTATTAATCTTGCCTTAGCTTTAGAAGAAAAAGTAATCCAGAAAGATGGAGTAGTTGAAGATATTGGAAAAATTAATGTTGGAGGATGGACACTTTCTAATTGGGATAAAAAAGGTAATGGGTACATTGACTATCCAAAAGTTTTGCAGGTTTCAAGTAATGTTGGGATGGTAAAAATAATGCAAAATTTAGACCCTACAATTTATTGGGATTGGCTAAAAAATTTAGGTATAAATAAAAATTTAGAGACTGACTTATTTGAATCAACTGCTGGCCAACTAAAGAGAAAAGATTTATTTGTAAATCAATCAATTGAGCCTGCGGTAACTTCTTTTGGTAAAGGTTTCTCAATCTCGCCACTTAAATTGCTTCAACTTCATGCGGCTCTAGCAAATGGTGGTTATGAAGTAACTCCACATGTAACCTCAACTTTCGAAGAAAGAGTTAATAAAAATCCAAAAAAGCAATTTTTTTCACACGAAGTCTCTAAAACTGTTCTTGAATGGATGGAGAGCGTAGTTGATAAAGGTAGTGGATCTGGAGTGAAAATCGAGGGTTATAGGATAGCGGGTAAAACGGGCACTTCCCAAAAAGCCTTAAATGGTTCCTATACAAGTAAAAAGGTTTGCAGTTTTGTGGCGACCTTGCCAGTTAATGATCCTAAATATGCTGTCCTTGTAGTCGTTGATGAGCCATCTAAATCTTATGCATATGGTTCAACCGTTGCTGTACCAGTTGCTAAAGAAATAATCGAGAGTTTGATAGTAATTGAAAAAATACCACCCAAGATTAAAGATCATGGAATGATTGTTAAAAAACCCTAAAATTTTCCAATTTTATAAATATTTAGTTCATTATCTGATGATTTCATCAGGAATAAAAGCTATTTTAAGTATATATATGATTAACTAGATATGAAATCAATTTTAGAACAATTGTCCTCAATGACCGTTGTTGTTGCTGATACTGGAGATTTAGATTCGATAAAAAAATTTCAACCAAGGGACGCCACCACCAATCCATCGCTAATACTTGCGGCTGCTAAGAACCCTGATTATGTGAAATTAATTGATAGAGCTTTAGAAAGTTCAGAAAATGCATTGCCCCAAGGATTCTCCGAAATTGAATTAATCAAAGAAACTGTTGACCAAGTTTCAGTATTTTTTGGAAAAGAAATATTGAAAATCATTTCAGGGCGCGTATCTACAGAAGTTGATGCAAGACTGAGCTTTGACACAGAAGCTACGGTAAAAAAAGCGAGAAAATTGATCAATCTTTACAAAAATTTTGGAATTGAAAAGGAAAGAATTTTGATTAAGATTGCTGCAACTTGGGAGGGAATTAAGGCAGCTGAAATTTTGGAAAAAGAGGGTATTAAGTGCAACTTAACTTTACTTTTTAACTTCTGCCAAGCGGTAACTTGTGCCAATGCAAAGATAACTCTAATTTCTCCGTTCGTTGGACGTATATTAGATTGGCATAAAGCAAAAACTGGCCAAACTAATTTTATTGGTGCTGAAGACCCTGGTGTTATTTCGGTTACGCAAATATACAAGTACTTTAAAGAAAAGGGATTCAAGACAGAAGTAATGGGAGCGAGTTTTAGAAATCTTGATGAAATAAAAGAATTAGCAGGTTGTGATCTTTTAACAATCGCACCAAAATTTCTTGAGGAACTGAAAAAAGAAAAAGGAGAGTTAGTTAGAAAATTAGAAGTAAGTACCCAAATAAATAATTCTATTGACTACGAATTTGAAGAAAAAGATTTCAGATTAAGTATGTTAGAAGATCAAATGGCAAGTGAAAAGCTTAGTGAAGGTATTACTGGATTCAGTAAGGCTATAGAAGAATTGGAAGAGCTCCTACTAAAGAGATATTCAGAGATTAAAAATCATAAATTGATTTCTGCTAACTAAATTTAAGTTTGAATTGAAAAGAATTAAGTCCCACTTTTTGTTATAAGCCTTCTGATAACTCTTTTTGCAATATCTTCGTAACTCATTTCTCCTGATAATATTTGAGCAATACGTTTAGGTGCTGTTTTTCTTTTGACACCTAATTGATATCCAGTTCTAGGAAATCTATAAAATACTTGAGCTATTCTCCTCCCCCAAGCCATTGATCTCCCCCAAGTGTTGTTAATTTTTTTTGTATAAAGATTTAAATCATCTACTTTTCCTGATAGGGACTGATCTATGTATTCTGCAGCATAAAAACTGCTAATTAAAGATGGTCTAATTCCTTCAGCTAAAAATGGATCACATAGAGATGCTGCATCTCCAACCGCTAAAACTTTGTCACCATTAATTGAGTGGAAGCCATTCCATATTCTTAGTTTCTTACTAATTGTTTTATTAGGAAAATCATTAAAACCGAAGCTTCTGATTACTTGTTTATTTATAGCTTGATTTTCTAAAAGACCATTATTTATAAAAGTACCTAAACCAATATTTAAGCTTTCTCTAAGCGGGAATGCCCATGCAAAACCATATTTTATAAATCCAAACTCAAATCTAACTGCATCTCTAGGTATTTTACCTAACCCTTTCAATCTTAATGAGAGTGTGTTTGCAAATTTCGGTTTTCTTGGCCCTAAATTGAAATAACTCGCCCATTTCGATTGGGACCCATCTGCAATTACAAGAAATTTTGTAATATATTTTATTTTGTTATTGCAAGTAATTTCCCATTTATCATTTTTTTTTATGATTTTTTCTATCAATAATGGCCTCATTATTTGAGCTCCATTACTCAAGGATTCATCAAGTAATAATTTATCAAGTTTTTCTCTTTTAACAATCCAAAATGGCGATTCACCAGTCAGATCTGCAGTTACATTATCTGCAGCCTTCCATCTAAATTCAACATTATTAATTTTTGATTCTATGCAATCTTCAATATTTAAAGGAAGAAATCTTTGCATTGAAGATGCCATACCCCCTGCACATGGTTTGTAATCTTGGGATTTTTCTTTTTCAATAATTAAAACTGAATATCCTTTTTTTGATAGGTTAAGAGCGGTGGAAGATCCTGATAAACCTCCACCAATTATTACAACGTCAAATCCTATCAAACTTTTAGAATTTCCTTCTCTTTTTCAGACAATTTAGTTTCTATTAAAGCAATATATTTATCAGTAATTTTCTGAATTTCAGATTGATTATCTCTCGATTCATCAATAGAAATAAGGCCATCTTTTTCATCTTTTTTTTCTTTATCAACTGCATCTCTTCTGATGTTTCTCAAAGCTACTTTTCCTTCCTCAGCATATTTAGAGGCTAATTTACAAAATTCTTTTCTTCTTTCTTCTGTTAAAGGCGGAACATTTATTCTTATTACTTTACCATCATTATTTGGAGTAATACCTAAATCACTCATGGAAATAGATTTCTCTATCGCTTGTAAACATGAAATATCGAAAGGTTGTATTGAAATTGTTTGCGAATCAACAGTGCTTATAGTTGCAAGAGATTTGATTGGTGTTTCTGCTCCATAGTACTCAACACTTACTCTGTCTAACAAGGAAGCATTAGCTCTGCCTGTCCTAATTGTATTAAAATTTCTTTGTATGGCTTCAATACTTTTATTCATATTTTCTTGAATTTCTTTTTCTTTCATAATTAAAAAAATAAAATGACCTTAACTAATTAAAGAGCCTATTGGCTCACCAGCAACAGCTTTGGAAATATTTCCTTTTTTGAATATATCAAAAACCATAATTGGGATATTATTATCTTTGCAAAGCGCAATCGCAGTACTATCCATTACTGCAATTTCATCACTAAGAACTTGTTGATAATTGAGAGAGGAATATTTTTTTGCATCTTTAAATTGATTAGGATCACGATCATATACTCCATCAACTTTAGTAGCCTTCATAACAACTTCAGCGTTTATCTCTGCTGCCCTCAAAGCTGCCGTAGTATCAGTTGTAAAAAATGGATTTCCGCATCCACCTCCGAAGACTACAACTCTACCTTTTTCTAGGTGCCTCATGGCTCTTCTTCTGATGTAGGGTTCGGCAATTTCCTGCATTTCGATTGCGGTTTGCACTCTGGTTGCAACTCCTACTCTCTCAAGACCATCTTGAAGTGAAATTGCGTTCATTACTGTTGCTAGCATCCCTACATAATCAGCAGTCGCGCGATCCATGCCATCTGCAGACCCTTTAAGCCCCCTAAAAATGTTTCCACCACCAACAACTATTGCAAGTTGTACATTATTTTCGACTACTTTTGAAACATCCTCTGCAATTGACTGAACTATAGCAGGATCAATACCATAAGGTTTTTCACCCATTAGTGCTTCACCGCTAAGTTTTAAGAGAACTCTTTTGTAAGTCATTCAATAATTGTACTTTTAAGACCTTAGCAAGTAAATGTGCCAAATTTATTTTTTGTTCTAATATTGCTTGCGTCTTTAAACATTTCTAAACCTGGCCTATTAAAATTCAAATAAAAATTTACTTCAACTAAAATTCAACACACTTTTGTGCTTTTATTCCTTGCTCTTTAAAAGGATGTCTTATTAGTTTCATTTCTGTAACTAGATCAGCGTAATTGATGATTAAATCAGATGCTCCCCTTCCAGTTAAAACAATATGATTTTTTCTATTATTTAAGCTTTTTAAAAAAGTGATTATTTTTTCGGGTGCAAGATAACCAAGTTTTGTCGCAATATTAATTTCATCAAGAATGATAAGTTTATAAGATTCGTTTTGTATGTATTTTTTGGCTAGCTGCCAGGCCTCTTGAACTAATTTTTCATCTCTTACTCTGTCTTGTGTTTCCCAAGTAAATCCCTCTCCTAATGAGTGCCAAGATATGTTTGAAGACAAGTTTTTAAGTGCTTTTTCTTCTCCAGTAGTCCAGCCTCCTTTGATAAATTGAACTATTGCTACTTTATAGCCATGCCCTATCGTCCTTAAAGCCATACCTAAAGATGCAGTTGTCTTGCCCTTGCCATTTCCTGTGAAAACTATCAATAATCCTTTTTTTGTTTTTCTAATTTGTAGTCTTTCGGCTTGAATATCTTTTCTTTGCTGCATTCTTTTTTTATATGAGATCTCATTGATATCCGGGGATAATTTACCTCCCATTCCAAGTTTATTTGCTTGATTATCGAGGTTAAATATTTTCTCGGAAGATGAAGATTTTTCTTTCATATGACCCTTATTTTTTTAATTATTATAAATCTTTAAATATTTTTAACTCTTTTAACTTTTAGAAGTGCATTATTTACTGCCTGTTGTTGATCTCTTTTAGTAATCCAGTGGTGATAAGTTTGAGTATGTAAACTAACCGAATGTCCCATCATTCTGGCAGCCACAGTATCAGGTAAATCATAAAAAATTGTTCTAACTGCCCAAGCATGCCTTAGGTCATAAGGTTTTATTTGTAAAGAGTAACGCTTAAACTGGTCTGTAATTTTTTTTCCAATATTCTGTAAGGTTGTAATTTTAAGGTCTCTATTAATATTTGGTAGAAGTTCTGGATTTTCACCAAGTTTTGATAATTCGAACTTTTCCACCCATTCGGGATGAAATGGCCAAACTTGATGTTCCCCAGTTTTAGTCGTAGGTAAAACTCTAATAATTTTGTCCCCAAAATTAGTAAGAGAACTTAAATCACAAAAAAAGACTTCATGATTCCTTAATCCATATGTAGCCATCAGACCAAAAACAAATTTCCAAGACTTGTTTGGTATACTCTCCCACAGTATCTCTATTAATTCGTCTTTAGGTAGATCCCTAAATCCAGCTTTGTTCAGACCATATCCTCTAGAATTAAATTTCCAATCTTCTGGTAGTTTAATGTCCAAAAACTTAGCCAAAACATTTAAAGAAGTAGCGCATTGTTTCCTACTTCTAGAACCTTCCTTATAACTTTCAAGTGTTTTTTGAAATATTTTTTCTAAAGCTTCATTCTCATAGTCATTGTAAATATTTAGGATTCTTTTCATATATGGTTTGTAAGAACTTCTCCAAGTAGTTTTTCTAGTGCTGGTTCGAAAATCACTTTTATTTTCTTTAAAAAAAAATTCCTCAAATTGATTTAATCTTTTTGGAAATTCAAACCCATCTTTTATTTCCTTTTTATTAGGCTTGTCTATCCAATTAATCCAATCAAATTGATTCAATTCCAGTTGCAAATTGATTAATTGTAATTTTTTTTTGGCCTCCTCTAATCCAGAAATATCAGCCTTTAAACCAAGAGATATTCTTTGAATTTTAAAGTTATTGTTGTCTTCTTTGGAGGGTAGTGAACCACGAATATTTAATTTCTCTCCTCTTTTCTCAATTTTAAGCTTGCTGCCTTGAGTAGCAAATTTATCATTGACATTATTAATTTCCTGAATTACGTTCATTTACTTATATAATTGACCATATAATGACGTTTTTAATGTTGATTTTCAATCTTCATAAATTTTAAATGGATAAAATAGGCGTCTTACTAATGAATTTAGGAGGGCCTGAACGCATTACTGATGTAGGCCCATTCTTATACAATCTTTTTTCTGATCCAGAAATCATCAGGACACCTTTCCCTGTTTTTCAAAAACCCCTGGCTTGGTTAATTAGCACGCTTAGGAGTACTACTTCACAACAGGCTTACCTTTCTATAGGTGGAGGTTCACCTATTAGAAGGATAACTGAACAGCAAGCAAGAGAATTACAATCTAAATTAAGGAACAAGGGGTTTAATGCTACTACCTACATCGCTATGAGGTATTGGCATCCTTTTACAGAATCAGCAATTGCTGATATGAAAGCAGATGGCATAGATCAAGTTGTTGTAATACCCTTATATCCACATTTTTCAATAAGTACTAGTGGTTCGAGCTTTAGGGAATTAAAAAAATTACGAGATTCTGATGATGAATTTAAGAAGGTTCCAATGAGATGTGTAAGAAGTTGGTTCAGTCAATCAGGTTATTTAAAGTCTATGGTCGAATTAATTTCAGAACAAATTTCACTTTGTGAATCACCTTCAAAAGCCCATATATTTTTCACTGCTCATGGAGTTCCCAAGAGTTATGTAGAGGAAGCTGGTGACCCTTACAAAGAACAAATTGAAGATTGTTCTCTATTAATAATAAATGAGCTGGAAAAATGTTTAGGGCATAGTAACCCTTATACACTTTCTTACCAAAGTAGAGTAGGTCCTGTTGAATGGTTGAAGCCTTATACAGAAGAAGTTTTAGCTGATCTTGGAAGGTCAAATGTTAATGATCTGATTGTAGTTCCTATCAGTTTCGTTGGAGAGCATATCGAAACATTGCAGGAAATTGATATTGAATATAAAGAAATTGCTGAAAAGGCTGGGATTAAAAACTTTCGGAGAGTTAAGGCTCTAAATACTCATCCTACTTTTATTGAAGGCCTTAGTGATCTAGTGATTTCTTGTTTGGAAGGACCTCTAGTTAATATAGAGGAGGCTTCACAGTTGCCTGAAAAAGTTAAACTTTATCCTCAAGAGAAGTGGCAATGGGGTTGGAATAATAGTTCAGAAGTGTGGAACGGAAGGGTTGCAATGATTATTTTTCTTGTGCTTTTTATTGAACTTATTTCAGGTTCTGGACCTCTACATAAATTAGGCATTTTATAAAGAAAAATTGAAATTAATTTGATAATTTTTTATTTATTGAAAGATTATTTTGAATACATTTCTGACATTACATTTCTAAATGAGGCAAAAGTATTTAATTAAGCTTAATATTTATAGTAAATATTGAATTTCTTTAGTGACCCTTACTTCGAGATCCTTTTCAAAGGGTAGTTCAAATTATGAAAATCCGGTTTGGATAACTGGTGCAGATGCACTAATGGATTCTTTAAAAATTCATGGAGTAAAAGTAATATTTGGATATCCTGGGGGAGCCATACTACCAATATATGACGCTGTTCATAAGGCAGAACAAGAAGGTTGGTTAAAGCATTATATGGTTAGGCATGAACAAGGTGGTTCACATGCGGCTGATGGATATGCAAGATCTACTGGTGAAGTAGGAGTATGTTTTGGGACCTCAGGCCCAGGTGCAACAAATTTGGTAACTGGAATTGCTACTGCGCAAATGGATTCAGTCCCTCTAGTTGTAGTTACAGGTCAAGTCCCAAGACATGCTATAGGGACAGACGCTTTTCAAGAAACTGATATTTTTGGCATAACTCTTCCAATAGTGAAACATTCATGGGTAATAAGAGATCCTTCAGATATCGCGAAAGTAGTTTCTGAAGCTTTTTTTATAGCTTCATCTGGAAGGCCTGGCCCTGTTTTAATTGATATACCCAAAGATGTAGGTCAGGAGTTCTTTAATTACCAAAGAGTTTCGCCTGGTGAGATTATTCCTAAAGGATTTAAAAGGAATGGAGAAATTAATGATTACGATATCAATAAAGCAATTAAATTAATAAAAGATTCTGAAAGACCTCTTCTATACGTAGGAGGTGGGGCAATATCTTCAGGGGCTCATGATGAAATAAAAACTTTGGCAAAGAATTATCAAATACCAGTTACCACAACCTTAATGGGGAAGGGTGCTTTTGATGAAAAAGATAATTTATCAGTAGGGATGTTAGGGATGCATGGAACTGCTTACGCAAATTTCGCTGTTACAGAATGCGACCTTTTAATTGCTATTGGAGCTAGATTCGACGATAGGGTGACAGGGAAATTAGATACTTTTGCACCTAATGCAAAGGTAATTCATATAGATATCGACCCAGCAGAAGTTAATAAAAATAGACGTGTAGATGTTGCAATTGTTTCTGATGTTTCAAAAGCTGTTCTCAAAATTAATGAACAATCTCTAAAAAACAAAACTACTTGTCAGACGAAAAACTGGTTAGAAAAAATTGATTCTTGGAAAAATAAACACCCTTTATATGACCCGCCTAAAGAAGGAGAAATTTATCCTCAGGAGGTTCTTTTAAAAGTGAGGGAACTTTTACCAGAAGCCTATGTAACTACAGATGTAGGACAACATCAGATGTGGGCTGCTCAATACCTAAGGAATTCCCCAAGAAAATGGATTAGTAGTGCAGGCTTAGGTACTATGGGTTTTGGATTGCCAGCTGCAATTGGGGTAAAAGCAGCCTTACCTAATTCAGATGTAATTTGTATTGCAGGAGATGCAAGTGTCTTAATGAATATTCAAGAATTAGGAACTTTATCTCAATATGGTCTAAAGGTGAAATTGATTATTATCAATAATCGCTGGCAAGGGATGGTAAGACAATGGCAGGAAAGTTTCTACGATGAAAGATATTCCTCATCTGATATGAGTTGTGGCGAACCTGATTTTGTAAAACTTGCTGAGTCTTTTGGAGTTAAAGGATATTTAATTTCTGATAGAAAACACTTACAGAATGAATTAAAAAATGCGCTTGATCATGACGGCCCTGCCTTGATTAATATCCTTGTCAGAAGAGGTGAAAATTGTTATCCAATGGTTCCTCCTGGTAAAAGTAATGCTCAAATGGTTGGATATGTTAATTGTGAAGACTAATCTTTTTTAATTCGTCATTTTAATATATTAACTTTAAGATAATTTTAAAACTTATATGTTTCTGTATTGAAAAAATTATCAAAAATTATAATTATAGTCTGCTTGATTGTTCTTAATCCTGTAATAGTTAACTCGGCCGAAATTCTTCAAATTAAAAGTTCAAATACTATTTTGGTGGGGGATCAAAATAGGAATTTAACGATTGGACTATTTTGTGTAGATGTTAATGAAAATGATGAGCTTGAAGCAATTAATTTACTTAAGAGTGAATTCCCAAGGGGAAGCAGAGTGAAAATAAAACCTTTTGGGTTCAAAGAAAATGTTTTGTTAGCCAAAGTTTTTAATATTAAAGGTACTAAGGAGATGACCGAAATATTAGTCGCCAAAGACTTAAGTAGTGAAATTTGTCCAAGTTAACTATCTCTACGAGCAAATAAAATTCCATTGTCTCGAGAATGTTTTGCTCCTTCTCCAGGAATTAAATTCATTTTTTAATTTGTATGTACATAAATTTGAAATGTCTATATTTTTATTGGGAATGTTCTCATTTAAAAGTTGTCTATAAGCAGATCTTTTAAGATCGAGTTGATTTAAGTTTTTCTCTTTGAGGTGATTTGAATCACTAAAACAAAGATCTTTTTCAGCTTTAGTCAAATTGACCGTTATGTTTCTGTTTTCGGCCTTCCTATAAAATTCTTGGAGTGTCATTTTATCAACTAGATAATGTTCCTTCGAAATAGCTGGACCTATTGCAACAAGTAAGTTATCTCTAGATGTCCCTAAATTATCGAAAATTTTAACCAGATTTTTTATTATTTTTTTTTCTAAACCTTTTCTTCCACAATGCAAGGTTGCTACATTTCTTGTCATTTTATCTGCAAAAAATATTGGCATACAATCAGCTGTGTAAACCCATAAGTTTTGATTGCATTTATTACCAATAAGACCATCTGCATCAGTCTTAACCCCTTCTCCTAAATGTGATCCAAAAACTATCACATTACTGTGAATTTGATTGGGAATATAATTTATGTAATTTTCATTAAAGTGATTCCCTAATAATTGAAGAAATTTCTCAGAGCTTGACTTCGTAAAATATGCATGTTTGAAATTATTTTGACTAAGGATAGGTGATGAATAATACTCAAATTTTTTGTTTTGAATAAAAATTTCAGATTTTGAGAAATATATTTCTTTGTATGAAATAGTTCCCTCTCCTAAACTGAATTTATGAAATTAATTCAATATCTCTCAAGATCCAGAATCCTGCAAATTTTTCGATGTATGGCGTTGACTGTATGGAAATAAATTGATAATCAAAATAATTTTTTTTATTCTTTAAAAATTTTTTACTCAAAATGTTTGCATCTTTTTCTGGCAAATCTGTTACCAGCCACTTATCGTCTTCTGAAGCTTCAAGTATCAGTTGGCTCTTATTGATGACTAATTTAATAGGTTCTAAACAACTGAACCATGCAGAAAGTGCTAAAGATCTATCTTTGCTAAAAAGTCTTAATCCTGGAACTAAGTAATTATCATCTAAATCTTGCTGAATTGGGAAAATTTCTCCAAATTCAATAGGCCAATTTTCTGCTGATTTTAGTTCTCCAATTGATATTTCAGAGATGGTTAAAGCATCACCCCTTACTTCTTCTGGCAAAGGTGTAGGAGGGTTTTCCATTTTAGAAGTAAAAGTAGGAGCTAATACACCTCTTACATAACCTTTTTCCTTTGGATAAATCTCTTTCTCAAGAAACTCGATTCTATCTAATAAATTATAAGTTCTCCTACTTACAAGAGCTTCAATATTTACGGCCTTCAGGGATTTCTTAATGATCGACTTCATTGACGACCTCCAGAATCGAACTATTGTAGGTTTCTCCCACCCTTGTTTTTTTGCTTCACTTATTGCTTCATTTAGTGCCTTTGTAAGCCATACTGAATTAACTTCATTGGCAGGGCATTTTTTATTCCAAAGAAAAATATCTTCTGTCTTATAACTGCTTGTAGAGCAAATAATTAACTCCCACCTTTTTTTCCCATTTGATTCAATAATTGGTCTTGAGTAGAAGTCTAATTCCCAATCTGAAATTTTTAATTTAAGACTTGACTCCATTGTTTTATTAATGTTCATTTATCTTGTTCTTTTTTATCGAAGAGTGCTTTAGTTTTTAGTGCTCTCTCTGTGGCTTCTTGCATAACTTTTTGCTTATCAATAATTAATTCTCCTGCAGAGTTTTCTAGCAATGCTGTATTGAGTCCAATGCGCCCTTTTTCGAGGTCAATTTCAGATATTAAAGCTTTTATCATTTCCCCTTCTCTAAAAACTTCTCTTAAAGAACGAATCGATCCATTTGTTAGTGAGGATTGATGAAGAAGTCCACTAGCTCCACCTAAATCTATAAAGAAACCATACGGTTTTACTGCTAAAACTTCTCCTTCAATTAATTGACCTAATTCTAAACTTGCTAGTTTAGAGACTAATGATGCTTTCTTTTCAGAGAGAACTAATTTTCTGGATTCTGGATTCACCTCAAGAAAGGCTACTTTTAAAGTTTTGCTAACAAAAGATTGATAGTCTTGACCATCTTCAAGTTGGGATCTTGGGATGAATCCTCTCAAGCCATCTACATCACACGTAAGACCACCTCTGTTAAATCCATTAATTAAAACGTTAATTAATTCTCCATTTTTTGCGGAACTTGATACTTTTTCCCAACTTTGCCTAAGAATTAATGCTCGAGCACTCACTGTTACCATTCCATCAGCATTTTGTTCTTTGATGACCAAAACTTCCATTTCAAGACCTATTGAAAATTTTTCTTTAAAGTTAGTTATGACACCCAAACCACATTCTTTTTTTGGCATATAACCAGGTGCTTTCCCACCAATGTCAACATATAGTCCATCACTTTCGATTGCTATAACCTTACCTGAAATTGTTTCTCCTGTGGCCCCAATTGGCTCATTTTCATTTAAAGCCTCCAAAAAAGCACTTTCATCAAAATCGAATTCATCAACAGTTCTTTCTAATTGAAAATCTGTGTTTTGCTCAGAAAAATTAAGAGGTCTATTCAAGT
>QCMJ01000019.1 GCA_003213855.1 Prochlorococcus sp. AG-418-O03
ATAATATCTTAAATAATATTTATTCACTAGTATCTTGATTCATCTGGTTTACTAATGAGTCGATATCTAATTGATTATATGGTGGTGTTTGTGTTGTTTCTCGATAATCGTTCTTGATATTATTTAACCATTTTTGCTCAATCTTTATAAGATTTTTTGCAATATTAAACACGCCACCTTTTTTATAAAGTTCTTTAATCTTGAGAATAATCTCGGAGGTTCTGCTCGATTTAATATTTAATTCATTTGCTAAGTCTTTTTGGGTAAATCCATGCGATTTTAACCAATCTTTAATGAAGGAGACGAGTTCTTTTTCTTCTTGTATAGATAATTTACTCATTCAATAAAAAGGAAATAACTTATTAAGCTTATTCTCTGCTCTTGCTCTTATTGAAGGAGTCATGTATTTGCTCCATATACTGAGTACTGCTGTGAGGGCTACAAAATCATCACTAAAACCAACTAAAGGCATAAAGTCTGGGAAAAGATCAAACGGCATAATTAAGTAGGCTAATGCAGCCATTAATGAAACTCTGACTTGTGCTGGAGTATAAGGATCTAAAGCCATCTCCAAAACTTCTAAGGCAGGTTTGGCAATTGTTCTTCCTGCTTTAATAAGAATCTTGATAATTATATTTTCATCAAATGTTGAACTCTCTAAAACTTCAGCATCATAGATTTTTTCTTGGGTTTTGTAATTCTCTTTCATCCTTATAAATATATGAAATTTAAATATTTTTAATGGAATTTTTAGCTAATACTATCAACTAATCCATTCTGTATTCCTGCTTTTCTAAGCTTTCTTAAAGCACGTTGAACAACTTGTCGGCAATATTCCCTGCTGCAACTCATATGTCTTGCAACTTCAGCTAAGGTTCTCCATTCATTTGAGCCATCTAAACCAAATCTTAGGCTTACTATCTTTCTTTCTTTCTCAGTTAAATTTGCTTTATCTAATAACTTCCAAGCCGAGGCTGTCCTTTCGGCTAATTCGGCTAATTCCATTGGGGGAGTTTGATCACTTGGAAGAATATCAACTAACTCGGAAGGATCTGATTTTGATTTAACAGTGCCTTGGAGACTAACAGTGATGCTTCTCAATTCACAAGAAAGGAGTTCGTCAATTTCCTCTTTGGTTATTTTCATTTCTTCAGCTAGCTCATTACTACTGGGTGGAATACCCTTAAGTTGCATAAGCTTTGATTTTGCTGATCTTAGTTTTGTAAGTTTTTCATTAATGTTAACAGGGATCCTTATCGTTCTACTTTGAGTAGACAATGCTCTATTTAAACCTTGCCTAATCCACCAATAAGCATAGGTAGAAAATCTATGTCCCCTAGACGGATCATATTTTTCTACGGCCCTTGTAAGACCTAATGTGCCCTCCTGAATTAAGTCCAGTAATTCTAATCCTTTCCCTTGGTATCTCTTAGCAAGGTTGACAACTAGTCTTAGGTTAGCTGTTATCATCTCGTTTTTAGCTTTTTCACCAATTTTGATCTTTTTTCTTTCAGCTTCAGAATATTCACAAGCAGGGCCTTTTCCTCCTGCCTCTTGACATCTATTAACAAGCACAACCATTTCTTGGACTTTTCTACCCATTGTGAGTTCTCTTTCGGGAGTCAAAAGTTGATGACGACCTATTTCACCAAGAAAATCGCTTAATGAACTCACGATTTACCTCATAGTTGATATATTTAACTTATAGTCAATTCAGTAATAAGCCACACATGTAATAATTAATTAATAATTAATTAATAATTATTAATTAGTTGATTAACATTTTTTTTAAAATTTTCATTTTTAAAAACTATAAATTATAAATTTTAGTTATTTAATTTTTTCTTCTCGATTCTAGAACAGCAAGTACATCTCTCCACTCAACGCCTTTATGCAAAAGGGCTACTTGGAGATGATAAATTAAATCAGCAGCTTCATTCGAGATTGAATATTTATCATTATCTTTGCAAGCCATTATAAATTCTGCAGATTCCTCTCCTATTTTTTTCAAAATAGTATTACTGCCTTTTGTTAATAAATGATTTGTGTAACTTTTTTCTGATGGACTTATTGATCTTTCGTTAATTGTATTGAATAATTCAGAGCAAATATTTGAGAAGGGAGTTGTTTTTTTCTCTTTTTTATCACTTTGATTAATTTGTATTTCATTAAAAAAACAACTTTTTTCCCCAGTGTGGCATGCTCCTGAACCATTTTGTTCAATCAAAAGGATTATTGCATCATTATCGCAGTCGAATCTTATCTCCTTCAGTATTTGGGTACTTCCACTTGTAGCTCCTTTTCTCCATATTTCGGATCTTGATCTACTCCAATAATGTACCTTTTTGGTTTCAAGTGTCATTGTCAAAGATTCTTTGTTCATCCAAGCAAGCATAAGAATTGATCCATCAAGCCAATCTTGTGCTATTGCAGGGATTAATCCATAATTATCAAAGCGTAGATCATCTATCGAAAAATTAGTTGAATAAGTCATTATGTTTGTTATGTTAAATCCTACTCAATGTGTTTTATTAAAAATTATCTTACCAGTTAATTGATGTATATTCATTCTCTAAAATTTTCATGCAGCAAAAGTTACGAGGATTTTCCCTGTTCACATAGGCAATGGCGCCATGAAGGCCACTGCAGATTTGTGCATGGATATTCAAGATCATTCACCTTTTGGTTCACTGCAAAAAAATTAGACCTAAATGGTTTTGTTGTCGATTTTTCAAGTCTAAAGCCCCTAGAAAAAAGACTAAAGGAACAATTTGACCATACTTTTTTAATAAATAAAGATGACCCTTTGTTGAATTATTGGGAAAAATTACATGACTTAGATGCTTTAGATCTGAGAATTATGAATAATGTAGGAATGGAGTTCACTTCTGAATTGATTTGGAGATGGGCTAATGAATACTTACTGGATAAGGATAAGGGCAGAACATGTTGTTGGAAAACAGAATCAAAAGAAAATAAATCTAATAAAGCAAGTTATGAGGAAATTCCTGATTGGTTCAAATCTTAGATTAAGGTTGTTAAATTTCAAGTCATATAGAATTCTTTAATTTAGATCTTTAATCAACAATTATCTCTCCATTAACCAAATAAATATTAATCTCGTCTTTATTAAGGTAATGATTATTCAATATATTGTTTGAAATTTTTGTCTCAATTTGTTTTTGAATAATTCTTTTTAAAGGCCTTGCACCATAGGCTTGATCGAAACTATTTTCGACCAGTTGGTTAATTGCTTCATCCGTAATTTTGAGTTTTAAGTTTTTTTTGTTAATTCTTTTTTCTAAATTTTGTAGCTGGATTTTTGCAATTTCTTTTATGTCATTTAATTCTAGATTATTAAAAATAACTATTTCATCAAGTCGATTTAAAAACTCAGGCTTGAAAAATTTTTTAAGTTCATAATCTACAACTTTTTTAATTTCACTTCTATCTTCTTTTCTTACAGATAAATCACTTATTGATTGACTTCCCAAATTACTTGTGAGGACAATGATTGAATTTTTGAAGTTTATTGTACGACCTTGACCATCTGTAATGATACCATCATCAAGAACCTGTAAGAGAATGTCTAAGATATCTTTGTGAGCTTTCTCTATTTCATCTAGAAGTATTAATGAATAAGGATTTTTGCGTACAGCTTCAGTTAGTTGACCTCCTGATTCGAAACCTAAATATCCAGGAGGCGCACCTATGATTTTGCTAACTGAATGCTTTTCCATATATTCAGACATATCCAATCTTGTAATTGAAGAATTTGAATCGAATATAATTTTTGCTGTCACTTTACTTAGCTCTGTTTTTCCAACACCAGTTGGACCTAAAAAGAGGAAACTCGCTAAGGGCTTGTTTGGATCATTTAGACCAGTCCTTGATCTCTTAATGGAATCTGCAACAGCTCTAATTGCACTATCTTGACCAATGATTTTTTCTTTAAGGATCGACTCTAGGCTTAAAAGCTTATCTTTTTCTGACTGGTTTAAGCTTTGAATTGGAATTGAGGTCCATTTTGAGACGACTTCTGCAATATCATCAAAAGTCACTTCTTGCCTTAAAAGACTTGTCTCTCCATTTTTTTGAGAATTTACTAGGGAAGCACTTTTTTCTTTTAATTTTTTTTGTAAAGAATTTAAAGTCCCAAATTCCAATTCTGCTGCTTTATTGAGGTCAAAACTCCTTTTGGCTTGATCTATTTGTAATTGGATGGATTCAATTTCTTCTTTTATGGTGCTAATCTCATTAATTTCATCTTTTTCTTTTTTCCATTGAGCGCCTAATTCTTCCTGCTTATCTTTAAGTGAAATAAGTTCATTATTGATTTTTTTTAATCTTTCTATGGAAAAATCATCTGTTTCTCTTTTTAAAGATAGTTTTTCCATCTCAAACTGAAGGACTTTTCGATCAATTTCATCAATTTCTTCAGGTTTTGAAGTTATTACCATATTCAATCTTGAGGCTGCTTCATCGATTAAATCTATTGCTTTGTCAGGAAGAAATCTATCGTTAATATATCTTTCGCTAAGGGTGGCTGCTGCAACCAAAGCATTGTCAGAAATTCTCACACTATGATGCACTTCATATCTTTCTCTTAATCCTCTTAATATTGATACAGTATCATCTATTGAAGGAGCATCAATTTTTATTTTCTGAAATCTTCGTTCTAAAGCAGGATCTTTTTCAATATTTTGTTTGTGTTCATTAATAGTTGTAGCACCTATACATCTAAGTTCTCCTCGTGCAAGCATTGGTTTTAATAAGTTGCTTGCATCTAAAGAACCTCCACTAGCGCCTGCACCAACTACTGTATGAATTTCATCAATAAAAAGAATGATCTTACCGTCTGATTCTTTCACTTTCTTTAGGACATTTTTTATTCTTTCTTCAAATTCACCACGATATTTTGCTCCAGCTAAAAGTGAACCCATATCTAATGAAATTAGTTGCCTATTTTGTAGTGCAGAGGGTACATCGCCATTAATAATTCTTTGAGACAACCCTTCCACTATGGCTGTTTTACCAACCCCAGGTTCTCCAATAAGAACGGGATTATTTTTTGTTCTTCTACTCAATATTTGAATTGTTCTTCTAATTTCTTCATCTCTACCAATAACTGGATCTAAGGCTCCATCCCTTGCTGATTGGGTTAGATCAATGCCATATTTATCTAAAGACTCATTATAATTATCAAAGTCATTTTTTACTGCTGGATCTGACTTCATTTTCTTTATAGTTTCAATAAATACTGGGATGCTTTTTTGATTTAAAATTTGAAATCCGTACTTATCATCATAAGTCAAACCGTAAACTAAGTGTTCTGTTGATATCACTACATCATCTAGAGCGTTTTTAATATCATTTGCTTTTAAAAATATTTTGTAAAGATCATCACCAATATATAAATTATCTTGTTTGGTTTTCATTTTTGCTTTTGAATTTAATGAAAATATTATTTCTTTCTAAAATATTTTGATATTTACATTATTTCTTTTTAAGATCTTTTTTGTAAAGTTGTCTTCTTTTATGAGAGCTAATAATAAATTATCTAAGTCTACGTCTTGTTGGTGATTTTTATAAGCAATTTCTTTGGCACAAATAAAACATTTCCAAGCAGAATTAGAAAATTCGCTTGGAACTATTTTCATCAATCAAATTTAGGTATGACTAATATAGATATTAAGTAAAAAAAGATTATTTAACGACTTAGAAGATTTATTCAACAATGACTTTGCCTACCATTCCAGCGCCTCTGTGTGGCTCGCAATAGTAATCATAAGTTCCAGCAGTATCAAATGTTTCTTCCCAAGACTCTCCTGGAGCAAAAGCTAGGTCTGCATGACTTAATTCCTCATGACCATCAAAAACAGCATTGTGAGGGGCAAGTTTATTATTGACGAATTTAACTGTATCACCAGCACTAATGGTTACCGTACTTGGTTCAAATGCAAGCATTCCAGCATCCGTTCCGAGTTTTACTTCAACAGTCTTAGCTGAAACTGATGAAATACCTAGACCTAGAGTTAAAACTATTGCAAATAACCCTGCAAAGATTGAACGTAACATAATTAAAATTTGCTTATTTATATATATTACAAGGCTTTGGTAACCTAACTGCGAGAATTTTAATTGTTATTACAGCTTGGTAACTTTGATAACCTTAAAATATCATTCAGTGACTTTGCATAACTTTTAAGTTTGAAAGTCTCAGGATTAGTGATGGGAACATGATTAAAGTGATATTTTTTGATACTGAAACTATCCCAAGGAGTAGTTTGGATAGGGAGAATTCTTAATAATATTTTTAGAATTTTTTTCGTAAGCGGTATTGCAACAAATCTCTTCATATTATGTCTTTTTAATAGTGTAATTATGGCATCATCAATTGAAATGAATTTCTGACCTAGCACAAATTTTCTAAAGCCTTTGTATTTCTCTTCTCTATGATTTTTAATTAGAAACCCGCAAATCTGGGCGATATCATTTGCGTGTATAAAGTGAAATTTAGAATCGAGTTTTAAAAATCTTGCTAACCAAAGCCATTTCGAAATATCTCTCAAACCACTAGTTAAATAACTAACAGGATATTTACTTTTCACCCCAAGATTTCCTCCAAAAACTAAGGTAGGGAAAATAGCGAATGTTTTTTCTGCAAATGAGCTTTCTCTAAGTCTCTGGAAACATTCATATTTTGTTTTAATGTACTCTGTTCCATAAATCAATGATTCCCTCATTAATTGTGTTTGGGTATCAAGAATACTAGCTGTTGAAAAATAAATAATCTTTTCTAATTTTTCAATATCAAGCAATTCAAGTAATTCTTCAAATGCTTTAATATTTACTTCATGGGCTCTTATTGGATCTCCCCAAGCTGTAGCAGTATGTATTAGGTAATTAATTTGACTAATTTCCTTTTTATACCTATTTGATTCCCTGATATCGCAAACCATTAACTTGACTTTTTTATTCTCTTGAACAGAAATTGGCAACTTATTTTTATCTCTTACCATGAGATAAAGTCTGAATTTTGTGTTTTTTAAAAACCAATCAACTACATATTGACCAACACATCCATTCGCACCTGTGATTAATAAGTTTTTATATGCCAAGACTTTAACTAGTAAGTGAGTTTTTTCCCATGTTCAAAAAATGTTTGTGCATTTTCTTCTGGAGTCCCAGGTAAAATCCCATGACCCAAATTAAGAATATATTTCCTGTCTTTAATTTTATTGAAAGTATTATCTATCCTTTCTTTTATTGTTTCTTTGTTTCCGAATAAAATGCCAGGGTCAACATTACCTTGAATTCCTATTCCACTGGGGATTCTTTTACAAGCCTCTTCAATATCTACTGTCCAGTCTAATGAGATTATGTCTACTCCAGTTTTTGCCATTCTTTCTATGACACCAGCACTTCCTGAAATGTAAAGAATTATTGGTGTTTCAGGGTATTTCGCTTTTACAATTTCAACAACTTTTTTTTGATACGGCCCAGCAAAGATATCGTAATCTTGTGGGCTTAGTTGGCCTGCCCATGAATCAAAAATTTGTACTACTTGCGCTCCAGATTTTATTTGATATTTAAGATATTCACCAATAGATTTTGCAAAATGATCAAGAAGTTTATGAAGTAAATCTGGCTCATTAAAAGCCATTGATTTTATTAAAGAATAATTTTTACTACTTTTACCTTCAACTACGTATGCAGCAAGAGTCCAAGGCGCGCCAACAAAACCTAAAACTGTTGCCTCATTATTCACATCTTTTTTTAGTGAAGAAAGAACTTGCCCAACAAAGCTTAAACTCTCACTTGGATTTAATTCTTTTAAGTTTTCTACCTGATTAATAGTTCTTATTGGGTCCTCAATAATTGGACCTTTACTTTCTATTATTTCAAAATTTATGCCCATCCCAGGAAGAGGTGTGAGAATATCTGAAAAAAGAATCACACCATCTGGTTTGAAAGCATGAAAAGGCTGCATTGAAATCTCATATGACAGTTCTGGATTTTCAGATCTCTCTCTAAAACTTGGGTAACGCTCCCTTAAATCTCTATAGATTTTCATATATCTTCCTGCTTGCCTCATCATCCATACTGGAGGCCTATTTACTTTTTTACCTAATGCGGCAGAAAGTAGAAGTGGTAAATCTTGACCCATTTTTCAATTCGATATTTAAAAAAAAAATTAAAATCCAACTTAAAAATCCTACAATGCAAAGCAGAATAAAAGCGTTATATGAACATTTATATGAAGCACTAAGTTAATTTAACCTTCTTATTTTTTTGATTGATGTTTAAAGATACTCACGCTTAATGGGGGCAGGGCAAGTTCTAAAGCATTTTGATAATCATGAATATTGTAATTTATAGTTTTTTTACCCCCCATATTTCCTGTATTACTGCCCCCGTATGTGGCTCCATCTGAATTAAATATTTCTTTATAGAATCCTTCCACAGGAACACCTACTTTGTATGACTCATGAGTATTAGGTGTAAAGTTAGCAACAACAACTAGCCACTCATTGGTATCATTTTCTCTTCTCATAAAACTTATAACTGAATTAGATTTGTCATTACAATCAATCCATTGGAATCCATAAGGATCAAAGTCATTTTTCCATAATGCAGGTTCATTTTTATAAAGTGCGTTTAGGTCATCAATCAAGTTTCTTATACCTTTATGAGGCTCAAATTCTAGCAACTCCCATTGCAGATCATCCCAAACATTCCATTCTTGTCTTTGCCCAAATTCCATCCCCATAAATATCGTTTTTTTACCAGGGTGGGTCCACATATAAGTTAGTAAAGCTCGAGTATTTGCATATTTCTTCCAGTCATCGCCAGGCATTTTATGCAAAAGATGACTTTTCCCATGGACAACTTCATCATGACTAAGTGCAAGCATAAAGTTCTCTGTATAGTTATATGTTATTGAGAAAGTTACACTATTTTGATGGAATTGTCTAAACCAAGGATCTATTTCAAAATAATCGAGCATATCGTGCATCCATCCCATATTCCATTTCAAGTTAAAGCCTAACCCTCCCATATCAGTTGGTTTGGTTACCATTGGCCAAGTAGTTGATTCTTCAGCGATAGAAAGTGCACCTGGGAAATGTTGGAAGAGTACATGATTAGCCTGTTGAAGAAATTTAACGGCTTCTGTATTTTCATTCCCACCATTTTCATTGGGTATCCATTCTCCATCTGGACGTAGATAATCTCTGTAAAGCATTGAAGCTACAGCATCTACCCTTATACCATCAATATGAAACTCTTCAAACCAATAAATGAGGTTGGCTACTAAGAAATTTCTTACTTCGTTTCTGCTGTAATTAAATATTAGGGTTCCCCATTCTTTGTGTTCACCTATGCGTGAATCTCCATGTTCATAAAGATGACAACCATCAAAGAATGCTAAACCATGCTTATCTTTTGGAAAATGACCAGGCACCCAATCAAGAATTACACCTATACCCTCTTCATGACATTTATTAACAAACTCTCTAAATTCATTTGGTGTGCCAAATCTACTTGTTGGTGCATACCAGCCTGTAACTTGGTATCCCCATGAACCATCGAAAGGATGTTCAGATATTGGCATTAGTTCAATATGAGTAAATCCTCTCTCTTTTACGTAAGGGATGAGTTTTTCTGTTAATTCTGGATAAGTTAATAATCTTGTTCCAGGTTTTAAATCGGCTGCAGGCACTGGGTCTCTTGGTTCCCCATTGCCCTCCAAATATTTATTATCTGTTGATTCATGGAGCCAACTTCCTAAATGCATTTCATAAACTGAAATTGGCTTGTTAATTTGACTAGAAGAATCTCTATTTGAAATCCAAGAACTATCATTCCAATTAAAGTTTTTCAATTTTGAAACTATTGAACCATTTTGAGGTCTGATTTCATGAAGGAAACCATATGGATCAGCTTTCTCATAAATATGACCTTGTTGTGTTCTTATTTCGTATTTATATGTGTCGCCCTCTTGCATTGTTGGCATGAATAGTTCCCAAATTCCCCCTAATCTTTTTTGCATTGGATGATGTCTTCCATCCCAAGAATTTATATCTCCAATTATCGAGATTGATTTTGCATTTGGGGCCCAAATGCAAAACATAACTCCTTTTTGATTCTTTTGTTCAATGAGATGTGCTCCCATTTTTTCCCAGATATGATGATGATTACCTTCTGCAAAAAGATGTCTATCAACTTCTCCCATCCACTCTTCTCTATATGACCAAGGGTCATGTTGTGTATGTGTAATTCCTCCTCGTGAAATATTTATTTCGTAATTATAATTTGGATTTTCAGGCAGGATAGCTTCAAAAAGCCATTTATGGTTTATGCTTTCTGCCTTATAGGTATAGTTTTTAAAATTTATTTTAACTTCGTCAGCTTCAGGCATCCATACCCTTATTACCCATTGTGCTTCATAAAAATGAGGACCTAATATTTTTAATGGATTATCATTGCAACAATTTTCTAGGTTGATAGCTTCTGATTTAATCCAGTCTGCTTGAATTGTCTCGATCATGACTGGTAGATATTAAGGATTAATAATATCAAATGATTAACCAAAAAAATAATTATTTATTAAAAAAGGGGTTCATTTTCATAAATGTTTTTTTAAGTCTAAAGCTTAGGGTAATAACTCTATGATTTGCTGAAGGCGCTCCAACATTTCCCTCCCCAAATCCAGGGTTAACTCCAATAGCTGGATAAGCTGCTGCAGATATAGATAAGCGAAGCTTGCTATCTTTAATTAAACAAATATTTGTTGGCTGCATTGTTATTTGATAAGTGCATTCTTCACTTATTTTGGAGTTTTTAACCCTTAAGAATCCGGTTGAAAATTGATTCACCTTTTCATTACTTTCTTCAACTAGAGATAAAGCGAGGCAGATATCGAAATTGGGCTGATCACTTTTTACTTGGATTTCTAATGTGGGAACTCCTCTTAAATATTGATCTTCTTCAAAAGAATTGGTTTGAAAAACACCTACATCAAGGCGTTTATCAATAATACTTCTATTAAACTTTCCTGGATTAGGACCTAAATGACCACCGTCAGATGGAGTAGGTCTCCATGGGTCATTAACAATTGTGAACCATCCTGATCCTCTTGAATTTATGGTGAGACTTCCATCTTCAACCTCTACATTTGCTGTGCCATCGCTTTTAAGCCCAAAAATAAATTCAGGGTGAAATTTATTATCTAATTCTTCCCATTTATTTAATGAAATATTCCATATTTTTTTCTCGTCTTTAAAATTCTTAGAATTAAATTTTTCATCTGATTTTAAATGTTTATCAAAAAATTTTAATAAAGATTCTTGTGATCCCTCCCACCAATTTAGATGTGTCGCATTCCCAATAATAATCTCTGGGTTTCCACCAGCTTCTTTAGATTTTTTATAAAGATCAAAGGCACCTTTTAAATGTGGATCCCATAGTCCTCCAATAATTAACATAGGTTGTTTAATCCATGTTGAAATTGGTTTAAATTCTTCAAATGGGCGAGCAATATTTAAATTTTTAAGCCATTCCAAAACAAAGCTATTAGGATCATATTTTTTTAAAGTATCAATTCCTTCCCTTAAATAACTTTTATTTTCTAAGGCTAATCTTATTTTTCCCCACTCAAGCAATTTATTTTCTCTTTTCATTTTTAGTGCTGCTATTTGAAGTCCCCATGCAATATTGTTATGCCACCAATATGCTCCTCCATCTGAGCACCAATGATCCTTAATATTCATCCCAGTCATTGCTGGAGATAAACAATCGGGCGGCTTTGAATTTAATGCGCCAGTTAGTTGAGTAAATCCTTGATATGAAAAACCATATAAGCCAAGTTTTCCATTACATTCTTTTAGAGACCTTACCCATTCATGTGTTTCTGAAGTATCGCTAGCTTCTTGAGAAAAACCATTAAAAACTCCTTCAGAAGAACCCATACCTCTAACATCTTGAATTATTACCATATACCCTTTGGAAGCCCACCATTCTGGATGAGAATAGGTAATAGTTGAAGCTATTTCCCTACCATATGGTTGTCTCATCAATAATGCAGGCCATGGCCCATTACTATTAGGTAACCAAATCCTAGATATAAGTCTTACTCCATCTCTAAGTAGAAGAGACTTATCAAACCATCTTGAACCAGACATTTAGGCTTTTAGATAATGTCTGGGCAGTGCAGCCCAATGACGTAAATAGAAAAGATTTCTGCGTTAACGGGAGTCAACTTTTTTTTGTTTGATACATACTCTATAGCTTTATCTGAACTAGCTGAAATTCCTTTTGAATTAAACTCTCTAAACTTATTACAAAAATTCCTAGCTTCGTTTGGATTCTTTTTTACAGTTTCCAATAAGTTAGATTGACTTAAAACAGGATATAAAGAGTTGAAAAACAAAAATAAAAAAAATAATAAAGGTTTCATTATCACTAACTTTTTTCTAAATTCTACATTAAATTTTTTTTTTATCCAAGATTTTCAATAGATTTGTCGATTTGACTAGCTTTTTTAATCCATTCTTTTAAGAGAGTAAAAGTTGTATCTGTCTCAGTTTTTACTTTAAGAATTCTTTCTAATCTACCAATTTTGCGTTCTAATTCGTAAGGGGTAGATAGTGATAATGATTTAAGAGAAGATATACCGCAATGCAAAAGTAGATATGCTTGTGGTGGAGAAATTCCAATTTCTTTTTTAAAAATAGCTATAGTTCTAATTTTTTTTAGATTATTCAATGTACATAGTGAAGATTTTCTTTGAATCTCATTTATATCTAAGTCCGAAAGATTACTTAATTTTTCAAAGTTAGTTAGATTATTTTGAATAAAAAAAGATTTCTCATGTCTAAAATTTGTTGGTAAGAAATCTAAAAAGGTTTTACTTTTCATTTTTTCTATAGACTAGTTCATTTTGATATTGTTCTGAACTTCTCCTATAACAACTGGTTTACTTACACCATCTGAAATTTTTTCAAGTTTTCTTATCTTTATTTTTACATTCGCACCAGATCTGCTACCTTTCCTTAAGTTTTCCGATAATTGTTCTAAAGTTGGTTCAATAGATTCTTCTGGAAAGTCATTATCTGCTTTAGCAATAATCAAATCGAACCCATTGTCATAAACAATTGGAACATATTTTGCACCTTCTATTGCTACCTTTTCGGAGTAACTTTGTATAAATGCCCAACTACTCAAAGAAAGCAATAATGAAAAGATAGTTGCTCCAATTATTCGAAATTTAAAACCAAAATTAAATATAAAAGCTGCTATTGTGCAAATGAAAAGAAATATTCCAAAGAATCCAAAAATTCGGGGTGTGTTCTCTAATAGTTCAAAAAAAGACATTTAGTGGCTTTGACCTAATTAATTTCTTATATTTTGTAAGCCTACTCTATTTTTGGGCTCTAACTTGAAAAAAATTAGATCTCTAAATTTTAATACTAAGATACTTTTAGTAGGGATGCTTTTATCCTCAGGTTTTTTAGGCTCTTTTTTATTAAATAATTTATTAAAAGAAACTTATAGTTCTAGGAAATTAGAACTAGAAAAAAGTATTGAGAATCTTTTAGATAAAAATGTTGATTTAGGTGATTATGTCGGGATTAGATTTCTAGGTATTTCTTTGGGTAATACGAAAATTAATGATAAAAAAAATATAGATTCTGAA
>QCMJ01000020.1 GCA_003213855.1 Prochlorococcus sp. AG-418-O03
CATACTATTCAAGAAAATATTATTGAATATTCCTGAAAATTCAAATACGAAAAGAATTTCAATTGATTTACCTGAGGAACTAATTTCCAGGTTTGATCAATTACGAAAAGAGTGGGGATTTAGAGCAAGAGGACCTGTAATAGAAAAGATACTTAAAGAACTTCTTCAAGAAGATGATTTACTACCTAAGAACCAACAGCAAGAAATAGACTTTAACGAGAATAAAAATAATGAAAATTTAAATATTGATGAAGATACTGCATTAGTATTAATTAAATCAGACGTAAAAAAAGAAGTTAATGAGATATCTTTGAATAAAAGATTTACAAATAACAATCAATATAAAGAAAAAGCCAACTTAAACATAAGCCTTCCTAATTTTGTTGAAAAAAAAGTAAAGAATCTAAGAAGAAGTATTAATAGTGAAAAATTAAAGGAGAATATTAATGATATTCAAATTAATACAATTAAAGAAACTGAATTAATAAAATGTCGAATTGAGTTAATTAGTCATTGGAAAACCTTATATGGATCAGTTCCTAATGATCATGTAGTAGAAGCTTCGATGGATTGGTTTGAAAGGGATATATGGCCAAATCTTGATGGGACTGAAAATCTACCCTTTACGTGGAGTGCAGCCAATAAATTAATGTCAGATTTATGCCCATTTTGGATAAAAAAAAATCCATCCCTTGAAATTGTTTTATTAATGATTGGCGTTTTAGAAGACCCTTTTGCTACATCAGATCTGATAAATAGAATACCAACACTTATGAGAAGATTTGTAAGTAGATTTAAGCGAAATAATAGATCTAATTCATTTGAAACTTTGGACTCAACAATGACAGTACATGGAGCACTTAAATTATTGAATTTATCAACATCCGCAGGATCTGCTCATACGTTCCGTAAAATTAGGGAGGCCTATAAATCAATAGCCTTAGAGACGCATCCAGATGCAGGAGGATCAACAGATCAAATGAGAAAATTAAATGAAGCGTATCAATTGCTAAAAAATCTATATAGAAATTAGTATACTAATTCTCAAATAAGACTATTTATAAGTCTACTTAATAGTCTCATATAAGATAGATGTTAATTTAATATTTCTTATTTTCATCAATTATTTTTATTCAATCTTAAAGAAACATTAATGATGTATAAATGAAATTAATATAAAATTTCTTTAAAAAAAATCTTTGCATAGTACTTCTTATATGAGACTTATTATAAGTCTATAATATAGTCTTAAAATAGATTAATAAGAAAATTAACTTATTAATTTAGATGGGTCATAAACAAACTGTCTATTACCTAGGAAAAATTAAAAAATTGAATAATAAATCAGTAATCTATGTCCTTTCAATGTCCAAGAAATTAACAAGGGCTAGAAAGTCATGCTATTACGAGGTTTCTTGCCCACCCGTACTGCCTTAAAGACAGTACTACTTGTTTTGAAGCTTTTCAATTGCAGTTTGTTTATCAATACTAGGTACATCGCTTAATCCGTTGGCATCAAACCAAGGGGCGCTAGCCCAATCAAATCCATCACCAAAAGTATTATCTGGTGCAGTTATATACCAATGACATGAAGCATCTGGTATGTCAACAGCACATTTTGACCAATCATCTGACCATTGTGGGACTTGTACCCACAGCACTGAAGATAGAAGTAAAGATAGGAAATTGATCATGTAATTTATCATACAACATTAATTAGATTTATAGGTTTATTATTTGTCTCATATAAGAATTATATAGAGACTAGTTTAGAGTCTTATATGAGATTAGCAATACAATTAATTCCTCAATTTAGTATTAAAACATTTTTCAACATTAGAAATGATATTTGAATGTATCGACGTAATATCCGAGTCCAGTAATGTTTTATCTTTATCTCTATAAGATAATCTAAATGTATAACTTATATGATCATCTCCAAATTTAGTGTCTTCAAAAACATCAAGTAAACTTACATCCTCTAAGAGATTTTTTCCTGTTTTTCTTATCTGTGATGTTATTTCGCTAATTAAAAATTTCTTACTGAATACAAAATTTATATCCCTTTCCATTTTCGGAACAATTGGGTATTGCTTATATATTGGAATCCATTTATTTTTTCTTGTACTAGCTCCCAAGAGGATAGAAATATTTATGTTAAATAAATAAACTTTTTTTAATGACTTCTTTTCTAATATTAGTTTGGGATGTATTTCACCAAAATAACCTGCATCTTTCCCTTCAATAACTAATTTAGCTGTTCTTCCTGGATGAAGAAAATCAATTGAATCAGTAGGTTTATCCTCAATTTTTATATTCAAAGAGGATAAAGCCTCCTTTAATTTTCCTCTGGCCTGGTAATAATTGAGATCGATATCCTTACCCGAATTTATCCATTTCCCAAATTTTTTATTTCCATAAATAGCGCCATTCAGAACTTCTTCTTGAATTAACTCAGTTTTCTTATGAAAAACATTTCCAATTTCAAATATATAACAACTTGCTTGTCCAGCTTTTATATTACGGTTAACTATCTCCAAATGTTCTTTCCAGATATTATCTCTAAGACAGCTTGTTTCTAATAACAAAGGATTTGAAATCTTTATAAGTTTTTCATCTTCTTCAGGAACAAGTGAGTAGCTTAGTACCTCGTTAAAACCGTTTTCTATAAAACCATTTTTTACTTTTCTCAATGCCAACTGTTCTGATGACAATTTTCCCGGGTTAATTGGATTAGGAAGTTTTAAGTCAAATCTGTCATACCCTATTAATCTCGCTATTTCTTCAATTAAATCTATTTCTCTCATTAAATCATGTGATCTATTAGGAATGACTGCTACATCCCAGCCATATTCTTTATTCCTTAAAGTACAACCTATGAGTTTTAATTTATCAACTATTTCATTATCAGATATATTTCTTTTTTCAAATTGATCGTTAATTATTAATGGACCAAGAATTTTATGTATTCGATTTCTCCTTAGTTTAATAAATATATCCTCATTACTTATTAAATTGGAAGTATTGATGATTGGTGAATGAATAGAAAAATATTCTTCTAAAAGATTAATTGCCCTTGTTACTGCACTTATTGTATTTTTTGATGATATCCCTTTTTCATACCTACTGCTAGATTCTGTTCTTATGCCAACCGACTTTGAAGATTTTCTTATAGTAACTGGATTAAAAACAGCGCCTTCAAGGTAAATAGAAGACGTAGTATTGCATACAGAAGTCTCTAAACCACCTATAACCCCAGCAATAGCAATAGGTTTATCACAACAAGTAACTACTGTAATATTTTTATTTAATTCATATTTTTTTCCATCTAAACAAACGAGGCTTTCATTATTATTGGCTTTTCGTACAGAAAAGTCTTTTGGAGAAACTTCCTTTCCAATTAAGTTAGATAGTTTTTCTTTGTCAAACGCATGCAAGGGTTGCCCTTGCTCTAAAAGAATATAATTTGTCAAATCAACCAGGAGATTAATCGACTTTATACCTGATTTTTCTATACGGTCTTTAAGCCATTTTGGCGATAATATATCTCCATTAACTCCATCAATACAGCTTATTGTATATATGCAATTAGAATCTATAGCCTCTGGACAAAGTTTAACCCCCTTAAGTAAATGAATATTGTATTTATCGTTTAATTCTGGAAAATTTAATGTAGATTCTAAAAGGGCAGAAATTTCGCGGGCTATACCTACAACAGACATTCCGTCAGGTCTATTAGCTGTTATGGCCAAATCATAAATAAAATCATTTAATTGAAGCAAGTCAGACCCAGGAGTGCCCAATTCATGTTTTATGGCTAAATCTTCATCAATGATCTCTATCCCTTCGCTAGAGTCTTCTAATCCAAGCTCCTGCAGAGAGCATATCATTCCTTCACTCATGACACCTCTGATTTCACTTCTTTTAATAGTTAAATCAACTGCATTTAATTTCGCGCCGACAGTAGCAACATAAACATATATATTTGGTCTAATATTGCGCGCACCACAGATAATTTGTAAATTCTTTGAAGCACCAATATCGACTTTGCAAATTGAAAGTTTGTCAGATCCTTCGTGTTTTAAAACAGATAATACCTTACCTAAAACAACTCCATTTACATTTTCTGAACAATCTACTAGTGATTCAACCTCAAATCCACCAATAGAAAGTTTCTCAGAGAGATCTTCAGGAGTAGAAGTAATTTCTACCAAATTTTTCAACCAATTTTGAGAAACTTTCATATATTTTTTAATCAATGATGATAAAAGAAATGAGTATATCTTCAAAAAAGTTTGTTGAAGATGTACAATAGAAAATTATACAATAAAGTATTAATTAAAATGGCCAAAAAAGGGACAAGAGTTGTAGTGACCCTGGAATGTACTGAAGCTAGGACAAGCACAGATCCTAAGAGATCAAATGGTGTCTCAAGATATACTACTGAAAAGAATCGTAGAAATACAACTGAAAGATTAGAACTAAAAAAGTTTAATCCTCATTTAAACAGAATGACAATTCATAAAGAAATAAAGTAATCAAATCAAATCAAATTAAATCATGCCTAATTCAATTTTTAAAAAACAATTATCACCTATCAAACCTGGAGATCCTATTGACTATAAAGATGTAGAACTACTAAAAAAATTCATAACTGAGAGGGGTAAAATCCTACCAAGAAGGATGACAGGTTTGACCTCTAAGCAACAAAGAGATCTTACATTAGCAGTAAAAAGAGCCAGAATTGTAGCTCTTTTACCCTTCGTAAATCCTGAAGGATAATTTCATATTGAATATAGTTTGCACTATAGTTAATATCTCAAATATTTGAAAGATTTAACTAATTTAAAAACATATATTATTGACTCTGATGATCCACATGAGGTTGATGACGCTATTTCATTAGAAATAAATGAAAGTAATATAAAAAATTTATGGATACATATTAGTAATCCATGCAAACTCTTTTTGCATGACTCTAATATTGATATAGATGCGAGAAAGAGAAATAGCAGTTTATATTTAGTTGATCAATATGTTCCAATGCTACCTAAAGATATTCTTGAAAAGGCAAATCTAGCTCAAAATAAAATTTCAGAAACAATTAGTGCAGCAATAGAATTCAATGACGATGGATCAATAAATAAATATGAAATAATTGAAGCAATAATAAAACCAAAATATCAATTAACATATGAAGATGCAAATGAAATTTTAGAATTAGAACCAAAAGAAGAAATAGAATTAATTGAGATAAAAAATTTATTAGAAAAAAGTATTAAATTCAGAAAGAAACAAGGAGCAATTATTTTTGAAAGTCCTAATAATAAGATTAAATTGCATAAGGATAAGGTTGTACTAAATAAAGTAGAGAAAACAATATCACAAATCATAGTCGCAGAATCAATGATATTAATGGGTTATGTAACAAGTTTATTTATAAATAAATATAATTTAGCAGCTGCATTTAGGATTCAGAAATTAAATTGCAATCCCTATGAAATACTTAATAGATACAATGATAGTGATATTAAATATATAATATTAAAACAATATATGGGAAGAAGTTATATAACAACTAAGCCAGGCAAACATGAATCGTTAGGGCTGGAAATGTATGTACAATGTACATCACCATTGAGACGATATCTTGATTTAATAATACAAAGGCAAGTATATAATAAAATTAATAATCACAAACTTCTAACTAAGGATTCTGTCTCTAAGATTATTGATTATTCAAAGAATAGACAATCAGAGAATAATAACATTTTTAAAAATGATAAATTTAAATTTTTAACATATTTTTTTAACAATGAAAAAAAACCTTTTTATAATATAATATTTGTTAAGTGGATTAATTATAAAAAAAATATTGCTTTGGTATATTTTCCAGATTATTCACTAGAAATACTTATTACTCTTTTTGTATCAATAGAAATATTTAGCAACAAAATATATAAAGTTAAATATATTATAAATGATAGTAATCTATTAGAATTTATTTATTAATAAGATAATAAATATAATAGGTTGTTATTAGTTTAAAAAATATCTGTTAGTATTAATAAAAAAGCTTTATGACTTTTGTCATTACTACACCTTTATACTATGTTAACGATAAACCTCATTTAGGAAGTGTATATACAACAATAATTTGTGACTCAATAGCCAGGTATAAAAGACTTGCAGGTGTAGATGTTATTTTCATCACTGGTGTTGATGAACATGGTTTGAAAATACAAAGAACAGCTAATAAAAAGGGTATTGAACCAAAATCACATTGTGATGAAATCTCAGAAGTCTTTAATAATAATTGGAAAAATTGGAATATATCCTTTGATAAATTTATAAGAACTAGCTCAAAAAATCATGAATTTGTTGTTAATGAATTTTATGAAAGAGTAAAAGCATCAGATGATATCTATATGGGAGTTCAAAAAGGCTGGTATTGTGTCGGGTGTGAGGAATTTAAGGATAATCCAGAAAACTCATCAACATATAAGTGCCCTATACATCAAAAAAATCTAGAATGGAAAAATGAAGAGAATCTTTTTTTTAGGCTTTCGAAATATCAAAAAGAAATTGAAAAAATTATCAATGAACCTTCTTTTATAGAGCCAATAGAAAGAAAAAATGAAATTATAAATTTTGTTTCTAGAGGTTTAAAGGATTTTTCAATTTCAAGAACAAATGTCACATGGGGAATTCCTGTCCCTGATTACGATAACCATACCTTTTATGTATGGTTTGATGCTTTACTTGGATATGTAAGTGCCATTAGTTCTGATACGCCAGAACAATCATTGGAAAAATCAATTAATGCAGGATGGCCAGCTGATGTTCATTTAATTGGTAAAGATATTCTGAGATTCCATGCTGTATATTGGCCCGCAATGCTCATTTCTGCCAAAATGAAAGTTCCTAAAAAAGTGTTTGGGCATGGGTTTCTAACAAGAGAGGGGCAAAAAATGGGTAAAAGCTTAGGAAATGTACTCGACCCTGATTTAATGCTTACAAAATATGGAAATGATCCTGTAAGGTGGTACCTTATCAAAGACATATCACTAGGAACCGATGGAGATTTTCAAGATAAAAGATTTGTTGACATTATCAATAATGACTTAGCTAATACAATTGGTAATTTATTGAATAGAACATCATCTATGTCTAGAAAATGGTTTGATAATAAAGTGCCAAATAATGAACCAATTTTAAGTGAAAATAAATTGGAGAACATCGCCAAAATTGCAGTCAAAAACTATATTTATAACTTTGATAACTACAAATTAGATCTAGCTGCTAATGAAGTACTTAGCCTAGCAATAAAAACAAATTTGTATCTGAATGATAATCAGCCATGGTTGTTAATAAAAGAGAAAGATAATCTACCTTTAGTTAAGGAAATTATTTATAACGTTTTAGAAAGTACCCGAATAATAGGATTATTATTACTACCTTTATTGCCCGAATTATCTACAAAAATTAATGAACAGCTTGGTTCTATATACAGAGAAGAAATTCCTTGGAAACAACAATTAATTTGGGGATTATTAATTAGTAACTCAAGTCTTCCTAAACCCACTCCAATCATAAATAAACTGGAGTATGAGCAACATTTATAAATTAATAATTTCCCTTCCATTATTTATGCTTGGTTGTGCCCCAAATATAATTGATGAAAATAAAGTTATACAAAAAATAGACAGTTTTGATATGACTATTTTCTCTAAAAGTGGAGATAAAATATATTCAATTGCCAGTCCAAATTCAAGTTATGACATTATTGAATCAAAATACAAATTAAAAAAACCTATCATTAATATTCTCAATGGGGAAGAAACTAAATATATTATTAGTTCAGAAGAATCTACATTATCAGATAACAATAAACTCTTGAAATTGAAAGGGAATGTTAAATTAAAAACTCTTAAAAAAGATGAGGATATTTTATATGCTGATAATTTTATTTGGAATATAGAAAATACTAAATATCTATTGGAGGGTAATATAAAATTTGAAAATCAAAATATAATCTTAAATTCAGGGAAAGCCATATTGGGTTCAGATAACATAATTGAATTTTTCAATCCTGTAAAATATATAATAAAAGATGAAAATAACGAAAAAGTATATGAAACAAATTCAGAAAATGCGTTCTATAATTTAGATACTGAATCAGTTAGATTTGATGCAAAAGATAAAAGAGTTAAATCAATAATTTATTTTTAAATTTTATTTTTTGAAAAAATATTATTAATTTTTTTAGACCAGTTTTTAATCCATTTTTCATCAGACTTCGTAAAACACTTAGCACTCCAGCCTCCTATCAATATAAAAGCCTTATTATTTATAGGTACAACTAAGATAGATGGAATTTCAGCACAAAAATTAAAAAATTCCTCTCTCCCAGGATAAAATTTAGTATTTGCCAATGATATTAGTTTCATATCTTTTATAGATCTCAGACAAGTCTCTCCAGGTTTAAAATTATTACTAGAGGTGATTCCTCTCCTCAATATATTAACGCCATCATTGTGGATTAATATTGCTGCTGCAGCTGTAGAAGTTAATATCGCTTCAGAACCCCATGCAAGTTCATCAATAACTTCATCCGGCATGTTTCTATCGAAGAGAAACTTATTTTCTCCTTTTAAAGCAGCTTTCTCACCAGCTAATGGTTCGAATTGTTTAAATAAAAAACCTATCAAAATAATAATTAATGAAGCTATTGCAGCTAACACTTGTGCTCTTTCAAGCTCAGGAGTAATTGTTTCTATTGAAATAAAATTTGCTATCTGAAAAATAAAGAGTATTGCACCTAGTAATATTAATGATTTACCATTGAATCCCATATTTCAAATATGTTATTTCTAATTAAATTATGCAAATATTATATTGTTTAGTACATTTAAAAATAACTCAAACATATGGTTTTTAATATATAATTAACCAAAACCTTTTAAAATGAACCTAAACATCAAAAAATATATATATTCTATTATCTTTACTGGCTTAATTTTTATTCTTATCCCCTCGACTGCATACGCAAATGAAATTAGTAATATAAACAAATATTTTGGTATTACTCAGCAGAAGACTATTATAAATTACGAAAAAAGTCAGCCTTCATCTATTGACAACCCAGTAGTGGATCCTAATTTTAATACAATGAGATCAAAAGATACTGAGAGTTCAACTGCTACTTATATAGTTATAGGTTTGTTAATTGCTGCAACAATTATTCCTTTAGCAACATGGTGGTATTTCTCTAAATAGTAGAGAATTTATGAATGCTAACGATTTAAGTATTAGTAAATATTCATCTCATATAGTTTTTATTACAGGGGGGACAAAGAGTGGTAAAAGTGAATTCGCGGAGCATCTTGCAAAGGAAGTAAAAAAATTATCATATGTTGCCTTATCTGAAAACAATTTGGATGATAAAGAATGGCAAGATAAAATTAATTTACATCGAAAAAGAAGGCCTAAAGATTGGAAATTAATAGAAACGACAGATCTATTAAATACATTAACGAAAGAAGAAGGTCCATTATTAATTGATTCGATTGGTGGATTCGTTATGAAAAGTATTGGAAAGAAACAAAATGAATGGACAACAAAAATGAATTCACTTATTAGTCTCTTAATGAAAAGAAAAAGCATAACAATTATTGTTGGAGAACAAGTAGGTTGGAGTCTCGTCTCTGAATATAAAATTGGTAATACTTATATTGAAAGAATAGGAGAACTTCAAAAGAAAATAACCAAAATATCAAAAGATAATTGGTTGGCAATAAACGGCAGAGCAATCAAAATAGATGAAATAAGTATTGAAATACCTACTTAAAATTGGAAGTCGCTCTTTTTGAACCTAGAATCCCACAGAATACTGGTAATATCGCCAGATCATGTGCTGCGTTTAATATCCCTTTAAATCTTATAGAGCCCTTGGGTTTTAAAATAGAAGATAAATATTTAAAAAGAGCAGGATTAGACTATTGGCCTCTAGTTACTATTAATAAGTATGAGAATTTTGAAAATTTTTTGACGTCAAATGCGACAAAAAGAATAATATCTTTTAGTAAAAAAAATGGATTATATTTAAATGATTTTAAATTTAAGCAAGATGATATTTTGCTATTTGGGAGAGAAGATTCAGGATTACCAGATTCCGTTATTGATAAAAGCGACTTTTTAATATCAATATTTATGCCGAATTTACAGACTGGAAACAATTATAAAAAAGGTGTTAGAAGTCTAAACCTTTCGGTAGCCTGCGGAATTGCTATTTATGAGGCCCACAAACAAATAAATTTTCAAAATGGTAATTAAAGTACAAGCAATGCCTTACAATATTTCCATGTCTCGGTAGCTCAGCTGGTTAGAGCGGCGGATTCATAGCCCGCAGGTCGCGTGTTCAAGTCACGCTCGAGACATTTTTAATACTTTTCATTTGAAGAACTTAGGTGAAATTTTAATTGACTTAAACTATTACAGACAATAATGTTTAATTCACCCGGCACAGTCTTAGATCCAAAGAAATCTAAAGCAAAATACCCTGAAGCAAGGGTGATAGTTCTTGATGATAGTTTTAATACTTTTCAGCATGTCGCAAATTGTCTTTTAACAGTAATCCCAAGAATGAGTGAAAAAAGGGCATGGGATCTAACCATCAAAGTTGACAAGACAGGCTCGGCGGAGGTTTGGCGAGGTAATTTTGAACAGGCAGAGCTATATCATGAGCAACTCTTCAGCAAAGGATTAACAATGGCTCCGATTGAGAAAACATAAAATAAGTAAGATTGACAGAAAATTATTGGCTTATAAATTCGAACCGTTCAAGGGTTAAAAGGTTTTCAAAGAATAATCAAAATAAAGATAAATTTTTCGAATATATGTTTATTGACTCTGGAAGAATTCTTGGTGTTTTAGGAAAAGAACCACCTCTTATGACAACCAGAGAAGAACTTAAAGTTGATAAAGCTAGAGATGAATGGAAAAAGTTAATCGCTCAAGGTTGGAGGAGAACCAAACCAGTTTGGGAAGACTCTTAGTATCCAATATTGTTACTAGGGTTAGTTATATAAATTATGAGATTAAGGACGTAGTTAGCGGGTAAATTTAATGGCTTCAAAAGTAACAAAGCCATTCCTTGTGTCACATTAAATTCTTTATTTTTCATAAAAAAAGAAAAATCTCTTTTTAATTATAAAAAGACTGTCAAATACAAACTAAAAATACTGAAAAAAAGATATGTAAGCATTTATTAATTAAGGATTTTCAATATATCTTATATCTAAAAATTATTTTAAAAATTATAGATTTATGGTTACTTGTTATTTTTCTTTTAAAACAAAAAAATCCACGTAATAATCTAATAATACCTACTATTTAATAATTATAAATACCCCATGAAATATCTCATCTCAAGTAAAAGAACAAGAGCATTAATTGGTATTGGAATAGTTGCTATAAGTATTGGATTAATATCAAAAAAAGTAATTAATTATCCAGCTGGAGGTTGTATGAAAGGGACTCAAGAAATAACCTTTAATATCTTGACATAAATCTTCTTACATATTCCTTAATTCTTAAATCCAGTCAACTTTGATAACTCTTTTAGTGAAAGTACACCTAAAAAAAGTTTTCCATTTATTTCCCACGTAGGTAACCCTTTAATTTTTTTATCAATGCATAATTGAGTTTGACTGTTTATGCCATCTCTTGCACATTCAACTACATTAAGTTCTCTATAAGCTTGCTTACCAAATAATTCACTTTGATTAAGGCAATTAGGACACCAATATGCTGAATATTTAACTACACCATTATCTTTAAGGTATTTTGCCAACTCTATAGATTCCCGAGTGCTTTCTGAGGTGACTGTAAGTTCTCTCTGATTATTCAAGTGGGAGCTATGAATAACACTTGGTAAAGTAAGCAAAATTAATAGTGGGAATATTAAGCGTTTCATTTATTTACTACTTTTCCTCCATATTTTCTAACTATCTTATCAAGCAAAATTCTTATATCTTTATTTTTAAGTTTTTCTATTTGCTGAAGATTTTCAAGAAGATCACATATTTGATCCTGTATATCTTCATTTAATTCACTTACCGCCATTTATATTTAGAGTTTTATTATTCCAATTTTAATTCAAAAGTAAATTTACATACCTATTGAATTTATATTTTTTTATTGCTATTTTTTTAAAGCGGGCTAAGGTTCATATCTCCACGAGGATTTAGTCCGCTGAATTTTTAAAGATTCAATTTATTTTGGATCCTATTTTAAGAAGTTGATTAGAAATAGTCAAAAATATTTATTCCTACTTAATTTCTATATTTCATTAAAAAGTATTATCATATAAACATTACAAGTGTGACACTATTTACTCAAAAATATTGTTATTTCGCTTCATAACTTTCTTAAAATATTTAAACTCAATAAATTCATGCATCATTCTGATATCATCAGATAATACTTTTTTATTAACTTCATAGTCGTCCACATTACGTGGAGATTTATAATTTTCAGAGAATGTATCTGGATCAAAAGAAAAATTGATTAAATCAGCTTGATCATTTATATTTTGACCAATAGTTTCATTTAATACCCCTCGAGACTTCAACGCTTCCTCGACCAATAAACCTGTGACTTTTGACTGACTAAATTCATTAGCTTTGCACAATTTTTCAATAATTTCATGAACTTCTTCACTTGGCAAAAAACCAATTCTTTTCCTCTGAGAGGGCATAATTAAAAAAAATTAGTGTCACACTTGCACATTACAAGTGTTGCACTATATTTGATTTAAGTCAACTAATTTTGCTATGCATATTTTAATATTTCCTGCCGGATTTATTCTTTGGTATCTAGCTTATGAAGCAAAACCTATCATTAATGATGAAGTAACACTTGATAGGGAAGAGGAAAATACAAATAAAAGAAATAAACTTTTAAATATAATCAACGAAAGCTTTTAAAATTTACTGTCAATCGATTTTGACCATTCCTTGTGCTTACAATCTAGATCT
>QCMJ01000021.1 GCA_003213855.1 Prochlorococcus sp. AG-418-O03
GCTACTGCTCGTCTAAAAGAAGCTCTTAATGATAAAAGAAATATTTCCCTTGGCAAATTTCAAGACCAAATAGAATTTCAAACTTTACATAGATGGATTTTAAATTCTCAAAATAAATCTCTTAATTTGAAATTTAAACTAAAAGAACTTGATATTTTCATAATTGATGAAATGTCAATGGTTAATATCGATTTGATTGAATCAGTTTTAAGTTTACTAGCAAAGGACTGTAAAATTATTTTAGTTGGAGATAAAAATCAATTGTCTCCAGTAAAAAACTGTTCTATCTGGAATTATTTGTTTGAATATTGTGAAAATAGTACTATTAAATCATGTGTAGTAAATTTAGAAAAAACTTATAGAAATTTTGGAGATATAGCATTAATTAGTAGTTTAATATTTAGAAATCATTATTCTTTACTTAACCAAAAGATAAAAGAATTAGAAAAAGGTACAAAATCAAAAGAAGTTACTATTTCAAAAAGTAGCGAAAAGGATATTCCAAAAAATCTATTTTTTTCAATTACAAGTCATCTCAATAAGTTAAATCTTTCAACTTCAAATTTAAGTAAAAAAAAATATATATTTGATGAGGCTATATATAATTTATTGCTTAATGAAAAAGATTTAGTAGATCAGATATTTAAAGATTTACAAAGTCACTTGATTTTATGTGAAAAAAATTCTGGAAGATGGAGTGTTGAATATTTGAATGAAATTGTTTTTGGTCAAAAAAAACCCTATGACCTTAAAACTCTTAAAGAGGGTGTTCCAATCATGTGTACAAAAAATAATAATGAACTTGGATTGTCAAATGGCGATATCGGTGTGCTAATAGGTTTAAAAAATGAAAGAAAATATCTTTTTAGAAAATTTAATGATAATAACGAAGAAATTGTAGTATTAATTGACCCATCTAAATTAGAAAGTGTTGTTCCAGCAATAGCAATTACTATTCATAAATCTCAAGGAAGTGAATCTGATAAAGTAAGTATTTTATGGTCTAAAAAATCTAGAAGAAATCAATATGGTATAAAAGAACAAAAAAATAGTGAAAATATCTTCTGCAGAGATAATTTTGAAAGAAGGTTATTTTATACTGCTGTTACAAGAGCGAAAAAATTTCTAGATATATATTATTTTAATTAAATCTTATTTTTGAGAAATTCTTAAGATATTAACCCCAAGATGTTAGATTAATAATTCGGCTCTGAAAGGCTAGTCAACAATTTAAGTAAATTTAGATATTTGTTGAATGCCTAATCAGAAGAATATTGGGCATTTAAAATGACTTTAAAAAAAGATAGTAAATCTCTTGATACTGAACAGGAAAAATCTCAGAATGAAATTGTTTCCCTGCATGAGTTGAATAACTTAGATAACAAAACAGAAATTGAATCTCAACCATTGGGAGTATCGAACGCAAATGATAATGAGAATGGATTTCTCGATTTTGGGTTTAATCAATCGCTCTTAAATTCGTTAAGAAATAAAGGATACAAAAATCCTACTCCCATACAAAAAGCTGCAATTCCGGAACTAATGTTAGGCAGAGATTTACTAGGCCAAGCACAAACTGGAACAGGAAAGACTGCAGCTTTCGCATTACCATTAATAGAGAAACTTGCAGATAATCAAGAATTAAATGCCAAGGTTTTAGTTATGACTCCTACAAGAGAATTGGCCACTCAAGTGGCAGAATCTTTTAAAAGTTATAGTTCTGAATCTACTAATTTTAAGACGGTTGCAATATATGGAGGTACTGACTATCGAAATCAAATTTCAGCATTGAAAAGAAAGGTTGACGTAGTAGTTGGGACCCCTGGCCGAATAATGGATCATATAAGGCAGGGAACATTTAAAATTAAAGACATAAGTTGTCTTGTTTTAGATGAGGCCGATGAAATGTTAAATATGGGTTTCCTTGAAGATATCGAATGGATAATAGATCAACTTCCGGAAAATAAGCAGATGGTATTGTTTTCAGCAACAATGCCTAGTGAGATAAGAAACATAGCAAAAAAATATCTAAATGACCCCGCTGAAATATTAATCAAAAGTGTCAAAAAAGAAACTCAATTAATTTCGCAAAAATTTCTATATGTTCAAAGGCACCACAAGTTAGATGCTTTAAAAAGAATATTAGAACTTAATAACGAGGGAGTAATAATTTTTGTGAGGACAAAACTACTTACTACTTCAATAGCTGAAGCTTTAGAAAATTCGGGTCATACTGTGGCAGTACTTAATGGAGATATACCTCAAAATCAAAGAGAAAATACTGTAGATAGATTAAAAAAAGGATTTATTGATATTCTTGTTGCAACAGATGTCGCAGCTAGAGGATTAGATGTAGAGAGGATTAAACTTGTTGTTAATTACGATTTTCCTTTTGATAAGGAAACATATACTCATAGAATTGGAAGAACTGGAAGGGCAGGCAGATCAGGAGAGGCAATTTTATTTGTTAATCAAAGAGAAAAACATTTTCTGAGAAACTTAGAAAACTCTACAAGAACTAAGATTGAAGAAATTAATATCCCAAGTAATAAAATTATAAATGAAAAAAGGATGGAGAAACTTATAGAGAATGTTAATGAGAGTTTTTTAGCTAAAGAGGGAAATGAAGAAAATAAATCTTTGATTATTGATGTAGTAGATAATTTAAAAGAAAAACACTCTATGGACGACTCAAATATTGCAATGGCAGCGATTAATTTAGTAATAGGTAACAAAGCATTTTTTGTTGATGAAGATGATTCTTGGATTCATAAACAAAACAATACTGATCGAAATAGATCAAATAGAAATGCTAATAATCGGATGAGAAATTCAAATAGAAGAAACAATTATCAAAATGATTCTTTTGAAACTTACAAATTTAACTTTGGTAAATTTGATGGGGTTAGAGTTGCAAATATAATATCCTCAATCTGTAATTCAACTAATATAAATGGTAGATCCATAGGTAAGATACAGATTTTTAATGATTACAGTTTGGTAGATTTACCCAGAGATCTGCATAGAGAAACTAAAAATAAATTAAAAAAAATTAAAGTCAGAAACTAGGAATAGGGAATGAATGCTAGTAAATATAAATTCTTTATTTTTGTGAATCTGATAATCCTATTCAACTCTTTTAATAGTTATTATTTAGCTCAGATGAAACAAAATTCTATCATAAAATTATTTTGTCTTCAGAGTGTCAAAGAGGAGATGTTGAAAGCAGAAATAGTATATAGTGAAGAAATTGCGAATGAAACTTGTGATTGTTACTACGAAGAATTTACTCAAACTGCAAGTCATCAAGATGCAAAAACGAAATGTAAATTAGAAACTAAAGAAATTTTAAATAATAATAGAAAAATTTAATTGTTATTTTATGAGGTCTAAGAACAATCAAAATCCAATAATTAGACTTTATTTAAATTTGATTGAAGAAAGAAGGTTACTATTTTTTGCTTTTCTTAGTTCCATAATAAATAAAATATTAGATTTAGCTCCACCTGTAATAATTGGTCTTGCAGTTGATATCGTTGTAAAGGAACAGAATTCATGGATTGCAGGTTTTGGGATAAAAGAAGTTCCAGAGCAATTGATTTTTCTTGCATTTGCTTCGGGAATAGTTTGGTCTGGGGAATCTTCCTTTGAATATTTATATTCAATTTTATGGAGAAATTTGGCTCAGCTATCGCAACATAAATTAAGAATAAAAGCTTATGAGCATATCCAGGAATTAGATATGGATTTTTTTGAAAATGATAATACTGGAAGGCTATTATCTATTTTGAATGATGATATAAATCAACTCGAGAGATTTCTAGACCAAGGGGCTAATCAGATTATTCAGTTATTTATAACTGTCTTAATAATTGGGGGCACTATGATTTTTGTCGCTCCAAAAATTGCATTATTTGCTTTCTTTCCTATACCAATTATATTTTTAGGATCAATTAAATTTCAAAGGAAGCTTGCTCCAAAATACAGAGATGTTAGAAATAAAGCTGGACTGTTGGCATCAAGACTTAATAATAATTTAAGTGGTATTTTAACCATAAAAAGTTTTACTAAAGAAAAATGGGAATTAAATAGATTAAATAAAGAAAGTCTCGATTATCAAAGAAGTAATAAGGCTGCAATAAAATTATCTTCTGCTTTTATCCCTCTTATAAGATTCGCAATCTTATTTGCTTTTATAGCGATTCTATTAATTGGAGGTTTCCAAACTTGGAATAAGACACTCGATGTAGGAACTTATAGTTTTTTAGTTTTTATTACACAAAGACTATTATGGCCTTTAACTACTTTGGGGCATGTTTTAGATGATTTTCAGAGATCTATGGCTTCAATAGATAGAGTAATTGATCTTATAGATACGCCTATAAAAATAAAAGATGGGAAAATAAAAATTGAACCTAAAGACATCAAAGGAGAAATTATTTTTAAAAATGTAAATTTTAATTATCCTGGACGAGATTTAACTTTAAAAAACATAAATTTCAAAATTGAAAATAACTCAACATTAGGAATTGTTGGTTTAACAGGTTCTGGGAAAAGTACAATAATAAAATTACTCCTTAGGATTTATGATAGTAACAATGGATCAATAACCTTGGATGGCATTTCTATTAAAGAAATAAATTTGAGAGATTTAAGAAAGTGTATTTCTTTAGTAAGCCAAGAAACTTATTTATTTCATGGAAGTGTGCAAGAAAATATTGCTTATGGCTCAACCAACCCAAGTCTTAAGGATATAATTAAAGCTTCAAAGATCGCGGAAGCTCATAAATTTATTGAACAATTACCAGATGCTTATAAAACTATAGTAGGAGAAAGGGGCCAAAGGCTCTCAGGCGGGCAACGTCAAAGAATTGCCTTGGCGAGAGCTGTTTTAAAGGACGCTCCAATATTAATATTAGATGAAGCTACAGCCTCAGTTGATAATGAAACAGAGGCTTTAATTCAAAAATCATTATCTAAAATCACCAAAGAAAGAACAACAATAGTAATAGCTCATAGATTAAGCACTATAAAAAATGCTGATAATATTGTTGTTATTGATAAAGGTAAAATAGTTGAAAGCGGAAAACATGAAAAACTGCTAGATCAGAACAAAATATATGCTGATTTATGGAATGTTCAAGTAGGAATCTAGTATGGAATTTCTAAACTATATTAAAAAGTTAAATGATTCAATTACATTATTAAACATACCGTCAACTTTATTCCATCTCTCTTCATTTGTTCCCACAGCGAAAGTGTAAAGTGTTCCTCTATCAATTACGACAGTAGCCAATTCGTGCCTGGCCTGTTCATTTAAATTTAATTCATACTCTAAATCATAGAAAATATGCTTGGATGTCTCCCTCTTATTGGCACTTATAAGTTTCACCTCTCTACCTGAACCTTCGGGAGCAATGACTTTATTAATTAATGTTTGACCTACTTCACTTGGGCTTCCTAGTTGCTCTAATTGCACCTCTTTATTTACATCAGAAATAACTAAACTTAAGGTCTCATTACTATTTATTAGATCATGATAAATAATTTCAGGTCCTCCATCGACTTTTACTCTAGTCCATCCAGTTGGATACAAAAAGGCATATCTTCCATCTGGACTTTGATAAGCTTCTAATCCTGCATTTAGTCCGCCACTACAAGCACTCAGTATTAAACACAAAAAAATCAAAAATAAATATTTGAAAGGGTTAAATTTAATATTTTTCATTTTGTTTGAAATTACTAACTAAAAACATAATAAGACATTAAAAGCAAACAATTATGGCAATTCAGAATTTTGCGTCTAAATTATCCCTAGAAATAGTTTAATTTTGATTACTTATACCAAACCGCTTTCAAAATTAATTGGTCATTTTGAAAAATTTCCAGGGATAGGTCCAAGAACAGCGCAACGATTAGCACTGTTTATTTTAAAACAACCTGAAAGTGCAATAAGAGATTTTTCAAAGGCTCTTTTAGAAGCACATAGTAATGTTGGTCGTTGCAAAAAATGTTTCAATTTGACTTCAGAAGATGAATGTGAAATTTGTAAAAATACTGAAAGAAATCACAAACTAATCTGTGTAGTAGCAGAAACTAAAGATTTGCTTGCTTTGGAGCGAGCCAGAGAATTTACAGGTGTTTACCATGTTATTGGTGGTTTAATATCTCCAATGGATTCTGTTGGCCCCGAACTCTTAGAAATAAGAAGCTTGGTAGAAAGAGTTAGTAAGTCTGAAATAGATGAGATCATATTGGCATTGACCCCCAGTGTTGAGGGAGATACAACTAGTCTTTATATCGGAAAATTGTTAGCCCCTTTTACTAAAGTTACGAGGATTGCATATGGCCTCCCAATGGGCAGTGAACTTGAATATGTGGATGAAGTTACGCTTGCAAGGGCGTTAGAAGGAAGAACAAAACTAAATTAGACAATGAGAGACAATAATCTAATCAAGAAAGAAAAAATCTTAAGACTCCCCTCTTGGATTAATTTTCCTATTAGTAAAGCTTCAGAATTCGAAAAAATTCAAATACTTATCAAAAAATCGAATATTCATACTATTTGTGAAGAAGCAAGATGTCCAAATAGAGCAGAATGTTATGCCTCAGGAACAGCCACTTTCTTACTGGGTGGATCGATATGTTCTCGTTCATGTGCTTTTTGTCAGGTAAATAAAGGTAGACCTAGTTCTATCAGTATTGATGAATGTACTCAAGTTGCTGAAGCAGTGAAAATATTAAATTTGAAATATGTTGTTTTGACATCTGTAGCTAGAGACGATCTCCCTGATCATGGCGCAAATTTATTTATATCTACAATTGATGAGATTAGAAAAATTGATTCAACAATTAAAATAGAGGTTTTAACTCCTGATTTATGGGGTGGGGGGAAAAATTTTGATGAAACTAATAACCTTCAGACTGAGAGATTGAAGATGATTTTAGAAAAAGATCCAATATGCTTTAATCATAATCTTGAAACTGTTGAAAGACTGCAAAAAGAAGTTAGGAGGGGTGCAAATTACAAAAAATCCCTTAGTTTACTAAAAAAGTCAAAAGATATTGCTCCTCATATTCAAACGAAATCAGGAATCATGTTAGGTCTTGGGGAAACATTGGATGAAATAAAAAATACAATTTATGATCTTAAAAAAATAGATTGTGATCAAATTACAATTGGCCAATATTTAAGGCCCTCATTCAATCATTTGGCAGTTAAGAAATATTGGGATCCATCAGAGTTTGAATATCTATATCGCTTCTCTAAGGAATTAGGATTCAAAAAAGTATCTTCAGGCCCTCTAGTCAGAAGCAGTTATCATGCGGGTTGATTTTCTTCAATTAAAGAAAGTTTCTTCTCAAGTTTTTTCAATATGGAAATACATTCCCCGTTCATCAGTGTACCTGCACCTCCCCAAACCAATCTTAATAAAAGATCTACTGGGCTAGAACCAACTTCTTTTACAATTTTGAATCCTAGTAACTTGAAATATCTTACAAGTTTTATACTATATCCTTCACTATCAAAAATAGCTAAAAGCCTTACTTTGTTGCTTGATTTTTTTTCAATTGCCCAAGCCATAGTTGTTGCCCATATTAATTCCGAAACAAAGGGAGGAGCTTTACTAAGAATTCTTAATGTATCAAGCTGAATACCTTGTTTATTTAAATAAGTCCAGCCTTTCATTTCGGCCCAAATCTTAATTATGTTATCTTTCTGTTTTGCTATAACGATTCTAAAGAAACATAATCCGAAGGTTTCTCTAACTTGAATTTTAATTAATAATCCAATGTTATCTGCTAATTTTTCTAATTCTTCAACTTTCATGATTTTGAAAATTAATCCTTATAGATTTTATGATTTTCCACCTTTAATCTATCGATTTGTTTTTGTCTTTCTTCAAACCTTTTCCTATCATCATCACTGAATTGGTCTATGCAGAAATGACATTGGATACCCTTTCTATATTCTTTTCTTTCTTGATCTTGAATTGAAACTGGCATTCCACATGCATGACAAATCGAGTAGGAGCCTTTTTCTAATTCTTGATCTAAAGCAACTCTTTTATCAAAAACATAACATTCACCTTCAAATAAGTTTTTTTCTTTTGGTATATCGTCAAGGTATTGAAGGATGCCCCCTTTTAGGTGATAAATATTTTTATAACCTTTCTTTTTCAGCAAACTAGTAGCTTTTTCACATCTTATTCCTCCGGTACAAAACATTGCAATATTTGTAGACTCTTTATTTTCTAGATGGGTATTTAAATGATCATCTACCCACTTGGGGAATTCTCTAAAGTTTCTTGTATTTGGGTTTATAGAGTTCTGAAATGTACCTATTGAAACCTCATAATGATTTCTAGTATCAATGACAATTGTATTTTGATTTTTAATTAACTTATTCCAATCAGCTGGATCAATATAGGTCCCATTATTTTCTGAAGGATTTATTTGAGGGACACCCATTGTAACTATTTCATTCTTGATTTTTATTTTTAATTTTTTGAAGACTTTGTTTTTTGAAAAATTTACTTTAATATTCAAATTTCCATTATCTATATATTTATTAATTAAATTGATAACAATATCAATTACATTTTTCTCAGCACAAATAGTTCCATTAATACCCTCACTTGCAAAAATTAATAAACCTGAAAGATCTTTTTCATTTTCGATTTCTAATAATTTATTTTTTAGATCAAGAATCAAGTTTTCCTGAAATAGGAAGAAAGCGTAAAGAGAAACTATTTTATAATTTTTGCCTTTCATAAAGAAGATAATGTTTTTTCACGAGTTTCAAAATCTTTGTTAAATGATACTCCTACCTCTTTAAGAAGTTTTCTGTCTGATTGAAAAGATGGGTTTGAAGTTGTGAGTAACTCATCTCCATAAAAAATTGAATTTGCCCCACATTGAAAACATATAATTTGAGCTTCTTTTGAAAGCTTTTCTCGCCCTGCACTTAATCTTATTTTACTTTTAGGCATAAGAATTCTTGCGGTAGCAATCATCCTTATCATTTCAATAGAATCAATATCTTGATTATCTTCTAAACCAGTACCTTCAATAGCTACTAATGAATTTATAGGAACACTTTCAGGGTGTGGATTCATGTTTGAAAGCACTTCTAAAAGAGATGCTCTATCGCCATTAGTTTCGCCCAAACCTATTATCCCACCACAACAAACATTTATTCCTGCATTCCTTACTCTTTTGATAGTATCTAGTCTGTCTTGATAAGTTCTTGTCGTAATAATATTTTTATAATTCTCAGGACTAGTATCAAGATTGTGGTTATACGCGGTCAAACCTGCATCAGCCAGTCTTGAAGCTTGTTCTTCTGTAAGCATCCCAGCAGTAACGCATGCTTCCATCCCTAAATCTCTTACACCGCTAACCATTTCTAACATTGCATTAAAAGATTTCCCATCTCTAATTTCTCTCCAAGCCCAACCCATACAAAACCTATCTGCACCTTCATTTTTTGCTATTTGAGCTCTTGCTAAAACCTCTTCAACTTGAAATTGTGGATGACTTTTGATTTCGCTAGCACTATAAATTGATTGGCTACAGTACGAACAGTTTTCCTCACATCCACCAGTTTTTACGCTGAACAATGATGCTAATTGAATGTCGTATTTGTTAAATTTCCTGTGAACAGTTTGAGATTCCCACATTAAATCAATAAGAGGCATATTAAGTATTTCCAATATCTCCTCTTTATTCCAATCGAACCTAATTTCTTTTAATAACTGATTATTTGAATTAGCCATTTTTATTAGGAAGAATATTGAGAATCTTCAAAAGATCCATTTGGTACTGATTCTATACCGCCGAAACGTCTATTTCTTGATTGGTAATCAATTATTGCTTTAAGAAATTCATGTTCATTGAACTCTGGCCAAAGTACGTCAGATATATAAATTTCTGAATATGCTAATTGCCATAATAAAAAATTACTTATCCTTTTTTCTCCACTAGTTCTTATTAGTAACTCTGGATCCTTAATCCCTCCAGTTAATAGCTCTGAATTAAATAATTCTTCATTAATTTCGCTTGGTTTTATTTCCTTAGCAATAGATTTTAATGCTAGTTCTTTTGCAACTTTTACTATTTCTTGTCTACCTCCGTAATTTACACAAACATTGAATAAAAATTTATTGTTGTTTTTAGTAAGTGATTCTGAACTAGAGATTATTTCTCTTAAATTTTTTGGGAAAGGAGTTAAATCTCCAATAAATTTTATTTTTGTTGATTCTTCATTTATCTCTTTAATTTCGTTTTTTAAAACTTCGCTAAAAAGATTTATAAGAAAATCAACTTCTTTTTTTGGTCTTGACCAATTCTCAGTTGAAAAAGCATAAACAGTAATTACTTTACAACCTAAATTTTTTGCAGCTTTGAGAATTTTTTTTAATACACTAACGCCCTGTTTATGTCCAAATGATCGAGGTAAACCTTTTTTTGTCGCCCATCTCCCGTTGCCGTCCATAATTATTGCTATATGTTTGGGCAATTTTTGCTTATCTATATTAATTAATAAATCATTAATTTTATCGTCTACTACTTTTTCTAAATTCATTAGTTAATCCTTATTGTTAATAAAAACTTCTGATTTTTCTGACTCTTTTTTATTTATATTACTGATGATATTATCACCAGAGTCTGTCTTTTGGGATAAGATATTTTTGCTTAAAGATGCTTTATTTGCTCCTGTAGAGTTTTGATTCCCAATCAAATTTACGAGAAGTTCCTGCAACCTACTGCTGGTAATTGGTCTTTCAAGTTTCCCTTGGTTAGCTAATGATAAAGTACCTGTCTCTTCAGAGACAACGATACAAATACACCTGTCAAATCTTTCTGTAATTCCTAATGCAGCTAAATGTCTGGTCCCATATCTGCTAATTCCTTGTCTCGAGAGAGGGAGTATTACGCCAGCGGAAATTATTTTATTACCTTTAACAAGCACTGCTCCATCATGTAGAGGCGTATCTGTTGCAAAAAGATTTATTAAAAGGTCAGTTGATAATTGTGCCTCAATATTGGTACCTGAATATAAAAAATCTTCAGGTCTTAAATCACTCCCCAAATCTACAACGATTAAAGCGCCTCTTCTATTTTGAGAGAGTTTACCTGCAGTATCAACTAACTGAGTAATGGTAGTTGAAGTTGCTCTAAATTCCTTTGGTGGATTCCCAAGTAATACAGCTAACCTCCCAGTGCCTAGTAGTTCCATTAATCTTCTTAACTCTCCTTGCCAAAGGATCGCTAATGAGAGAGAGCAAGCGAGGACTACAGCATCAATTAATTTTGATGTTAGTGGAAGGTATGCATATCTTTGAATAAACCATGCGGATGATACTAAAAATAAATATCCTCTTAGAAGCCATAATGTCCGTTGCTCTTTTACTCTAGAGAATAATAAAAGTCCGAAACCAATAGCAAATAAGACATCTAATAAAAGTTTTAAATTTATTATCCCCCAGAAATTCACATTAAATAGAAAATTAATTTAAATGTACCTAATTTTGTTTGATAAAGCGATCAGGTAATACGTCATATTTTAAAAGATCCAATGGGCTTTCTCTTATTTGAATAATTTCTGCCTCTCCATCTTTAACTAAGAGGGCAGCAGGTCTTGGAATTCTGTTGTAGTTAGAACTCATTGAATTATTATATGCACCAGTACCAAAAACACATATAAGATCTCCAGTTTTACATTCTGCTAATTCAATTTCTTTAAACAATACATCTCCCGATTCGCAGTGCTTACCGGCAATAGTATATTTATTTTTAGAATTAATATTAAATGGATTACTTACTAAACATGCAGAATAATTTGATTGATACGTAATTGGTCTTGGATTATCACTCATACCACCATCAACAGATAAATATGTTCTGATACCGGGAATTTCTTTGAAAGCCCCAATTTTGTAAATGGTTATACCTGCTGTAGATACAATAGATCTACCGGGTTCGCACATTAATGTTGGAAAATCTAAGTTGTATTTTTTACAAGCTTCAACAACGGAAGAAGAAATTGTTTTAACCCATTCATCAATTGAAGGGGGATCATCACTTTCCGTATACCTGATACCTAAACCCCCGCCAACATTTAGTTCCTTAATATTATGACCAAACTTTTTGGCGTCTAAGATAACCTTTACCATTATTTCTCCCAGATCCTTATGAGGGTCTAGTTCAAAAATCTGTGAACCAATATGAGCATGTAAACCTTTTAATTTTAGGTGCTTTGTATTGCTGATTTTGTTAAATAGAATATTTAAATATTCTATTCCGAAACCAAATTTGCTATCAAATGATCCAGTTCTAATGTATTCATGTGTATGGCATTCTATTCCAGGAGTAAATCGAATCATTATTTCTAAATCATGATTTAATGAATTTGAAATCTTGTCTAATCTTTCTAAGTCATAATCATTATCTACAATAACCTTAATGTTATTTCTAACTGCGAATTCCAATTCTTTGTCTGATTTATTGTTACCATGAAAAACAATTTTTTCATTTGGAACCCCACCTTTAATAGCAGTTAATAGTTCTCCTTCTGAAACCGCATCAAGTCCTAAACCTTCCGAGGAAACAAGACTACTCATGAAAATGGAACTATTTGCCTTAGAAGCATATATGGGCAAGGATTTTCCTGGGTAATATTTTTCTAATGCTTTTTTGTACGCTCTACAAGAATTTCTTAAAGTGATTTCATCTAAAATATAAAGAGGAGAATCATATTTTTTAACTAGTTCTTCAATAGAACATCCACCAACTGACAATTTCCCATCTCCTTCAATGGATGTGGTAATAGGCACAATATTTTTGTTTGGACTTTCCAAGTCAATTTTTTGTTTTAAAAAAGATTTTTTTTCTTCCATGGGAGAACTTTAAATAAAGCTTTGCCAAAACTGTCATATTTTATAATGACTTTAGATTTGAACTTTCTAGATATAAATACATAATAAATGATATCTATTAAA
>QCMJ01000022.1 GCA_003213855.1 Prochlorococcus sp. AG-418-O03
CCCAAATCTATGGACCCACTTAAGAACAATATTTTCTTTAAGCAAAAAATTATTTTCTGAAGAGGCTTTTTTAAAAACTTCTATTAGATGATTTTTTAAAAGCATAAATTTATTAATTTAACTTCTTATTTAACAGAGGCCTAATGATAAGCAAGGATAAAACTGTTAAAGAAAATAAAATTGATATACAACTCTTACAAGTTAAATCACCATATGGAGCATGTAAAGCCACTAATTCTAAATTCATAGTTTCTGTATAAGCAGTCCTAATAGGTTCGATCGCAAAAGTTAATGGATTTAATGAAGCCAACCACCCCAGCCAATTTGGCATGAAAGAAATTGGAGCCAAAGCAGTACTTGCAAAAAGAAGAGGTAAATTTATCAAAAATATAAGAGCGATTAATTCAATATGTCCGGGCAAAACAAACGCTAAACATAAACTTATTGATGTCACAAAAAGAACTAATAGAATTAGTGTTGTAAACACAATTCCTAAACCATATAAGTTGGGCCATCCATATCCCAAAGTGTATGAAACAACCATTATTACAATACTCTGAACAAAGCTCAGGATTGTTATGTAAAAAAAAGAAGATAAAACTATGGATAATCTACTGGTTAAAGGAGCCACAAGTAATCTATTAAGAAATCCAAACTCTCTATCAAACATTAAAGGAAGACCAGAATTTAGGGCTCCGCTAAAAGCAGTAAAAACAATAAGTCCTGCTCCTAAAAAATTCCCATAAGAATCAACTCCAGGTAAAAACCCTTCAGGAGCTTTAGAGAATAATGCCCCAAATAAAAAAAGCCAAATTATAGGTTGTAATATTCCAGCTAAAAGAGTTGATGGTCTTCTTTTTAATTGAATAAATAATCTCTTTGTTAAGGCAAATGTTTCTTGATATAAAAAAAATAAATTATACTGTTGTAATTCCATAATTAGCAGTAATTAATTTTCATTATAGTTAGTTAACCAGAATTTTTTTATCGCATTGATTGCTTTGATTCTTTTTTAAGGTCTCTTTTCCCTGCCATAGAAATTTCGGCATCCAATAATGTTTTCCCGGTTGCCTGAAGATATACATCATCCAAGCTTGGCTGACTTTGGGTAAGAGAAAAAATTTCAAATTTTGAGAAAGCCAATTCCACTTTGAGCTTCGCAAGTAAATCTTTTTCCTTATCTGCTACAAAATTTATCGAGAAACCTTGAGCTTCATTTATGATAATCTGACTGATTCCATCTATTGAGGATAAAATTTGGCATATATTTTTTGCTTCTTCCTGATTACTAAATTCTCTTACTTTCAAAGTTACTCTATCTCCTCCTAATTTATTTTTCAGTTCTATAGGAGCCCCTTGTGCTATAACTCTTCCATCATCAATTATCACTAATTTATCTGCCAATTTATCTATTTCATCAAGATAGTGACTGCTTAAAATAATAGTCATTCCATTATTTCTCAAATCTTTCAAAAGTTGCCATATTATATTTCTACTTTCAATATCTAAACCAACAGTAGGTTCATCCAATATTAATACTTGGGGCAAATGTAAAAGTCCAGCTGCAAGATCTATTCTTCTTTTCATTCCCCCTGAATAAGTTCCGCACTTACGATCAATCCAATCATTCATTTCTAATTGATCTATTAATTTCTTTATCCTTTCAAATTTTTTGTTTTTGTTGATGTGATATAAATCTGATTGAAAATCCAAAAGCTCTCGTCCAGTTAATATTTTATCAAGTGCAATGTCCTGGGCAACATAACCAATTAATTCTCTAATTTTCCTTGAATTTTTTATCAGATTAATATTATTTATTAAAACTTCTCCACTATCAGGCTCTATTAAAGTAGCGAGTATTTTTATAAGTGTTGATTTACCAGCACCATTTGGACCTAGTATTCCGAATATTATTCCAGCTTCAATTTCCATTGATAAATTTTTTAAAGCCTTGATTTCTGAATAAGATTTTGAGAGCCCTTTAACTTTTATATAATTCATCAAACTTACTATTTCTTAAAAACATTTTACATCTAATTTAATTACTAAGCAGGGAAACTATAGATAAAAATATTTGCATAGATTGCTGCTCAAATTCTACGGATAGTTGGGTTCTGGAAATTAATAACAGAAGACAAATACCAAACATATAGAGAATAGACCACCTAAAAAGAGACTTTGCTCTTGGAAGATCATCAGGAGATTTCCTTAATTCATTTATTAATTGCAAAAGTCTTCCATTAAATGGCAATAACATAATTCCGTATAATAAACCCCCTTCAGGTAAAGCAAAGACTCCCATAATACTCATTAAAACTGTTGCCCATCCGTAACGAGAAATCGCTTTAGCAGTAAAAACAGATCCTTTGACAGAAGGGAGCATAGGAATACCAACAGATGCGTAATCGTCCTTCAATAAAATTGCAAGTGCCCAAAAATGAGCTGGAGTCCATAACATTACTAAACCAAACAACCACCAACCACTAAGGCCTACATGCCCTGTAGCAGCAGATGCACCAACTAAAGGAGGTATCGCGCCAGCAACTCCTCCGAAAACAATATTTTTGGTTGTACGAGGTTTCAAAATAACTGTATATAAAATTACATAGCTAAATAAACCAAGAAGAGTTAATCCCGCAGCCAAATAATTTACACCACTTACTAAAAGCATCGAAGCTGCCAAAGTACATGATACGGCTGCTAAAAATACAGTCTCAGAAGACAACTTTCCTGCTGGCAAGGCTCTTTTGCTAGTTCTTGTCATCCTTTTATCTAATTCCATTTCCCACAAGCAATTAAGAGCTCCTGCTGCTGCTGCTGCCAAAGCGCCGCCTCCTAAAGTGCAGATTAGCTTCGGTGAAGACAAAGGCCATTCCTCTGTTAAAGCCATTCCTCCTAAAGTTGTTGCCAGTAAAAGTGGGATTAATCTAGGTTTTGCAACTTCAAGCCAAGGTGGCAAAGTTAATCTTTTTCTTGAAGGTACAACTTCATCCCTAATTGAAGATTTATAGTTCAAGTTTTCTAAGTTACTACTATTCATGAATTAATACCAACCATTTGAGAATTTAGGGAGTGGTTTAGACCTTTTTGGGTAAAAGGATTTCTAAAAATTAATGTTGTTAATATCGCAATAAATAAAGAAGCATTAAGTTGATGACCGATAATAAAAATAGGTTCATTCAAATTTGTTTTAAGGCTTATAACACCCAAAACAATTTGGGAAAACAAGAGAAAAATAAGTGCTGAGAGATATTTCCAATTTTCAATAAGCAAACTTCTCTTATAAATTGCAGTAGCAATAATCAATAGAACTGAAAAAGTAATTGGAAAAGCAAATAATTTATGAGTATTTAAAATTAGGCATTGTTTATTAAAAGATAAGCAAATATGTGCTGACCAGGTTGATGAAAGCCTTACTCCAATAAAAGATTGAATCAAAGTAAGTAAAAGAGGAACAAACAATAACAATCTCCACCAAATTAATGGCTCTTCTATTTCGTCATTTTCTAAATTTTGATTGATTGAAATTGTTGTAATGAGAAGTAGAAAAGCTATTAAAAGATGGCCCGTAACAGTATATGAATCAAGCAGATTTATTACTGTTAAAGCTCCAAAAGATCCTTGGACAATAACAAGAAAAAGTAGTAATGAATAAGTTTTAGGTAACCAATTTGGAATTTCATTTTTCCAAATAATTGAAAGGGTAAATTTAAAAAGAATTAATATCCCAACCAGAAAAGCATCTAGACGATGAAACCACTCTAGAAAAACTCTTAGGTTCATATGATTAAAAGGCAAAAAAGATCCATAACATAATGGCCAATCTGGACAGGCAAGTCCCGCCTCCATGACTCTAGTAGCACCTCCAATCACAATTAGTGCTATAAGTGCAAGTACACTATGACTTCCCAACCTTTTAAAAATTGTCAGATATTTTGATTTATATAATTGGTTATTAATCAAATGGATAATACCTATTATTTTGCATAATAAATTAGATTCAAAAACCAAACATTAATTAAAAATTAATATGTTTAATTTAAAAAATAATTTACTAATTTAATCTTTTTTCCCTGACAATTAGCTCTAAAAAGTTGTTAATAATACGCCTTTTATTTCAAAAATCTTAAGAAGTTGTGAATTTAAATGATTTTCTTTTAACAAAGGATGCAGGATTAAAAAAATTGAATATCTTGAGGATATAAATACAAATTTTTAGAAATCAATTGTTAAATAAAAACATTTATTTAATACTAATTATTTCGCTCGTTTTTGCTATATCTTTTTGGATTGGTTTTAATGTAAATTTGCTCCCAGCGGAAGCAAGTATTAATGCACCAATTTACGACGAACTTTTTAAAATTCTTTTCATCACTGGATTAATTATTTTTATAGGAATGACAATAGCAGTTATTTATAGCTTATTTAAATTTAGGAAAAGAAATGATCAGATAGGCGATGGTATAGCTTTAGAGGGAAATTTAAGCTTAGAAATTGTATGGACAATTATTCCTTCAATAATTGTTTTATTAATAGGTTTATATAGTTACAACATCTATGATCGAATGGGAGGGATGAAAGAACTAAATCATAACCATGAAATGATGAGTTCTAACACTGAAAAAATATGGGCTGGAATAAGTCAAACTTCTGATAATGAAATAGCAATAAATAATTTATCAATAGAAGTTTCAGCTATGCAATTTGCATTTCTATTCAATTATCCCAAGGGGAATTTCATATCAGGAGAACTACACGTTCCTGTTGATCAAAAAGTATCAATGAAAATGGAATCCAAAGATGTCATTCATGCTTTTTGGGTACCAGAGTTCAGAATTAAACAGGATATTATTCCTGGACAACCTACTATTTTAAATTTCACTCCTACAAAAGTAGGAAAATATCCGATAATTTGCGCAGAATTATGTGGCCCATATCATGGAGGGATGAGAGCCTCGATAATTGTTGAAGAAGAATCTGATTACAACGAATGGTTTAACAAAAATAAAAAACCAGAGGTAAATTTATGACAATATCAATTGATCCACAAGAAACTAATAATGAAAGCCTTCAACCTAAAGGCTGGCTTAGATATTTTAGTTTTAGCCTTGATCATAAAGTAATTGGGATACAATACTTAGTCTGCGGTTTTCTTTTTTATCTAATAGGAGGAACCTTAGCAAGCGCTATAAGAATTGAACTAGCTAGTCCAATGTCTGACTTTATGCCAAGAGATGTTTATAACCAAGTTTTAACTTTACACGGAACAATAATGATATTTCTTTGGATAGTGCCTGTAGTTAATGGTGCTTTTGGAAATTATTTAATTCCATTTTATGTAGGTGCGAGAGATATGGCATTCCCAAGATTAAATGCCGTAGCTTTTTGGTTAATTCCTCCTTCAGGTTTGATGCTGGTAGCAAGCTATTTTGTTGAGGGTGCTGCTCAGGCTGGATGGACGGCTTATCCACCTTTGAGCATAACTACTCCTCAATCGGGACAAATTATTTGGATTCTTAGCGTTCTATTACTTGGAGGCAGTTCTATATTTGGTGGAATAAACTTCATCGCCACCATAATCAAATTAAGAAGGCCAGGATTAAAACTTATGCAATTGCCAATGTATTGTTGGGCAATGCTTGGAACAAGTCTATTAGTTGTTTTGTCAACTCCTGTTTTAGCAGGCACTTTAATTCTACTAAGCTTCGATATCATCGCTAAAACAGGGTTTTTCAATCCTGTTTTAGGTGGCAATGTCGTAGTTTATCAGCATTTATTTTGGTTTTATTCTCACCCAGCTGTATACATTATGGTACTTCCTGCCTTTGGTTTAGTTAGTGAAATACTTCCTGTACATGCTAGAAAACCACTTTTTGGATATACAACAATGGTTTTTTCAATAATGGGGATAGTAGTTTTAGGTTTAGTTGTTTGGGCGCATCACATGTTTACGAGTGGAACGCCCCCTTGGATGAGATTGTTCTTTACTATTGCCACAGCATTTATTGCTGTTCCAACAGGCATAAAATTTTTCAATTGGGTTGCGACATTATGGGGAGGTAAAATTTCCATCAATAGTGCCATGTTATTCTCTTGCGGATTTATTATAAATTTTGTTTTTGGAGGTATTACGGGAGTTGCTTTGGCACAGGTACCTTTCGATATTCACGTTCATGATACCTATTTCGTTGTAGCCCATTTTCATTACATAGTTTATGGAGGAACTGTTTTTATTATTTTCTCTTCAATTTATCATTGGTTCCCCAAAGTAACTGGAAAAATGCTCAATGAGAAATTAGGAATTTTACATTTTATCATTACCTTTATTGGATTTAACTTGTGCTTTGCTCCTCAACATTGGCTTGGTTTAAATGGAATGCCAAGAAGAGTTGCAGAATATGATCCTCAATTCCAGTTCGTTAATCAAATTAGTAGCCTTGGTGCTCTTTTAATGGCTATAAGTACAATTCCTTTTTTAATTAATGTATTTCTTAGTGTGAGAAATGGAAAAGATGCTGGAGATAACCCTTGGAATGCTCTTACACCTGAATGGTTAACATCTTCTCCACCTCCAGTTGAAAATTGGGAAGGAGAAGCTCCATTAGTTGAAGAACCTTATGGTTATGGTAAAGAAATTTCTGAACAAAAATAAAAAAATATGACAACACTAGATAGCTCAAAAGAAATTCAAAAAAATAATTCTGAAGTTAATGAAACACATGAAGACTTCAGAATGTTTGGTCTTATAACTTTCTTAATTGCGGACGGAATGACTTTTGCTGGATTCTTTGCCGCTTATTTAACTTATAAAGCAGTAAATCCATTACCTGATGGTGCTATTTATGAATTAGAACTACCAATACCTACACTCAATACAATTTTATTACTTGTTAGTAGTGCAACTTTTCATAAAGCAGGCAAAGCACTTTTAAAAGATAAAAACTCTGATTCCCAAAAATGGTTGTTTTTTACTGCTTTTCTTGGAATTATATTTTTAATATGTCAATTATTTGAATATTTTCATTTACCTTTTGGATTAACCGATAATTTATTTGCAAGTACTTTTTATGCTCTTACTGGTTTTCATGGATTACATGTTACTTTAGGCACTTTAATGATTTTAATTATTGCTTGGCAATCGAGAATCAATGGCGGAAGATTAACTAGTCAAAATATGTTCCCTTTGGAAGCTGTGGAATTGTACTGGCATTTTGTAGATGGAATATGGGTTATTTTATTTATTATTTTGTATCTTTTATAAAAAAAATATATTTAAAAATTAAATATATTTTTTATTAATTTATATTGCCACAGTTCTCCTTTTTAGTAAGAATATATAATTAGAAATTTGTCAGATAATGCTAGAAGGAAAAGAACTTCTTGAAAAAGCAAAATTATTAAGTAAAAAATCTGAAGATGAGATAGCAAAAGGTTGTGGGTACGTAGGTCCTAGTGGAAGAATCTTAAGAAAAAGTTTCTATAGGGCGCTTATCGAAGCTAAGGGGTACAAGATAGGAAATGGTCGTCAGGGGAAAAATGGCAATAGAGCTTCAAGAGGCAGACAGACAGAATTCAAAACTAAAGTTCATGGCAACGGGAACCTATTAATTGGTCATGCCTACACCAAAAAATTAGGACTAGAACCTGGTAAGGAATTTAAGATAGATCTTAAAAAAGAGTCAAAAACAATTTATTTGATTCCATTAAATTAAAAATTATATTTTACCAACCGTTTTCTTTAAGCCACTCCAAAGAAATATTATTTGAAGATAAATCTTGTTTAGTATTTCTATTAAATAAAAGTAATTTCTCTACATATTTAATTAGTGCATCTGCCTCAAGGTTTACGCTGTCACCGACATTTAATTTATTCAGATTTGTGTTATGCCAAGTATGAGGAATTATCGCGATAGTAAATATTTCTCCTTCCTGCTCATATTTTGCAATTGTAAGACTTATACCATTTACACAAATACTACCTTTATTAACTATGTATTTCGAAAAATTATTGTTTTTCCACTTTATAGATAAAAGCCAAGATTTCTCTAATTTTTCTATATTCTCAACTGTTCCAAGGCCATCAACATGTCCACTGACTATATGTCCTCCAAGACGGTCAGACACCCTAAGAGCGGGCTCCAAATTAACAATCTGATTCAGGTTCGACTTTACTCCTAAAGTTGTTTTTTGTAATGTTTCCTCACTAACATCAACAGTAAATTTATTTTGAAAAATCTCTTTAACTGTCAAACAAATTCCATCAACAGCTATGCTGTCTCCTATTGTCATATCAAATAAGTTATCTAGAATTTCAATTTCTAAAATATTTTTTTCTTGTTTTAGTCTTCCAATTGATTGGATTATTCCTGTGAACATAGATTTAAGAAAAATATTTTTACAAAATTTTGTTTATACTTTAATTTACCTTAAGTCATTTTAAACTATAAATAAATTAAAGAGTAAATAAAAAGAAATTGATTATATTCAGATGATTATTAGTTCACAAAAAAGATCATTTGGTAGAGGGGCCAAAGTGAGCTTATTCACTTTAGGGACAATGAGAGCAACTGAAAGTCTAGAAAAAATGTATAGCATAATAAAAAATGCACATTATGTAGGAATTAATCACATAGAAACAGCTCCTTCTTATGGTGATGCTGAATCACTTATTGGAAATTCAATAAAAAAACTAGAAATAGAAGAGAATATAAAAGAAAAAAATTGGGTGATTACTACCAAAACTTTACCAAAGGGTGATTTTGAATTTTTAAAAAAAAATTTTAAAAATTCTCTTAAAAATTTAAATCGCGAGAGAATTAATAATCTTGCAATTCATGGACTGAACTTAGAACAACATCTAGATTGGGTTCTAGCTGGAGAGGGTAAGAAATTCATATCATGGGTACTTGAAAAGGAACTAGTTGATCAAGTTGGTTTTAGTTCACACGGAAGTTATTCACTAATTAAAAATGCAATTAACTCTGAAGTTTTTAGTTTTTGTAGTCTTCATTTACATTATTTAGATCAATCTAAAATTAATTTGGCAGAGGAAGCTATAAAAAAAGGTATGGGAGTATTAGCAATATCGCCTGCGGATAAAGGCGGTAGATTATATTCTCCAAGTGATATTTTGTTAGAGGCCTCTAGGCCTTTTCATCCATTAGAATTAGCGTATAGATTTTTGCTGGCAAAAGGAATTACAACTTTGTCCCTAGGAGCGACAAACAAAAAAGATTTTGAATTTGCACATAAACTTAGAAACTCGTTCGAGAAGCTCACAAGACTTGAAAAAAGCGCCCTGAATAAAATTGATGAAGTTGCTAATAAAAGATTAAACTCAACCAAATGTGAACAATGCAGATGTTGTCTTCCGTGCCCTAATGAAATACCTATTCCAGAAATACTTCGTTTAAGGAATATATCTATTGGTTATGGCCAATTAGAATTTTCAAAAGAAAGATACAATTTAATAGGAAAAGCCGGCCACTGGTGGGAAGAAAAAAATTCCTCATTTTGTCAAGAATGTAATGAATGTGTTCCTAAATGTCCTAGTAAATTAGATATACCAAATTTATTAAAGGAAACCCATAACTTATTAATTGAAAATCCGACAAAAAGATTATGGGGTTAAAGACTCATTCCAGAAATTTTTAAGATTAATTTTTTCTTCATTTGTTAGGACAGGGAAAGACCAACTATTTTCCCAACATTCCTCTGAAGGACCTGAGATAGGGAACATCTCAGATTTATATTTACTTTGCAAATAATTACTATTGAATGGTAGATACCAACCCTGGCTTGCTAGTTTATCTACTGTTGATTTATTTTCTAAAAATTTAATCCATTTAATTAGTATTGCATTATTTAGATTTGATCGACTAAGTAGAAAATGCCACATCAAAGGTACTCCTTGGCTTGGGAAGACTAAAGAAAGCCTTGGATCTAATTTTAAATATCTTGAGCAGAGACTATAAGGAACTATTGCGACACTAGCATCAGAGTTAATCAACCAATTGAGCATATTTTTATCATCAAATAACATTGCTTGGCTTTTAAGTTTTTTAAAAGAATTAGATGAATTAATTTTTTGAGAGATTGACAATATTATTCTGGGACTTTGTGGAAAAATAATTTTCCCAGTTAATTTTTTTGAAAGAAGAAAATCCCAAGAAGTTCTTGCTGAATTTATTAATTCTTTATTATTTTTAATGATAATTGTATAAGGTACTACGCCAATAGGAAATAATTTACTTCTCTGATTTTGATTAAAACTTCCTAAAAAATCTATTGATCTCTTATCCAAATTTTCGATCAGTGCATATTCATTTATTTTTTCAAATTCTGCAAAATCTATACTAGTAATCCATCCATCGTTTATTAAAGTAAAGTCAGAATTGAAAATTGTGTTAATAGTTTTTTGTAGCTGAATATTTTCAAAATTAATTTTTTCCTGCTTCCAATCTTTTGGAATCGTATCTTTAAAAGATTCTGGATAAAAAGAATTTTGTAATGCAATTTTTACTTTATTAGGAAGATTACTGCAAGAGTTTAAGAAAAGTAAAAGCGAAAGCCCACCATAATTTAAAAATTCTCTTCTGGTTGCAAATTTTGAAAACATTCAGCTATCCTTCTCTAAAGAAATTTGACCTAGGCCCTTCATCATTTCCAGATTTTGTTGACACATTGAAACTATTTCTTCATTTTTAAATCCATCTAAGAAAGCAAGCAATGATATTCCACCAGCACCTACACCTTCTTTTACATGACCTAATTCATAATCCTTCAATTCTTTGTATTTTGAAGATTTGAAATTTAAAGGACTTGCTAAACCTAATAATTTGACATCATATTTTTCATTAATTAGGTTTACTAAATCATTTAGAGAATTATCTTTCACGAGCCAACCAGTTGTAGCAATAAAAACATCCTCAATAAAATCATCTTTATTTTTTCTATCTAAGAATTCTAATACAAGCAAAATGACTGATAACATTTGACTTCCGCCAGACAATATTACAGGAAGTTTTGCTAACCTGGCACCAATTAATAGACCCATTGCGAAAGCTTGGAAAGGATCACCTACCGCCGCGACAACATCAAAAGAGTTGAAATTAGCCTTGAAATTTGCATTGAAAAGTCCTCTTTTAACTACTTGTCTTCTTAGTTCTCTTGGAGCTTTAAATAAACTACTCCCTACTAAATTAGACACCTGCAAACCAAAAGCTTCCATTACTGCCTGAGCAGTTGTGGTGCCCCCCGGTACAGATTCAGAAATTAAAACTGGTTGTTTTAAGGATTTTCCTATCGCAAAACCTTTTTCATAGAGATTTAAAACTCTCTCTTTAGTCATCGATTTACCAGTAGTAAGACAATTTGATGGGCCCAAATCTCTATCTTCTATAACCAAATGATTAAAATAAGGCTTTGCTCCTATTCCCAGAGGAACAATAACTGGATAAATATTAATAAGCTTTGAACAAACATGACTGATCAGGGCAGGAGTTACTCCTGCATTAAGAAGAGGTAATTTATATTTATGATCTTTTGAAGCACCCTCAAGCAAAAATTCGGCATCTGCGAGCGCAGTTGTTCGCCTTGATTTTGCATTAATACCTGCAGCTGAAATTCCTGGAATTTGAGATGTATTAGTGCCTGCAATAATAAGAAATATTTTAAAATTATTAATATTCTTTTTCAGTATTTCTATCTTATTTAGTTGTCTTTTTTTATTGGTTCCATTACCAAAAAAAATTATCCCTAATTCTTCACTATACATTTTTACTTTTTTCAATTATTTAAATTTACTAAGCTATTTAATAATCTTGGAGGATCCGGAATATTTAATTTAAATCTTGGAAACAGAGAATATGCAACTACATGTACCGTTAAAACATAGACTATTTCTTGAAAAATTATTAAAAAAATTGCGCCAAATTGGATACTTAAAATTGATGGGGAAAAAGGTAAATTTAATAATCCAATCAACTTTTCTAGCAGACCATAACTTGCTCTAGTAATTAACACCCATAGATTATCACCAACCAACGTAGATAATGCTATTACTCTTAGAAAGAAGCCAAGGGTTCCAATAATAACTCCTACAGTTAAACTAAATCTCCAACTTTTTTCTCTAAACCAACACCAGCCCAACCAAAAAGCCAAGATCCCATATGGAAATAAAAATAAAGTTCCTCTAATAGGACCCATAATTATGAATAAAAGTAGAAATTGTATTAGGAGTCCTTCCAATGCAGTTTTAGTTCCTCTTCTCAAGTGCAGCAGGATCATTGGGAGAGGTAAAATCAACCTTAATAAAGCTCCTCCAATTGGCAAATAATATAATGCAACCCATAATAAAGAAGAAAGAGATGCTAGATACGAGGTCTCGACAATATTTAATGCTTCAGTTTTTGTTGTTATTTTCATTTTTTGTTAAATTTTTTTTTAATTAATTTTTATTCATACTTTTATTTTTTGAATCTAAGATACGTTCAATCTTTTCTATTTCAAAATTTACCTC
>QCMJ01000023.1 GCA_003213855.1 Prochlorococcus sp. AG-418-O03
GGAATGTTCTAATTTTTCTCCTGATTCAGTTTTAGAAAATTTAAGAGAGATCTCAAACAATAAAAACGTTTTAAATAATATTAAATTACAATTCCAAAATAATAATAAATTAATTTCAATAAGAACACCTTATTTGAGTATCGAAGAATCAAATAATCTTGTTGCTAATCTTGAGAAAATTATTGGGCCTCTAAATTATGAGAGTAAGGATTCAAGATTAATTGGTCCCAAGCTTGGGAAAAGGTTACTTATTAATTGTGTTACTTCATTGTTAGTTTCTTTATTTGCCATATCTTTATACATAACAATTAGATTTGATAAAAAATATGCATTATTTGCACTATTAGCTTTATTCCATGATTTAGTAATTGTTTTCGGTATATTCTCCTGGTTGGGAATTATATTATCTGTCGAGGTAAATAGTTTATTTGCGGTGTCCTTGTTAACTATTGCTGGTTATTCTGTAAATGACACTGTTGTTATATTTGATAGAATTCGCGAGAATTTAAAATCAAAGAAAGAAGGTTATAACGAAACTATTCAATTATCAGTTAACGAATCATTTAGGAGAACAACGTTTACCAGTATTACAACCCTTTTCCCTTTATTAAGCATAATTTTGTTTGGATCTTACTCACTATTTTGGTTCTCTTTGGCCTTATCTTTAGGAATTATAGTTGGAAGTTATTCAAGTATTTTATTGGCTCCATCTTTGTTGCTGAAAGACTGAGCTTAACCTTCTAATTTTATGAAACTAAATTACTATTTGATAATTTTATTTTCTTTAGTTTTAATAGATCTTTCTACTGAGTTAAGAATATTATTTGATCATTTTACTTTTAGTTCATTATATTTTGCTATTGGTAAACATCCTTTGGCTTGCTTTATACTTTTGTCATATCCATATTTATATAAAAAATTAATTAGGTAGTTTTTAAATATCTTTTAATGATTCTTCGATTATAACCTTTATTACTACTGCTAATGGAAGAGATAGAATTAATCCTAATGGACCAAAAATGAAGGTGAACCCAAATTGTGAAATTAATGTTAGGCCAGGAAGTAAGTTTGCTTTTTTCTTCATTATAGATGGCATTATTATATAGCTTTCAATATTTTGAATGATTACATATGCTCCTAATACGGCCAGTGGTTTCCAAAAATTATCTAGTAGTGCAATTGAGATAGGAAATATACCACTAATAACTGGACCTATATTTGGAATTACATTAAGAACCATTGCTATTAAAGCATTTGAGACAACATATTTGACATCTAATATGGATAAAACTATTAATGATAATAAACCTACTGATAATGAGCTTATGACCATAGAAAAAGTCCAATTTGCTAATGCAATATTGCATTTTTCCAGAATATTTCTAAATTTGTTACGGTAATTTTTTGGTATTAATAGAAGTATATTTTCTTTATATTGTTTTGGTTCAATAGAAATCATCAAACTAACAGCTAATATGAATATTAATTTCAAAAGACCCGAACCCAGATTTCCCGCAATATTTATTAAATTTTTAAAACTTTCTTGAATAGCTTTTGCAATAGTTGAGACATCTGGAATGGTAACTACATTATTTATAAGATTGAATATGTCTATAACGTTTTCTGATTTTTCGCCATAAAACAGATTATTTAGTTTGTTCAGATTTGTATTAATCAAAATATTTATTTTTGATAAACCATTTGGAATATCAACTAGTATTTCATTGAATTCTTTTATGAAAGGAGGCAATACAAGAATAAAAATCGTAAATACTATTACTGATATAACAGTTAATACAAGGAACAAAGAAAGTGATCGAGGAATTTTCAATCCCTTTTGCATTTGATTGCATAAATTACATACAATATTTGAAATTACTAAAGAACAAATTATTAATAGGAGAAAATCTCTTAAAGTCCATATTATTAAAGAAGTGATTAATATTACTAGTAACTTGAAATATGATGAACTATTCAATTTTCAAAATATTCTACTTCTTTTCAGAATATCCTAATCCATTTGATTTGGCATAACTATTCGCAAATCTCATAAATCTATCAAAGTCTGATGTGTTCTTCCAAATATAAACTGCTTCTAAAAATATGGGTTCTCCATCAACAAATTTTACTTTAACTTCCCTGGTTAGTATTTCACCTTCGGAATCAATCATACGCATACCTGTGATTTCGCCGTCAGTAATTGAAGATAATGCCTGAGGTTTCTCGAACAAAAATAATGCTTGGCCTGTGGTTCCATCTTTACTCCTAGTCAGTCTTATTTCAGGTACTACTGGTTCATCAGTTCCCTCATAAAATTGTATTTTTGCAGTTTTATTTGCTGTCATAATGTTCTATTAATAATTTTTCATTTTAGGGAATTTTTTTCTCATTCGTTTGTAATTATTTTATAAAACATTATTTATTAACTCTAGAATCCTTTCATCATATTTTTTGTCGGTTAAATCTAATAACCTTATATTTGTTTTGCCAACCTTTTCAAATTCATAACACTTATCGTAATAATCTAGAACTGATTTGCAAACTAACTCCCATTTCTCATTATTAATTGATTCCAGAGCTATTTTTGTTCTTTGCGGTCCTAATCTTTTTTTTATCCTTAATACAGATTCTTGGAGTTCCTCTTTCTTAAAAACACTATAAGTGTTTATCAACTCATCTAACCTGTTAGATTCGCTTCTTAAAATTTCAATTCTTCTAGAATGTTTCATCTGATTGAAGAATTCATGCGGAATTTTGCATTTACCTATATTTGCACTTTCAGCTTCTACAAAAATATTATTAGAGCATTGAAAAGAGTTTAATTTTTCTGCGATTATATTTTCAAATTGTTCATTTGAAGGTTGCTCTTTCATTCCTAATCCTCCAAATGTACTTCCTCTATGACAAGCAAATCCTTCAAGATCAATAATTTGATATTTATATTTCTCTAGTAATGATAATAATCTTGTCTTCCCTGTTCCTGTTTTTCCACCAATAACTACTAAATTCAACTTTTTAGAGAAACTATCTAATACCCATCTTCTGTATTTTTTGTATCCTCCCTTAAGTGTTATTGGATTTAATTTATATTTTTCTAGTAGCCAAGCAATGCTTTGTGAACGCATTCCTCCTCTAGAGCAATATATTCTGATAAAAAATTCATTATATTTATTAGGAATAGTTTTATAAGATTCAATACTCATAAATAAATTATCAAGAAGTATTTCCATTTTTTTTTCAAAAAATTTTAATCCCTCTAGGACAGCTTTTTTTCTTCCTTCTTTTTTATAAATCGTGCCAATTATGGATCTCTCATCATTATCAAATATTGGAATGTTAATAGAATTAGGCAGGTGTCCTTTATAATATTCACTCGGGCTTCTAACATCTATAAGTGGTCCTTTAAAACTTCTAAATTTCTCTAGTTCTTTTCTTTTGAAATACATGAATAGTTTTTATTTTTTTAGATTGATTTTTTAAAATGAATAACAAAGAAAAAGATGACTACATTAATGCTACATTAGACCTGATAAAAAAGTTTGTAGATTCCAATCAAAGAAAAAGAATAAATTCATTAACTAAAATAGAATCTGAAGCCGAAAATATTTTTAATCTTGGCCATTCAATTTTTGATATCTTTGATAGTGATGGAGATGACTGGGCTGCTGGTTGGATATTGCAAGTATTAAAAAAATTTAAGCCTGAATTCTTTGAAAACTCTAAATTCAATAATTGGTTTAATACATATTCAGATATTGATATTAATTATGAAGATTTGCAATTGATGTTGGTTGAGCAAAAATTTGAAGAGGCAGATAGATTAACAAGTTCCTATTTACGTAAATTAGCTGGAAAATTAGCTGAAAAACGTGGATATGTTTTCTATAGTGAAGTTAAGAATATGTCAAGTAAAGATCTAGAAACAATAGATAGGTTATGGAATATTTATTCTACTGGCAGATTTGGATTCTCAATTCAGGCAAAGATATTAAAATCAGTAGGGAAAAAATATGAATTAATGTGGCCGAAAATTGGTTGGAAAAAAGAGGGCATATGGACTAGATATCCTGGATCTTTTTGCTGGTCATTGGATGCTCCTGATGGACATATGCCTTTAATAAATCAACTAAGAGGAGTAAGACTTATGGACTCCATCCTACGGCATCCTGCTATTGCAGAGAGACATAATAATATTCTTTAAATCGAGGTATTTAATAAGTTAAAATTAAAACAGTATCAAAATATTATTATGTCCTTATTTCAGGGCAAAAATATTTTAAAAATTTTTTTTAAAAGACCAAAGATTAACTGGTCAAACTACGAATTCGAATCATCATTACAGTTAAATGAATTTGTCGATCAATTATTAGAACCTATTAAAAATTCTCAATCAAGCTATCTTATAAAACTTGGTTTACATGAAGCTTTAGTTAACGCTGTAAAACATGGAAATAAATTAGATCCTAAAAAAAATATTAGAGTAAGAAGAATAATTACCCCTAATTGGTGTGTTTGGCAAATTCAAGATCAAGGTAATGGTTTAGAAATAAAAAAAAGGGATTACAAATTACCAAAAAATATAAGTAGTGTAAATGGCCGTGGCTTATACATTATTAATGAATGTTTTGATGATATTAGATGGAGTAATAAAGGTAATAGGCTTCAGTTGGCTTTAAAAAGGTGATTTTTTCTAGGGCAAGGTTGATCTACGTTAATTTCTTTTAACCATTTAATACTTTCTTCTATATACTCAATAGTTTCCTTCTCATTACAAGAAATAATTAAATGGCATAATCCCGCCGAAATTAGTTCTGCAGATCGTTTATATTTATTTCCTTTATCTTTATGCCATTTAGAATGATCTATCTTTAATTTGTCATTAAGACTTTGAACAAGCTGAATAGTATCTTTATCCCAATAAGTCATAGAAGTTTTTATTTACTTTACAGCAGACCATACTTTGGTCATAAAAAAGGAATTTGATTTTACATTTTTAAACCCTACTTCCTCCATTTTAGAATCTATATCCTCTTTTATGTAATCACAATAAAAAGGCTCATGAAAAGATTTATAGAAGTTTTCCATTACGGATGTAAAGTCAGGCGAATCACTTATTTGAATTGAATCAGCTAATACTAATATTCCCCCAGGTTCAAGAACTCTAAAAAATTCATTTAATACTTTAGCTCTAATTGTTCTAGGTAATTCATGAAATAAGTAAACACAAGAAATGGATTGAAAGCTATTATTTTCAAAAGGTAATTCTTCAGCATTACCTTTTATTAACTGAATTAAATCTCCATCTAAATCTGAAATATATCTACTTGCCTCTTTTAAGTATGAATCAGATAAATCAATTCCCGTGATTTTTTCTTTAGGAAATGCGGCTCTTAATTGTTTTAATGTTCTTCCCGATCCTGTAGCTACATCAAGTATTTTTATAGAACTTTTTTTTCTATCGCTAAAAATTTCAAGTCCTTCTTTTATTGGCTTAATTATTCTTCTCCTCATTGAGTCAGCACTACCATTGAAAAGTATCTCTACTTGTAGGTCATAAATGCTAGCTGAAAAATCTGATAAATAACCATCTGTTTGATGATGAAAATTTCTCAAGTAATATTGAGGATAATTATCTTTATCAATTGATTTTGGAAGATCATCAAAGTTTTGTTTTCTGCGTCTATCCCATGTATTAGGCATGTCGAGCCAAATTTTGGGATATTGAGTTAGATATCTAAGCCATGGCTCGTCAAACAATAATTTTTTTGGATATATATTTTTTTCTGCATCATTCCAATCTTCTTCTCTTAAGATATTCATTGATTTTTGGATTTGGATTAGAAGATCCTTATCTATATCAAAATTTTCAAGCTTCGAATCTGGAAGAATAAAATTCATTAATCTTGAACTGATCTGCTTGTGAGCGAAACCTGCTATGCTTTTACTTTGTTGTAGCGTTTTATATGCAATTTTTGAAATAGATTTCCTAGCCATTTTTCCATTTATATATATCTATTCCAACAAAAAAAAAATCAATTTGAGAATATTTTGTGATATTTCTCAAATTGATTAATTTAAACTAATGTGTTCTTTTAATTATGCATCATAATACATAAAGAATTCATGTGGATGAGGCCTTTGTCTTAGTTGTTGTACCTCTTCGTATTTTATATCGATAAAGTTATCAATAAAATCTTCAGTAAATACTCCACCAGCTAATAGATAATCCTTGTCTGCTTTTAGCGCATTAAGTGAGTCATTTAGAGATGAAGGTACTGTATCAATTTTTGCAAGTTCATCAGCTGGAAGTTCAAATAAATCTACATCTACTCCATCACCAGGATCAATTTGATTTTTAATTCCATCAATACCAGCAAGCATCATTACAGAAAATGCTAAATAAGGATTTGCAAGTGCGTCACCTGATCTGAATTCTAATCTTTTAGCTTTAGGGCTTGGTCCTGTTAAAGGTATTCTTACTGCAGCTGATCTATTGCCCTCAGAATAAACTAGATTTACAGGTGCTTCGAATCCTGGAACCAATCGTTTATAACTATTTGTAGTTGGGTTAGTAAATGCTAGGAATGAAGGTGCATGTTTAAGTATGCCTCCGATGTACCATCTTGCTGTTTGAGATAAATTTGCATATGATCCTTCACCAAAGAATAGTGGCTGTCCACTCTTCCATAAACTTTGGTGAACATGCATTCCTGTTCCGTTGTCGTTAAAAACAGGTTTGGGCATAAATGTTGCTGTTTTTCCATATTTTTTTGCAACATTTCTGACAACGTATTTATAAGTCATAACGTTATCAGCAGCATTTATTAACGAATCAAATTTCATTCCAAGCTCGTGTTGGCCGGCACCAGCAACTTCATGGTGATGCTTTTCTGTGGGGATGCCTAATTCACCCATAAGAAGAAGCATCTCAGATCTGATATCCTGCGCAGTATCATTTGGAGCTACTGGAAAATATCCTTCTTTATATTGTATTTTGTATCCTAAGTTTCCCCCTTCTTCAATTCTCCCTGTATTCCATGGGGCTTCAATAGTATCTACACTATAAAAACAACCTCCTTCTTTAGAGTCATATCTAACATCATCAAATAAAAAGAATTCTGGTTCTGGTCCAAAAAATGCAGTATCTGCTATACCAGTAGAGTCTAAATATTTTAAAGCCTTTTGAGCTAAAGCTCTTGGACACCTATCATAAGGTTCCCCGCTTCTTGGCTCTTGAATAGAGCAAATCATACTTAGAGTTTTATGTTTATAAAAAGGATCTATCCAAGCTGTACTTGCATCGGGCACCATTGACATATCCGAGGCATTAATTGCTTTCCAACCTCTGATTGATGAGCCATCAAATGCCAAACCTTCTGAAAAAGAATCCTCCTCTATCATGTCTGATGTAAGAGTTAAATGTTGCCATTTTCCATGAATATCAGTGAATTTTAAATCGATGAGTTCAATTCCTTCGTCTTTAATTTGACTTAAAACATCTTGAGGAGATTTAGACATAATTTTGTAATACCTTCTATGAAATTAATAACTTGATGATTCTTGTTATGTATCAACGGTAACTTTTTTTAAGACTTGATGTCTTCTTTTAGTGTTTCAAGTCATAAGTTTAATAATTGTTTACCTAAATATTTAAATTGAATGAATTTCTTTAAATAAATATCGCTTATGTGGCGATATTAGTTTAATTTAAAAGTAATTGAATGTAATGCTTTGACAGAAGCAAAACTTATTTCGGCTTTAAATGAAGAGAATTTATCTCATTTCTCAAAGACTTATGTTCCCTCTAGACTTTTATTAGGTCCTGGTCCTTCAAACGCACATCCAGAAGTCTTAAGCGCTCTTTCTTTGAATCCTATTGGTCACTTAGATGAAGCATATATTTCATTGATGTCTGATGTTCAACAACTTCTAAGATATACTTGGCAATGTAATAATCGTCTGACTCTTCCAATGAGTGGTACTGGAAGTGCAGCTATGGAAGCATCAATAGCTAATTTTATAGAGGAAGGAGAAAAAATTCTTATTGCTAAAAAAGGATATTTTGGAGACAGACTTGTTGATATGGCAACAAGATATAAAGCAGATGTATCTGTTATTGATAAACCTTGGGGTGAATCCTTTTCTTATGAAGAAATCAAGTATGAAATAGAAACTAAAAAACCAGCAATTTTTGCTATTGTCCATGCTGAAACATCAAGTGGTGTTTTACAACCTCTTGATGGTATTGGGGATGTATGTAGAAAAAATAACTGCTTGTTTTTAGTTGATGCAGTTACTTCTCTTGGAGCTCTAGAACTATTGATTGACGAATGGAAAATTGATCTAGCATACAGTTGTAGTCAAAAGGGATTAAGTTGTCCCCCAGGATTAAGCCCTTTCACGATGAATAAAAGAGCTGAAGAAAAACTAAGTTCAAGAAAAACAAAAGTACCTAACTGGTATTTAGATTTATCTCTATTAAATAAATATTGGGGTTCTGATCGTGTTTACCATCATACTGCCCCTGTAAATATGAATTTTGCTATACGTGAAGGTTTACGATTAATTGCGAATGAGGGTTTAGAAAATGTTTGGAATAGACATAATAGTAATGCAAAGAAACTGTGGAATGGGTTAGAAAGTCTCGGAATGGAGTTACATGTATCAGAGGACTATAGATTGCCAACTTTAACTACAGTTAAAATACCTCCAGCAGTTGATGGTGATGGTTTTAGAAATCATCTTTTAAGAAACTTTGGAATAGAGATAGGAAATGGACTTGGAGAATTGTCTGGTAAGGTATGGCGCATAGGATTAATGGGCTTTAACTCAAGTGAGGAGAATGTTGATAGATTATTAAACCTATTTGATACTGAGTTAAAAAAATATTCTATTTTTGAGTCCTCAACTTTTTAAACCATAGCTGTAAAATTTGACTGCATTCGTCTTCTAAAATACCACCCACAATTTCCATTTTGTGATGAGCACTTTCATGTTTTGATAGGTCGATTGAGCCTCCTAATCCACCTCTTTTCTTATCGTAAGCCCCGAAAACAACTTTACCCATCCGTGCTTGAATAAGAGCAGAGGAACACATAGTACAAGGTTCTAGATTTGTGATAATAGTACATTCATTAAATCTCCAATCATTTTTTATTAGAGATGCCTGCCTAAGTGCCATTATCTCGGCATGACCCAATGGGTCTTTATTTATATTCCTCCTGTTAATCCCTCTCCCGATACATCTTCCTCTCTCATCTAAAATTATTGAACAGATTGGTAGCTCAATTTTTCCAATTTCTTTTGATCTTCTTAATATTGAATTCATCCACAAAGTGTATATTGAATTATTTGTTTTTTTTTGTTGATCTTTATTACTATTTCCATTTTCAAAAATATATCTCATTTACCAATATTGAGAATAGAATTATTAATAGATATCTTATCTGATGGCTGAAGATTTAATTAATAATAAAGATATATATTTCCCCTCATATTTAGGGACTAATGACAAATTGATTACTCTTCTGAATAGAGCAAGTCAAACTCTTTGTGACTGGTTCTCTAAAGCTGATAAAAATGGTCCTTTACCTTTTGATGAGAATTTCAAGTGCATTATGCCTGCGGAAGATGGTAACTCTGAAGAAGATTTGTTTTCTGAGATTGAATCTCTTTTGAATAATTCATTTAATCCCGTTCATCCTGGTTCACTAGCTCACCTTGATCCCCCACCTTTAATTTTCTCTATTTTGGGAGATTTAATTGCTGCTGGTTTAAATAATAATCTCCTCGCTTACGAGTTATCACCAAGTGTAACTTTGCTTGAGGAATCATTATGCAAATGGTTTGCCAAGAAAATAGGGTTTAATGATCTCTCAGGAGGTATAGCTGCTAGCGGAGGTACATTAAGTAATCTTAATGCCCTTATAGCAGCTAGAAATAATGCTGGATTAGCTACAAATCCTAATTCTGTATTACTTGTTAGTGAAGATGCTCATTCTTCCTTCGTTAAATGTATAAGAGTAATGGGTCTTGATACTACCAATCTTGTCAGGATTAAAACTGATAATCAAGGTAAAATGGATATAAAGGATCTCAGAAAGTCTTTAGATAAATGTACAGTAGAAAATAAAAAAATATTTGCTATTGTTGCCACCCTTGGGACAACTGTAAGGGGAGCCATTGATCCTATTAAAGAAATAAGTGAAATATGCAAAGAAAGAAATATATGGCTACATATCGATGGCTCTATTGGAGGTATTTTTGCTGTAACCTCTATTCCAATAAAAGGTCTAAATAATATTAATCAGGCTAATTCGATAACGATAAATCCCCAAAAAATCATTGGCATTACAAAGACTTCATCTTTGTTATTGGTTTCAAATATGAGTACTTTAGAAAATACTTTTAATACTGGACTACCATATATATCATCTAAAGAAAATGTTATAAATAGAGGAGAAATTGGTATACAAGGTTCTAGACCTGCAGAGGTTATCAAACTTTGGCTTGGGTTACGTTTTTTAGGTCTGAATGGAATAGAAAATATATTAAAATCATCAATTAAAAGAAAAGATTTTTTTATAAAAAATATTAGTAAGAATAAATTTGATTTATATTCAGGTCCTCTTCATATTGTTTCATTTATACCAAAGAAACTTGAGCTAGAAGACTCTGATACATGGACTCAAACTAAAGTTAATGACCTGATTAAAAATAATTTTATGCTTTCTAGACCAAAATTTAAAGGTAGATATTTTTTAAGAGTTGTCATGGGAAATTACAATACAAAGGAATCTCATATTGAAGAACTTTTGAGACTTTTAAATACCTAACTTATGAATATGGGTAGACCAAAAATTATTGCGATAGTAACAGGGTTTATATCTATAGCTATTTGTATTGCTTATTTACTCTTAATAACTATCTTTGATTTCAGAACTTATCTAAATGATCAATTATCCAATTTTACATAGTAAATGGAGGCAAACTTTTATTTGATTTAAAATACTTATTCATTTCAATTTTTGAAATAGCTTCTTTTACGAAGTTGTTTAAAATGTCCTCTCTCTTACTTATTCTATAGATCTTATCTACTACTTTTTGGATTCCTCCATCTCCCCAATCTTGCCCATTTTTAAAATATTCAATCAAACTTAGTCCTACTATTCTTATTAACCAGCCTGCTGTAACAGATTGTATAGATTTAGATAATATAATTTTAGTCAAGCTTGTAGCTAAAGCAGGAGAAAGAATGGCGAGACCCCCTTTTAGTATTCCTTGTTTAGCCAATGCGCTTAGCAATGAAGTCGCTAAATCTTTGGCATCTTTTTTTGTAAGCTTTATTTCATATATTTTTGATAATTCCATTATCATTTGAAGGTTTACGGAGGTAGTAGTAAGGAAATCAACAGCTGGTAATGGATTAACTAGTATTACTCCTCCTGTTATCCACATATATTTATTAATCACTTTATTTGACATTAAATATCTTTGTTCTTGTACGAAATTTTTACTTTTAATACTTAACTTATTTGAGCGAAAAAGAATATTATCCGCCAATAACTCTTCACCATTATTATCGAGCGTTTCAATTATTTCTCTAAATAAACTTCCTACCTCTGGAACCAAATTTAGAGCATCTGATTTTATATTGGGAGATTGTTGAGGTACAGCAATTGTTTGAACAACGGAAATTTTATTTTTTCTAGCGGCAGTTATATAAATTATATTTTCTATGATGAGGTTATTTTCATCTTTAGACCTCAAATCACATTTATTTAGAACTATTATTATTTTTTTTCTTAATTTTAATAATTCTTTAATTAAATAGTTTTCGTATTTATTTATGTCCTGATCTAACACAAAGAGAACTAAGTCAGAATTAGATGCTTGTATAATTGTTTTTTTTTCTCTTTCTTCTCCTAATTTAGATGGTTCGAATAAACCCGGGGTATCAACTATTTTAATGTTTCTTTTTAAAATTGGGATGCGAATTTTATAGCTATTAATCTGCTTTGTTGTACCTATTTTTGCGGAAGTTTGTCCGACAATATTTTTTAATAAAGATCTTGCTATAGATGTTTTTCCTGAGGAACCTGCTCCAAAAAGAGTAACTTTATAATCTCCTGTTTTTAATTGGGACTCTAG
>QCMJ01000024.1 GCA_003213855.1 Prochlorococcus sp. AG-418-O03
GGCTTAAATCTTTTAAAACTTTAGAAAATTTAGAAGAAACAAATTGTGAATCAAATTACTTAAAAATTTCTAACAATAATCAATTCTTTAATACTAAAGAAGATTCTAATCAAATAAATCAATATATTAAAACCCCAAAATTACCACTACCTAATATTAAAAATTTAAGAAAATGGATTAATAAAGATAAAAAAGCTAGTTAGCTTTTTACATCATACCTGGCATACCCATTCCGCCCATACCTGGCATACCCATTCCGCCCATACCTGGCATACCCATTCCTGGCATACCCATGCCTCCCATTGGATCTCCACCTGGTCCTCCTGGGGCTGGTGCTTCAGGCTCTGGAATGTCAGCCATCGCAACTTCTGTTGTGAGGAGCATAGCTGCAATAGATACTGAATCTTGAAGAGCTAATCTTATTACTTTGGCTGGATCTAATATTCCTGAATCTTTTAAATCCTCATATTTTCCTGAATTAGCATTGAAGCCTTTGTTAAGTCTTTTAATTTCAGCGACAACTACATCACCATTAAAACCAGCATTTTTTGCTATTTGTTTAGTAGGTTCCAAAAGGGCTTCTTTTACTATATTTATCCCTGTTCTTAAATCATCGGAAGATTTTTGACTTAAATTTAAAAGGTCATCTGATATTTCAATTAAAGTTTGTCCACCTCCAGAAACTACACCCTCTTCAATAGCAGCTTTCGTAGCATTAAGGGAATCTTCGATTCTTAACTTTTTGTACTTCATCTCTGTTTCTGTTGCAGCTCCAACTTTGATGAGTGCTACTCCTCCAGCTAGTTTTGCTATCCTTTCATTGATTTTGTCCTGATCATACTCTGAGTCGGTTATATCAACTTCTCTCTTTAATTTTTCCACTCGAGCTTTAACCAAATCTTTAGTGTCTTCGAAGGCAACAATTGTAGTTTTATCCTTCGTGATAGTTATTTTTTTTGCTTTGCCTAAATCATTAATCGATACTTTATCAAGTGTCATCGATTTATCTTCGCTAATTAACTTAGCTCCAGTAAGAATAGCAATGTCTTCAAGGGCAGCTTTTCTTCTCTCGCCAAATAACGGAGCTCTTACGGAAGCTACATTTAACACTCCACTATTCTTATTCAAAACCAAGGTGGTTAAAGCCTCTCCTTCGATATCTTCAGCAAGAATTAGAAAAGGTAAGCCTGATTTCTGAATTTCTTCAAGTATTGGAACCAGATCAACTAAATTTGAAATTTTTTGATCAGTTATTAATATTTTAGGGTTTTCAAGTTCACAAACTTGTCTTTCTTGGTCTGTTACGAAATATGGTGAACTATAGCCTCTATCAAAAGACATTCCTTCAGTTATATCTAATTCTGTATCTAGTGATTGAGATTCTTCGACAGTTATTACACCATCTGAAGTAACAATATCCATTGCCTTCGAAATTATAGATCCAATTTCTTCATCACCTCCAGCACTAACTGTTGCAACCTTTTGAATATCAGAACCACTTAATGAAATACTTTTGGAACTTAATTTTTCTAGAACAAAAGCCAGGCCTACCTCCATACCTTTTTTTAACTCCATAGGACTGGCACCAGAAGCAATATTTTTTAATCCCTCTTGAACCATCTTCTGAGTCAAAATGGTGGCTGTTGTTGTTCCATCTCCTGCACTCTCTTTTGTCTTGGATGCAACTTGTTCTATTAATTTCGCACCCAAATTAGAAATAGGGTTCTCAATCTCAATCTCTTTAGCAACCGTGGACCCATCTCTAACTATATCTGGTGAACCAAATTTTCTCTCTATTACTACGTTTTTTGCTTTAGGCCCAATAGTAACCTTTACCGCATTAGCTACGAAATTTACACCTTTTTCTAACGCTTCTCTTGATTCATTAGAAAAACTTAACTGTTTAGCCATGTTTACTTGATCATTGGTCTTATTCTAATCTCCCATAGAAACATTTTTAAGGGATATTTAATTAAGTGGGGAAAGCCGAATTTCTTTTAATATGGCGTACAAATTAACTCAAATAAGAGTATCTTTAAATTATGGAAGAAACAAATAATCTTATTTTTACTCTTACCGCAATTTTCGCGATTGCTATGACACTGATATACTTTCCTTTAAGATTTTTCTTGACATTAACTGCTAGAAGTCGAAGATTAAAACTTTTACAAAAAATTAGAAGGTTGAGAGATGAATTAGGTCAACCTTATGAAAGTACATAATTAAATACTCATACCCCCGTCTATACTTATTGTTTGCCCTGTAATGTAACTTCCTGCATCACTTGAAACTAAAAATGACACTAAGTTTGCAATTTGAGTACAACTTCCTAATTTCCCTAAAGGAATAACTTTTAGAATCTCTTCAGTATTAAGTTTTTCAGTCATCTCTGTTTCTATAAAACCTGGAGCTATTGCATTAACGTTTATACCTCTTGAGGCAAATTCTTTGGCGCAAGTTTTGGTAAATCCAATAACCCCAGCTTTGGCTGCAGAATAATTTGCTTGACCAGGATTACCAATTATTCCAACAACAGATGAAATATTTACGATGCTACCACTTCTTTTTTTCATCATAAATTTTGAAGCATATTTTGTACAAAGGAAAACACCTTTTAAGTTTGTATTAAGTACATCATCCCATTGTTCCGATTTCATTCTCATCAATAGTCCATCTCTAGTAATTCCAGCATTGTTAATGAGGATATCAATGGTGCCATTATTTTTGATTATTTCTTCAAAAGCTGAACTGACAGAATCCTCTTTTGAAACATCAAATTTTAATTTATGAGCTTTAGCTCCTGAATTTTTTATTAAATTTACAACTTCTTCAGCTTTTTCATCAGAAGAAGAGTAATTAATAAAAACTTCTGCTCCTAATCGGCTTAGTTCTAAAGCAATTTCTTTACCAATTCCTCTGCTAGCTCCAGTGATTAAAGCAACTTTGCCTGATAATGAATCTGTATTGGACATTATGAAATTTTATAATTTTCAATCGTAGTACTATTTGTGTAAAGATATTACTTTTATTTATAATTGTCTAGAAAATACTAAGACCTTCTATTGTGCACTTTTTAATACCAGCTGCAGGGAGCGGTAGCAGAATGAAAGCTGGAAAAAATAAATTACTTATTGATTTAGAGGGAGAGTCTTTGATTTATTGGACACTTAAATCTGTATTTTCTGCAAGCTCAACAAATTGGGTTGGAATAATTGGGCAACCGAAAGATAAAAATTTATTATTAAATTCAGCAAAGGATTTTGCCCATAAAGTTCATTGGATTAATGGTGGTGACACCAGACAAAAGTCAGTTTTTAATGGTTTAAAAACGTTACCAAAAGATGCTGAAAAAGTTTTAATACATGATGGTGCTAGATGTTTAATTAATCCTGAATTGATAGACCTTTGTGCCAAGGAATTAGATGAAAATGAAGCTGTAATTTTGGCTACTAAGGTAACTGACACTATAAAGATTGTTGATAATGAAGGTTTTATTAAAGAAACACCAGATAGAAATTATTTATGGGCAGCGCAAACTCCTCAGGGCTTTTTAGTAGATAGATTAAAAAAAGCTCATAAGATGGCAATTGATAAAAACTGGAAAGTCACAGATGATGCCTCTTTATTCGAAATGCTTAATTGGAAAGTGAAGATTATTGAAGGAACTTATTCAAATATAAAAATTACATCCCCTATAGATTTGAAAATAGCAAAACTTTTTGTGAAGAACTCCTAATTAAAAAAGGGTATCGATACTAAGAATGCCATCATCACCATTTAAGGTGGCTTCGTATCCTAAAGGAATGCAAGCATTTCCCGATATGTGGCCTATTGGGAGATCAAAAAGAATAGGAAAATCAAACTCTTGGAGTCTTTCTATAATGCAGTTTTTTAGTAAATTTTTCCATTCAAGGTCGCAAGAATCATTAGAAAAACTTCCGAATCCAATACCAGCAACTTCAGAAAGTGTTTTAGTCATTCTGAGGTAAGTCAACATTCGATCAATTTTATAAATATCTTCATTAATATCTTCAAAAATTATTATTTTTCCTTTGCAATCAGGAAAGTGATTAGTACCAATTAAAAAAGTAGCAATAGTTAAGTTAGAAACGATAATTTCTCCTTTAGCTTTACCAGCTCTTAAAGGAATTCCTCTTATGTCCTCAACATATCCCTCAAAAAGTAAATTTCTTAATCTCTCAAGACTCCACTCTGGCTCTTTGAAAAGGCCAGTGACCATTGGGCCATGAATTGAACCTATAAATCCTTGAGAATATTTAGATAGTAATAAAGAACATGTATCTGAGAATCCAAGCATTAAACCATGCTGCCAAGAAGGTTCTTTCTCTAAAAGTCTTGCTGAACCCCAGCCTCCTTTTGCAAAAATGATTAGCTTACTATTTTGTGCTTTTTCCAGTTCTTCAAATCTAGTTAGATCATCACCTGCAAAATAACCAAATTTTTTTGATAGAGAATTATTTTCATTAATTTCCAAGCCCCAGTTTTTTAAGATTTCTATGCCTTTTTGAAAATTTTCGTCTTCATCAATAAAGGAGCCTGGAGTTAAAATATCTATTAGATCCCCTTTTTTTAATCTAAAAAACATATTTAGAAATTATGAGGCAATAATAATTCCTAATAAAAAGACTCCTCCATAAATTGATTGATTTTTGAAGTGATTCCCAATATTTTTTATTGATTGCTTTTCCTCAGGAAATACTTTTAGTATATCTCTCTGCATTAAGATTGACGTTGTAAGCCAAATTGGCCAAAAAATAAAATCCATTTGATTAATAAATCCGCATAATGCAAGAAAACAAGAAGTTAAAAAATAACAAATTTGAATAGTTATTCTTGTATTGTTCTTGAGGTTAACAGCGGAACTATTTATTCCAATTTTGATATCATATTTTTTATCTGCCAAAGCATAAATCGTGTCAAAGCCAAAAGTCCAAAAAATGGTAGCTAGCCAGCAAAATAATAAAACAATACTATTTAAATTGCCTTCATTTGCGGCCCAGGGAATTAAGACAGCAAAACCCCAGCATATGGATAAGATTAATTGAGGATATTTAAACCATCTTTTGGCAGAAGGATAAATTAAAATAATAGGTAAAGCTAAAAAAGCGAGTGAAATGGAAAGGATTCTTCCAGGCTGAGGTAGTGATAAAGTTAAAAAGAAGCTACATAAAATTAAAAAGAAAAGAATTGAATAAGCTGTTTTAAGACCGATTTTATTTGCAGCTAGAGGTCTATTTTTTGTCCTAACAACTCTTTGATCAATTTTTTTGTCCCAAATATCATTAACCACGCAGCCTAATCCACTTACTAGTAGTCCTCCCAGTATTATTCTTAGCAACATTAAAAATGTTGGATTAGCATCTGGGGTTAAATATAAACTCCATCCAGCAGGAATGAGTAAGATCATTCTTCCAGTCGGCTTATTCCACCTTAATAATTCAAATAAAGTTTTTAATTTAATTTGTCTATTTTTATTTTGCATATGACCTATTGTATATTTCATAACTTTAAATAATCTTACTAGGATTAAATGATTTCTATTATTTAATAATCAATCTTGGGTATATTTATTAATGGATTAAAGATATCTGCATCTTATAAAAAGAAATGATAAAGAAACAAGATTTAAGATATTTTCAAGAAAAGCAAATTTTAGTGGCTTCTATAGATATTGGAACTAACTCTACACATCTCTTGGTAGCAGAAATTAATCTAGAATTAAAATCATTTTCAATAAAATTCGCTGATAAATCAACAACTCGTCTTGGAGAAAGAGATGAGGAGGGTAATCTTACTGAAGAATCAATCCAAAGAGCATTAGTTACTCTTAAGCGATTTAAGGAATATTGTAAAAGTAATGGAATAAAACAAATAGTAACAGCAGCAACAAGTGCAGTTAGGGAAGCTCCAAACGGTCAAGATTTTATTAGAAGAGTTCTTGATGAAACTGATATTCAAATAGAAATGATAAGTGGTTCTGAGGAAGCCAGATTAATTTATCTTGGTGTTCTTTCTGGCATGGCTTTTGAAGATCAGTCTTTTGTAATCATAGATATTGGAGGAGGATCTACAGAATTAATACTTGCTGATAAAAAAGATGCTATAGCTCTTACTAGTTCGAGAATTGGTGCGGTAAGACTTAAAAATGATTTTTTAAATAAAGAGTCTATAAATTCAGAAAGATCGAGTTTTCTAAAAACTTTTATTAAAGGATCTTTAGAACCATCTGTTCGAAAAATAAAGAGTAGATCTAAGGGAGATAAGACTTTATCTATGATTGCAACCAGTGGCACTGCAACCTCATTAGGAAATTTGATTTCAGATGATTTGGGAGAATCTAAACAAAAGTTGCATGGTTATAAATTTAAAAGGGAAAATTTACAAAATGTATTGGAAAAACTAATTAAATTGCCAGTTTCGGAAATTAAGAAAATACCTTCATTAAGTGAGAGAAGAGCAGAAATAATTGTTCCAGGAGCATTGATATTAAACACCGCAATGGAGATGTTGAACTTTAATGAATTAACTATAAGTGAGAGGGCGCTTAGAGAGGGTTTAGTTGTTGATTGGATGCTTCGTAAAGGGTTAATAAAAAACGAGTTAAATATTCAAAGCAATATCAGAAAAACAACCATAATTCATCAGGCCAGAAAGTTTGGAGTAGATAGTACAAGAGCTGAGAAAGTTATCGATATTGCCTTTCAAATCTACGATCAGACTAAAAATATCTTCCATAGCGATAATGACTCTAGAGCCAAGGAACTTCTTTGGGCAGCTTCTAATCTTTATAATTGTGGTCAATACGTGAATGTTGGTTCATATCACAAACACTCTTGGTACTTAATAAAAAATTGTGAGTTGTTGGGATATTCTGAAGCAGAAACAAATATTATTGCTTCAATTGCTAGATACCATAGAAAGACTCTACCAAAGAAAAGACATGAGTCTTGGCAAAATTTAATATCTAAAGAAGATAAAACATTAGTTCTTGAAATGTCATTGATTTTGAGACTAGCAGCATCTCTTGATCAAAGACCTGACAAGGTGATCTCCTCAGTTCAAATAAAATTGCAGGGAAATATTCTTTCATTTCAACTTTTACCTTTAGATAGAAATCATGATCTTCTTCTTGAAAAATGGAACTTAGGATTATGCCGTAATGTAATAAAAGAAATAAAGAATTTGGATTTAAAAATTATTTAGTTTTTTTAATAAGTTCTTGTTTTGGAGTTTGATTCTGAGAAGAGTCTGAAAATAAATTAAAAATTAAGGAAGAGGCGATTAGTCCGAGAAGGCCTGAAATTAAAATAAATATCCAAAACCCTACTGGAATAAGATCCCTAGATTGTCTATTTTTATTAGTTTTTTTAGCAACTTCTTCAACTATTTCGTCAATTTTTATCTCTTGCCTTTCTGTCTTGAATTCATTCATTATAAATTCTGTATCAAGTTTCAACTTTTGTGAAATTCTACGAACCATTGCTTTGATAAATACTTTTTCAGGTAGTTCTTCTTCATTACCTTCTTCAATGGCTTTAAGTTGATGAGATCCAATTTTTAAATCAGAAGCCAATTCTTCAACAGATTGCTCTCTACTTACCCTTGCCTCTTTAATGAAATTTCCAATTCTCTTTAAAGAGGAGTTTCCTCCTTTATTGTTGTTTCCCGAAACAGATTCTATTTCTTTCAAAGCAAATAAATTTTTACTAATTATAGTAATTAATATTTTTCTATCAACTTTAAGACTATTTATTCCTAAAGAGATGCCTATAGGATGGATTATAAAGATTAGATCTTTTTTGAGAATTACTAATTGCTGGGCTAATTATGTAAATGGTTGTTCTAATTAGTTTTTTCTCAATAGAAAATTTTTCCATATCTTTTAATTCTATTAATGTTGTCCAGCCATCATCCCAAGATACTCTAAATCCAACAATTACTTTAGTCTCTGGAGGGTAAAACTCTAGTAGAGTTTCTTGAGACCTTTTCACATGCCTAGCACTTAGATAAAGACATATAGAGGAATTGTGTTTCGCAAGATCTTTCAGAGATTCTTTTTCGGGCATCCCAGTTCGCCCTCCTGCTCTAGTTAAAATTATTGTTTGAGTTACGTCAGGGATGGTTAATTCAGCTTCATGATATGCTGCTGCAACTTGAAAAGCGCTTACTCCAGGAACAACCTCGATTTCAATTTTTTCGTTTTTTAAAATTTCGATTTGCTCTCTAATTGCTCCAAAAAGGCAAGGGTCTCCATCATGCAACCTTACAACAGTTTTTCCTGCCTGAAATTTTTCTATCATAATTGAGGTGATTTGCTCTAAGTTGAGCGAACTCGTTTTTATTTTTTCAGAACCTTCTTTTGAAAAATCTAAAATCTTTTCAGGAATTAGAGAATCAGTCCAAATAATGACATCTGCAATTTTTATCTTTTTTAATGCTTTTAAAGTTAATAATTCTGGATCGCCTGGACCAACACCTATAAATGATATTTTATTATCCATTCTTTCTATTTTTGCCATTATAAGTTCTCAATCTTAAAAAAAATATTCCAATTAATCCAGAAGAAAATAGAAAAATACTTATAAATTGAGCAATTCTAATACCGCCATCACAGAAAGGCGGAAGCCCACCAATACAAAGTGGGTCAGTTCTTAAACCTTCAATCCAGAATCTTCCAAAGCTATAACTTATTAAATAAAGACAGCTAATAAAGCCAGGCCTGAAAAAATCTGTTTTATTTTGTTTTTTAAAAATAATAATAAGGACGAAGAAAATTAAAAGATTCCATAATGACTCATAGAGAAATGTAGGATGAAAAAATTCATAATTAAGAAATTCTAAAGGCCTATTTTGGATAGGTATAAATAATTTCCAAGGCAAATTTGTGGGAACTCCAAAGGCTTCATTATTGAAAAAATTTCCCCATCTTCCTATTGATTGTCCAAGAATAATAGAGGGTATAAGTATATCTATAAAAGTTTTTAAATTAATTTTTTTCGACTTACAGAAATAGATAATAGATATTAATCCTCCAATTAGACCTCCATGGATTGCTATGCCTCCTTCCCAAACTGCAAGAAAAGAAGGTATTTGAATGATGTTATTGAATAGTTCAAAAGAAGTAAAAAAGTTCTCTCCGCTATATTGCCTCCACTCAAAAATTACATAATAAGCTCTAGCTCCAATTATTGATGAGATTATCAATGATGGAAGTATTTCACTAATGTACTCTGGGTTAATATTTCTTGCCTTTGCGAGTTTTTTAGAGACAAATAGGCCTATTAAAACTGAAAACGAAATAAGCAGTCCGTACCATCTAATAATTATAAATTCTAAATTTAAAAAAGTTTCTCCTGGAGATTGTATAAAAGCTTGAAGTATAAGCATTTAAAGAAAGTTAGATACCCTCTGCTGCTTGCACTTTTTCTACTTGTTTTTTCTTTAATACTAAAAGTATTTGTGTTAGGCCTACACCAATGAAGAATGCAATCAATCCAATTACTCTATAAGGGCTCTGAAGTACAACCTCAGCATCTAATTGCCCAAAGCCACCAACGTTTGGATCATTAGTGAGAGGGTCACCTGCATTAATTTTGTCTTGTGCTTTCACGATAAGTTGAGGACCAACAGGCACAGCTTCAGTAGTTATCTCACCATTATCTTTTTCTATATTGACCTTATAGCTACCATCTTCAATTGTTTCTATTGAATTTATAGTTCCTGAGGTGGAAGAAGTGAAAACTACATTATTGCTTTTGTCTCCAGTTGGGTATACCTGGCCTCTTCCTCTATTGCCTCCGATATGTAACGAGTATTTTCCATAGTGATATTCTTTATTGGTGGATGGATCAGGGGAAAGTACAGGGAAAACTATTTCTTTATTAGTATCGCCAGGTAAAGGTCCTACAATGATGATATTATCTTTCTCTTCACTGTAATTAGTGAAATAAACCCCTTCTGTCTCCTCTTTGATTTCTTCGGTCCATCTTTCTTGTGGAGCAAGTTTAAAGCCATCAGGCAGCATTACAACAGCACCAACTTGTAATGGGACTTCAGAACCATCAGCACCAATCTCTTTTAAGTCATTTTTGTAGGGTATTTTGACTACAGCTTTGAAAACACTGTCTGCTCCAACAGATTGTGGAACCTCTGCAATTGTAGGCATCTGAGCTAGATGACAATTTGCACAGACTATCTTTCCTGTGGCTTCTCTTGGGGATTCATAGTTTTGCTGAGCCCAAAATGGATAAGCAAAAGTGATCTTTGGATAAAATACAATGCTCGAAATGAAAAGCAGAGTACAGATAAATAAACTTGTTTTTTTCATGATTTGATTTTTAAGACCTTTCATTTTTATGCCCACCATGGATTCTCATTGGTTCTAAAGTCCGTTTCTGACCATTGTTTGACGAGTACAGCATCATCTTCAATATCGACATGCGCTAGCGCTAAAGATAAAGGAGCAGGCCCTCTGACTACCTTCCCATTAGTATCGTATTGACTGCCATGACAAGGACATATGAATTTATTAGCACCACTATCCCATGGGACAACACAACCTAAATGAGTACAAATTGCATTTAAACCAAATTCTCCTATTTCCCCACCCTCATTAACTATTAAATAAGTTGGATCTCCCTTTAGACCCTGCACTAGACTTCTGTCTCCTGCTTGATGGATAGCTAACCAACCTGTCTTAGTTATTGGATTCCCTAATTCATCTTTAGCAGAAGTTCCACCTCCACCACCGCCTGCTCTTAAAGGCATGAAATAATTCGCTACAGGGTAAAGGGCTCCTAACGCTACACCAGTTGCAGTACCAAATGTAAGAAGATTCATAAATTGCCTTCGACCCATTGAAGGGACATCATTGGAACTTAATTGAGTCATTCGCTACTTGGTTCTGTTATTTATTAGTTATTATGAATCAAATTGTTCAATTTCTGTTGCAAATAGATAGGACTTTTAATAATTTAAAGTAAAAGTTTAGGAAGTCTTAATTAATTGATTTAAATGAATCCATTGGTAGTAGATGAAGTTATACATTATTTAATTCATCGCTGGGGGAAAAAATATGATTTTAGACTCTTTAGAAGAGGAAAATTTGTTTATTTTCAAATGATGTGGGGATTTCTTGGACAGGAATCATTCCCTTTAAGTGAGGATGAATATAAAAAATCGATAGCTGATAAAATCGAGATTTTAAATAGATGTGGATATTCAGAAGAAGTAAGGCAATGGCTAAAGAAAGTCAATGCTAAGCCAAGGTTAGGTAGAGCTGTTAGCTTGCAATTAAATCTTAATGAGAAGATGAAAGAGTTTTTGACTTAAGATTTTCTGATAAGTAAGTTAATCCAGTACCTACAAAAAATAAAAACACAATCGATATAGATAGTAATGACATAGTTAATGGGTCTGTTGAAGGGGTAATCACTGCAGATAATATTGCGGAGGAAATTACAACGATTTTCCAATTCGAAATCATTTTTTCTGTTGTAATTATTCCAAGAGAACCAAGAATAAATTGTAATACTGGCAATTGAAAAGCTATTGCAGTGCTAGACATTAATAAGAGAACAAAATCAAAATATCTTTCTATAGACCAAGTTGGTTCAACAATATCTGCACCGAAACTAATGAAGAAATTTATTGCTGCAGGGACTAATATCCACCAGGAAAAAATTAATCCTAAAAAAAACAGAAGACCTGAACCAAAAACTGCGGGCAAGACAAGGCTTTTTTCTTGTTTTGTCAAACCAGGAGAAATAAATAATATTATTTGATAAAAAATATAAGGCATAGAAACTATTAATCCGCTGTAACCTGCAACTTTAATAGCGACAAATAAAAACTCTCCTGGAGCAAGTTGTAGTAAATGAATATCACCAGCTGGGATTTCTAAAAAAGATATTAATGGCTTTATGATGAGAAAACTAAAGAATATTGAAATAAGTATTGAGTAAATTGAGTTTAGTATCCTTTGACGAAGCTCTTCCAAATGATCGCTAAAAGTCATCTTTTCTGCTAATTTATTTTCATTCTCACCTGTACCTTTCATTATTTTTTGATAAAGATTTTGTAATAA
>QCMJ01000025.1 GCA_003213855.1 Prochlorococcus sp. AG-418-O03
GTTTTTCTATAGCCTCATTAGTATTAATCTCACCGAGTCGATATCTTGCACACGTATCCAATACTTTAAACATTTTTGTGGTAACTGCTTCAGCTGGATAAATTAGAAGAAATAGGTAAAAAACAACAAATAAGTACTTCATTTTTTTAAAATAGTAGATATTTAGCGAATAGTTTCAATAATTTAGAAAAAAATTAATTAAGAAAAAGATTAAAATTTAACAGAATAATCTAATTTGAGTTGTATCTAGGATCTCTATAAAATAATAATAAAAGAAATTAAGATAAAATAAGTGATAGTAATAAATAATCTCGATGAAAATGAGTAAATTAATAGATGAACATAAAACTCTTATAAATTGGTACCAAAAAAGATTCAAATTGAGTGATTACCAATTACTTTGGTTAGTTTTCTTTAAAGGAGTATTAATAACAATAATATTTTTCAAAATATTTTAATATTAATAAAGCTATTCCAAGAATGAAATTTTCAAATGATTTGACTATATTTAATAATAGATATCCTTATTAGATAAATAGTTATTAGCTATGAATATTTTTGGTGTAGGTTTGCCTGAAGTTACTGTAATACTTATCTTAGCTCTTTTAATTTTTGGACCAAAAAAGCTTCCAGAATTAGGAAAACAACTTGGTAAAACTTTGAAAAGTCTTAAAAAAGCATCGAATGAATTTCAAAATGAAATCGATCAAGTTATGAACGAAGAAGATAAAGAGGAATCTCCTAAATCTATAGAAAGCAATCAAACAAATGAAATTAATCAAGAAAAAATAGATTCAGAAAAAAAGAATTTTTCAAATACAGAAAACAGCAACAACTAATATCTTGGATAGGCCCATAACCCCCATAGAGGAATTTGAAAGAGCATTAGATAACGCAGCTCTTACTAAAGAAGAATATGAATTGATAGACTACATCCGCTATACAAGTGTTTTTACACAACCTAGTCTTATTAAAGATTTAAAAAGGCCATCAAAACCTCCTCTTTTGTCAGTTATATGTCAAATTTGCAGAAAAATTGGTTCGGAGATGCCAGATCATTTCAAAAAAGTAATTGAGTGGTCAATTGAAATAAGTGATCACAATACAAAATGGGATGCTCATTTAATTTGCGCAGAAGCATTGAATATAGACAAAATCCCATTAAGTCCTATTCATGGAACAACTTTATTTGATGTTCTTGTTGTACACAAAGAATTATTTCTTGGATTTGATTAAATTAATCATCTAAAGGCACAGAATCAGTATCTATAACTTCAGAATCATCATACTTATTTATTTTATTTTCAATCCAGTTATTTATATAACTAACTAAAGGCAATGAACCTCTAAAAATAAAAATAGAGGTAGGCAAAGCGCTTAATAAACCAACTACAGGACTTTTAAAAAGTAATCTTCCGGCTTTAATGTTAAATAAAATAATAAGCGCTGAGGGAACTATAACTTTAACTAATGTTTTGAGCGCCTCAAGCCAACCAACACGATATGTCCACCATATTAGAATTATGCCAACTATATAGAGTAATAAGTAAGTCATAAAAATAGTATAATTATTATCTATTAATCTTGTTCTTGCTAAGAAAAAGATTTTAAATTTTTTTTAACATCAATCAACATCAAGTAATGAGTTTTTCTGAAATAAGAAAATTTTTAATTAAAATGCAATCTGATGAAGACTTAAAAAAGCAGGTTACTACATCCTCTACGGCGGATGATGTAGCCCTAATAGGTCAACGCCTAGGTTATGACTTTTCAGGAGATGATCTCTTAAGATTTAATGGACAAAAAGTTGATAAAGTTACGGTAAGAAAGGTAGATCATCCCGGAGAATACCACTAAATTAAGACTTAACCCATATTGCAAGCCCTCCGCCCCTGCCTCGAGCACATAACCAATTATCTTTAGTGCCAATTCCTACAAGTGAGAAAAAAGGCATTTTTTTATCTTCTGGTTTTTTTAATTCCTTATTAAATATTGGGAAACTACTAATACTAATTTTCAATTCTTCAAAATAAAAAGCCAATAAAGGTATAAGCCCTTTTAATTCTGCACTGCCTATAAAAGTAATATTTAATAATCCAAAATTAATTGAATTTTTTATTTCATAATTTATTTGATCCTCTTTATTTTTACTTTTTAATTCGAGTCTTGCCGACAATACTTGGAGAATTGAACTGGGTATATTTTTGATTTCATCTGACTCCTTTCCCCATACATACTTAAATTTCCATATTCCTAACAATTCCTCATATAAAATTCCGCTACCATTTTTTTGAGAATTTTTTTCTAATAGCTTTATCTCATTAATATCAGGAAAGTGTTTCATAATAGATTTAAATCTGAGAATCAAATACTAAGATAACTTCATAAAAACTGTTCTTAGTTAAAAAATCTCTCCAAAAAGATTTCTTTGTTTCAATATATTTCCAAAAAAATAAATTTTTGGCACACATAAGGAACAATAACTCGTTAATATATTTACATAAAGTAACTAAACTAATGGATTTTATTTCTAAAAGCCAAGGATACATACCTCTAAAAGCAGTTCCTTACATATTCTTCCTAGCTGTTGTACTAAGTATTACAACTTCAACTAATACATTTGTCTAAAACTAATTTGTTTTACGAGAAGAGCAAATTAAATATTTAATGGACAAATTCGATGTTGTCATTGTAGGTAGTGGAATAGGGGGATTATGTTGCGGTTCGATTCTAACTTTATCAGGTAAAAAAGTACTTATATGTGAAGCACATACTCAGCCGGGAGGTGTTGCTCACAGTTTTAAAAGAAAAGGTTACACTTTCGAATCAGGTCCTTCATTGTGGAGTGGAATAGGTAAATGGCCGACAACTAATCCCTTAGGGCAAATTCTTAAATTACTTGATGAAGAAGTTGAACTATTTCAATACAAAGGTTGGCAAGTAATTGTCCCAGAAGGCAATTTTAAACTTGATGTGGGGGAAGAACCTTTTAAACAAACAATTAAAGCCTTAAGAGGTGAGAAATCTGTTAAAGAATGGGAATCATTTATTTCCGGAATAAAACCTCTTAGCCAAATAATAAATGAAATACCTTTACTCTCATTTTCTCCCGAATCAATAAATTTCTTAGATCTAATAAATTTAACCTCAAAATTTTTACCTAATATAAAGCAAATACTAAAAATTAATAAGGGCTTTGGAAATTTAGTAAATAATCATTTAGAGGATCCTTTTCTCAGAAATTGGGTTGATTTATTGAGCTTTTTGATAAGTGGTATGTCAATGCATGATACAAATACAGCTGCGATGGCTACTTTATTTAACGAATGGTTCGAACCAAATTCATACCTTGAATACCCTAAAGGAGGTAGTGAATCTATCGTAAAAGCCTTAATTAATGGATTTAAAAAAAATGGAGGAGAATTAATTCTCTCTTCGAGAGTAAAGACAATTAACTTCAATAAAAATTTAGCAACAGGTATAACTCTTGATAATGGTTCTAGTTATAGTTGTGAATCTGTTGTCTCGAATACTGATGTTTGGAATTTAAAAAAGTTAATTCCAAATGAAATTTCAAAAAAATGGAATTCAAAAGTTTTGAATCCTAATAAATGTGATTCTTTCCTTCATATACATCTAGGTTTTGATGCTGATGGTCTTGATAATTTGCCAATACATGCGATACATGTTGACGAGTGGGAAAAAGGTATAACCGCAGAAAGAAATATAGCTGTATTTTCAATCCCATCTGTTTTGGATAAAAATATGGCCCCTAAAGGGAAACATGTTCTTCATGGATATACTCCCGCAAATGAACCTTGGGAAATTTGGGAAAACCTAAATCCAAAGGAACTAGATTATAGAAATTTGAAAGAAGAAAGATGTTCAATATTCCTTAATGCAGTGCGAAAATTCATCCCTGACATAGATGAAAGGATTGATTTAAAGATGCTAGGGACCCCAATCACTCATAAAAAATTCACCAATACCTATTGCGGTAGTTACGGCCCTGCATTATCTGCAGCAAAAAGTCTTTTCCCAGGCTGCAAAACTCCAGTGAAAAATTTATTTACTTGCGGTGCAAGTACATTTCCTGGTATTGGGATTCCCGCTGTTTCAGCAAGTGGTGCTTACGCAGCTGAAAAAATTATTGGTAAAGAAGAATTTAAAACTCTTATTAAGAAAATAAATTTATGAGTTAAGTTCTTTTTTATAACTCTACAAATACTTAGTTAAGAAATAAGAATAAAGAAAGCAAAAACGTTCAATAATGATAATCTTTATCTGAACATAAACTTAACTTATAGCTCTTATATGTTTTTCTTATCAATACCTCAAGCTTGGCATTTAGTTGGCACTTGGTCAGAACAACTTCCAAGTGAGTCAAATCTTATAGGAATGGGCCAAACTGAATTAATGATGACTTTACATTCTATATTCGTTCCTCTCTTACTTGTAATTTCATATTACCTATTCAATAGACTTAATAAAAACGAATCAAAGAAAATTAAAGGTTGATCGTTTAAGGTCTATTTAGCTGAACTTCTTCTAACTACTTTTCTGCCTGTAGAAGTGTCAACTCCGCTTGAATCTTTTGTTTGTGAATTAGTTTCAACATTATCAACATCACTCTTATCCAATTCTGCGCAAACACCTACTACCATGGCAGCTTGCATTTGGTCTGGTAAATCTCCAATAGTTAATAAGGCCTTTAAAACTAATTGAAGTCTAGTTTGCCGATCTATTTCAGGTCTTAGTTTTTTTACAGTATTCCAAAGTTCTTGGGTAACTTCTTTTAAAAGTTCTCGATCTACAGCCAAATTAAATCCTTCTTGTTCTTCTACTAATCTAACAAAAAAATGGATCTCGTAAAATAATATTCAAAAAAAAGATTGTTAGTTAATATTTTTTTATCCGAATACCAGTTGCATTTGATGATGCAATTCATTCTTCTCTTGCAAAAGTTCATCTTTTTCAATCTTTTTTAGAGTAAAAGTTCTATAAATTTTTTTTTGAATCTTTATTGGAGTATTTTCAAACCTTGCATTTTTGCTTATCAGAGAATTCCACTCTTTTGAATTAAAAGGGGCATAAGGAGAAGATGAAATCACTTTCATATTTCAATAATACATCTGTACTAATTATAGTACATTTTTACTATAGCGCAACAACTGCTTCCACTTATCTGAATTTCAAAGTTTCCTTGTTGATTGATTGATTTTTTTTATCTAATTCGTAGGAATTATAAGTTTGAGAAATAGATAAATGTATCATGCATAACTTATTGATCCCTTTTTTTAGTGTCTTAAGACTTTTCTTGCTTAAAACCTTTTAAAATAGCAAATTTGTTGAAATTAACATTGACAAGATATATTTAATAATCCTTTCTATAAAAAGAATAATGAATTGATCAAAAATGCTTCTCAGTAATGCAAAAAGACTAAAGATCCAAGGAATAATTAAAAGAATTGCACAAGATAAATCAATTTCATTAGAAGAAAGGATATATGTTGAGAAATTTGCTCATCATAATTCTACAATTTCTCTTTGGCTCAAAAAAGCTAACAGCTTTAGAAGGAATGGTACAAAAAATGATGGAGGGATTGATAACCTCTTACAATCATTTGGGATAGATGGACTAGACAAAGAAAATCATTTCAACCCAAATGAAGATGATATATCGGATTGGTTTGGCGGTGCTCCTGGTTGGCTAAGGAGAAGCTAGATTCATTAATTATTCAACTTACCCAAGCCGTCTCACACAAATATATACTCATAAAAGATATAAAGACCCAAAAAACCCATGGTATATATTTAATTGGAACTAAATATTTTTTTGAAAAGGTTTTCATATAGATTTTTCTTTTAGATTATTTCTTCCTTACCGTTTTTGAAAATAGGTTTAATTGCTCTATTTAAAAATTAACAATATTCGAAACCTCAAAGCTATTAAATCACTTTAAGTAGATAAAAGTTAATCAGCCCTAATAATCACAATCTAAGCGACTTTATTTTCAGTATTCCTTTTAAAATTTACTATATTTGCCTCATCATGCTCTGAATCATTCCAATATTTTATAAGTCTTTCTAATTCATCAATCCTCTTTTTGGCATTTGCAATTTTTTCAGTAGTTGTCATATAAAATTTTTATCTATCCAATTAATGCATGAAAAAAAAATATTTCAATGGAAGTAACAATTTTTAGACTATAAATATTAATTTTTGGTTAATTACGTAAATACATTATAGCCCTCAAGCGGCTAAGTAATTATACTTAAAGAAAAACGTAATTTATGAAGAAATTAAATTCTTTGATTTTGAAAAGTACTGTTAACTTCTTAGACTTCATCTACTCTGGTAGATCTTTGCAAAGATTTTGGGTTTTAGAAGTAATAGCTAGATCACCTTATTTTGCATTTCTTTCAGTTCTTCATTTTAAAGAATCCCTAGGCATTAAAAATGAAAAAACAATGATTTTAATGAAAGAACATTTTTATCAAGCTATTAACGAAACTGAGCATCTGAAAGAAATGGAGAAAAGAGGAGGAGATAGGTTCTGGATTGATAGATTTTTTGCGAGACATCTTGTACTTGTCTATTACTGGATCATGGTTTTTTATTATTTCTTTTCTCCAGCTAATGCTTATGATGTCAACATAAAAATTGAAGAACATGCATTTGAAACTTATTCCAAATATTTAATAGATAATCCAAATGATCAAAAAATAAAAGAAATTGCTCAAGATGAATTAAATCATGTTCAAGAACTTAACGAAGCTTTGTCAATGCTTACTTCAGTTTAGATAAGTGCTGAGACATCTATTAGCAATATTGAGAGCATCGCCGAAGAAGATATTAATCCTAGGCTAATCATCAATGAGACATAACCTTTTTTTCTGGGCAATTTATAAAAAGATATTCCAATAATTAATATCATTATTAATGAGAAAAAAATTATAATTTTTTCATTTACTAAATTGAGATGTATAACTAAATTTTTTTCTTCAAAAAATTTGAGAAATTCAGATAAAACTAATTCTTCTTCTATTTTCTTAAAATAGTCAAATGAGCTTATAAAAGCAGAACTTAATAAAGATAATGCAATCAGTGCTGTAACTGGTTTTGTTAACCTGTTAAGTGTTTTGTTAAAACTTACCAATAAAATAAAAATAAATAAAGAGGTTACTAAAGGTATTAAAGGTATAAGAGTTGTTGAATTTATAAAATTTCCCACGAAAATAATATGTATCTAACTTAAAATTTTATATTATTTCGACGCGTTATTTTATTAAATAAGATTTCTAAAATTTTAAATGTAATTAGTACCTATTGCATTCTGTGTAAATTGATACCAAAATTAAATTAGTATTGAAAAATAAAATGTTAGCCATTTCTGAAATTATTATTGCAAGTGCTATCTTCCTAGGAATTGTATATTGGGAAGTTAAATTCCTATATAACAAAACTACTGTAGCGAAATAACTTAACTCAAAATAGGAAAATCAAAAACATAGAAAAATTTAAATAAAATTTAAGAATTTAAGTTGACAAAAAAAGCTCTAAATATGAGAGAATAAACACAAATATTCAGGTCCTCTAATGAGCGAAGTCCAAGATCCTAATACTAACTCAACTCAGCAGCAGCAACAGCAGCAGCAGCAATCCTATTCAGACAGAAAAATTAATTCTGCAGAGAGCGAGAGGTTATATCTTGAGATGAAAGAGGCTTGGCTTTAAATTTAATTCGTGTTTGAAATAATATTTCTATAAATTTTTAAATTTTTTTTAATTTTGAAGTAATCAATACTTTTTTATTTTCTATACCCTTTAAATTTTGTTTAACTGTTAAGTAACCTGTTGAGAAAATTAAAGCAATTAGAGAAAATTAATGGAAGACTTGCAATGGGAGGGTTGATATATTTAGTTTTTACAAAATTAGTTTCCAACCGTGCCGACATATTAGACCAGCTTAAATCTTATTTGATTTAAGAAATGAATTGGAGGTATTATCCAGGAATATTTCTTTCTATATAAGCGTCAGTTAAAGCAAAAATTAACCCCAATAATGTTGAAAATATAGCAATTTCAGTTGATTCCATTTTATTTTTGAATTACCCCTAGTTTGCTAAATAACTCAAAGTTCGGCAACAAAACCAATAACTTACTATAGTACCTATATACTATTAGTTATTTATTGTGAGCTCAGCAACTCCTGAGTTTCTTTTCGTTAGGCCTGGCGATTATGTCGCAATTAAGAGAGAAAATTGTGAAAATACTAATGAAAAGGATAAAAATTATTGGGTCGGTCAAGTTATCGACTGTATTGGAGGAGCTAGAAATCCAAATTCATGGACCTTGTTTCAAGTTGCCAATATTGATAATGGAGAGATTACTATAATCAACGCGGATATTGTAGAAAAAATTTTGAAATCTTCTGAAAGTTAAGCTTATGGATAATTTAAACAAACCTCCTGCAGTATTACAAAAACAAAGGACAAAATGCTCGCTTTAAGCGCATCACCCCAGTTCCAAGCAAGCAAGTCCGTATACTTGATTCATTGGGCAGGGGGTTTGAATGCCTTTATACATTCTGTAAGTTTTTGATATTTCCTTAAATCCCAAACTTGAAAAAAGATAATTTGCATAAGGATTCATATTAGAGCAATCCAATAAGATTTGAGCATCTAAATAACCAACTAACTCCCTTATTAATAATTCAGCAAGTGGTGGAGTATCCGCTAAAAGAGGTCCTATTCTCCAGCCTTGCTCATTATCCTCCAATACACAAGGTCTTATCCTGCCAAATCCATGGCACATCCCATTATTATCGACTATTGCACTGACATTACCATGAGAATTTTTCAACCAGTCATTTAGAAAATGTGGTCTGGGACTAGGTTCTCTTTGATCATCATAAATTAAGACTGCTTCAGAGGTAATTTTATTACCCGGGACAACTTTAAAAGAATGAAATTGATCTTGATAGAAATTTCTCAATGGCAAATCTTTACACCCATTTAATTTCCACCGATTTGTAATGGAAGATTGTCTAAACCCCCACTTTGCGTAATCATCCAATCTATCTGGGGCAGCCTCAAGACCAATACAATCAACATTTTTTAAATATTTGAGGGCATGTTTCCATAATCTCACTCCATATCCATTATTTCGGAATTCTTTTTTAACGATAAACAAACCTATAAAACCATAGGAGGAATTATATTTTATACACGCAATAGAACCTATAGGATTATTGTCGAGACAAGCTACCCAAACCCCTTGTTTATCTGTATTTCTATAAATTGATACGTCATCAATTCCAGGAGAAAATCCTTCCAATCTTGCCCAGTTTGTGACTTCTGGTATTTCATTTATAGATATCAATCTAATTGAAAATTTCTCCCTCATAGAAATATACTAACCAAGAAAAATTTGAATTCTTAAAGACAATATTAATAAATTTGATTATTTCTTATAAATCATTCACATTGATTTTAGTAAAAAAACCTTTGTTATTTGCAATTTATCCTCTGATATATTTAATACTATTAGTAGGAATAAAATGAAAATTTCTGATAAATTTCATTTAGAAGACATTAATAAATTAAAAAATACAGTTCTCACAGGAAAAACGGAAGATATAAAATGGCGGATCCAACATATCAACATAGTTTCTAAACTTTTAGATGAAAATAAAAAAGAGATAATAAAATCACTTTTTGTTGATCTAGGTAAATCTGAAATTGAAGCACTTTCAGAAATCCTTTTAGTAAAAGAAGAAATTTCACTCATAAAAAAGAAACTCAATTCTTGGATGCGACCAAAAAAGATTGATACACCTTTTTATCTATTTCCATCATCTTCCAAAGTTATTTATGAACCTCTCGGGTGTGTCTTAATTCTTGGTCCTTATAATTATCCATTACTATATGTTTTAAAGCCATTGGTAAATATTTTCTCAGCAGGAAATACTGCAGTTATTAAACCATCAGAGAAATGTCCTGCCACCTCAAAACTTATAAAAAAGCTTACTTCCAAATATTTCCGTAAAGATGTCCTAATGACAGTAGAGGGCGATTATAAAAAATCCATAAAATTAATTGAACAACATTTTGATCACATATTTTTTACAGGTAGTACTGAAACTGGAAAATCTATAATGAAATTAGCTTCAAAAAACTTAACTCCATTAACTCTTGAGTTAAGCGGAACAAATCCTGTAATTATTTTCAAGAATGCAAATTTAGAAGTTGCTGCTAAAAGAATTGTTTGGGGCAAATTTTTTAATTCTGGTCAATCCTGCATGGCTCCGAATCATATCTTTATAGATAAAGAAATTGAAAATATTTTTATAGAAAAATTAAAGAAATGCATAGTAAGTTTTTACGGAGATGATCCAATTATTTCCGAAAACTTATCAAAATTAGAGAAAAAGCAATTTTCATCAACTTTAGAAATTCTCAAAAAATATAAAAAAGAAAAAAGAATTTTATTTGGGGGGAGTTTTAGTAAAAAAAAGTTGAAAATATCCCCTACAATTTTGAGAACTAAATTAAATGAAACAGATATTTTGCAGAAAGAACTATTCAGTTCAATACTTCCAGCAATTGGAGTCAATGATATGGAATCCGCTTTAAAACAGATTAGGGAAACATCAAAACCATTAGCAATCTACTTATTTGGAGGCAATAAAAAAATCCATAATCATATTTCAAAAGTAACCAGCTCAGGAACAATTTGTATAAATGATGTGATGTTACCAGTCCTTATTCCAAATCTACCGTTTGGAGGGGTTGGGCAAAGTGGTATTGGTAAATTTCATGGAGA
>QCMJ01000026.1 GCA_003213855.1 Prochlorococcus sp. AG-418-O03
ATTTACCTCAAATGAGTGGATCAAACTCGCATTATCTAATCCAATTGATATTCTTATTGACCATGCTCATTGTGAAAGAAAAGCAGCAGGAGTAGCTATTCAATTGATGTTTAGATATCCATCAGAACCAAATCTGGCAGAAGTTCTAAGTCCAATAGCGAGAGAGGAATTAGAGCATTTTGAAAAAATACTTTATTTTTTAAAGGATCTTGGACATTCTCTTGAGTCCTTAAAACCACCTCCATATGGAGCTGAATTGTCCAAGAATATAAGAAAGGAAGAGCCCAATAGAATGCTTGATAGTTTCTTAATAGCAGGACTTATTGAAGCAAGAAGTCATGAAAGATTAAGCTTGCTTGCGCTGAATTCTGAAGATAAAACGTTTAAATCCCTTTATGAGTCTCTGCTCGAGAGTGAGGCAAGACATTTTGGGGTTTACTGGAAACTAGCGCAAACTAAATTCTCTAAAAATCAAACTTTCAAAAGGTTAGAGGAATTGTCTGAAATTGAGTCATCAATACTAGCTGAAACTTTTGTATTGCCAAGGGTACACAGCTAAAGTTAATAAAATAAAAATGATAATAAACAAGTTCTTAAGTTTACTCAATCGATATAAAACTGATTTACCAACATTCACCATCGTTGGTGTAGGCCCTGGAGATCCATCGCTTTTAACAATTGCTGCTGTGGATGCAATAAAAAAAGCGAAAGTTATAGTTTTCCCAATATCAGATGATAATAAAAAGAGTTTTGCTGCGGAAATAGTCAAGAAATACACCAAATTTAAAAAAAATATTCCTATCATCTTTCCAATGGCTAGGAAGGATTTTGATCCAGATGAAATATGGTCTAATGCTGTAGAAAAAATTGTGAAATTTATACAAAATGGCGAATCAGTTGTTTTACTTTGTCTTGGCGATACCTCACTATTTGCAAGTTCTTCTAATATTTTGAGGTTAATAAAAAATAATCATGCTGAAATTATTACCAAAACAATACCTGGTATTTCCTCTATTTCAGCAGCAGCAGCTTTGAATGATTTTGATTTGACAAAAAAAGGCGAGACATTGATCATCAAAGAATGCCCTTCTTCAGAATCTGAATTAACAACCCTAATTAGGTTAAGTAAGGCAAATAAAACGGTATTGGCAATTATGAAAGTTGGCAAAAGATGGAATTTAGTGAGGGAAATTTTAAAAAAAGAGGATATCATCAATACAACAATAATAGCTTTAAGTGTTGGGATGCCTGATCAAATTATTCAATATGCATCACAATATAAAAAGGAATTTATGCCTTATTTTTCTTTGATTTTGATAAGGTTCGATTAATGTATAAAAAAGAAAAATTAATTGAAAATCAATTTACATGGCCAATATGTAAGGATCTATTATTTCTTGTTCTCGAAGATAGGGTTAGTGATGTTTTTGTTTGTGAATTGATTTGGGAAAGACTTTTTTATACTAAAGAACTCTCTATAAATGATTGGGCCTTTAGTGAATTAACTCCTTCTTATTGGTCAGAAAAATTTGAAAAAGCTCCTCAAATCATTTCAGAGCGACCAGCCTCAGTACATTTGACTCGATCAATTCCAAAAGACTATAAACAGGGATTGAAAAATTTTCTTAATTTTAAAGGTTATAAGATTAATGAACTCTATCCAAGAAGAACTAGAAGAGCGACGGCAGTAAATTGGTTGATTTATTGGGCGTTTGAAAATGATTGTTTTTCAAAAGATAGTGGATTAATGCCAAGTCCTAGTTCACCTCCTGTTAATCCAGTTAAAGGACATTTTGGCGATCCAGAAATTAAATAAGTTTTTTTGAAAAAGGTAAATGATTCTATTAAAGGTATAGTTGTAATGGATACTACTTTCTTTGGAGAGAAGAATTGATTCTTCCTACAATAGCAATTATCGGAAGACCTAACGTTGGGAAATCTACCTTAGTTAATCGTCTTTGCCAAAGTAATGATGCAATAGTATTTGATAAGCCTGGTGTTACAAGAGATAGAACTTATCAAAATGCTTCATGGGGAGGTAAGGAATTTCAAATAGTTGATACGGGAGGTTTGGTTTTTGATGATGATAGTGAATTTCTCCCAGAGATAAGGACACAAGTTTTCTTGGCTCTAGAAGAGGCTTCACTCGCGTTACTGGTGGTAGATGGGAATCAAGGCGTTACTGATGGTGATTTATCAATAGCAAAATGGTTAAGAAACGCAAGCTGTAAAACAATTGTTGCTGTTAATAAATGCGAATCGACTACTCTAGGAATATCCCTAGCTTCGGAGTTCTGGAAATTAGGATTGGGTGAACCTAACCCTGTTTCGGCTATTCATGGTTCAGGTACTGGAGATCTTTTAGATCTCGTTATTGGCGAACTTCCTGAAAATAATATCCAGGATGATGAAGAAAAGATAATGATGTCAATTATTGGTAGGCCTAATGTTGGTAAATCTAGTTTGTTAAATTCAATCTGTGGAGAAAAAAGAGCAATAGTAAGTGATATTAGTGGTACTACAACTGATTCAATAGATACGCTTATTAAAAAAGATGATAATCATTGGAAAATTATTGATACTGCAGGTATCAGAAGAAAGAAAAATGTTAAATATGGCACTGAATTCTTTGGTATTAATAGGGCTTTTAAATCTATAGATAGAAGTGATGTTTGTGTTTTAGTTATAGATGCTATGGATGGAGTAACTGATCAAGACCAGAAGCTGGCTGGACGCATAGAAGAACAAGGCAGAGCTTGCATAATTGTTGTTAATAAATGGGATCTTGTAGAAAAAAATAGTTCAACAATTTATCAAGTAGAAAAAGAACTTAGATCTAAACTTTATTTTTTACACTGGTCAAAAATGATTTTTATATCTGCCCTAACTGGTCAAAGAGTTGATAATATTTTTGAGCATGCTCTTAATGCTGTATATCAACATAGAAGAAGAGTTACAACATCTGTAGTTAATGAAGTACTTAAAGAATCAATCAGTTGGAAAAGTCCTCCAACGAAGAGAAGCGGAAAGCAAGGTAGGCTTTATTACGGTACTCAAGTAAAGAACAAACCTCCAACTTTTACTCTTTTTGTAAATGACCCTAAATTATTCGGAATAACTTATAGAAGATATATTGAAAAACAAATTAGAGTAAATTTAGGCTTTGAAGGCACACCCATCATTTTACTTTGGAGAGGAAAACAGCAAAGAGCTTTAAATAAAGAAGTCGAAAGAGAAAATATTGAGTTAATTCAAAAAGATTAATGAATTTGCTTACCAAATTTTCTGTTGGTCAATACGTTCATGGTAATAAAAGTTGGCTAAGAATCATAGATAGTAGATTAAAAATAATTATGGTAATGATATTTTTAATCACTCCAATTTGGGCAGGTCCAATATGGAGATTGAGTTTAGTTGGTTTTTTACTATTCATTACTTTTTTAAGTTTATTGCCATCTAGAGTATGGTGGCGATCATTATTGTTTCTCTCATGTTTGTCACTATTAGTTGGATGTATATCAATACTTGCCTCGTCTGATATTCAATCTCTTGATGGCTACTTAAGAAATCCCAATGAGTTGGAAGTAGTACTGGAAAGCCAAAAAGAATGGAATATTTTGCAAATTCCTTCGCAGAAGATATGGTTTATTAATTTTGGTCCCTACAACTTATCAAGAAAAGCTTTTGAACTAGGAATAAAAACCTCCACTTTGATATTTACCGTTATTCATAGTGTAAATTTGATGCTTTTAACCACATTGCAGGAAGATATTGTATGGGGATTAAGTTGGTTTATGTATCCATTAAGAAAGATTGGATTGCCGACTAGTAAGTGGCTTTTTCAGTTGTTAATTGCATTACGTTTTATTCCTCTAGTGCAGGAAGAACTTCAAAATATCATTAAATCAGTGTCAGTTAGATCAATTAATTTTCGAAATTTAGGATTAAAGAAATCATTTAATGTTTTGTTAATCTTAGTGGAAAGGTTATTTCAAAATATATTTCTGAGAATTGATCATGGAGCAGAAGCATTACTCTCAAAGAAAAAAATTATTATAAAAACCAACAGATTTAGAACTCTTTATCCTTCAAAATCTCTCAATGTAATTGTTAATACATTATCGATTTGTTTTATTTGCATAGCAATTTTTCTTAGAAAACTGTATGGTGCATTATAAATAACACAATATTTTAGGTTTGAGTTCTGAGCGTTATTTAAACCATCCAACATTTGGGATGTTGTACCAAGTTTCTCCTGGAAATGATGGGAGAGATATTTATGCGACTTTATACGCTCAAAAAATGTTCTTCTTGGTAGAAATTCGACAGAGAGAAGTTTTTTTTGAAGTTATACCTTATTTAGATGCCCGTAATCAGGCTGAATTAAACCTTCAAAAAGCCAGAAGAAAAGGATCTGAAGAACTATCTAAATGGGAGAATTTATTTACGCAAACTTTCTTATAAAAGGTGAACCCTACAAATTATTTAAAAATAAAAAATAAAATACCACCAAATGTAAATATTCTTGCGGTAAGTAAAGGATTTAAAAGTCAAGAAATCAAGACTATTCAAAATATAGGTCAGAACGATTTTGGTGAAAGTAAGGTTCAAGAGGCGTTTGAAAAACAATTAACCTTAAAAGATCTTAAACAAATAAATTGGCACTTTATTGGAAGAATACAAAGTAATAAAATAAGAAAAATAGTTCAAAATTTTAAATATATTCATTCAGTTGATTCATTTGAAAAGTTGCAAAAGATTTCTAATATTTCACTTGAGGAGAAGAAAAATCCGTTAATAATGTTGCAGGTTAAGTTGAGTGATGACCCTACTAAAGGAGGCTTTAATCCTGAATTTTTAATTTTGAAATGGAGAGAAATTCAAGAGTTGAAAAATATTTCATTAACCGGTTTGATGACTATCAATCCTAAAGGACTTAGCTCTAAAGAAAATTCAGGGTTGTTCAAAAAATGTCGTGCTCTCGCTGATTCTCTGCAACTACCAGATTGTTCCATGGGGATGTCAGGTGATTGGGAGGAAGCTATTGACGCTGGATCAACTTGGTTAAGATTAGGATCATTGATTTTTGGAGGCAGATCTTAATTAGTTATTTTTTATAAAAATCTTATCTATAAACTTGCAGTAAAGTTCAACTAACGTTATTTAAGTATAGGTAGTTTATTCATTTAAAAAATGAATCTATTACTTAAGGTTCTTAAACCTTAGTAATCAATTTCAAGAGGATTTAAAAGGTGTCACTTATTTCTAGATTAAAGGCAGTTGTTGCAGGGGATGAGTATCTCGATGATGATTTTGATGAGTTGGATTATGCTTCAGAGGATGAATTAAATGATATTAATAATTTCAAACAAAATCCAAAGAATGCAAATGCCCTTGCAAATTCAAATCCATTCGATTTTATGAATAACAACAGATCATCAAAAGTAGTTGGTATGCCTGGGATCTCAAATTCAGCCTCAGAAGTAAGCTTAATGGAACCAAGAAGTTTTGATGAGATGCCTCAAGCTATACAAGCATTAAGAGAGAGAAAAACTGTAATTCTCAATTTAACTATGATGGATCCGGATCAAGCTCAAAGGGCGGTTGATTTTATTGCTGGGGGCACATATGCAATTGATGGACATCAAGAGAGAGTAGGTGAAAGTATTTTTCTTTTTGCTCCAAGTTGTGTAAATGTAACTAGTTCTTCCCCAGAAGAAGCTTCTCCTTCTTCTGTGTCTACAGAAAACACACCACAATATAGTTTGGGCAAAAATACTACTCCCGAACCAGCATGGGGTAATTCTAAATTAAGTGCTTATTCATGATTAATCTGTGACAGATAAAATTGCGATTATTGGTTTTGGAAATATTGCAAGTGCTATAGTTACCCCTCTATTAGATAACAAATTAATTCAGCCAGAGAATATTTTTTGTGTTGTAAAATCAGAAAAAAGTTTAGAAAACATAAAAAAAAATTATAAACATAATATAAACGTTTATAAATCAGGTTCTAAAGAGTCAAAAATAATTTGGGATTGTCAATATAAACTTCTTTCGATAAAACCCCAGCAATTAAATGATATAAGTGAGGCCCATCATATAAAAAATAAGGACAATTTAATAGTTTCAATTCTTGCCGGGGTTTCAATAAATAGACTTACTCAAAAGTTTCCTAATCATAAATGTGTGAGGGTGGTTACAAATATTCCAATAACTATTGGAAAAGGTTTAACAGGGATTTCTTGGGGAAAAGAAATTACAGAAGATCAGAAACAATTTACAAAAAAATTATTTGAAAATACTAGTAAAATTTATGAATTTACTGAAGATTACCTTGATATATTTTTAGCTTTAACTTCATCAGGTCCTGCAATTATTGCTTTAATTATAGAAGCATTAAGTGATGGAGGATTAAGCGGGGGATTACCAAAAATAATTTCAGAGGAACTTGTTATGGAAATGATACTAGGGACTATTTGTCTAATAAAGGAAAATAAACTTACTACTTCTGAGCTTAAAAATTTAGTAACCTCTCCAGGTGGAACAACTATTTCTGCTTTAAGGGTTTTAGAAAAAAAGAGTGTAAGGTCAGCATTAATGGAATCAATAGTTTCAGCTAGTAATCGAAGTAAAGAGTTTCGTTAGGTTTTTCGATTATCTTTTAAGTTCATATAAACTTTTTCAAGTGAATTTATATTTTTTGCAATTGTGTATCTCTCAAGTATACGTTCTCTAGCTTTTTCTCCAAGATCTTTTGTAAATGAAGGGTGTTCTACAAGAATTGGGATTATACTTTTTAATTGTCCAGCCACATTATCAGTTGAAATTACTATTCCTGCTCCGTTATCTAAAACTTCACCATCAGCTCCGGCATCTGTAGCTACACAAGCAGTACCAGCAGACATTGCCTCTAAAAGTGATAATGATAAACCTTCTACTAAGCTTGGTAAGAAAAATACTTCTGATATTTGCATTATTGCTATCCTAGTTTCTAAATCTAATTCGGCACCCCACCAAATTAATTTCTTATTACCAAGGTTAGAAAAACTATTTTCAAGTGTTGGCTTCATTGGTCCATCCCCAACAATAACTAATTTGCAATTTTGAGTTTTTGTTTGGCGCCAAGAACGTAAAAGTGCCTCAATATTTTTCTCATTTGCAATCCTACCCATATATAAAAATATTCTTCCATTTCCAAGTTTGTTTTTTACCTGATCATATTTTTTACTTTTTTCGCAAAAAGGTTTCCAAATATTTTCATCAACTCCGTTTGGAATAATTATTTGTTTTTCTTTAGGTACTCCTAATTTCTCAAGAACATTTTTTTGAGGTTCAGAAAAAATAATTATTTTATCGAACTTTGCTAAAGAGGGAGCATAAAGTTGATATGTTAATTGTTGAGTGCTCGCAGTTAGATTCCTATTTTTTGCATCAAATGGTGGATGAAATGTTCCTATAAGAGGAACATTAATTTCATTACAGAGCTCTGGAAGTCTAAAGTCTAAAGGAGATAAAGTAAGGCTTGCATGTACTATATCAGGTTTTAATCTTTCCAATGATAGCCTTAGTTCTTTTTCTGCCCTGGGCGAGGGTATTGTATAAACTTGAGATTTAATTAAATATGGGAGACTTACATCAGGATCATTTGCAAGAAATAATGGGTTTGATGAATTTGAACTAGAGGGATTGTCGAAATGAATAAAACTAATTTTATGCCCTCTGGCCTTTAATTCCTTAGTAGTTGAATTACCGTAAGTTACATTTCCACAAAAAGGCGATTTTTTCCCTAACCAGGCAATATGAACCACATTAATTGAATTAACTATTTATTAAGTTAACAGCCAGAGGCGCCATGATCATATTTTTTAAATTTTTTTATGCTTCATGAAAATGCTAACTATATATTTCTCTCAACATTTTTAGTGAGGATAGATCTTTCTCTAATTGAGTAGAGATCCATGTCTCAATAATGAATAATATTTTAAGCCAGACTTTTTTGGGACCCAACAACTCTCCATTAGATTTTATAGGTAATTCTGGGAAAAGAAGTCTCTGTAATAGAGCAACTTCAGATGCATTTATTTTTAGATTACTTTGAGGATCTTCTATGGAAGAAAACCCTTCACTTGGCAAATAATAACAACTCCATTCCCAATTTCCTAAAGGTGGAATAATAGGTTCTCCAGTTTTACAACAATGATGAATTGGTAAATTAATCCCCCCGATGGCTAATAGATGGATTAAAGATTGAATACTCATTGAGAGCATTTTAATATCTTCTTCTTGAGACTCTTTATATAAATAAATCCTATCAAGATGTGCAAGAACGCAAGATAAATAGTCTTGTTGCTTGTCATTATTACCTACTAATAAAAATGTTAATTCAGTTATTGCTTGTGCGGCTGCAAGACATTCAATATTTTTTCCTAGACCAGAATAGCTTTTTAATATTTTAATTTGACGTACAGATTTAAGATTTCTTTTCCCAAAGATCTGTAGACTTAAATATGTTAAAGGAGTAGCTGCAGCAAGACTACTTTTAGGACGCCTAGCACCAGGTACCGCTAATCTAACAATCCCTTGCTCATCGGTGAGGATAGTTATTAATCTATCATTCTCACCTAATGGAGAAGCTTTAATACAGAGACCTTTTAGTCTGCACTCACCTGAACCAGACATTTAAATAACGTTTACTTCTTCAAAAATTTCACAAAAATTGGAAGTTCCCACGCAACTAATTCCATTATCAAACAAATCAATTACTTGCGTCAGTTTTTTTATGCCACCTACAACTTTGATCTGATTTTGTGAGCCTGTTATTTTTAGTATGTCGGGGACATCATTTGATGTAAGAGGAGAACCAAACCCGTCCCCGAATTGAAAATTTTTTATGCCTAATTCCAAACATATTTCTATCGCATTAATAAAAACTTCTTCTTTTAGTTTTGATTTATTTATGATTATTGAAACTGGTAATCCAGATAATTTAACTTGCTGAATTTCAGCAGCGAAAGTTTCTAAATTTCTTTTGGATAAATTGATAAAGTTTGGGATATATTCAATTCCTTTTGCGCCCTTATCTTTTGCAAAACAAACTAATTCTTCAATAAATGAAACTGGTAAATCTGCTAAAGGGTAAGAAATAAGTGCGTTTATATCCGCACTGTAATTACCCAAACAGTTTTTAAGATCAGTTAAATAATTTAGTGAAGTAGAAATATTTTTGATATTGTATTTTCTTATTAAATCGCAATTCACACAGAAATCTTCCCAAGATAGATAAGGGTTAATAATAATCGCATGAATTTTCTCGTTTAATTCATATTCAATATTGGGCATTTAAAACTTATTTAGATTGAATCAGTCCATAACCTCCATGATTCCTTTTGTATAAAACTTGAAGTTCATTATTTTTCTTGTTTCGAAAAACATAAAAATCATGATCAATTAGATCTAATTGTTTTCTTGCCTCTTCTGATGAAATTGGAGTCATTTCAAAGTATTTATTTTTAATAGATGGTTCTGGCAGACTTGCTTCAGTTCCTTCTTTAAAAAAAGCTTTATCTAAAAAACTTGATTCAATACTTTCAATTGGTAAAGAATCTTTATTTTTAAATTGTTTATTATGAATTGTTTTATTGTTTCTTTCTTTATATTTACGTAATTTTCTACAAAGTTTATTTGAAACTAAATCAATGCTTGAGTATAGATTTTCAGTTTTTTCTTCAGCTCTAATTACGGTACCATTTGCAAAAATAGTAACTTCTGCAGTTTGGAACGAGACTCTTGGGTTCTTTTCAATTGAAAGGTGTATGTCAGCTTCTTTAACGATATCCTTATAGTGATGCGTTGCTTTTTCTATCTTCGCCTCAGTATATTCTTTTAATGCTCCAGTGAGCTCAAGATTCTTTCCATGGATTAAAATTTTCATAACAAATCTAAAAATATTTACTTACTTTCTAAATCTACTTAAATATGGAAAATAGAACAGCAATAATTAAACAACCTGATAATATTTCTTCTTTTAATGATGTTTATAAATTACAAAAAGAATATCAGGAGGCATTGATTTTAGATAATTCTAACCCTGACTTTATTTGGATAGGGGAGCATCAACTCTGTTATACGTTAGGTAGAGGATCTAATTACGATAATTTACTATTTTCTTTGGATGATGATCAATATGATGTTTTTAAGATTAATAGAGGTGGTGAGGTTACTTGTCATATGCCTGGACAATTAGTAACTTACTTGGTTTTAGATTTGAAAAACTTTAATAAAGATTTAAATTGGTATTTAAGAAAAATTGAAAAAATTATCATAAAAATTCTTGGAACTTTTAATATAAATTGTCATTCAAGAGAGGGGTTCACTGGTGTTTGGATAGGAAATAAGAAAATTGCTTCAATTGGAATTGGTTGTAAAAGATGGATT
>QCMJ01000027.1 GCA_003213855.1 Prochlorococcus sp. AG-418-O03
AAAATTAGAAAAGATTTTGCAGTAATAAGTTCTCTTAATCTTCCTTTTAAAATGAATTTATAAAATTCTGGTGTTGAATTAGAGTTGACATACTTGAATACATAACTAATTTCAGAATCTATTTGCTTAAGACCTGAAGTAAGAATTTTTTGACTAAAAGAGAGAGGCTTATCTTTGTTTAATTGAACCCTGGAATTATTTTCAATATCAAATACCCTTCCTCCATTTAAAATAGTATCAATAGATTCAAGAACTTTTTCTGAACTGGGATTTAAAAGAAAACCTTCAGCATTTAACGTTGGAAGGGTTTTTGCTTCATAAACAAGTTCGCCAGAGAGTATTATAAGAAACTTTGACTCATCATATCTTTCTCTTAATTTTAATAACTCTAACCTTATGAGATCTTCTGATTGGAAATTAAGAACATTCCATATAACTAAATCCGGAGTTTTATCACCTGTTCCATTATTAAAATTAATGTCTAAATTTTGGTCTAGTGATGTTAACTTAAGCGATAAAGATTCTGCTATTAAGCTTGGAGCAATAATCAATATTGATTTTTTTGAAATTAATTCCAAGACTAGATTTCTTATCTCTTATACAAAATTAACTAACAATTAAAGCAAATACCAGTCTTAAATCAATTTTTAAACTCTTTTAAGCGTAGTAATTTCTGTTTAAATCAAAGTCATTTAGTCTTTCTGAAGACAATACATTATTCGCTTCGTTAATCGTGAATTTATTTTCATATAGAGCTTTACCTACAATGACTCCAAAGAGTCCAGAATTTTCAAATTTTACTAACGATAATAAATCAGAAATTGAACCAACACCTCCTGAGGCTATTACTGGAATATCTGTAATTTCAAGTATGCTTTTTATGAATTCTTCATTTGTTCCTTCTAACGTCCCATCTGTATTTATATCTGTAACAATAAAACTTGCAATTTTAAATGAAGAAAACTCCTTTACTAGATCTGTGGCTAGAATATTAGATTGCTCAAGCCAACCCCTTGTACTAACTTTTCCATCTTTTGCATCTATACCAACAATTATCCTTCCAGGGAATTTATTTGATAAGTCTTTAACTAATTCTTTATTTTCTATTGCAGAGGTTCCCATTATAACTTTCTCAATACCATAAGAAAATAATTGCTCTATCCTTTCTTGAGACCTTATCCCCCCACCTATTTGAATAGGTATATTAACTGTTTTCGCAATCTTTTTTATTGATTTATCGTTTGTTGGGGATCCGGTTTTTGCTGCATCCAAATCAACTATATGTATATGTTTTGCCCCCTCGCTTTCCCAGGATTTAGCCTGCTCATGAGGCTCTTTGGTGAAGTCTTTTCTTTTATTAAAGTCGCCTTTAAAAAGCCTTACACACTTACCATTCATTAAATCAATTGCTGGTATTAGGTCCATAGAATCATCCTTTTCATTAATTACTTATTAGTAGTACTATTCAATATGTAATTCTATTTAAGATTACTACTTCAGTTAAATATTTTTTGAATATGAAAATTCTTGTAATGGGTGGCACAAGATTTGTTGGCAAGTCTTTGGTTGGAAAGTTATTAACTCAAAATCATGATATTGATATTTTCACGAGAGGTAATAAAAGTAATCCTGAAAAAACAAATTTAATTAAGGGTGATAGAAATAGTGCAGAAGATATCGTCAGGTTAAGAAATAAAAAGTATGATGTAGTTTATGATATTTCTGGACGAGAGTTAGAACAAACTAAACTCCTTTTAGGAAATTTAGATAACTCTTTCCAGAGATATATATATGTGAGCTCTGCAGGTGTTTATAAAGATAATTGTGAACTACCCTTATCCGAAGTTGATCCAATTGATCCAGATAGTAGGCATAAAGGAAAGTTTGAGACAGAAAATTGGTTGATAAACCAAAAAATACCTTTTACAAGTTTTAGACCTACTTATATTTATGGACCAGGAAATTATAATAAAATTGAAAATTGGTTTTTTGAAAGGTTATTCACTAAAAAATCTATACCAATACCTGGTGATGGGTCTTTAATTACTCAGCTAGGCCATGTTTCGGATCTAACTGATGTAATGATTAGGTGCATGAATTTTGAAAATTCTAAAAATAATATTTACAACTGTTCAGGTGAAAAAGGAGTAACAATCAAGGGTTTAATTTATTTCTGTGCGCATGTTCTTGGGTTAAACAAAAATGAGATTTCCTTAAGAACATTTGAATATCAAAAATTAGATCCTAAATCTCGAAAAGGATTCCCAATTAGATTAAATCATTATCAGACTGATATCTCTAAGATTAAACGTGATTTAGAGTGGGAGCCAACTTTTAATTTACTTAATGGTTTAAAGGATAGTTTTGTGAAAGATTTTAATAATAAAAAGAGTGAGGAGTTTGATGAAAATTCAGATCATATTCTTTTTGATTTTTAAATAGTCTAATAAAGTCACAAAAGTGAGGATGAATCCTAACCAATAAAAAATTAAAGCCAAATTATTCAATAAGCTTATTCTTAATGGTGTAAAGAATGTGATTACTGAAATAAAAAAGAAAAATGTTTTAAATTTACCCAACATAGATGCTGGTAAACCGTCTTTTGTAGAGTTCCTTAGGCTAGAGATAATTAACTCTCTAAATAAAATTAATGACAAAGACCAGAAAGGTATTAAATTATTTTTACAAAGGAAGGTTAAAGGAATTAAATAGAACACTTTATCGCTTAAGGGATCAAGGATAGCTCCTAATCTAGTTTTAAGATTAAATTTCCTTGCAATTAACCCGTCAAAATAATCAGTTAAGCCTCCAATAATAATCAATATAAAAACATAAAAAGGTCTGTTAATTTCTAAAAAAAGTATTAGTGGGAATACAAGGAAAAGGCGAGATATCGATAATAAGTTGGGAATATTCAATGCCAAATTTTTAAGATTTTTTCTAAATAACAAATTTGTTTTTGGTATATAAAAAATATATTACACTCTCAACAAGCTTAAATTTTCAGTAAAAATTTTAATGTTTTTTTAATGCTAGATTCTAAAATACAATTTGAATCTGAATCCTAAAGATTATAAACTCAACTTCTCTTTATGATTGATGATGTTTTATATTACAAAATTATTCCCTTAATCTAATGCAGCCTCATAGCCTAAAGCTATCTCCAGAATCTGATTTGATAAATTCAATTAAAGAATATTCTTTATCGAATAATTTATATGGGTATGTTTCTGGAGTGGTTGGTAATCTTAGAACAGTTTGTATTCAATGCCCAGGGAATCAAGAGATAAATAAATTTGAGGGAAATCTAGAGATAGTTTCTTTAAATGGACATTTTAATAAAGGAGATGTTCATTTACATTTGAGTTTTGCAGATGAGGGATGCAATGTCTTTGGCGGGCATCTTGAGGAGGGCTGTATTGTGAAAAAAGGTACTGATATATTATTACTTTCTTTTCAACAAAAAATTATTAATATCTCGAGTAATGATTTATTGAAAAATGAATCACGTGTAAAAGTATATATTTTAAAGGATTGTCCATGGTCTAAAAGAGCAATTAGGTTGCTTAATTCTTTATCTATCCCTCATGAAGTTACTTTAATAGACAATGATGAGAGCTTTCAAAAAATAATGACTCAAAGTAGCCATAATACTTTCCCTCAAATATTTTTGGATAATAAATTTTTTGGAGGATATGATGAACTTTCAGAACAAGCAAAATTGGATAACTTAATTTCATTTAAGTAATCTGAATTTTTTAACTATCACGATTAGTAAGTTTTTCAGCAACTAATTCGTCCTCTAACTGCTTTATTAATCTTGAAACAAGACTTTGAAATTCTGGTTGACAGCCTTTAAATGCAGCTTTATGTCTTATTGGCTCATTTCTAGTTCTTAAATCAGTAAGCATTAATTGTAATGCGTCAATTTTGGGATTTATTTTCATAGTTTTAGTTTATATATTTACATCTTTTAAATCATTTGCATAGCTTTTTTAAAAGATATCTTTTTATTATCATTCGAACTCGTAACTTCTATTAATTTATTTATGGATTCCTTGTTTTTTAAAGAATCTATACAACATTGCGCAACTAATCTTCTTGGAATTGATCCATTAATTTGAGTATTCTCCTTTGAATAATTTATAATTTCTGATTTAATATCTTCATTTTCCTTTAATCCACCGGGTCTAATAATAGTCCATTCGAAATTTGAATTTCGTAGAAAGTTTTCACCTAATTTCTTCCAAATAAGAATTAAACCAAATAAGTTTAATGGGTGAAATAATTTACCAGTACAAAGGGAACTAACTAAAATAACTCTTTTAATACCAACTCTTTTGCAACTCTCTAATTGCATGTATACACCTAATGCATCAACTCTTGCAGGACCAGTTAAATCTAATGATGCTCTCGCTCCAGTCGCAATTACCAAAGCATCAATATCTTTTAAGGCTTTATCAAGTTCTTCTTTTTCGTCTAATGACACCCTAATTGTTTCTAAATTCTCTAGTCCTGCTGAAACTTTTGAGTTCTTTCTAATAATTTGCCTTACTTTATATCCTTTCTTAACTGCTTCTTCGGAAATTCTATAACCTGTTTTCCCCGATGCACCAGTAATTGCTATTTTCATAATAAAAAAACTAATTTAAATATTATATAAATTTATTAGGGCTTTTTACATATAAATTTCTTTTTTCTTTTGGGATAAAGAGTGCGACACAAATAACATTTTGTTCCATCACAGCCTCTTGCTGTGCAGTATTCTCTGCCATAAAAGATTATTTGCAAATGTAAGTTATTCCAATCATTAACAGGAAATATTTTTTTCAGATCTTTTTCTGTTTGAACTACGCTATCTCCATTTGTTAGACCCCATCTTTGTGACAACCTGTGTATGTGAGTATCGACAGGGAATGAGGGAATTTTAAACACTTGAGACATTACAACTGATGCTGTTTTATGACCTACCCCTGGAAGAGATTCAAGCTTCTCAAAAGAATCTGGGACCGTACCATTATGCTTTTCAATCAAAAGTTTAGATAAGTTATAGATGTTCTTTGATTTTTGATTAGATAGACCTAAAAATTTTATGTATTCGTAAATGCCATTAATACCTAGCTGCATCATCTTTTCTGGATTATCTGCAACCTTAAATAAGCTTTTTGTTAATTCATTAACTTTCTTATCTGTTGATTGAGCACTTAAAACTACGGCGACTAGAAGAGTATATGCATTTGTATGATCAAGGGGTATTGGAGGCGATGGATATAGCTTTTTAAGTTCCTTTCGTATTATTTCTGCTCTTTCAGACTTTCTCATTAAATTTGAAAATTAAATGGTGTATAAAATTATACAAGGGATATTTTAGGTGAATATTTTCTGCTAACTTAATATATTTGAATAAGAAGAACTAAGTGAAAAATGATGCGTTAATAATTGATGATCTGCATCATAAATATGATAAGCGAGAATGTTCAAATTGGATATTAAACGAAATTAATCTGAAAATTGAAAATGGAGAATTGTTAGGGTTGCTTGGACCTTCTGGTTGCGGAAAAACTACTCTTTTAAGATTAATCGCGGGGTTCGAATATCCCTCTAAAGGGAGGATTTCTCTAAATGATAAGGAAATTTCAAGTAGGAAGAAAATTCTTAGTCCTGAGAAAAGAAATATTGGTATGGTTTTTCAAGACTATGCACTTTTCCCTCACTTAACTGTTTTGGAAAATGTAATTTTTGGTTTGAAAAACAAAAAAGACAGATCTAGAGTTGATTATTTATTAAATGTTGTTGGTCTTGATAGTTTTGTTGGAAGGTACCCACATGAACTGTCTGGAGGCCAAAAACAAAGACTCGCAATTGTGAGAGCTCTTGCTCCAGGTACAAATTTTATTTTATTAGATGAACCTTTTTGTAGTCTTGATATGCATGTCAAACTAAAATTGAGAAGTGAACTCCCTAATATCCTAAAAGGTTGTAATGCAAGCGGATTGATGGTTACTCATGATCCGGAAGAAGCGATGTCAATTTGCGATAAGGTCGCCGTTATGAATGATGGGAAAATACATCAAATTGATACGCCAATTAACCTTCTAAACAATCCCAAAACCATATTTGTTAGTAGTTTTATTTTGGGTAATAATATTATTAATCTCAAAAAAAATGGTAATTCATATATTTCTTGTTTAGGTGAAATAAATTGTTCAGAGTATTTGAAAAATACAGATATCAAAAGTATGACAATTTCGCCTAAATTTATTTCAATTAAAAGATCAGAATCTGGTGATGCGATTGTTATATCTAAAGAATTCCTTGGAGAATTTCTTATATATAAAGTATCTATTAATGGAAACATATTAAGGGTTAGAACTGATATTAATAATCTCCTTAATAATGGCGATAAATGTTCTCTTTCTATGAATAAAAATAGTTATTATTTTTTATATCCTGGAGCATATAAGGAATATATATAGACTTTTTTATAGGCAATTACACCTGCCCCCCTTCCAATTAGAGCATTTTTTCTTTTTACATTTCTTTTTTTTACTGTTATATATTTTGTTAGTTAATAGCAGTTCAGAAAATCTGTACTGTAAATTCATTTATAGTATTGAGATTGATTTTCATTATCATATTCTTTAATTTAATTTAAAGTATTAATTAATTACTAATTTATACAAAATGTTGTACTATTTAATTAGTCTCTTATATAGCAATGAAAGAAAATAATCTAAAATTAAAGAAATTAATTAATTTTGGTCCATCTGGAAGAGCTGTCGCACAACCAATTGACAAAACTTTATTGGATAATATTTTTGAACATTTAACAATGGAAAGATATGCCAATGTTCAATATTTTTCTATATACCTCTGGTTTCAAGAACGTGATTTAAATGGATTTGCTTCTCATTTTCTAAGTGAATCACAAGGTGAAATGGAACATGCTCAGAAATTTGCAGATTACTTAATCGCAAGAGGACAAAGCGTAAAATTAGGTGAAATTCCTGCACCAGTTCAAACATGGGATTCAATAGAGGATCTGATTTCTTATTCTTTCAACATGGAGGCTGATTTAACTTCATCTCTTCAACAACTTTATTCTATTTCAGAAAGAATTTCAGATACAAGAACTAACGTATTTTTAGATCCAATCATTGAAGCTCAAACTAAATCAGAGGATGAATTCGCAAACATACTTGGTAAAGTAAAGTTTGCTTCTAATCAACCTTCTGCAATCTTATTGATAGATAGTGATTTAAAGAAAAAATAGATTACTTTCAAATTTATTTTCATTCAATGTTCTTTTCGTTATTTCAACAAGTAAATTAGAAAAGTTAATATTCTCAGTATTGTTTTTATTTAATAGCTCAGCTATTTTATAAATCTCATTAACTCTTTTAAAAAGATTTTTGTTTTCAGAAAATAACCTTTCCTTTAATGCTTTATTTTCTGTAGATTTGTAGGATTGCTTGATATTTCTGAGTCTATACGATATGACTTCAACTTCGATTAACAAGTTGTTAGTTAGTGATTGTGATTCCTTCATATTTTTATAGCGGCGATGTTTCAATAAAAGAAGGTGCAACACTAACTGTTTGGGTTCCAATAGGAGCTATTAATAACTCAGATGATCTTAATTTAGAAATTAATCTTGTTGATGTTACTCGTGTTGAACCGATTAATTCACCAATCCTTTCATGAGTTAACCTAAAAGGTAACTCGCACCATTGACCACATCTTCTACCTAGACGATTTACAAGTATTGAAAACAACGCTTGTAATCGCATTTCTGCATTTCCTAAGTGTCTAATCCTAAGGAGTTGCAAAGTCCATTCATTTACTGCATCGAAACCAATATTCTCATCAATATTTACATTGCTGTGAAAAGACAAATCTGTTAGTGCTTCTACACATACACCTTCGCTACATAAAAGGTCGGTTCTTAATTGATCTCCTGATTGTAAAAATGCGAGTGTCATTCCTTCAGTTTCTTCACATGGACAATAAACTCTTGCAATCCCACTTTCAACTTCTAGGCATGTCCCTTTTGGTCTTGATGAAGGATCTATTAATACGGATTGTCCAGTTATTATCCTTACTGATTTTGACGGGGATTCTCCATAACTATGGAAATTCATTTATTTAAATATGATAATGAGAATTATTATCAATTATGCACTAAAAAATTGCTTATTGCAATAGATTCTCATTATCATTACATTTCTGAAGTTTTTCTTTACAAAGTATTTTGAATATAATTTAGGTAGAAATTCAAAATAATTTTTTTAAATGAGCGTAAATAGAGTTTGCTTTAATTGTGGAAGTTCTACATTCGTCTCAGACCGATCTTTAGGAGGTAAGATTGTATGTTCTAAATGTGGATCTTCTTCATTTAAAAATAAATCCTCTTCATTTTTAAAAAGTAAAAAATTAGTATTTCTTGCTATTGCGATAGCTATTTTTATAATTGTTATTTAGATAATCTGTTTATATTCCAAAGTCCATTATAGTTAGTTACCTCTACTTGAATATCAAATAAGTTATTAAAATTTTCACTATTCATAACCTTATTTTGATCTCCATCAGCGATTATTTTGCCATCTTTTAGCATTATGACCCTGTCATAAATTTTTGTAATCGTAGAAATATCATGTGTGACGCATAAAATTTTCGTATTTAATTTTGATAATTCATTAACCTTATCAATTACAAAAAACTTTGATTTATAATCTAAATTTGCAATTGGTTCATCTAGGATTAAGATTTCCGGTTTTTTGATTAATGCCCTTGCAATGAGAGAAATTTGTTTTTCTCCATCTGATAAATAGGAAAAATTCTTTTTAGATAAATTAGAAATATTCA
>QCMJ01000028.1 GCA_003213855.1 Prochlorococcus sp. AG-418-O03
CAAAAATGATCTAAGAATAGATGATAATGAAGCACTTTATGAATCTTTAAAAAATAATGACATCTTACCCATATATATATTTGAAATTGAGTTATGGAATCAAAAAACTCATTCAAGAAGGCAATGGCAATTTTGTAAGGAAAGTGTATTAGATTTAAGAAATTCACTTAAAGAAAAAGGTCAACCACTAGTAATAAGAACAGGAAATGTAATTGAAATCTTTGAAGAAATTAGCTCCAAATTTAATATAATGGGTATATATAGTCATCAAGAAACTGGAGATTGGCTTACTTATAAAAGAGATCAAGGAGTTAAATTATGGGCTTTAAATAAAAAAATAATTTGGAAAGAATATTTACAGTTTTCTGTATTTAGAGGAAATATCAATAGGGATGACTGGTCAAAGAAATGGGCAAAAAATACATCCAAGGGATTAATTAAAGGCCCATTAAAAATTAATCAAATTGATTTTGATTCTGGGGCAATACCCGACGAAAAAATATTTTCTTTTAAAAAAGACAAATGTAAAGGGAGATTAAAAGGAGGAAGAAAAAAAGGCCTTGAAAGGATGGAATATTTTTTTAAAGAAAAATTAAATTCATATTCAAAAGATATTTCAAGCCCAGAAAAATCTTTTGATAGCTGCTCAAGATTATCTCCTTATATTAGATGGGGATGTCTTTCATTGAAAGAGATTTTTTATCAAGCAAATTTATATAAAAATAATAATTCAAGAATGTTGAAGAGTAGATTAACTTGGCATTGTCATTTTATTCAGAAACTTGAAAGCGAACCAGAATTAGAATTCCAAGATTTCCACCCTTACTTTCAAAATATTAGAACTAATAAAACTGAATTACTTGTTTTATGGAGTCAAGGCAATACTGGTTTTCCTTTTATAGATGCTTGTATGCGTTCATTAAACTTTAATGGATGGATTAACTTTAGAATGCGCGCAATGCTCATGTCTTTTGCAAGTTATAATTTGTGGTTGCCTTGGCAAGATTCAGGATCAGAATTAGCAAAAAAGTTTATAGATTATGAGCCTGGAATACATTGGAATCAATGTCAAATGCAGTCTGGAACAACCTCTATAAATACCAATAGAATTTACAATCCTATTAAGCAGGGAAAAGATCACGACCCTAAGGGTGAATTTATAAAAAAATGGGTACCAGAATTAAAAAAAGTAACTGATACTTTTATTCATGAGCCTTGGTTACTAAGCAAATTTAATAATGCAGAATACTCAAAATTAGAATACATTAAACCAATAGTTGATATTTCTAAAACATCTAGAGAAGCTAGGGAAAAAATTCAAGAAATCACACAAAAAAAAGGTTACTGGGATATATCAAAAAAAATCTATTTAAAGCATGGCTCAAGGAAAAAAACAGTAATCAATAAAAAACCTAAAAAAAGTAATAACAACAAACAAATCCAATATGAATTAAATTTAGGGATATAAATTAAATTCTTCATAATTAAATAATCAGGTAATGATTTTGGTTAATCCATTTAAAAAATCCACAGTCTAGTTATCTAAGCTTTAAGGTAGATTTAACAAGATAAGAACATGCCAAAACCTACTAAAGAGCTAAAGTCAACTGCTTTTACAGAAGTAATAGAACTAGAAAGGATAGTTACTCCAGATGAAGAAAAAAGAGTTGATCATATTTTTTTAAGAAGAAAGAAAATTTGTACTCGTCACCCTGAAGGTTTTGCTACAGAAGAAATTGCAAGATTTGATGTTGCATGGCCAGAAGAAACTAAAGAAGAACTTAAAGATTCAACTAAAGTCAAGGAAGAGGTCGAAATCAGTATTAATAATTAATGTCAAATAGATTTGAGTGGGATGATACCAATAGTTCAGGTATATGGTGGAGTACTAATGTAACTATTAGAGACGAGTGCATTTTGCTTAAAGAAGATACTCAATGTGAAGATTCTGATATAGTCGAACTTCTTAGGAGTATTGCACAAAATATTGAAGATGATGGCCTTTAATTTTTAAAAGCATATTCTCTCTATTAGAGATTTTCAATTCCTTTTACAGCCTTTATTAATTCGATAGTTATACCTTTTTCACTCATTGAATGACCAGCATCATTAACAATAATTAATTCAGAATTTTTTAATTCCTTATTTAGATCCCAAGCACTCCTAACAGGACATACAACGTCATACCTCCCTTGAATTATTTTTGTTGGAATCGATTCTATTGTTTTTATATTTTTCAAAATAAAATCATCTTCTAAGAAAATATTATTAATAAAATAATGACATTCGATCCTTGCAAAGGCATCTGAAAAAGAATTAACTTCAGACTTATCAAAATCAAATTTTTTATTTATTAAATGACTTGTTGAGAGTTCCCATTTTGTCCAAGCTGCTGCTGCTTTTGATCTAAGATTCGCATCTGAAGATATTAAATATTTATAAAAAGAACCTATTAAATCATTTCTTTCTTCTTTTGGTATTACAGAAATATATTCTTCAAATTCATCGGGGAATATCTCACTTGCACCATATTGATAGAACCATAACAATTCAAACTTTCTACATAAAAATATTCCTCGCAAAGTTAAGCTGATAACTCTTGAGGGATTTTTAATCGCATATATAAGTGAAAGTGTTGAGCCCCAAGATCCACCAAACAAATGCCAATTATCTATTTTTAAAAGAATCCTTAATTTCTCAATATCATCAACTAAATGATTGGTCGTATTTTCTTTTAATTCGGAGAAAGGAGTTGAAGAACCGCAACCTCTTTGGTCAAATTGAATAATATCGAATTTATCTGGGTCAAAATATCTTCTATATCTTGGTTGACTTCCTCCTCCTGGACCTCCATGAATAACAAGAATTTTTTTGCCATTTGGATTCCCAGATCTTTCCCAATAAATAGTATGAATATCACTTACTTGTAAAAAACCTTTTTCACTTACTTCAATTTTCGGAAACAAGACTTGATCTTTCATTTTGAAATATTTTTAATCACTTTATTAATCCATACTATCCAAAAAGGAGTGTAGTTTAAAAGAAATTTGTTAAACAAAAAAAGGACTGCTTGTACAGTCCTTTTTAATATTTGATTTCCTTCTTAAAGGATATAAAATTACATATATTAAAGTTTATTTACTCATAAACCTAGAATACGTGAATTCGGGGATTTCTCTCGATAATTTCAGTCCCTATTGTCGCTAGTAATTATAAAGCGAAGTCTTATCAGACTATTTGATTGAACTTTAATTTTCGAATAATCCCATTCTCAGGAATACGCTTCCTATATTTTGGAATTTGCTAAATTTCAGGCGGACTATCAATCATTTAGATTGCCTCCGAACTCAACATTTATAAATTACTCCTTTTTATATTTTCAGTAAATCCGTAAATATGCTGATTTACTTTTTTCTTAATTTGTAAGAGGATTTAAATGATCCTTTGTTTTTTATAGATAAATATAAAAATTAAAGTCTATAAACCCTTATTTATTAAGATTAATAGAGCAAAATAGATTCAATTATTCTTTTATCACTATCAGAAAGTTTATAATCTTCTAATTTCCACTGAACAAGTTTTATACAATCATCAATAGAAGGATTCTTATCCCGGCACTTACGCCACTCTCTAATCCAATCTGCCAAGGCAAAAGTTATTTTTGTAGTAAGCATATTTACCAGTCAGGGTAATTAAAATCTCCGCCAATAGGTTCTTCATAAAATTTCCCTTCTTTTATACCTTTATCATATTTTTCAATTATCTTTTTATAAGAAGCTATTGAGGGAAGTAAATCTCCTACATATATTGGTTCCATTGTGATTGTTATAATAATTTTAATTATTTATTATTTTATATAAGAATTTAATAAATAGATTATTAATATTCATTATGGATTTCATCAAAAAGAACAAGATCTTAACACTAATGGCTGTAATTGCAGTTTTATCATTTGCATTAGAAAAAGTAGGCATAATACACCCTTAAATTAATTAAGTTTATTTGTTAAATACTTCCTAATGAAATAAGTAAACCGATACTATTACTGCAAAAATAAGCAATGGAGATAATAATGTAAAAACTAAAGTTGAAAGATTAATCAGCATAAATTTTAAATAAATACACAAATTTAATAAACATCACTTTTAAGCATTTGCAATAAGTAAAATTTAAATTATTACGATATAAAAAAAATTTGAATAAAGAAAGATTTAAAGAAGAATATGAAGAGGGCTCAGAATTACTATGGCCTAGTGATAAAGAAGATAAAATAACTCGGCAATTTTATAAAGATTTATCTAATCTTTCAAAAAACATAAACTATAGTAAAAAGAAAAAGCTAAAACTTTTTGAACAAGTAGTTAGAATAATAAAAGACAAAGGCTGGGGTTAATTAATATTCAAACTAAAATGAAAAATGTAATTATACTAATTAGAAGTTTTTTTCTTTTAAGACCAAGATTTTTATCAACTATATTTTTTATTCCTATTCTTTACGGCATGGGCTGGGCTTTATCTCAGCCACTTTTATTATTTAATTTTGAAAAAGAAAATTTATCCTTAATTGGTACTGTTATTACTTTCTTACTTTTTATCTTTTTACTCCCATATTGGTTTTATATCAAACGAAACAAATCAAATACTTGGATACTTATTGGGATAACAAAAGACAAATTCTTAAAAAACTTTGTCAATTTTTCTCAAGGTATTTTATTTGCTTTATTTTTAATAATTCTAATTCTGGTACCACTATTACAAAAAAATTATATTTCTTGGATAGGTGAATTCTCGCCAATAATATTATTAAATTCTATTGTACTGGGATTAGGTGTTGGATTCGCAGAGGAAATAATTTTTAGAGGCTGGTTACTAGAAGAATTAAAATTTGAATATGGTACAAAAATATCAATAGCTTTACAAGCTATAATCTTTAGCCTCGTTCATAATTTATCAAATGAAATCTTTTGGAACATAGTAGGATTACGTTTGGGATTTATTTTACTTGGGATATTTCTATCATTAGTAAAAATTAGAGATAAAGGTTCTTTATGGAATTGCATAGGAATTCATGGCGGACTTGTAGGTATTTGGTTTTTATTAAATAACGGATTAATAGAATTCAAAGAAAATACACCTTCTTTTTTAGCAGGGCCTTTCACACAAAATATTCCAAACCCAATCGGAAGCTTTAGTGCAATTTTAATGTTACTTTTGTTATGTATTTTTTATACAGTAAAAACAAAAAAGATTTTTACTAGACATTTTAATTAGATATAAATACCGATTGATTTTTGATTAGTAATTGTCAGATTAAAATAAAGCTTAATACTCATATGAACTTTGAAGCAGGAATAAGATTTATTATGTTTTTAATAATTTTTGGAGTTACAAACTATCTTATGATGCTGAGAAGATATGAAAACGACATCAAAAAAAAGAAAAATTTACAACAGAAAAAAATTTCCAGGCTATACCCTAAAGGTTCATTTATTTTCTAAAATTAAAAAGTTTTTGTAGAATTTCCTCACCATTTTTTATTAGTTTTTTGCCAACCTTCATTTAACAATTTTTGCCACAATAATCTTGCTTCTTCTATAACAATTTTTTTTCTAGTTTTCATTAATGGAGGATTTTCTCCATGAATTCCCATAATAATTCCTTCTTCAATAAATATATAATCAATAGATTTATCAGAATGATCATTATCTTTATAGAAACGCATCACCCCTACAAAATTGGAGTCAATTAACCAGAAATCATTAGTTGAATTCAATAAACCAAAATAAAATTAAATTTATCACATGTTTGATTGCAATCTGCGAGGAAAATATTTATTTAGCTTATTCATATTTGATATGTTTTTTCTTTTTGTCTACTTTTTTTCAATTCGCCACGTTTTTTCTTAACCTCAACTCTTTTCTTTTGTGATGCTTTAGTGGGTTGTGTAGATTTTCTTAATTTAGATGGTTTATTTAAAGCATTTTTTATGATTGAACTAAATTTCATTAAAGCTAGCTGCCTATTTAATAATTGATTTCTGTGTTCTTGAACCGCTAAACGTAAGCTATTATTCACTAATTTGTTTTTCAAGTTTCTCTTAAGAATTTCTTTCTGATAATCATTTAATACTTTGGAATCTTCTAAATTAAAAATAATCTCTACTCTGCTTTCAATTTTATTTACATTTTGTCCTCCAGGACCGGAGGATCTGGAAAATCGCCACTTAATTTCGTTGGATGGGATTACTAATGTTTTAGTAATTTTTAAATCCATTTTTAGTTCTTTTTGATTTAGATCTTTAGAATAATCTTTAATACTTTAAAACATACCTTAAAATTCGATCGGTAAATACTGGGCGGTTAAGTTAGGTAAACCGAAATTCGGTGTATTTGCCGTATCAATATCTTCGGTATTTATCCTTTCATATTTCAAAGAATTATCAGATATTGAATTTGTACTAATTCAAAGGTCACTTATGTATTCAATGTTTGATCTTCTTTTTGAAACACCTTCATATCGCCCAGTATATGTTATTTCCGATAGTGAAATGAAGGAGTTAAAGAAAACCCAACATCAAGAAGAGCTTGATGAAATTACAAAACAAAAAGTAAGACTTGAAGATGCTTTTAAAGCTCAACTAAAACATCTTGAAGAGAGAGAAAAAGAAGTAAAAAAAGAACTTAAAGTACTCTCAGCCTCAAAAGATAAATAATTTATTTTTAGAGAAATTACTTTTTTCAAAGACGGTTAAAAACCGTCTTTTTTAATTCTTCTAGTTTTAAGGAGTCTATTAAATCCACAGATTTTAAAAATATTTTCCATAATTAAAGGATGAACAAGAATAAAGAAAAAATAAGAATGTTCTTACCCTTTAGCTGGGTAATTTGTGCAGCAATATCTTTTGCCTATATAAATTCACATTTAATAAACACCTAATATAGATGTCTTATCCCTCAAGAGACGAAATACTTGCATCTTCAAAAGGGTGGGTAGCATCTTTTTTAAATTTTCTTCCTGGTTTAGGATCGGGTTACTTATATCAAAGAAGATGGAAACCATATTTTTTTACCATTACTGCTAGTACTGCATGGTTCGCTTTAGGTTTTTTTTTACAAGGAGATTCAGAACCTTCTCAAAGTGAACAAATAATTGGAATTTCTGGTCTTTTTTTTATATCAATAGTTACAGTTGTAGAAGCCAACTTGGCTTTCAAAAAAGCAAGTAATAAAACAATAGTTGAAAAAGAGAAATTAATTTCCTCTAACAAAAAAGGATGGTTTAAATAACTCAATAAACTATATCTAAAAAAATATTTAATTAGTTCTCAGTTTCTTAATTTAACTAAATAATTAGCATAAATGATTTTTAAGATAATTAAAAATTTTTTTTAGTTATAAAAAAATAAAATTTCCTTTTCTTTAAGACCTTCCCATCCCGAATCTATTAATAATTGATTCAATGTTTCTTTATCAAAATGCTTAGAACCCGTTTTGACACATCTATTTCTCATTGATTTTTTAACACCACTTCTTTGTCTTTTATTCTCCTCATCCATAATTCTATTGTATAGATCTAGCATTTTTTGAGGGATTGGAGTACCGTCAAGATCCACTCCATTTTCAATAGCAAGATCAACCGCCTGAATTCCCATTTTCTTCATATATTAAAAAAAAGCTGAAACCATAATAAAACAAAAGTTATTAATCTAAAATTTTTTGAATAATAATTTATTGATTTTGAATTTCCTTAAGTACTCTAATAGCCTCTTTAATGTGTTCAGGACCATTCAATAAATCTCTAAAAATATGCCTAACTGTCCCTTTGCGATCAATAACGTAAGTTACCCTACCATCCATAAAACCTAATACTTTAGGAACTTTAAAAGTTTTCCTAAGAGAGTCATTTGTGTCGCAAAGTAGTGGATATTGTAATTTATTTTTATTAGCGAATGCCAAATGACTTGAGGTACTTCCATTACTTACTCCCCAAACTTGCGCACCTAATACTTTAAATAAGTCATATTTATCTCTAAATCCACAAACTTCTATAGTGCAACCAGGCGTATCGTCTTTTGGATAAAAAAACAAAACGAGGGGGCTTTTTAATCCCTTATTTGATCTTTTAACTCCATTTTGATCCAGCAAAGAAAATTCTGGAATTTTATCTCCAATCTGCAAAACAGTTCTTATAAAATTCCATATTAGAGGTTAATATGTTTTTTTTGTGGCCTTCAAAGTAA
>QCMJ01000029.1 GCA_003213855.1 Prochlorococcus sp. AG-418-O03
CGCGGTGAGTTCCATTCTATTATTAGTAGTATTTTGCTCGGAACCACCTATTTCTAATTCACTTTTGTCATCAAAAATTATTAGACCACCCCAACCACCTGGACCTGGATTACCACTGCAGGCTCCATCTGTTGCAGCTTCAATTGCAATACTATTAATATTCATAATTTTTGAAGCCGATATAAATAAAGTCTATCGGCTTGAAAAAAATATTCTCTTACTTAAGTGTAACTTTACCGCCAGCTTCTTCAATCTCTTTCTTTAAAGATTCAGCATCTGCTTTGGCAATTCCTTCTTTTACTGTTTTTGGTGCAGATTCAACAAGTGCTTTTGCATCGCCAAGACCTAGACCAGTTGCATTTCTAACAACCTTAAGTACTTTGATTTTCGCAGCTGCATCAAAGCTTTCGAGAACTACATCAAATTCAGTTTTTTCTTCAGCAGCGCCACCATCTGCGTCACCGCCAGCTGCTCCTGGAGCTGCCATTACTACACCTGCAGAAGCTGCAGCAGATACACCAAAAGCCTCTTCAATTTGCTTTACAAGCTCAGATGCTTCTAACAGTGATAGAGATTTTAATGATTCAAGAATTTCTTCAGTTTTTGCGGACATTTTCTTAAAAGTTAATTAGGTTTTGAATTTAGGATTCTGATTTTTCAGAATGTTGTTTAAGTGATCTAGCAAGTCCAGAAGGTACTTCATTAATAGAGATCGCAATTTTTGTTGCAACGCCATTAAGAGCGCCAGCAATTTTTGCCATCAATACTTCTTTAGATGGAAGACTTGCAATTTCTTTTATTTCAGAATCGCTTAGAAGTCTGCCTTCAAATAAAGCTCCTTTGGTTTCGGATTTTTTGGTGTCTTTTTGAAAAGATTGGATAGCTTTTACAGCACCACCAACATCTTCTTTGATTAAGACAAAAGCATTTGTTCCGGTCAGTAAAGATTCAAGATCGTTCCAATTACTATCTCCATCAATAGCTTTACGCATTAATGAATTTTTAGTAACTTTGCAAATGCCGTTAGTTGTTTGCAATCTAGATCGCAAATCTGACATCTCTTTGATAGTTAAACCTTTATAGTCAAGAACTACAGCCATTTCCGAGTCGTTTAATAGAGATTTAATCTCAGTAACGATTTGTTGCTTATTCTCTAGTGTTCGGCCCATTGATGTTTTTTGGATCGTAATTTAGGGAGAGCAGGAAATGCGGCAAAGTCCTTTTAAAGAGGCCGCTTTTATTAGATCCAAAAAGAAATAATTTAAGACGAGTCCTCGGTAGGAATTAAAAATTTAGAATAACTAAATTAACCTACTTTCTTTGGCCGTATTATTGCACTTTAAATTATACTACAAAGCGTTAACTTTCAGGTTGGTAATCTTGTACAGCATTTATGTCTACTTGAACTGAAGGCCCCATTGTTGAAGTTACATAAAAAGTTTTCCAATACTTTCCCTTAGCTCCACTTGGCTTGTTTTTATCAATTGATTCTTGTAAGGTTTTTAAGTTGTCAAATAGAGCCTCTTTTGTGAAACTTGCTTTTCCAAAGCGGACATGAACGATTCCAGCCTTATCTGCTCTAAATTCGAGCTTACCAGCTTTGAATTCTTTTATTGCATTAGCAATGTCATTAGTTACTGTCCCAGCTTTAGGATTAGGCATTAAACCTCTAGGACCTAAAACTCTTCCTAATTTTGCAACCTTTGGCATCATATCTGGAGTTGCAATAAGCAGATCAAACTCCATATTTCCTTTGTTGATGCTTTCCACAAGATCTTCTTCGCCAAATAAATCTGCACCAGCAGCCTTAGCTTTCGATACATTCTCACCGCTTGTAATTACTGCAATTTTGATGCTTTGGCCAGTACCATGAGGTAATGCAACAGTGGTCCTTAATTGTTGATCAGTATATTTTGGATCAATACCTAAACGTATATGAGCTTCAATAGTTTCATCAAATTTTGCATTAGCATTTTCCTTGATAATACTAAGAGCTTCAAGTGGTGCGTAAATGCGATCTTCTATCTTAGTTGATAGAGCCGCCATTCTTTTGGATAATTTTTTCATAATAATATTGGGTGCAAACGGTTAAAAATCAACCTCCCCTAAAAAGTGAGAAATTTTGTATTGAACTCAATCAGTGATAGAGACGCCCATATTACGAGCAGTACCCTCAATTACTTTCATTGCTGATTCAACACTGGAACAGTTTAGATCAGGAAGCTTAGTTTTGGCTATTTCTTCTAATTGAGCTTTACTTATATTCCCAACAGAGCCTTTTGCAGATTCACCTGATCCTTTCTCTATACCAGCTGCTTTTGTTATTAAGACGGAGGCAGGAGGTGTTTTTGTGATAAAAGTAAAGCTTCTATCTTCAAAAACAGAAATTTCGACTGGAATTACAAAACCTGCTTTATCTTGTGTTCTTGCGTTGTATTCTTTGCAAAATGCCATGATATTGACACCATGTTGTCCTAAAGCTGGCCCTACAGGAGGAGCAGGATTTGCTTTGCCTGCTTGTAGAGCAAGCTTGATAACTGCAACAATTTTTTTTGCCATTAGATTAGAGAATTTAAGCTGAAGTAGAAAATCATAATTTTACTCGATAAACAAGAACAATTAGAAATTAATTTTGTTTATTGATTTGGGAGAATTCTAATTCTACAGGAGTCTCGCGCCCAAATATTGAAAGTAATGCTTTTAATTTATTTCTTTCTCCGGAAACCTCTATAACTTCTCCCTGGAAATCCTTAAATGGACCACTAGTTACAATGATTCTATCTTTTTCTTCAATATCTAACTTGATTACAGCCTTTTTCTCTGATGCGCGCTTAAAGATTCTATTAACTTCTTGTCTTGATAATGGTCGAGGTTTGATATGACCTCGCGATCTTCCGCTGCCTCTGCCGTCTTCAGCTCCGACAAAGTTAATTACATTTGGAGTACTTTTAACAGCCATCATTGTATCTTCATCCAAAATCATTCTTACTAGGACATAACCTGGGAAAACTTTTTCTTCAGTAGTTTGTCTGCTTCCATCTTTTTTTAATTTAATTCCTGGAGTTTGAGGAATTTCAATTTCAATGATTCTATTATTAACGCCTAAAGTTACTGATCTCTGCTCAAGAGTCGCTTTTACTTTTTTTTCACAGCTTGATGCTACTTGAACCGCATACCATCTTGCGATGCTTGTATTTGCTTTTGAAGAAGCAAGGCTTGTAGTTAATTCATTACTCATTTTTCTGGAAGCTTAATTAAGATCTTTATTAATGGATATTCGGGAGATAATTCAACCAAAAATTTGCGAGGCTGCCCATCCATAGAATCTGCTGACAGAAGCAATGGCTGCAGCAGAAAACGATACCATAATTATAACTGCTACTGATTCGCTAAAAAGTTGTTGTTTGTTAGGCCACACGACAAGTTTAAGCTCATCGTAGGTAGATCTAAAAAAATTATTCTTTTTTTTAGGTTCTTCAACTTCAGGAGAATCCTTTTCAAGAGGTTCTTTATTAGTAGTAGGACTTGTCACAAAATTTTTGTTTGAAATTAAGCTTTACGCTTTAATTTTTATTTTAGCTTATTGATTTACTCCTCAGCTAGGTTTGAAAACGATCTCATCTTTTTTAGCAGGGTTAAGTTTAATTGTTATATTTTTTTTGTTTTTAAAGTTATCCTCTAAAAGTTTTGCAGCCAAGGGATTTTCAATTTGTCTTCTAAGTTCCCTGCTAAGAGGCCTAGCACCATATTTAGGTTCGTAAGAATCGTTTGCAATTTTATTAATAACTTTTTTGTCTATAGCGATATTTATTTTCTGTTCAAGTAGCAGGTTTTTTAAATCTTCTATTTGTAAAATTATTATTTTTTGAAGTTCATCAATAGATAATGGATTAAACTTTACTACTTCGTCAATTCTATTTAAAAATTCAGGTCTAAAAATTGAAGACAATGTATTATTAATGGAATCATCTAAGGTTTGTTGGTTTTTTTCTAACTTTCCCTCACTTTTAGAAATATTTTGTGAATGCTCCAGTATAGATTTACCAGCTAGGTTGCTTGTCATAATGATTACGGTATTTTTGAAGTCTACGGTCCTTCCTTGAGAGTCCGTTAATCTTCCTTCATCTAAGACTTGTAAAAGGATATTAAAAACTTCTGAATGTGCTTTTTCTATCTCATCAAGAAGTATTACTGAATAGGGTTTACGTCTTACAGCTTCAGTTAATTGACCTCCCTCTTCATAACCAACATAACCTGGAGGAGCTCCCAAAAGTCTTGCTACGGCATTTTTCTCCATATATTCACTCATGTCTAATCTTAAAAGTGCGTCTTCTTCATCAAATAAAGCTGTAGCTAGAGATTTTGCTAATTCTGTTTTGCCAACACCTGTAGGACCCATAAATAAAAAAGATCCGATAGGTCTTTTAGGACTTTTCATGCCAACACGAGCTCTTCTAATTGCAGCAGAAACAGCTTCTATAGCTTTTTCTTGTCCAATAACTTTTTCACTCAGTTCTGTTTCAAGATTGACTAATTTCTTACGTTCATTTGAAACTACTTTAGAAATTGGAATACCTGTAATTTTTGAGACAACATCAGCAATATCATCAGGTTCAACTTGATATTTAAAAAGGAAATTTCTATTTTTCTTTACTTTATTAAAGTTCTCTTCAACTTTTTGTATTTCATTCTCTATTTCATTTAACTCTTCTTCAAGCTTTTCTAAATAATCCAGATCATTTTCAATTTCGCGATTTGATTTATCTTTAATTTGTTTGGTTAGCTTATCTTCTTCTTTCATTAAGGTAGATAATTGCTCCATTTCTTCCCGCAAATTGTTCCAATTGTCGACAAGAACGTTCAATTTTGTCTCTGATTGTTGCCTCATATTCAACAGTTTTTCTCGAGCCTCGATATTTTCTCCTTGTAAATTATTCAGTTTTTCATTAATAGTACGAAGTTTGTTTTCTTGTTGGAGAATTATTTGAGGCTTTTTATTAGACTCGATTTTTAACTCTGCAGCTGCTTCATCAATTAAATCTATTGCTTTATCAGGAAGACATTTATCGCTGATGTATCTGTCGGCTAATTTTGCGGAATAGTTTACAGCTTCTTCAGAAATTTTTATTCCATGATGTGATTCATATTTCTTTTTGATACCTTGCAATATTTTTGCGCTTAATTCTACTGAAGGTTCATTAACAGCTATCTTTTGAAAGCAATTATTTAATGCCTGATCTTTTTCAATAGTTTCACGAAATTTCTCAGGTGTTGTTGTACCGATACATCTAAGTTCTCCCTCAGCCAGTAAAGGTTTTAAGATATTGCTAATGTCGGTAGAAGATCTGTCAGAACATAATATTGAATGAATTTCATCAATAAATAGAATCATTCCTTGGCTTGGATTGTTTAGTTCCTGCATTATTAAGCTTAGCCTTTCTTCTAGTTGGCCTCTAAATTTTGTCCCAGAAACTAAAGCACCTAAGTCAAGCGAAATAATTTTAAAGTCTTTTAAAGTATCAGGAACTTTTTTGTCTACAATTAATTGTGCAAGTAATTTTGCAATTGAGGTTTTGCCAACTCCAGGATTGCCAATAAGTATAGGATTATTTTTGTTTCTTCTGCACAGTACCCTCATTAAATTATTGATCTCATTTTCTCTTCCTAAAACGGGATCCAGCAAGCCTTTTGTAGCTGATTCTGTTAAATCTTTTCCATAGATTGAAAGAGGATTCTCATCTTTCCCAACTTGTTTTTTGGTTTGAATTTGAAGTTTACTTTTGGTTAATGGAACAATAGCTTCTTTAAATTTTTCTTCTTTAACTAAAGTCTCTTTATTTGATTCAAAATTAGGTTGATTATTTATTTCAAGTACGTTCTCGTAATTAAAAGAATCTTTTGATTGATTAATATTTGGGAAAAACTTTAATTCTTCTTCTAATTTTTCCATCGAAAGGTTGCCTTCTTCAAAAACATAATTTCCAATTCTTAAATCTCTTCCAAGAGCAATTAGTAAATGAGGGATTTCTATGAATCTCGATCCCCATTGGATTTTAATTTGATTCGCATTATCTAATAAAATTTCTAAATCTTCTCCGATAGTAAAAATATCTGACTCATTTGTTGGTGTCTCTTCTAAAAAATCTTCTGTTATGTCTAAAACTGTATCTTGGTCGATTGATAATTTTTCAATGAAAGCAAAGAATTCACTTGATGAGAACAATGTATGAATTATGTGTTCAATATTAAATTCGCTATGGTCCCATTTTTTTGCTGTTTCTTCCCCTAATAAAAGAAGATTCCAACTGATATCGCTAAATAATTCAGGACTGGATGTAAGTGTTTCTCTCATAAACTATAAAAAATATAGTTGATTATTAATTAATATTCTAAGTAGTATCTGCATTAATAATCATCCAATAATTTTTAAATTGTAAGATGAATTTGAAAAATATGGTTATGAGAGGGGTTGCAAGGACTTTGGAATTAATAAAAGCGTTAACTAATATTTAGTTGTGGTGATATTTAAAAAATTATAATTGGTTAAAATATATATTTCAGATATTAGCCAAATAGTTCAGCTATTAATAGGATTTAAATAGTAATAAATAAATTGTGAAAGAAACTATTGATTTTCTTGTTGATACTATTGAAGCAAGGCAAGTCCTTGATTCAAGAGGTAATCCAACTGTAGAGGCAGAAGTATTTTTGGAATGTGGTGCAAGTGGTAGAGCAATTGTTCCCAGCGGAGCTAGTACAGGTGCTCATGAGGCACATGAATTAAGGGATGGTGGTTCAAAATATATGGGGAAGGGTGTTTTAAATGCTGTTAATAAAATTCATGAAACAATATCCCCAGCGTTATGTGGTTTGTCAGCTCTAGATCAAACTGCAGTAGATAAATTAATGATTGAAATTGATGGAACTCCTAACAAATCTAATCTTGGAGCAAATTCAATCCTTGCAGTAAGTCTTGCAACTGCCAGAGCATCAGCAAATGCTTTAGACGTACCACTATATAGGTATCTTGGAGATCCATTATCCAATCTCCTTCCAGTCCCGTTAATGAATGTAATAAATGGTGGTGCTCATGCACCAAATAGTCTTGATTTTCAGGAATTTATGCTTGTCCCACATGGAGTTAAAAATTTCAGTGAATCATTAAGAATGGGTACTGAAATTTTTCACTCATTAAAATCATTACTTGATCAAAAAGGCCTATCTACTGCTGTTGGCGATGAGGGCGGATTCGCACCTAATTTGTCATCAAGTGAAGAAGCAGGGGACTTATTATTAGAAGCAATTCAAAAAGCCGGATTTAAGCCTGGTGAGCAGGTATCTTTAGCTTTAGATGCTGCTAGTACTGAATTTTATAGTAATGGTATTTATAAATATGAAGGGAAAAGTTTAAATAGTTCTGAAATGATTTCATATCTTTCAAGATTAGTTTCTAATTATCCAATAGTTTCAATAGAGGACGGTTTGGCTGAGGATGATTGGGAGGGTTGGTCAGAATTAAATAAAGAATTAGGAAATAAAGTTCAGCTTGTAGGTGATGATTTATTCGTTACTAATACAGAAAGATTAAGTAAAGGGATTATGGAAAAATCTGCCAATTCAATCCTAATAAAGGTAAATCAAATTGGAACATTAACTGAAACTTTGGAAGCTATTGAGTTAGCTAAAATCTCAGGTTTCACAAGTGTTATTAGTCATAGAAGTGGTGAGACTGAAGATACAACTATTGCAGATTTATCTGTCGCCACAAGATCGGGTCAGATCAAGACAGGCTCTTTGAGCAGAAGTGAAAGGATTGCAAAATACAATAGGCTTTTAAAAATTGAGGAGGAATTGGGAAATCAAGCAAGATTCGCTGGAGCTTTAGGTTTAGGTCCCAAAAATATATAGTTTTAGCGCTTAAGTTTTTCTAAACGTGAGCCTTTTCTCATACTTAATTGGCACTTTATCCAATCAATACTTATTGGTAGTGCAAAAAAAAGTGGCAACAATGCAAAATTATTTTGTTTATTGGTTACAAGTAAAGCAGATGCAATTGATAAGCTTCCTATAAGAATTGAATGGCCTAAAGTTTTTTGAGCAGTAAACATTTTTTTGAATTGCCTATCAGACTCTCCCATTCTTATTTGTAATTGTAAATC
>QCMJ01000030.1 GCA_003213855.1 Prochlorococcus sp. AG-418-O03
ATCAATAAAGTCTTTTCTATTAAATGCTATCTAGAAAGAAACAAAAAATCCAAAATATTTTCACACAAAGTGACCATTAACTGATAAGTTCAAATAGTGGGGGTCGGTGCCCGAGTGGTTAAAGGGGGCGGACTGTAAATCCGCTGGCTCTGCCTACGTTGGTTCAAATCCAACCCGGCCCACTTTAAAATTGCCCTTGTAGCTCAGCGGTAGAGCACTCCCTTGGTAAGGGAGAGGTCTCGGGTTCAAGTCCCGACGAGGGCATAGAAAACCCTCTATCGCTACCAATTCAGCAAACGACAAGAGGCGTCCTTTTTTTCTAAATTTAGTAATTGACAATTACCTTAAGATTATTAATAAATGCTTAGAAGATTTTGAAAAACTATTTTGTTTCAGGATTAGTTGAGGAGTACATAGTAAAAAATCTTTTTGCGCTCTCACCGAATAGTGCAATAAGAGTTTTTAAACAAAATATCCTGAAGCAAAAGATATCTTTGTTATTCAAAATTTATTCAATCATAATTGTCCCACCCATTCCGAAAGATGCATGAGGAGAACATACATAATAATATTTCCCTGATGACACGCCCTTCGTATTCCATGATATTTTTCCATTTTGCGTTCCAGGAGTTCCATAAATTATCCCTGTGGTAACCTGATCACCTCCTCCACGAGAAAATTTAGTCTTTATATAGAACGGATGCCGCGATGCATCAACATCAAAAATAATTGTATCTCCTTTCTTCACTGTAACTGTAGGATCTTCCCCACTTACAGATCCATTTCTATCAGTTCCACTTAGGATATAGTTGCGATAACTCTCTGCTGATACGTCTATTTTAAATACTTCTGAATCTGCAATAGCTGGTCCTGAGAAACCAAAAAATAAAGTTAAGAATAAAAGAGATCTCATGAATTTAAATACTTGGTAATTGAATATTAAGAAAAAAAGAAGCTAATTGGCCCTTACTGTAGATCGACTGTCAATTTAAGAGCACTAATCCCTAATTGTTACGTATATGTATCAATATTGTTTATAAAATATAGACATTCACATATTTAGCGCCTTATTCTTTACATTAGTTAATAATAATGTTACGTTTGTTAACAATTAAATAATTTAACTAATGACTAATTCTTCATGCATAACTACAGAATCAGGCGGAAGGCAAAATATCTTTCCAACTGAGCCTCGTCCTTATGTTGATCAATCTGTTTCTTACGATGGATATCCTCAAAACGCAGAAAAAATTAATGGTCGTTGGGCAATGATCGGTTTAGTTGCACTTTTGGGAGCTTATGTAACTACAGGCCAGATAATACCAGGTATTTTTTAATGTCTCCTCTTTCAGGCTTTTTAGCTGTAATCGTTTCCTTCACAGCTATCCTCGTTGCTTATCTAACCAAGCAATTTCAAAATGAAAATTTAAACTATCTAACTTCAAATCCAATGACGAATTCAAACCCTAAAGTAAAAACAATCGAAAAAGAAAAAGTTGTTGCAGAAACTTTTAATGGCAGATTCGCAATGCTTGGAGTAATTGCTGCTGTTGGAGCTTACTTAACAACAGGCCAAATAATTCCAGGTTTCGTTTAAATGCTTTTACTCTCTGTACCATTTTACGATTTTCCATCTTCACCCATACTAATAATTGGCGCGATAGGGATTGTTGTAGCACTGGCTGTATTTTTTCTAGCTTACAAAAAGTACTTTAATTCTCCATTTAATAGAGAACTCCAGTTAAAGAAAAAAGCTCTATTGAAGGAGAGAACAGAACTAAACAAAAAACTTGAGAAAATAGAGCAAGATTTAAAAAATTTATAGTAAAATCCATGAACATCGACATTTTCTTAATCTCTTTCTTCACTTATCTCTTAGCACCAGTAGTGATGATCGCTAAGGGAAAAAAAGCAACTAACTAAAAAAGATTTAGGCTCCCAAAAATAAGAATTTAAACTCTATTCAATACTTACAAAATCGTTATAGAGTTTTCATATAACTTTAAGGAGGGTAATCTTATGACCAACCTCGCTATCGAGCTACTGGTCTTGACTGTAGTTTTAGTAAATTTTGGAGCAATCCTTACAGCTAATATCTACTCAAGATCAGTAAAGGAATTTAAACGCAATAGATTATTTTGCGGTAAGTCTTTCAGCAACCCCTATTGCATTATTTGATAAAAATTTGACTCATAAAGCTCAATATCTTTAGGGAGCCATAAAAAAGAAGAATTCAAGGTTTTAGTGGACTTAAGATGCATCACAGCACTCCCTAAAAATAATTTGACAGTCACAGATGGGCCGTCTAAATTTATTCTGCGCACTTCAGAATTACTGTGCTGCAGGCAATCATGAATGGTCCAACCCGGCCCACTTTAAAATTGCCCTTGTAGCTTAGCGGTAGAGCACTCCCTTGGTAAGGAAGATGTCTAGGGTTCAAGTCCCGACGAGGGCACTTGAGAAATTGATTAATATAACTGAAATCTCGTAGATCAGCATTTTAACTGGAATTCAAATATATTTAACAAAGTTTGTCTTTAGTAATGCCACTATCGTCATATCGGATGCACAAAATATATATTGCAGCAACCATGAATTATGGTCTTGGTTCTGATGATCCAGAGGAGTTGGCCTACTACAACAAAATCAGAAAAGAGATGGATGATATGAAAAAACGACCAATTAAAAAAGGAATACCCCTAAATTAGGATAGCCCCGAAGGAATGGATAAATGAACCTGAATCCTTTTTATTAATCGACGGGTGTTTGATGCTTGTTAGTTTACCTTTATTGATGATTCTTAAAAGCAAAAATTGATCAAATTTCTTTACATTTTACCCATATTTAAATTCAATTGTTGATCCTTTATCCGTATATGGGAGTACCTCAAACCGTACATATTTATTAGTCGGATGGCCTCTTTAACTAGTTAGAACATACATGTAGTCGTCATGAGAAAATGTCTACCAAATCCACACTAAAAGAAGATTATAAATCTGAGATTGAAGAAAGATCAGAAGAAGAACTTCTTGAGGAAGAAATCAGAAATCAGCAAACATTGGATAGCTTTGTTGAATCTGATAAAAACTGGAGCTGATTAAATTTTATTTATTTAGGAGAAAGTTATGAACTTAAAAAGATCACCATTTTCAATTCTGGACAAAGACAAAAGAGAAATGGACTATATCAAAGGAGTTTACAAAAGAAAAATTCAAGCTGAAATTGAATCTTATAAAGATCTCGAAGACGAAGATAAGAGAGATACAATCCAAGCTCAAGATGTATTGATGCTTGATAAGATCTCAATTTAGTTATTTTTTTTTCTTCTTTTTATCTTTCTTTTTCTTCTTTACCTTTTCATAAACCTCATCAGCCTTCTGTTCAATACTGTCCAGCTTATTTGAGATTTCTTTTATAGCTTCTGCTTTTCCTTCTTTAACTACAGTATCTTTTACCTCAATAATTTTAACTGGCTCTCCTTTAACTACAGTATCTATTGTTTTTTCAGGTTTAATTCCAAACTTACCTTTTATAAAATTGGCTATAAGGATAAGAACAGGTACATGGGCTAGACCACCTACTAATATTCTTGTTTCTGAATAAGCCATTTAATAGTTAAAAGTTCTGAGATATTTAAGCATAAATATAATTTTTAAATTCGTTTTATTAAGCCAATAAATATTAGTAATTATTTCTTGATTCATAGATCAAAAATCTTGCTATTAATTAAATAGAGACTTTTTTATTAAATGCCATTAGACGTATTTCTAATGAATATGTGTGTTGTAGTTATAGCATTGCTTATCAGAAGAGAAATCAAACTTAAAAAGGCAAGATAAATTATGAAAACACAAATTTTAAAAGAGCATTACATTCCAAATTTCCATGCTATTACTATTTTACTAATGCTTCTTCTGTGTCTATGGTTACCTCTAGCACTTAGATTCTTATTAATAATTTAGTCGAATTAATTAGTTAATACTCTTATCATTAAACTCTGCTATATCCTATTTTTGTTTTAAAGACCTTATATGGAACTCCTGTTCGCATTAAACTTGTATAAGTTTGCATAGTTAGTTTTTCCGACTAATCAGAAACCCAACTTGTGATTTTCGTTGTGCTATAAATATGTCCTCCAGATTCTATATTCTTAATGGTTTCAGGATCTGAAAAAACATGCTTAGCCACACCTTCTTCAGCTTGATGAATAACAATAACTTCTTTGGGATCAATTAAACTTTTGCCACGATATAGAGGAGTAAGTCCTACAGTTTTATGAAATGCATCTATCTCTGGACTATCAAACATTTTTACCCATTCCTCAAATGTATTTGAAAGTTTAAAGGTGAAAACAGTAGTTTCAATAGTCATAAAAAAAAGCTAATTGCTATTTATTTTAGATCGACTGTCAATAAAAACAAACTTTATCAGAATCCAGATATTGCTTCATAGAAATCAGCATCTGGGAGTATTTCCCTCAAGGGTTCAATCTCCTTAGCTGGGCCTTGGACCTGCACAGTAATATCTGACACTTCAAAAAGCTTGGGAATCATATGTCCCATATTTTTGAGATGAAATAAAGCGGCGGCACCATCTTTATATGCCTCTCTTACATAAGCCTTATCTGACCCGCATGTAGTGATATTAAAAAAAAGGCAGTCAGGTTCATTAGCTTTTGTCAGTGCCAAAATTTCTTCTAAAAGAGCTATGCACTGGTCCATCTTCCCATCCTTGATTGTGAAGTGGGGATGGATAGAAACCATGGTTGTATCTAGAGACATTAATTTATAGATATTTCTCCTATCTTTTTAGCAACTAATCTTTATGAACAAGTTAAAAATATGGATTATCTAAAAATTAAGAATGTTAATTTGGTATCGCATGTACCGTTTATATGTTTTTTGAGAGCTATTAATTGGATATGAGTTATTTTGCTGAACCAAACCATATTGAATATGATGCATGGTTCGATGAAAACATCGACCCAGTCGATCTTGTGAATTACTCAGATGAAAAGGAGTTCAGTGATTCGGTACACTTTAAGTTCCATAAAATGTCCACTAGAAATTTAACGATTGGTTCTTCTGATAATTTTCACCGGTAAGTAAAAGATTTTTCACTCTATTAATATTTATGAATCTTACGCAGAATATGTTCCATCACTTTCTCTTCTTGCCTTAGCTAATACAATTTCATCTACAACTTTTTCAATCATGTAAGCACTTTTTTTACCAAAACATTTTTCTTTTTTAATACTCTCAAAATCATTTGGGATTAAATCATTATATTCACAGCAGTCGCATTTAATATCAATTTTCTTACCTCTGAAAACCTCCAAAGCTCTAGAAAAAATCCATTGCTGAACTGAAATACTTTCCCAACTATCAAAATTCGACCATTCATCAAAATCCCTTTTAAGGATGCCTTTTAATCCATCAGCCTGATTTACATATACCAAGTATGAATCTTTTCTTGGTTCATCATTAATACCAATTGTTTTGACAGAATTTTGATTCATTATATATATATATATATTGATTAAGTAGCCTTATAAATCTAGAGGATAATTTCAAAAATATAAACAAAAAATGTCTCAAATAAGATCATTAATTGCTTTATTCAATCTAGAAGTATGATTTGTATTTCTGAGCAATTCAAAATCCTTAAAATCAAAGCCCGGGCCAACACAACAACTCACTAAAGTAAATTCGCCTGTACTTTTTGCAGCTTGCCAATATCCAGATGGGATCATTTCTACTGGATTATTGGAATCTAAAATTAAATTTCTTATTAACTTATTATCATTATCTAGGCACCATAAATTCAGAGGATCTCCCCTTAGATAAATCCAAATTTCATCAGCATTTTTTACTCTGTGCCAAGCACTTTTAGCATCTCTCTCCAAAAGATAATAAATTCCCGTAATAAAGTTTCTACTTTGGCCATCTTCCCTTATTAGAGAATTATCACTCCTTACGATCTCTTTAAACCATCCACCCTCAGGATGAGGAGATAAATTGAATTGTTTAATTAATTCTATGTTTTTTTTATTAAGATTCACATCACAATAATATCTTTTAAATTTCTCTTTTAATTAAATCTAACTGAAAATAAATCAAAACAAACTATATTTTCTAAAAAATTAAGCGCAAATAACTGACAGATCTACAAAATTTTTATTTTCATCTGCCAGTTCAGTAATGATTCTATTGAGCCATTCAGAGGTCGTTTCACAATAGCCTACATTTAAAATAGTTTTTTGCTTTGCTGTTTCTTCTTTATTCATAGTTAAAGTATTTTTATTTAAATTAGTCTTTAATTAAATCTATGTGAATAAGTCTTAATTACTATCTATTTTAAAAAGTTGTATTTAATACATATTTAGGAACTGCTAGTAAACAAATAAAATTAAATCGTTGACAAGAAAATGTATACAAGTAAGAGTAGAAAAAATTTATTATTTAACCTATGAATAACATCAAAATTGAGGAATTGATGAAAATAAGGTTCGATGGTATTGCTAATAGAATTGGGCAATTAAGCAAAAGTGAAAGTGAGTCTTTATTACTTGAGCATCTTGAGTGGTTGGAGGGAGGATGGGAGACTGAAGAAATCTTATTTTTAAAAAAGCCCTACAGAAAATGGTGGTTCTAACTCCACTTCTATAAATAATTAATGATGGCCTAAGGGACCAGGCCCAGATCCTATTTTATAAGAATTTTCTAAAGATTTCTCAACAAATAATTTCGCTTTTTGTATGGAATCAAATAGATCAAAACCTAAAGCCTTGTAACCACAAATAGCAGCACTCAAAGTACAGCCGCTACCGTGGGTATTTTTTGTATTTACAAAATTATTAAATAGCCACTCTTTTCTACCATTTAAGTCAAGAAAAAAATCCTTCCCTTTCATATCTTTTAAACCGCCACCTTTTATTAGTACCGCTTTAGCTCCAAGACCAATAATTTTTCTTGCTGAATTTTCGATATCTTCTTTACTCCTTATTTCTAAACCAGAAAGTAGATTTGCTTCATAAATATTTGGAGTTACCAAATCAGCAATTGGTAATAAGAGTTTTTTATAAGCATTAATAGCAGAATCTTCCAGTAATTTAGAACCAGTTCTTGTAACCATTACTGGGTCGATAATTTTGGTTATTTTGTATGTACTTAATCTTGAAACAGTATCATTAATTATCCTTTCATTTAATAACATTCCAGTTTTTAAGGCATCAATACCAAAATCAGCAAATAAAGTATCTAACTGATTTAATAAAGTATTCTTCTCTACTGGTTGAACGCATGTAACCTCTATACTATTTTGTGCGGTAATACAAGTGATAACGGAACATCCATGTACTTTAAGGGCCATGAAAGTTCTCAAGTCAGCCTGTATGCCTGCTCCACCCCCGGAGTCGCTACCGCCTATTGAAAGTGCAATTTTAGAATACATAATTTATTAACTCGTTTTTGAAAGTACTATAAATAAATTTTAATTTAAATCAGAAATCTGAATATGCATTAAAAAAATCTAACTCCAATTCCATAGCTCTCCTGTATAAATATTTGGCCTGATTAATATCATATGTTTCTTTATTAGTCTCAATAAGATTTTCGAGTGAATTTGCTAAATTTTCAAAGCTCTCATCAGAGTAAGTAATTATCCATTCTTTATATTTAATGTCAAAATCCTCCTTATACAGACTTTTACCTATCCAAGAATAAAGTCGCATACATGGAGTCATTGCAAACATTATTTCAACGGAGCTAAGTCGCTTGGAAGTATCATCAAGGAAATCTGTATAATTTTTTGTAGCTTTTTTTATATAGTTATTAGATAAATCAATATCCCATTCTTTTGCATAAGTTTCATGAAGTATTAGCTCCTCTGAAACGCCCATTAAAAGTTCACTCAACTTCCTTATTGAATATTTATCTTTTGATTTGGAAACTGCAAGACCATATGCCTTAGCAAAAGTCTCTAAAAAGAAATAATCTTGAGCTAAATATTCTTGAAATATGTTTTTAGGGAGACTTCCATTCTTTAAACCTTGAACAAATTTTGAATTTAAACTTAGTAAAGC
>QCMJ01000031.1 GCA_003213855.1 Prochlorococcus sp. AG-418-O03
CTTTACATTCTATTCCTATGAAAGATTTAGATACTTGTAATAAGGCAGGCAAAAAAATAACTAATGAAATATACAAACCTGTTTGGCAATTTGATAGTAGATGGACCTGTGTATATAGAGGCGATTAGTAATAAAGTTACCTTTTAACATCGTGAGCACAACCATCTCCTTTATAGTTTTCACTCTCGTAAAAATCATTTTTTGTCCCAAAATAAACTGTTAACAAAACGAAAGGTAGGCTTAATATAAATAAAATAGTTGTTAAATCCATAGTGTTAACTTATTCAAGAAGGTTATGAAAAATTAAAATTAAAATTTATTGATTAACTCATGTTTAATAATCAGTGGGTCCTTTAATACCAAGATAAAAGAAGGCTCCTAACCCAACTAAAAGTAAAACTCCAGCGACAGCTGCAGAAGGAACGAAACCTCCTATTGCAAAGGAAGAAAAATAATACATCTATAAAACTAAAACTAGTTTGATAATATCAATAAAAACAAGGTATTTGTAAAAAATTTTGACTCGAAGACAATTATATATATCTGTTCTATGCCACTAAAGTCGAATCTTCGTTATCAGCAGAAATTCTTATTCTCTCTTCCAACTTAGGGCCATATAATTCATTCCCCCAGATTTCAACTCTTGAATCATTTGGAGCCATAAAAGTAAGAATGTCAGTTGGAAATAAAACTCTCTCTAAGAAAAAATTTGAGGGGCCAACACATCTCAATACAACCATCCTACACCCTTCATTTTTGTAAGAAAACTCAACCATCCTTTAATAGCAAAAGCATATATAATTAAACACTAATAAGAGCTGAAAAAAATGTATAAAAAATTACTGAAAAAAAAGAAATTTAGAAAATGCTAGAAATTCAATCCAGCCTCAATTAAATTTCTTTCTTGATCAATTAATAAAAGCGCGTAAGATTTCATAACATCAAAACTTTTATGAGGAATTGAGACATTAAGCATTCTCAAGAAATTAGATAATTTTTCATCTTTTAGAGCATTACCTTTCTGTAAAAACATTTCTTTTTCCTGATTTGTTTTCCATATATTCATATATTCAATCTTTAAGGGCTTTAAGTGCCAAATATTGTCTATTAAAGTCCAAATATCTAAATATTCGTTTAGGTTATTTTGAATTTTTAATACATAAGATGATTCATGAAGACTCAAATTTGTTGTATTTATGGGTCGATCATTTATGTCAATGGAATAAGGTTTTATTCCCAAAAACCATCCTTCAAGAATTAATAAATCAGGATTATCTAATCTCCAATGAGATCTATCTCCTAAACCATTTCTTAAAGATTTATCGAAAACTGGTACATTTAATTCTCCATTTATCTTCCAATTTAATAATTTTTCATGCATTAATCTTACTGAGTGACTACCAGGAAACCCTCTTGAAACATTCCAAGGGTTATTTTTAATTGCTAATTTCATTTCATTTGATGGAAGATAAAAGTCGTCAATTGAAATAACCGCAATTTTAAAATTTAATTTTAACGATATAGCTTCGAGCCATTTACCTAGTGTTGTTTTACCTGTACCAGGTAAAGCTGAGATTCCAATGATTTTTCTATCAGAAAAATTATTTTGAAATTTATAAGCCTGAGATAAAAGAGGTAAAGCCAAACCCCAAATCCAATCATCATTTACTTTATTGTTCCAATATTGATCAATTGATAGAATTTTTCTTTTATTATTCCAAAAATTAAACCAATCATCCAAGGATTCCCAACCAATATCAATAATTAATTTTTCAAATTTATCAAGAGGAAAATTAATATCTAAATCTTTCATCTTTCTAATTTAATTCTCGCTTATTTATAAATTTATTGATTTCATTTTTCCAACCATATCCATTTGGTTCAGAAGCTAAAGTAAATTCCAAATCTTTTAATTGATCTAATAAATTTAAGTTAGGTCCATCTATTCCAGGGATAACGATTTTAATATCTGAGTTTAAAAGTAGAGGTAAATCATTTGGAGAATCGCCTAAACCTATAATTTCAATATTTTCAACATTTGAATATTCTTTAAGAGCATTTATTGCTTTACCTTTATTCGATTTTGTAGATAATAAGTGACTCATCCTATTTCCTTTGAAAATATCAACATTGAACTTTTTACAGCAGAAATTAATTTTCGCTTCTAAATAACTTGGCGGATTTAAAAAAGGCATACTCCAATGCCTATCACGCATTAAGTTCAATGCGTTGCCTTCTAAACCTGTGAGCTGGGTGGCTTCTTGATCAGTGAGATTATTAAGAGGAGTAAGTTTATAATCAATTTCATTAGAAATAAAATTTAAGATTTCTTCAAGAGATTCGTATTTTATTCCAAGAATAATTTCTCCATTTACTCTTTTAAGGGATTCACCATATATTGCCGCACCATTTTCAACAATGTAAGGATCGGTCAAGTTAAGTTCCTTTCTAATAACTTTTACTTCAGAAGCAGTTTTGCTTGTGCAAAGAATTACGGGTATACATAATTTTTGTAGTTTTTTAATAGTTTCTTTAGCAGGTGATAAATCATATGAGTGATCCATTAAAGTACCATCTACATCACTTACTACCCAAATAGATGAATTTTCTATCATTTTTATAAAGCACTAAGCCAAATTACTTGAAAAGGATCAAGACTAATATTTTTGCAATTGTATTTAGTGGATGTTAAAAACTCATGGGTATTGAAATCATTATCAATTATTTTTGGTAAATCATTATCATTCAATTGATAATTAATTTTATTTTCAGTCATATTATGGATTGCAAAAACTGACTCAGGACCTTTACCTCTTTTGATTACAACAATATCACTTCTACCTTTAGACAAACATTTCATTTGTGAACAAGGATGAAATTGCTTTAATTTTGATCTGACATCCATAGCGTTGCGAAGATATTTTAAGTTTTTATTAGCATTAGATTCAGGGTTATTTAAAACGGCTAAAAGATTTTCTGATTTAAACTTTTCTCTATTTAAGTCTCTTCTTTGACCTGTCATAGAAAAACTCTTGATATCATTTTCTGAAGCTAGTAATGCTGGCAAATAAAATGCAGGGACCCCTTTCAGAGCCATTACTAATAATTGACTCAAAATAAATCTCTCATATTGAAATCTTTTAGAATCTCTACTGGAGTCTTCCATTGCACTCCACCAACTAATATTCAATTCATAAGGTTTATCTTCACCATTTGATAAACGTCTATGACTTACTAATCCGCCTCTTTTCTCACAATTAATTAATAAATCTTTAATTCTCTGCTCATTCATTAAACCCTCAAGAGCTCTTAGACCAACACCATCGTGCGATGCAGTGAAATTAAATAAAGTAGTATCTTCAGGTAATATGGGCCAATCAAAAATCCATGAATTTAGAATATCAGCTCTTGAAGTAATAATTGCCTCTAGGAGAAGAGGAGGCAATGGGAAATTGTAAGCCATATGGGCTTCATCATCAGGAATCAGATAAGATAGATTTTCCTTCTGGGGAACATTAGTTTCTGTTATTAAAACTCCCTCATCAAGAAGATTATTTAAAAGAACTCTTAAGAGTTTCACAATTGAATGAGCTTTCGGTAAATGTAAGCATGTTGTCCCTGATTCCTTCCAAATAAAACCTACAGCATCAAGCCTTAACCATTTAATTCCATTAGATAAATAAGTAATAATTAAATTTAAGAACTCAAGAGTCATTTTTGGGTTATGCCAATTCAAATCAATTTGATCTGGACCAAAAGTTGTCCAAACTTGTTTAGGGCCATCTTCAGTATTTATTTGAGAAAACAAGGAGGAACTTCTTGGTCTAACTACATTTGACCAGTCAAGATTTTGTTTTGGCGAAAAAACATTTGATATACCCGGTTCTTGGTATTTAATAAATTGTTGAACCCAAGGATGAGATGATGAAACATGGTTTAGTACTAAATCAGCCATCAAATCATGATTTTTAGAAATACTTTTGAGATCATCCCAACCACCAAATTTTTCTTCTAAGGAATCATAACTTGAGACTGCAAAACCTCCATCACTTGTTGATTTCAGAAAAGGAAGAATATGTACAACTTTAGAAAGACTGCCAAAATGTTTACTTAACAACGCATTAAGAGTTGTTAATGTTACCTCGCCATTTTTATAAATACTATCTGCATAAGTTATCAAAACCGAATGAGATTCATTCCACCTTTCCTTATCTCTTTTTTCTTCATAAGCAGATTTCTCTGAGAAATCATCTAAAATCTGTAATAATTGATTTGAAATAAAATTAATTTCTTCTGTAGTATTATTTGAATAAATTGTTTTTAGCAATTTATCAATCTTTAATCTATCTACTTTTTTCTCTGAATCAATTTGCTTCACTTTGAAAAAATCAACGAAGTATTAATACTATTCTGCACATCAATTAGAAAATGGACTTTCAACAAGGGTTAATCACAACAATACATGAATATGGAGTTACAAGAAATTTACTTAAAGAATTAAACAAAAGTCTTAAAAAAAGATCAACTAGCATTTTAATACCTTGCTTATATGAAGAGTTTGAGCGTCCAGCATTAAAAGACATAAGAGAAGTTTTAAAAGACCTTACAGGCTTAAATGAATTAGTTATTGCTCTATCTGCAAAAACTGTTGAGCAAGTTAACGCAGCAAAATCTTTTTTTGACTCAATGCCATTTCCAGTTCATGTTCAATGGACTAATTCTCCCTCTGTAATAGAACTGTTAAAAAACCAAGAAAAAAATGGGTTAGAACTTTTAGGAACTCCAGGAAAAGGATGGGCTGTTTGGCAAGGTATAGGAGTTGCGACAAGAAAATCAGAAGTTGTTGCTCTTTTTGATGCTGACATAAGAACTTTTAGTTCTTTGTACCCTTCAAGAATGATACTTCCACTTCTGGATGAATCATATGGAATATCATATGTAAAGGCTTTTTACAGCAGGTTATCCTTAGAGACCAATCAATTACAAGGTAGAGCGACAAGATTATTTGTGGGTCCCTTGTTGGCAAGTCTAGAGCAATTAGTAGGGAAGGGTCCCTTTTTACAATATCTTCAATCATTTAGATATCCATTAGCAGGTGAGTTTGCTTTCACCAAAGACCTTGCAATGAATTTACGAATTCCTTGTGACTGGGGTTTAGAAATAGGTTTATTATCAGAGGTTTATAGAAACGTAAGAACTTCCAAAATAGCCCAAGTTGACCTAGGTTTGTTTGATCATAAACATAAGAATATTGGCGATTCTTCTAAAGAAGGATTACAAAAAATGTGTAAAGAAATACTTTCAAGTGTTTTAAGAGGTCTCATGGAGCATCAAGCAGAGACTTTAACGAGTACTCAACTAGCAACATTAGAAGTTCTTTACAAAAGAGTTGGTGAAGATCGGGTAAAACAATTTGGACTAGATTCAGCAGTTAATCAACTTCCATACGATAGGCATGAAGAAGAGCTATCAGTACAAAAATTTGCGAAACTATTAAGACCGGCTACAGAAGATTACTTAGCTTGCCCTACGACACAGCAGTTACCAAGTTGGTCAAGAGTTCTATCTTGTGAGAATAAACTGCAAGAAGATTTGGCAATTGCTGGGTCCCAAGATATAAAAACAACTAAAAAAGAATTAATTAAAAACTTTTAAAGTAAAAAGTACCTTTGAGCCATTGGGACTTCATCAAGAGGTTCACAAGTAAGAAGTTCCCCATCAGAAAAAACTTCATAAGTTTGAGGATCAACTGAAATATTTGGTAGTTTACTATTAAGTTTTAAGTTTGATTTATTGATATTTCTGGTATTTTCTATAGCAATACATTTCTTTTGTAAGCCTAATTTGTTTGGAATATTTTGATCAATTGAATTTTTACTTAAAAAGGTAAATGAACTCTTAATTAGAGATTGGCCGAAACTTGCAAACATAGGTCGACCATGTACAGGACCTGGAGTTGGAATTGAAGCATTTGCATCACCCATTTGAGACCAAACGATAGATCCACCTTTAACAACTAATTCAGGCTTTACCGCAAAGAAGGAAGGTTTCCACAATGCCAAATCCGCAATTTTACCCTTTTCTATAGACCCAACATGTTTATCAATACCATGAGCTATTGCAGGATTAATTGTGACTTTAGAAATATATCTTTTTACTCTGTAATTATCGTTTCTATCAGAATCCTGCGATAGCGGCCCCCTTTGAACTTTCATTTTATGAGCGGTTTGAAAAGTTCTAGTAATTACTTCACCAACTCTTCCCATGGCTTGAGAATCACTAGCAATAATTGAAAAAGCACCTATATCGTGCAAGATATCCTCAGCTGCAATAGTCTCTCTTCTGATCCTTGATTCAGCAAATGCAATATCTTCCGGGATTTTAGAATCTAAATGATGACAAACCATTAACATATCAAGATGTTCTTCTAATGTATTCCGGGTATAAGGTCTTGTTGGATTAGTACTACTTGGAAGAACATTTTTTTCTCCACAAATTTTAATAATGTCTGGCGCATGACCCCCACCTGCTCCTTCGGTATGAAAGGTATGAATAGTTCTTCCTGCAATAGCGTTGATGGTATCTTCAACAAAACCTGCCTCATTCAAAGTATCAGTATGAATACATACTTGTACATCAAACTTATCTGCAACATTAAGACAAGAATTTATTGTTGAGGGAGTCGTTCCCCAATCCTCATGAAGCTTCAATCCACATGCACCAGCTTCAACCTGATCAATAAGATTGGTCTCATTTGTTGAGTTTCCTTTTCCAAAAAAACCTAAATTCATGGGAAATGCTTCTGCGGATTGAAGCATTCTTGAAATATGAAAAGAACCCGGAGTACAAGTAGTGGCATTTGTGCCAGTTGCAGGCCCAGTTCCTCCTCCCAACATGGTTGTAATTCCTGAGGATAGTGCTGTCTCAATTTGTTGAGGACAGATAAAGTGAATATGGGTATCTATTGAGCCTGCAGTAAGGATATGCCCCTCTCCAGCTATTACTTCTGTTGATGCACCAATAACAATATCAACATTGTCCTGGATATCAGGATTACCAGCCTTACCAATTTCAAAAATCGTTCCATCTTTTATACCCACATCAGCCTTTATTATTCCCCACCAATCTACGATCAAAGCATTAGTTATTACAGTATCTACAGCTCCATCAGTTCTTCTTACTTGAGACTGTCCCATCCCATCTCTAATAACTTTACCTCCACCGAATTTAACTTCATCTCCGTATGTAGTAAAATCTTTTTCTACTTCTATAAAAAGTTCAGTATCAGCAAGCCTTACTCTATCTCCTGTAGTGGGTCCGTAAGTTTGCGCATAAGTATTTCTGTCAATTTTATAGGACATAATTTTAAGTATCTAAAGAACCGTTAACCAATGAATTAAAACCATATACAATTCTTAAACCTGTATATGGAACTAATTTGACATCAGTTGTATCTCCAGGTTCAAATCTAATTGCTGTTCCTGCAGGAATGTCAAGACGCATACCAAGTGTTATTTCTCGATCAAAAATTAAAGCCTTATTAGCTTCAAAAAAATGATAGTGAGATCCAATTTGCACAGGTCTATCTCCAGAATTAGAAACTTTTACTGTTTTAACTTCCTTGCCAAGATTTAATTCAATTTCTCCTTGTTCAGGAATTATTTCGCCAGGAATTAAATTACTCATAACTAGTTAATCGGATTGTGAATAGTAACTAACTTTGTCCCATCAGGAAAAACTGCTTCAATTTGAACTTCATCAACCATTTCAGGAATGCCCTCCATAACTTGTGATTTTGAAAGCCAGGTAGTTCCATCTGACATTAATTGACTTACACTTTT
>QCMJ01000032.1 GCA_003213855.1 Prochlorococcus sp. AG-418-O03
ATAATTTTAAGTCTTTTATCAACAGGAATCGCAATTAGTTTACCTCCATTAGTAATAGGAATTTTTAACAACAATAGTTCTAAAATTATTATAAAAATTTTTGCATTTTTATTACGTTTAATACCTACACCTGTAATACTTCTAACTCTATTAACTTTTAATAATCCTTCTTTATCTTTAGCAGCTTTAACATTAGGTCTCCACAACGCTGGTATTACTAGCAAATTACTTTTTACAAATCTAGATAGCCAAGACAAGAGAAATTATATTGCAATGAAAACTCTAGGAATCTCAAAAAAGACTAGTTGGCTTTTAGGTTTATTTTCTCAACAAGCAAAAAGTTACTTAGCATATTGCGCTTATAGATCTGACATCATTATTAGAGAAACTGCAATTGTTGGGGTTATTGGAAGTGTTGGTTTAGGTTGGCAATTGCAAGAATCACTAAGTTCCTTCGCATGGCAAGAAGTCACCATAGTTTTAATAGCTTATAGCTCCATCGCAATAGTTGGAGAATTAATAAATGGTAAAATCAAAAATAGTTTAACTTGATTTGTAAGAATAATTTGTTAAATCAAGTAATTATTTTTTTACGGTGATAGTGATTAGTTTGCCAAAACAGCTTGTTGTAATTGGAGATAGCTCAGTTTATGGATGGGGAGATAATGAGGGTGGTGGATGGTGTGAGAGGCTTAGAAAAGATTGGGGTAATAACCAAAATGGGCCAGTAATTTATCAACTTGGCGTTAGGGGAGATGGGATAGAAAAAGTTTCATCTAGATGGGAAAAAGAATGGTCATCTAGAGGAGAAACGAGAAGAAATAAACCTAAAGCAATCCTACTAAATGTAGGTCTTAACGACACTGCAGCAATTGGTCAGATAAATGGAAGACATCAATTAGATATAGATGGATTTGAATATGGATTAGAGAGGCTAATTAATGAAATGAACTCTCAAACAAATGTATTTGTTATTGGTTTGACACCAGTTGACGAAAGCAAAATGCCGTTCGCAGGATGTCTATGGTACTCAAATGATTTTTGTAATTCTTATGAAAGGAGGATGGAGGAAGTATGCCTCAATCAGAATGTCCCATTTCTTCCTACTTTTAGAGAAATGTACTCTGATAAAAGGTGTAAAAATTGGATTACGCATGATGGAATTCATCTAAATTCCGAAGGTCATTTCTGGCTTTTCCAAAGACTTAAAAGCTGGGAGATTCTTACAAAATGGAAGGGATCTTAGGTCTTCCCAAATATTATTAATTTAAAAAATATGAATATAAAATAAGAGCAAAGATAGCAAAAACAGAAGCAATACTTGTCTGAATAGCATTTACCAATTCATTACTTAATTTATATTTGTTTTGAAATTTAGCACCAATAATACTTTCAGAAAGTGTTGCCAAGAATCCAGAAACTACAACAACAATAAAATGATATTTTGTAGAAATAATTGATAGACGAAGCATTATAAAAGCCATAAATATTGATCCCAAAACACTGGCTAATGTTCCTTCTATACTTATTCCTCCCTCAGTTCCCCTATCTACCTTTTTAAGTGAAGTAATTAAGTATGTGTCTTTACCAAATCTTTTTCCAATTTCGCTACCAAAAGTATCCGCCAACTTTGCAGCAAAACTTGCAGCAAAACCTACTTTAAACATCACTACATTGGCAGCATTAAATTTGGTCATAATGGCAAGAAATAATCCTGTAGCTGCTGAGCCCCATACATTCTCAGGACCTCTCCTCCCGCCTCTTTTTTCAGCAATTCCTTGTGCTTTTTTAAATTTAAAACCTATTTTGGTAACGAGGGATCCAAATAATAAATAAATTACAACTGACATCCATCCCTGCCAAGACAAACATCCCCACAAAATTGTGCCTAAGATGCCTGCACTTACCCAACCACTTTTCGTCATCAAAGGAATCCTGCAAAATATATAAATCAAAATAAAATTAATGCAAAAACCTATAAAAAATTGATTTCTAATTAAATCCATATTTATCTAATTCTTTAATTTCAAATCAATTCTCCACTGATTTAGAATTGATGATGCGTTAATACTAGCCGTTGAAGTTCTCAAGATAGTGTCGGAAAGCTTAACAAAGGTAATATTATTTTTTTTAAAAAAATCAATTTCTTTAGCGGACCAACCTCCTTCAGGACCAATTACATTCCAAAAAATACCTCCTTTTTTATTTCCAAATTCTTGTTGTTTTCTTAACCATTGATTTAAGTCATATAGTGTTTCTTCTCTAGTTATAGAAATTGAAACTCTTTCTTGATTATCTCTACTTTTTAGCCATTCAATAATATCCATTCCATTTAAAATAGATGGTTTCCATAATCTCTCACTTTGCTCAACAGCTTCATTGATAATTAAATTCCATCTTAAAAGTTTTCTAGAAAAATTTAAATTTTTGTTTACCTGTCTTTCTGAAAATAATGGCTGTATATAATCAATTCCTATTTCAGTACACATTTTTAAAATATCCTCAAAACCACTTTTTGGTATAACAACAGCTATGCCTAATAAGTGAATTTCTTGTTCTTGAAATAAGTAAGGTTTTTTTGATTTAATTATTTCTAAGCAATCATTTTTAACTTTTATAGCTTTCCATAATGAACCCTCTCCGTTAGCTATAAATATTTTTTTACCATTTTTTATCCTCATTACTTTATTTAAATAATGAGCCTCTTCTTTAGAAAGTTCTAAATTATTGTTCTTAATATTTTCAATTCTTTCATGGGAAATAATTAATCTTGTTAAGTCATCCATCTAAAACACTTAATCTTTGAAAACTAAATCTTCATGTTCTTCAACTGACCAATCATTATTTTCACCCCCAATAATTAACTCTTCAATTTTTACATAATTATTTGATATCTCATTCAAAGAATTAATTAATATATCTATTGAAATGGAGTCTGAAGTTCCAAAATCAACCCAACATCTTCCCCAAAGATTTTGATATTCCATAATTCCTAAATTATGCATTAAGGCTGGAAGAGATGCATTTTTTTGGTCATTATCATAGGACATCCAACTTAGATCGGAACCCTCTTCATGAGTTTGCAAATTTTCAGAATTAAATCCACCTAACCTTCCTAAAACGTACCAACTATCAAAAACACCATCTAAATAATTTTTTTCGTCTTGAGTTGGTGATTCTGAAAACCTGATCCATATCCAACAATTAAAAGGGTCAACTTCCCTAAAAATAATATTCATATTGACTAATATTTTTTTAGATCTAAAGCTATTATAAGTAAGTTATTACTAGATTCAAATTCATACCTATAACTTAATTAATAATGCTTGATTTAAAAGAAATATCTTATCAACCCCAAACTGGTGAAAGAAAAATAATAGACAATTTAAATTTAAAAGTTCATGAAAATGAAATCATTTTAATTTGCGGCAGTAGTGGTTCTGGGAAAACAACACTACTTGAAATAATAAGCGGATTAACAAATCCGCAAAAGGGAAAAATTACTTGGAAGAATAAAATTTTGTCTTCTAGACAAAGAAGATGGTTTTGTGGAGTAGTATTCCAATTTCCTGAAAGATACTTTATAGGTACAACCATTGGTAAAGAATTAAAAATAGGCCATAAATCTTTAAGAGAAAAAAATATAGAAATAGTTTTAAATAAAGTTGGTTTGAAAAAAATTAATCTGACTCAACCACCAGAACAGCTAAGTGGCGGACAACAAAGGCGGTTAGCTGTAGCAGTTCAACTACTTAGAAACCCCTCAATTCTTTTACTTGATGAACCAACTGCTGGATTAGACTATTCAATGAGAAATGATGTGAAGAATTTAATTCTTGATTTAAAAAATAAAAATACAATTATTATTGTTACTCATGAACCTGCCTTATTTAGGGGGATTCCTTCTAGGATATTATTCTTGGAAAAAGGGAAAATCAAAAACTTTATCAAAGAAAATCATGCAGGATAGGATAGTTCGGGCTACTGCAGCAAATGGAGGAATAAGATTAGTTGCGGTCTTAACAACAGAATCTTCTCTAGAAGCAAAAAAAAGACACGGTCTTTCTTATTTAACTACCTGTATTTTAGGAAGAGCATTTAGTGCTTCATTACTTTTAGCAAGCTCGATGAAGATAATGCATGGGAGAGTCACTTTAAGAGTTAGATCTGACGGACCTTTAAAAGGATTACTAGTTGATGCAGGTAGAGATGGAAAAGTTAGGGGTTATGTAGGGAATCCTAATTTAGAATTAGACCTAGTCAAAATAGGCAGTAATAAATATTCTTTTGATTTTACAAAAGCATTAGGTACAGGATATTTAAATATAATTAGAGATAGTGGATTTGGAGAACCCTTTACAAGCACTGTTGAATTAGTAAATGGGAATATTGCTGAAGACTTGGCTTCATATTTATATCATTCAGAGCAAACTCCCTCTGCTGTCTTTATTGGAGAAAAAATTCAAAATAAAAGTGTTATTTGTAGTGGTGGCTTATTAGCTCAAGTTCTACCTAAAAAAGATACTGACCCTCTACTTGTCTCACTACTCGAAGAAAGATGTAAAGAAATTAATTCTTTCAGCGAAGACCTATTTAAGTCAAAAGATAACCTTCTTTCGTTAATTAGAAATATATTTCCCGATATTGACGATAAATCAATCTCTGAAAAAGCTCGTTCCCAAGTAGTTAATTTTAAATGCAAGTGTTCCAAACAAAGAAGTTTAAATGCAATGAAAATGCTTGATAAGAGCGAGTTGGAGGACATCCTCAAGAAAGATGGTAAAGCAGAGTTGGTTTGTGAATTTTGTAAGAATAAATATCTTATAAATTTTGAAGAAATTAAATCAATGATAGAAAATCAATCATAAAAAAATTACGCCTAGCCATAAAATAACCATGGCTGGAATACTTTGAATTTTTTGTATTGATAAAGAGTTGTTTGATACTTCCTGAATGAAAGAATTATTTTCAAGCAATCCACCAAATATTAATCCTATCGAGAGAAAAGTAACGCTCCATCCCAGAGAACCTATAAATCTTTTCCCCGATTTAAGTTGAGTATAGGTAAGTATTAATGTTGAGATAGAGAGTAAAAGTCTATTATTAGAATCCGGACTGATAAATAACAAAATTAAAAATAATAGCCCAACAGATAATTTTATCGAAAGGTTATCAAAGGAAGGGGTGGTTATTTTTGGCAGAATATACTGACTTGAGTTCTTAGAGTTATTATTTAAATTTTTTATCTTAGAAAGCAGTGGGAAATTACTATTGGTAAATTGATTAATTTGTTTTTCTTTCTTTGAGGCACTCACAGCTTCATAGCTTACATTTCCTGATTGCCTCGCTTTCAAACTCCCCATGAGTAATTGATCAAAGGAAGATTCAATTTTCGCTTTTAAAATTAAATCTTCACCAGCCTCTTTAACTTTAATATCTCTTGCTTTCTGAATATCCTCAAAAGCAGCGCCTTCTTTTACACCTAAAATTTCATAAGGTGATTTTTCGTTATTGTTTTTACTACTGTTTGATTCCAAAATTTTTTCCCATTACTAACAGATTAACTAATTTTATAATCCATTAAGACTTTATAAAACAATTGGTTCGACTCCACTAACAACGGGAGCAACTTTGTTTAAATTTAATTGATTATTGTCTTCAACAAATTGATTTAGATTCCACTCATTTTTGAAAAGAATAACTGGCCTATTCCAGCAATCTTTAACTATTTTACAATTGAATATTCTGCCTAGTTTTTCAATGGCTGGCCATCCATCAGAAATCCATCTAGCCATTTGATATGGCATTGCTTCAAGATTTGCATCCACACCATATTCACTTTTTAATCTGTGAGTTACTACCTCCAACTGCAATTCACCAACTGCTGCGAGTATAGGGTCTCTTTTGCTCTCATCAAAGTCATAAAGAATCTGAACAGCTCCTTCTTCTCGAAGTTCATTAACACCCTTTCTAAAGTTTTTAAATGCTGAGGGATTTGGATTTCTTAGCCAGCTGAATATCTCAGGACTAAAGGATGGTATGCCCTCATATTCCAGATGCGCACCAGTATAAAGAGTATCTCCAATAGAAAACATACCTGGATTATTTAAACCAATAACATCTCCAGGATAGGCATCATCAACTACTTCTCTATCTTGCCCAAATATTTTTTGTGGTCTTGATAATCTGATTGTTTTCCCAGTTCTGGAATGTTTAACTGACATATCCTTTTCAAATTTGCCACTACAAACTCTTATAAAAGCAACCCTATCTCTGTGCTTTGGATCCATATTTGCCTGAAGCTTAAAAACAAACCCACTAAATTCATCGCTTGCAGGTTCAATATCCCCTTTATTACTATTTCTTGAAGTTGGTTTTTGTGCCATTTTTAAAAAACTATCTAAAAATGGTCTTACACCAAAATTAGTCATGGCAGATCCAAAGAAAACTGGGGTTAAAGAGCCATTAAAAACTTTTTCTTTTTCAAATTTCGATCCTGCCTCATCAAGGACCTCCAATTCTTCAAGTGAGTTTTTGAGTAAATCTCTCTCTACATATTTTGATAGCTCTTTATCTTCAAGACTTAATCTTTTCTCATTCGATTGTTTCCCTCGCACGGCTTTATCAAATAAAATAACTTCTCTCGAAAATCTATCAATAACCCCTCTAAATTCCTCGCCACTTCCAATTGGCCAGTTAATAGGTAAAGTATTTAATCCAAGTTCTGATTCAATTTCATCAAGTAAAGAAAATGGCTCTCTTCCTGGCCTATCCATTTTATTTATGAAAGTAAATATTGGTATTTTTCGCATCTTGCAAACTTCAAACAATTTTCTAGTTTGAGGTTCAAGTCCTTTAGCAGCATCTTCCAACATAACTGCATTATCAGCAGCAGCTAATGTTCTATAAGTATCTTCGGAGAAATCTTGGTGTCCTGGGGTATCTAATAGATTGATTACTGATCTTTCATATTCAAATTGCAATACAGTTGATGTAATAGAAATACCTCTTTGTTTCTCAAGTTCCATCCAGTCTGAGGTAGCTTTTCTCTGATTACCCCTAGCTTTTACTGCTCCTGCCTGTTGAATGGCGCCTCCATACAAAAGAAGCTTCTCAGTAAGAGTCGTTTTCCCAGCATCTGGGTGTGAGATGATAGCAAAATTTCTTCTTTTATTTACCGCATCCAGTATTTCTTTATTATTTAGAATTTTAGTACCTAAGCTCATTTATATAATATAAGCGCCTTTCCTTTAGTTCTTAAACATTACCATAGACTATTAAATAATTATCACCTTCCTCAAACACATCTAAGGAGGATAGATCATTCTCTAAAGTGAATTTTTTTAGCTCTTTAAAAGTATAAGAAGCTCTTAAAGATGCATAATAATCATTTGTTAAGATCTCATTATATTTTTTTGAACATTGTGCTTTGAGTTCTAAAGCA
>QCMJ01000033.1 GCA_003213855.1 Prochlorococcus sp. AG-418-O03
GCCAAAATCTTATTATCTCAGAATCTACTGAAAGTCTTACAAAACAGTCAGATTTAATAAATTATTATCATATTATTCAAACTGGTGAAAATCTTACTGAGATATCAAACAAATATAATTTAAAAGTAATCGATCTGATAGAGATTAATAATCTCAATAATCCTGATTCAATAAAAGTTGGTCAAAAGCTCATAATAAGAAAAAAGAACACCATTAATTCAGAAGATTATGAAACAACTGAAAATAAAAAAAATAATAACTTACTTGAGTTAGAAAAAAATATTTATGGTCCTATAATAATTCAAAGTGAATCATATAAAGATATTAAAGGTAGAAAAGTTTTAAACGTACTAAATCAAGAAAATAAAAAACTGATTCTTTCAATAAATTGTGATACAAATGAATTAGATGTAAGAATACCTGGCAGGAAATGGATGGGAAGTAAGCCTGCTAAAGAAGAATTCGAAAATAATTTAATTAATGATTTTTGTTAATACTTTTAATTAATATGTGTGAATAATTTGTCTAAGAATATTAATGATGGGTTATTCTACAAAAAGTTAAATTCATAGTAATGTCAATTTCAAGAGGAGATCTCGTAAGAGTAAAAAGACCAGAATCATATTGGTACAATGAAATAGGTAAAGTTGCTTCTGTTGATACCTCAGGTATTAAATATAACTGTGTAGTAAGATTCGATAAAGTCAATTACGCTGGGATAAGCGGAACTGAAGGTGGAGCAAATACAAATAATTTCGCCGAAAGTGAATTAGAGAAAGCTTAAATAATTGCCTGAATTACCTGAAGTAGAAACTGTTCGCAGAGGTTTAGAGAAAAAACTTAAAAACTTTATTATTAAAAAAGTAGAAGTCTGTAGGGATTCAACTGTTGCATTCCCAACAAACAAAGAAGAATTCATCAAGGGACTTCGGAACTCACTTATTTACAAATGGGATAGAAGAGGAAAATATTTAATCGCTCAATTAAAAGAAGTTCAAAATGAGAATACTCAATTTACTCTAGAAAATTCAGAAAATAACGGATTTCTTATAGTTCATCTAAGAATGACTGGCTATTTCAAATTCATAAATAACTCTGCTCCGGCCTGTAAACATACAAGAATAAGATTTTTCGATAAAAACAATAATGAGCTTAGATATATTGACGTAAGAAGTTTTGGTCAAATGTGGTGGATTAAGCAAGGGTTATCGCCCAATAAGATAATAAAAGGATTAGGCTCATTAGGACCAGAACCATTTTCTAAAGACTTTGATATAAAATACTTAAAGAAAGTTATTTCAAAAAGAACAAAATCTATAAAAGCTATTTTATTAGATCAAACGATAGTGGCAGGTATAGGTAATATTTACGCTGATGAAAGTTTATACTCTGCTGGTATCTCACCTTTTAGGGAAGCTCAAACAATAAAGAAGAATGAGATAATCAAGCTCAAAGAATCGATTGTAACTGTATTAAAAAAAAGTATAGGTTCTGGGGGAACTACATTTAGTGACTTTAGAGATTTGGAGGGTGAGAATGGGAATTTTGGGTTACAGACAAATGTCTACAGGAGAACTGGCAAAGAATGTCATAAATGTGGAAATTTAATTGAAAGGCAAAAAATTACTGGAAGAAGTACACATTGGTGTCCTAAATGCCAAAAATAAAAAAGGGCTTACTCAAGAAGAGTAAACCCTTTTAAATATTTTTACCTGGCATTGAGCTATTTTCTCAAGGGGCTACCCCCTAAATATTTTCGCCGCTGATGCGTTTCACAACCGAGTTCGAGATGGATCGGAGTGGGTCCACATCGCCATGAACACCAGGATAGTTTGAACCTTGAGAACTGCATAGAAAATTATATATATTAAAAACAATAAATTAAGTTTATTAGGTCAAGCCCTCGGTCTATTAGTACTCCTCCGCTGCACTTGTTACCAAGCTTCCACGTAGAGCCTATCAACGGGTGTTCTTCCCGTGACCTTACTGGCTTAAGCCATGGCAATACTCATCTTGAGGTGGGCTTCCCACTTAGATGCTTTCAGCGGTTATCCACTCCGCACATGGCTACCCAGCGTTTACCGTTGGCACGATAACTGGCACACCAGAGGTGCGTTCCTCCCGGTCCTCTCGTACTAGGGAGAAATCCTCTCAATATTCCTGCGCATACACCGGATATGGACCGAACTGTCTCACGACGTTCTGAACCCAGCTCGCGTACCGCTTTAATGGGCGAACAGCCCAACCCTTGGGACCGACTTCAGCCCCAGGTTGCGATGAGCCGACATCGAGGTGCCAAACCTCCCCGTCGATGTGAACTCTTGGGGGAGATCAGCCTGTTATCCCTAGAGTAACTTTTATCCGTTGAGCGACGGCCCTTCCACGCAGAACCGTCGGATCACTAAAACCGACTTTCGTCCCTGTTCGACTTGTAGGTCTCACAGTCAAGCTCCCTTCTGCTTTTGCACTCAACGACTGATTTCCAACCAGCCTGAGGGAACCTTTGTGCGCCTCCGTTACCTTTTAGGAGGCGACCGCCCCAGTCAAACTGCCCATCAGATACTGTCCGCTTCCCGGATAACGGGTAAGCGTTAGAACCCTAGCTCTAAAAGAGTGGTATCTCACCGATGACTCAATAGTACCCACAAGCACTATTTCAACGTCTCCCACCTATTCTGCGCATTCAGAGCCCGAGCACAATATCAAACTACAGTAAAGCTTCATAGGGTCTTTCTGTCCGGGTGTATGTAGTCCGCATCTTCACAGACAATTCTATTTCGCCGAGCCTCTCTCCGAGACAGCGCGCAAATCGTTACACCTTTCGTGCGGGTCGGAACTTACCCGACAAGGAATTTCGCTACCTTAGGACCGTTATAGTTACGGCCGCCGTTCACCGGGGCTTCAGTCGCCAGCTTCACTAAAAGCTAACCAGCTTCCTTAACCTTCCGGCACTGGGCAGGTGTCAGCCCCCATACATCGTCTTGCGACTTAGCGGAGACCTGTGTTTTTGGTAAACAGTCGCTTGCGCCTCTTCACTGCGACCAGCTCTCGCTGGCACCCCTTCTCCCGAAGTTACGGGGCCATTTTGCCGAGTTCCTTAGAGAGAGTTATCTCGCGCCCCTCGGTATTCTCTACCACCCCACCTGTGTCGGTTTCGGGTACTGGCATTTGTGTCTTAACGAGTATAGGGCTTTTCTTGGAAGCATGACATCACCAACTTCGCTGCCGTAGCAGCTCGTACTCACGCCTTAGCTCAAGATGTTTTCTCCATCTCTCAAAGCCTCGAACGCTTGAACCAGTAACCAACATCTGGCCTGGTTAGCCTTCTCCGTCCCCCTTCTCAAAACACATCTGGTACAGGAATATTGACCTGTTATCCATCGACTACGCCTTTCGGCCTCGCCTTAGGTCCAGACTAACCCTCCGCGGACGAGCCTGCCGGAGGAACCCTTAGGGTTTCGGGGCATGGGATTCTCACCCATGTTTTCGCTACTCAAGCCGACATTCTCACTTCTATGCTGTCCACGTCCGCTTACGCTAACGCTTCACCCTACATAGAACGCTCCCCTACCATAAATAAATTTATCCGCAGCTTCGGTATAACGCTTAGCCCCGTTCATTTTCGGCGCAGGATCGCTCGACCAGTGAGCTATTACGCACTCCTTTGAGGATGGCTGCTTCTAGGCAAACCTCCTGGTTGTCTGGGCAATCCCACCTCCTTTATCACTTAGCGTTAATTTTGGGACCTTAGCTGGCGGTCTGGGCTGTTTCCCTCTTGACTATGGAGCTTATCCCCCACAGTCTGACTGCCTAGTTACACACAGGGTATTCAGAGTTCATATCGATTTGGTACCGCTTTCGCAGCCCGCACCGAAATGGTTGCTTTACCCCCCTGCTGGAGCACTAGACGCTACGCCTCAACGTATTTCGGGGAGAACCAGCTAGCTCCTGGTTCGATTGGCATTTCACCCCTAACCACAGCTCATCCGCTGAATTTTCAACTTCAGTCGGTTCGGACCTCCACTTGGTATCACCCAAGCTTCATCCTGGCCATGGTTAGATCACCAGGGTTCGGGTCTATAAACACTGACAAACGCCCTATTAAGACTCGCTTTCGCTGTGGCTCCACCATTTCCGGTTTAACCCGCCAGTGCCTATAAGTCGCCGGCTCATTCTTCAACAGGCACACGGTCACCCGATTAGTCGGGCTCCCATTGCTTGTAAGCTCACGGTTTCATGTTCTATTTCACTCCCCTCCCGGGGTTCTTTTCACCTTTCCCTCGCGGTACTGTTTCACTATCGGTCACACAGTAGTACTTAGCCTTACGAGGTGGTCCTCGCAGATTCACACGGAATTCCACGTGCTCCGTGCTACTCGGGATACAGCTAGGTCAACTTATCTTTCGATTACGGGGCTTTCACCCTCTGTGGCACGCCATTCAAACGTTTCTTCTAGACTAATTGATCCATATTGCTGTCCCACAACCCCGATAGTCAAGACTATCGGTTTGGGCTATTCCCCGTTCGCTCGCCGCTACTGAGGGAGTCGTTATTTACTTTCTCTTCCTCCAGCTACTAAGATGTTTCAGTTCGCTGGGTTAGCTCGCACCAACCTATATATTCAGTTGGCCGTACATGGGGTTGCCCCATTCGGAAATTCCCGGATCAAAGTGTGCTTCCAACTCCCCGAGACTTATCGCAGGTAACCACGTCCTTCATCGCCTCTGTGTGCCTAGGTATCCTCCGTGAGCCCTTTGTAGCTTGACCAATAACTTCATAATTGAAGCATCAGCTTAATAGAATTGTTATTTGTGCATTTGCAAAAATAATAAATCTGCATCATTAAAGATGCTTATTGTCTTTAAAAATAATCTATGCAGTTGTCAAGGTTCTCTGAAAACAATGAAATTAATTCAATGAGTCCAGCATCTTAATGGGTTCATTAGGAAGCTAGATTCGTTCAGAACTATGTTCACAAGTCAAAAATTTTCCTTTCTATAAATTATGGAAGAGGTGGTAATCAGTGGAGGTAAGCGGACTCGAACCGCTGACATCCTGCTTGCAAAGCAGGCGCTCTACCAACTGAGCTATACCCCCAACATAGAGATATGGGCCATCCTGGACTTGAACCAGGGACCTCACCCTTATCAGGGGTGCGCTCTAACCACCTGAGCTAATGGCCCAGGAAAATAATGGGTGTGACCTAGAAAAACTTAGGAAATGAAATTCTTAATAAATTAAGAACGTGAGATACCGATCGACCTAAGGTGACAAAATAATAATATTAAACATTTTGTTGTCTCCCTGTTAGGAGGTGATCCAGCCGCACCTTCCGGTACGGCTACCTTGTTACGACTTCACCCCAGTCATTAGCCCCACCTTCGGCGTCCTCCTCCACAAGGGTTGGAGTAACGACTTCGGGCATGGCCAACTTCCATGGTGTGACGGGCGGTGTGTACAAGGCCCGGGAACGTATTCACCGCAGTATGCTGACCTGCGATTACTAGCGATTCCTACTTCACGTAGGCGAGTTGCAGCCTACGATCTGAACTGAGCCACGGTTTATGGGATTTGCTAGCTCTCGCGAGTTTGCTGCCCTTTGTCCGTAGCATTGTAGTACGTGTGTAGCCCAGGGTGTAAGGGGCATGATGACTTGACGTCATCCACACCTTCCTCCGGTTTATCACCGGCGGTCTTTCTAGAGTGCCCAACTAAATGCTGGCAACTAAAAACGTGGGTTGCGCTCGTTGCGGGACTTAACCCAACATCTCACGACACGAGCTGACGACAGCCATGCACCACCTGTCACTGCATTCCCGAAGGCACCCTCAAATTTCTAAGAGGTTCGCAGGATGTCAAACCCTGGTAAGGTTCTTCGCGTTGCATCGAATTAAACCACATACTCCACCGCTTGTGCGGGCCCCCGTCAATTCCTTTGAGTTTCACACTTGCGTGCGTACTCCCCAGGCGGAACACTTAACGCGTTAGCTACGACACCGAGGGGGTCGATTCCCCCGACACCTAGTGTTCATCGTTTACGGCCAGGACTACAGGGGTATCTAATCCCTTTCGCTCCCCTGGCTTTCGTCCATGAGCGTCAGTAATGGCCCAGCAGAGCGCCTTCGCCACTGGTGTTCTTCCCGATATCTACGCATTTCACCGCTACACCGGGAATTCCCTCTGCCCCTACCATACTCAAGCCTTTCAGTTTCCACTGCCATGATGGAGTTAAGCTCCACGCTTTAACAGCAGACTTGAAAAGCCGCCTGCGGACGCTTTACGCCCAATAATTCCGGATAACGCTTGCCACTCCCGTATTACCGCGGCTGCTGGCACGGAATTAGCCGTGGCTTATTCCTCAAGTACCGTCATATCTTCTTCCTTGAGAAAAGAGGTTTACAGCCCAGAGGCCTTCGTCCCTCACGCGGCGTTGCTCCGTCAGGCTTTCGCCCATTGCGGAAAATTCCCCACTGCTGCCTCCCGTAGGAGTCTGGGCCGTGTCTCAGTCCCAGTGTGGCTGATCATCCTCTCAGACCAGCTACTGATCGAAGCCTTGGTGAGCCATTACCTCACCAACTAGCTAATCAGACGCGAGCTCATCCTCAGGCGAAATTCATTTCACCAGTAGGCATATGGGGTATTAGCGGTCGTTTCCAACCGTTATCCCCCTCCTGAGGGCAGATTCTCACGCGTTACTCACCCGTCCGCCACTAACCCGAAGGTTCGTTCGACTTGCATGTGTTAAGCACGCCGCCAGCGTTCATCCTGAGCCAGGATCAAACTCTCCGTTGTGTTCAAATCCTTTTGTAGATAAATCTACTCAATTTGAATTGCTTATCCAAATAAAAACTTCAGTATTTGTATTTAGTTTCAGCCTCCTTAAATTTTAAGGATTACATTGAGTGCACATTAAATATTTCTAAAGTGACTTTCCAAGATCTCAGATCCGTTTGCATCAAAGCTATAAGTTAGCAATTGATGACATTTTTATATATTCTTGACGGGACCTCACACCTTTATTGCATATACATCTTGAAATAACCAAAAAAAATTTAGTTATTCTTGACGCAATAAAAGCATCAGTTCCTAAGTTTTTAAATTTTCTAGGTGCAGAGTTAAACAAAAAGTGAATAACTCATTTCGAAGGTAAAACCCTTCTACTGGCTGAAAATAATGATCGAAATCAAATCTCCAAAAAATTCATTCATTTACCAAAAATCAGATTTAAGGTAATTTCTTGAATAATGCAAAAATTATATTTCTGCCCAGAAGAAAATACTAAACCATCCGACTGTAATTGTGCAACCTTTTATACAAAAATTTTTTATTAATTTTTTATTTGTTCAAAGTCTCATTAAACAA
>QCMJ01000034.1 GCA_003213855.1 Prochlorococcus sp. AG-418-O03
TTTAAAAATGTCTATTAATTTCTTCTGAATAATATGATCTTTTAGTGTTGAAATAAAAAATGTTTTAGGAGATAGTCCGCATTTTCTTAATTGCAAGTTAAGTTTTTCGTTTACTTCAATTTCATTAGCCAAAAAAAGTGATTTATAGGATATTATTCCTATCTTTTCGCCTTTTTCATTTTTCCAATCATATAAGTAGGGATCTGCATAAAAAGTAATATTCAAAAAATCATCAGGAATTAATTTTTCATCTACAACTAAATAATTTAAACAATTAAGAAACTTTCTATAATTATCCAGTCCTCCAGATCTTAGTAATCTAGAAATATTTAATGCAATATTTTTATCTATACTACTTATTTCACATAAGGAAATTTCCTGATCAATGGTACCTGATAGGATTACTAACTTCCTTTTTTTATTAACTGCTTGCCAATTTAAAAGTTGTTCAATTCCATAGTTCCATGTACCTTTATCTCCAAATATTCTAAGTACGACAACTTTTGCATAATTTATTGTTTTTAATAAATAATTATCTATTTGCGCTGAGGAATTTAAATTAGAAATTTCTAAAGCTCTTATATTATTTTTTAATGAAGCAAATTCTTTTTCTAACAATAAGTTTGATATAAGATTTAAATCAGCCTTGACACTTGTTATAAAAATAAAATCTGCCGCTGGTTGCTCAATTAAATCATCCTTATTCTTTTCATTTCCTGCTATATTTAATATCCTGTGCATTTTTATATATAAATAAGGTTTAGAATACGTAAGTAGGATAAAACAATTTTACCTTAATTAAATAAATTAAATATGCATGAATTTCTTCCATACGCCTGGTTCGAAGGTAAATGTATTCCATTTAAAGAAGCAAAAATATCAATAGCTACTCATGCACTACATTACGGTACTGCTGCATTTGGAGGAATGCGCGCGATACCTAACCCAACAAACAAAGAAGAATTCCTTTTGTTTAGAACTGATAAACATATAAAAAGATTATCTCAAAGTGCAAAATTACTCTTAACTGAAATTTCTGAAGAATATATTTTTAAAGCCTTAGAAGAAGTTATAAAAAGAAACAAGCCAGAAAAACCTATTTATATAAGACCATTTGTATATACAAGCGATTTAGGTATAGCGCCCAGGTTACACAATATTGAAACAGATTTCTTTATTTATTGTATTGAACTAGGAGATTATCTATCCCCAGATGGTGTTTCTTGTAGAATGAGTAGTTGGACAAGACAAGAAGATAGATCTCTCCCCTTAAGAGGAAAAATAAGTGGAGCATATATTACTAGTTCATTAGCCAAAACAGAAGCTAGTTTATCGGGTTTTGATGAAGCCCTGCTATTAAATTCAAGTGGTAAGGTAAGCGAAGCTAGTGGTATGAATTTATTTATTGTAAGGAATGGAGACTTAATCACTCCTGGTGTTGATCAAGATATCCTTGAGGGGATTACTAGAGCTAGTGTAATTGAATTAGCAAAATCATTTGGAATAAATGTAATTGAGAGGCCTGTTGATAAAACAGAATTATTAATAGCAGATGAAGTTTTTCTTACTGGTACAGCAGCAAAAATTACACCAGTTAAAAAAATTGAATCAACTGAATTAAATATTGAAAGACCAATAATGAATAGATTAAAAAGTAAGCTTATAGAAATAACAGAAGGTCGTTCTCAAGACTATGATAATTGGGTAACAAGAATTTCACTGAAATAAATTAATTTTTACCTAAAAATGGAATCTTTCAGAACCTATCTAAATAGAGATGAAAAACCATTAATTATTTTTGACGGAGGTACTGGAACATCATTTCAGAACTTAAATCTTACTGCAGATGACTTTGGAGGAAAAGAATTAGAGGGATGTAATGAAAACCTTGTTTTATCATCGCCAGAGGTAGTTGAGAAGGTTCATAATTCATTTTTAGAAGCAGGCTGTCATGTTATAGAAACTAATACATTTGGAGCCTCATCAATAGTTCTTGATGAATATGATATTGCGGATAAGGCTTATGAGATAAATAAAAATGCGGCATTTATAGCAAAAAAAGCTGCTGCCAAATACTCATCAGTTGATAAACCAAGGTTTGTAGCAGGTTCAATTGGGCCAACAACTAAATTACCCACCTTAGGACATATAGATTTTGATGAATTAAAGCAATCATATAAAGAACAAATTTATGGTCTTATAGATGGAGGAGTTGATCTTCTTTTGATTGAAACTTGTCAGGATGTTTTACAAATAAAATCTGCCTTATTAGCATCAAAAGAAATTCTTGAAAGTAAAAATATTGATATACCTTTAATGGTATCTATAACAATGGAAACAACAGGTACTATGCTTGTTGGATCTGATATTGCTTCTGCATTAACAATATTAGAGCCATTTAATATAGATATCCTTGGACTTAATTGTGCAACTGGCCCTGAGCAAATGAAGGAACATATTAAATACTTGTCTGAAAATTCTCCCTTCGCTATAAGCTGTATTCCCAATGCAGGTCTTCCTGAAAATATTGGTGGTGTAGCTCACTATAGATTAAAGCCAATAGAATTAAAGATGCAGTTAATGAATTTTATATATGACTTTAATGTTCAATTAATAGGTGGATGTTGTGGGACAACACCTGAACATATAAAATACCTTTCTTCAATAATCGATGAAATTATTGATAATGAAAGGACTAACAATAATGGGAAAAAAAATTCAAGCGGTTTTATTCCATCTGCCTCATCAATATATAATTCTGTGCCATATAAACAAGACAATTCAATATTAATAGTAGGAGAAAGATTAAATGCAAGTGGATCGAAAAAGGTAAGGGATTTATTAAATAACGACGATTGGGATGGCTTAGTTGCAATTGCCAAGCAACAACAAAAAGAAAACGCTCATGTTCTTGATGTAAATGTCGATTATGTAGGCAGAGACGGAGTGAAAGATATGAAAGAAATAACTTCAAGACTAGTTACCAATATAAATTTACCATTAATGATTGACTCTACAGATGCTGACAAAATGGAAAGTGGATTAAAGTCAGCTGGTGGTAAATGTATTATAAATTCAACCAATTACGAAGATGGCAATGAAAGGTTTGATCAAGTTCTAAATTTAGCCTTAGGGTACGGTTCAGGCCTTGTTGTCGGAACAATTGATGAAGATGGAATGGCAAGGAATGCAGAAAAAAAATATAAGATTGTCAAACGAGCGATTAATAGAACAAGAGAATGTGGTTTGTCAGATTATGAGCTATTTTTTGATCCATTAGCTCTGCCAATATCTACAGGGATAGAAGAAGATAGATTAAACGCTAAAGAAACTATTAGTTCTATATTAAAAATTCGTGAAAATTTCCCAGATATTCACATCATACTTGGGATATCAAACATTAGTTTTGGTCTTTCACCATTATCAAGAATTAATCTAAATTCAATATTTTTAGATGAATGCATTAAAGCAGGATTAGATTCTGCTATCATCGCACCAAATAAAATTTTGCCATTATCAAAAATTTCTGAAGAAACTAAAAAGCTTTGCTTAGATTTGATTTATGATAAAAGAAAATTTGAAGATGATATTTGTATTTATGATCCATTAGTAGAATTAACAAAGGCTTTTCAAGATTTATCTATTCAAGATTTCAAAAAAGCATCTTCAGAAAATAAAAACCTAACTCTTGAAGAAAGTCTGAAAAATCATATTATTGATGGAGAAAAAATAGGATTAGAGGATCAATTAAATAAAGCGTTAAAAAAATATAAACCTCTTGAAATAATTAATACCTTTTTACTAGATGGGATGAAAGTTGTAGGAGATTTATTTGGCTCAGGTCAAATGCAATTACCCTTTGTACTCCAATCCGCTGAAACAATGAAATTTGCGGTTTCAATATTAGAACCATATATGGAAACTTTAGATGAAAATATATCAAATGGAAAACTCTTAATTGCGACTGTCAAAGGCGATGTACATGATATTGGAAAAAATTTGGTAGATATAATACTTACAAATAATGGTTATGACGTTATAAATCTTGGAATAAAGCAAGATGTTTCAGCAATTATAGATGCACAAAAGAAGCACAATGCAGATTGCATAGCTATGAGCGGATTACTTGTTAAATCAACTGCATTTATGAAAGATAATTTAGAGGCTTTTAACAATGAAGATATTACTGTACCAGTAATATTAGGAGGCGCAGCCTTAACCCCAAAATTTGTAAATGAGGATTGCAGCAAAATATATAAAGGGAAAATATTGTACGGAAAAGATGCGTTCACTGATCTTAAATTCATGAATGAATATATGGATAATAAAAAAAAGGGTAATTGGTCAAATACAGAGGGTTTCATAAACAATGAGGGTATAAATATTAATTTAGCCTCACCAAAATCCAACTCTCAAGCTATTAAAGAATCAATATCAATTAATACCGAGACTTCCAAATTAAATTTAAAAGAAAATTTTATAAGATCTAAATTTATAAATGAAGAAGAACCAATTAAAGCTCCTTTCTTGGGAACGAAAGTCTTGAACGACGTTGATATAGATTTAAATAAATTAATTTTTTATTTAGATACAAAAGCTCTATTTAGCGGACAATGGCAAATAAAAAAAGGAAAAAACCAAAGCGTAGATGAATACAATAACTATTTGGATTCATATGCTAAACCATTGTTAGATAAATGGTTAGAGACAATTATAGAAAAAAAACTTATTTCACCCAAAGCAGTTTATGGATATTTCAAGTGCGGGAGAAAAGATAATAGTATTTTCTTATTTGATAAGAAATCATTAAATAAAATTTCCCAATTTAATTTTCCAAGACAAAAATCTGGGAATAATCTATGCATAGCTGATTTTTATTGTGATTTGAAAAATGATAAACCGATAGATATATTTCCTATGCAGGCAGTAACCATGGGCGATATTGCTAGTGAATATTCTCAAAAATTATTTAAAGAAGATAAATATAGCGATTATTTGTTATTCCATGGACTTACAGTGCAATTAGCAGAAGCTCTAGCTGAGTATGTCCATGCATTAATTCGTATTGAATGTGGTTTTAGATCTGAAGAACCAGACAAAAATAGAGAAATACTAGCTCAAAAATATAGAGGAGCTAGATATTCTTTTGGTTATCCTGCATGTCCAAAAGTATCTGATTCAAACATACAATTATCATTGTTGGATGCAAAAAGAATAAACTTGACCATGGATGAATCTGAACAACTCCATCCAGAACAAAGTACTACAGCTATCATTTCACTACACTCAAAAGCTAAATATTTCAGCGCTTAAGCTGAATTTTTAGTTGTTTTCTAAATATTCAATAATTTCTTCCTGCAGTTCTTCCATCGTTTCATTATCATCCAGATCAAGTCCCTCACCCGCGGCATCCTGTGTTAACTCAAGATAATATGAAGCACCATCACTAGATAAAAATTCTAATGCGGAAGTTTCATCACTATCTTTAAAAGCTTCATAAAGAGCTTTAAATGCGATGTTTTCAGTAAAGTCCCAATCCATAATGAAAAAAACCTTATTAGAATTATTACCTCCTTACCCCCCATACTCGTCAACCTTTTTTAAAGAAATGTTGGTGTTTTATTATTATTAAAAAATCTATGACCATAAATAATCAAAATCAGTTAAATGTCCTTGGAGAAGAAATTGTGATTTGTAGTTGCGCACCTATGACAGGGTGGTTCAGAGATGGATTTTGCAACTATGACAAAAATGATGGAGGGAATCATTCCATATGTTGTGTAATGGATGATAATTTCCTGAAATATAGTAAATCACAAGGTAATGATTTAATAACTCCCATGCCTATTTATTCCTTCCCAGGACTAAAGGATGGTGATCATTGGTGTATTTGTCTTGATAGGTGGAAGCAAGCATTATTAGACGGTCTTGCACCAAAAGTCATATTAGAATCAACGAATATTGTAGTCTTAGAATCAGTACCTCTGGAAAAATTGAAAGAATATCAATTTAATAAAAAGTAATTACAAGTTTATTTTTTTTTTTAAAATGATAATGATAAATTTTTTTTAAATGAGTTTAGAAAAATATTGGAAAAAAGCACTAGAACAAACTCGATTATCAATTGATGATGAATCATTATATCCTCTCAAAACAGACATTATTACAAGAGATTTATATGAAAAAGACGACTTCATAATTAGGAAACTCGATACTTCAAAATTTAATAAAAAAAAAATTTATGGTCCTAAGCAAAATCCATTTTGTCCTTGGGAAAAGATACTAGAAATTGATAAAATTTGTGATAATCATCAACTAATATTAAATAAGTACCCTGTACAAAAAGGTCATATTTTACTTATTACAAATGAATGGAAACCTCAAAATGGATGGTTAGATATTAAAGATTGGAGAGCGATCCAACAAGTTAATAAAGATACTAGTGGATTATGGTTTTTCAATAGTTCTCCAATTGCGGGAGCAAGTCAACCTCACAGGCATTTTCAACTTCTGCGTAGATCTAAAGGTGAGATATCATGTCCTAGAGAAAAGTGGTTTTTAGAGATGAACTCATATCAAGATCATGATAGTAAGCTTAAAAAAAATATTATTGTTTCCAAATTTAATTTTTTAGAAAATCCATCATGTCTTTTTGAATTTTACTTAGAATTATGCAACAAATTAGGACTTGGGGACCCTATTAGTGATAAGAAACCGATATATCCTTACAACATTTTAATAACTAATAAATGGATCGCTATTATAAAAAGAAAAAATGATCATATTCATGGTTTCAGTATTAACGGTTTAGGATTTGCAGGATATCTATTAGTAACTGAAAATTCAAATATTAATTATTTAAAGAAATTTGGCCCAGAAAAACTTTTAGAAAGTTTTGTTTGAATACTAGTTAGT
>QCMJ01000035.1 GCA_003213855.1 Prochlorococcus sp. AG-418-O03
TTTAAGTGCCTTAGATTTTATTAATAATGATATTAAAAAAGATGTTGACCTAATAATTCTAGATTTAATGTTGCCAGGACTAAATGGATTAGAGTTATGCAGAAAAATAAGAAATGACGAAGACTATACACCCATATTAATTTTGAGTGCTAAAGATAATGAATCAGACAGGGTTCTTGGATTAGAGGTTGGTGCAGATGATTATTTAACAAAACCTTTTGGTTTAAATGAATTAATTGCTAGATCAAGAGCCTTAATAAGAAGATCTAAACGTAATAAAAAATATATAGAAAAATCAAAAACTGTTCTCGAGTTTAATCATATAAAAATGTTTTTGGAAGAATGCAGGGTAACTTCTTTTGATAAAGAAATAACATTATCTCCCAAAGAATTTAAATTATTAGAGTTATTTATGAAAAATCCAAAAAGAGTATGGTCAAGGGATTTAATACTTGAAAAAATATGGGAAATTGACTTTATTGGTGATACTAAAACCGTAGATGTTCATGTTAGGTGGTTAAGAGAGAAATTAGAAGAAGATCCCTCTGCTCCAAAGTTTCTTAAAACTGTTAGAGGTTTTGGCTATAAGTTTGGATGAAAATGAAAACACTACAAGAAGTATTATTTTTTTTACATCAGAAGTGGAAAATAAAAGTCAAGCATTTTTCTCAATCAAAAGAAAAAAAATTTGAAGTTGATAAAAATAAGTATAAAAAAACTATTGATTTCCCATTTGATAAAATTAGACCTCAAGAAGTGTTGTCTTGGCTAGATTATTCATCGCAAGGGTGGATAATCTTATCATCTGATCTAACAATAAAATTTATCAATCAGAAAGCTTTATCTCTTATTAGGGTTATCAAGTATAAAGATGTTATTGGAAAAGCAATTAATGATATTAATGAGCTTGAAGTACTTAGTAATAAAATTCTATATTTAAGAAAAAAAGATTTCCCATTCAACCTTGATTTCAAAATTGCGGGAGTACCCATTTCGGTAAATATTGTTAGAGGAAGAAAAAAGAATTATTTAATATTATTGGAAAGTCAATTATCAATTGAATCGATAAAAAAACGACAAAATCAATTAATTAATGATGTGTCTCATGAACTGAAAACCCCTCTTACATCACTTATCTTAATTGGGGAAAGACTTGAATCAGTAGTATCAAAAAAGGATAGGTATCTTGTTAAAAGACTTAAGAAAGAGTCAAAAAGATTAAGAAAAATGGCCGAAGAGACTTTAGAGCTTTCTAAGCTAGAAAGTAGCGAAGATTTCAATAAAAACAAAAAAATATCTATTTCAGATTTGATTATGGAATCTTCGCAAACACTAAAACCGCTTGCAGAAAAAAAGGATATAAAAATAAATTTATTTTCTCCAACAAAATATTATATATCTGGGGATATTGAAAATTTAAAAAGAGCATTTATAAATATTTTAGATAACGCTATTCGTTATTCCCCAACAAAAGAGGGCATACAAATTGAAATTTTTAAGAGAGATAGCTCTGTTGTTATAAGAGTTAGAGATAAAGGTATTGGATTAGAAGAAAATGAATCAAATGACATTTTTTCTCGTTTTTATCGTGGGGATCCATCAAGGACTAAATTTAAGAAAAGTGGAAGTGGTTTAGGTCTTTCAATTACAAAAAAAATAATTAATAACAATAAAGGTTTTATAAAGGCATTTAATCATAAAGATGGTGGAGCGATTATTGAAACTATCTTTCCGTGTCTTAATACAGATTAATAGGGAAAATTTAAAAAATATTAGGACATGATTTTTCTGCAATAAATTTTTTTAAATTCAAAACCCCTTCTCTTGTAAAAAGAATGCTTCCTTCTTTGGAGTCATCTGCCCAATAAGAATCTCTTTTGCCAATAGCTAACCAAAGCCTATCAGGTAATGTTGGCATGTACATACTCTCGAAAGCAGATGTTCCAATGTCATTTTCTTCTTTCATATCTTTGCATGCTTCTATCATTAGTTTGGGTCGATTTAAATAATGCCTGACACCCTGCCAATAATATTTTGTTTCAGCTTTAACTGGGGCGATGAATAAAATAATAAATATTAGGTATTTCATGATTTAACTTTTTTTAATTATAAGAATTGCAAAAAAAAACCACCATTTATATATGGTGGCTTTTTTTAGAAGTTTTAACTAGATTTTTCCAATATTTAGGAAAAGAGTTTCACCAGTTGATTTCTTTCCAGTCCCATCGTTGTCAGTTGAAATCCATGCTTGCCCTTCGCTTGTTATTGCTAAACCTTCAACCTTTTCAAGGATAAAACCACCCGTAGATTGCATTACTGGTTTTAGATCAGTAACTAACTCTTTTTCAACTAAAGGATAAAGTCTGGGAGGAATATTAGTCTGAAGACCTTCGAAAATTACATCATCTAAATCTATTTTATATATAGCTTTCAATTTCGCTTTCTTTCCATAGAAACTATCTCTTTCGATTACATAAAGTGCCCCGTCATGGTAAGTCAATTCTGAAATGCCAACGCCACCTTTTTTGATCCTATCTAATTGATAATTTACGGCCCCCCACTGTTTGGTTTTTAAATTATAGGAAAGGATCTTAGTAGTATTGAAAGCATCATCACCCCAAGGCTTCTGTTGAGCAATATAAAGAATATCCCCATTCCTTGTTATGCCTTCAAAACCAGGATTTTTAGCATAATTAAGATATGAAGGTGGTGGAGTTATCTTCTCTAAAATTTCACCATCTGAGCTTACATGGTAGATTGCAGGAGGATGTTCATCTAGCTTTTTCTTGATTCCTTCAGTAGAAATGTAGAATCCACCATTACCATCAGTAGTAATACCCTCTTGATCCATAAATAATGCAGTCTTACCATCTAGCTTTATATCTATAGCTCTTTCTAATAGTGCTGGCGAAGATGAAGGATCAATAACGTAAATTCTTGGCTGAGTTTTAAAAGTCCCATCATTTACAGCATAAATCTTACCGTCATCACCAGCCACCATTCCGCTTATCGCACCCCAAGATACAAATTCAAGGCCATTTTCATTTGTTAAATGTGGGTATGAAGCAGGAGCATCTTGTAGTTGATAAATAGTCACATGAGAAGATAAACCAGGTTCTTTTTTGTTGTAGTCTTTTTCATTTGCTGAGGCAATTAAACCTCTTTCTGGGATGGCAACAAATCCTTCTGGTCCAATGCCTGATGGAAGTAGTTGAGTAAGTAAAGGTTGATTTAGCTCTGTGATATCGTAAACAGCTACTATCCCAGCTCGTTCAGCACCAACAAATAAATAGGGCGTTCCATTAATTTTTGAATATGTAACTGACTCAGGTTCTACTCCCTTTTTACCTGCTCTCCCATCTTGGAAATGACCTATTTGTGCAATTGCTCTTTCTAGTCTATTTGCATCTTCATAAACTACTGTTCCATCTTTTTTAAAAATAGACCAGGATCTTGAACCACCTCTTTTTGCCTGATTTGGATCAATATGCTTGTAATCACCTTCATTTGCTGTTGCAAAATGGTCATTATCAATCCAAGTAAGACCATCGGGTTCTCTTCTTACATTCTTTAGTTTGCTTTTAAATTTATGTGCTCCATCTTTCTTTGTATCCATTCCTGCCATTTGTTTTACAACTCCTGCCGAGAAATGTGATATTACATTTCCATCTTTATCAATTACTGCAAGATGGTTGTTTTCTTGAAGAGAGACAACTGTTTCACCAAGATCATTAATAGCAACGAATTCTGGTTCGGGATCAAAAGGAGCTATTTCGGATAAGCCTGTTAAATCTACTTTTTTAATTGAGTTACATTGTATTTTTCCTCTTTTGTTTAACTTCACAAGAGAAACATAACCTGGAGGATTAATTTGAATGCCATTGTCATCAATTTGAGGGATAAATCCATTTTTATATTCTTCATCCCTCTCATTTTCTATAGCGACGGCTAGAAATGTTCCATCTGGTGAAACAAAAACGCTATCAGGCTGCCCACCTAAATCACATTCTTTTACTGCTTTTCTTGTTTTTAAATTGTATTGAACTAATGCTCCTGAAGGATTTGTATAACTTTCAGATGTATTTGAACCTATATAAGCATTGTTTCCAAGTGCCGCAATTCCAGTGGGTTCTGCTTCCAGTTCAACAACTCCCAATGCTTTAGGTTTTGCAGGGTCAGAGATATCAACTAAACCTACTACTCCTAGATCGCTATCTGTATACATCAAAGTCTTACCATCTTCTGATGCTGTAACAACTTCTGAAGAAGTTTTGGTTGTAGATTTTGATCCGTCTGGCAAATTGTCACTCACATTAAAAGAAGAAATTCTGTTGAAGTTTTTTTCATTTGCCCAATATTTTGTATTCCAATTTGCAAATCCGCTACTTGTAGAGGAGGCGACGATTGCAAGTAATGCTGAAAAACTTGCAGCAGCTAGGGTTTTTTTCATTTAGTGCGTAAGGAAACACTCACTTATAGTCCCTTTAAAAAGTTAAGAAAAAAAAATATATTTATTAAGAACAATTTAAGCTTTTAAAAAGCAGAAAAAAAAGACTCCATAATGGAGTCCAATGTTTTTAAAGAATTTTTTATAAAATCATGAGCAAACTTAGAAAGTAAGTTTTTTTTAGAGAATTCATCTAGAAATGCGAAGAGATCTATGTTACGCAATTTCTCAAATCAATATTGAAAGAAACTGAGATCCTATCTTCATCTGAATTGTTTTTTTGTACTGCATGAGATAAATCAGATGGGAATAAAACAATAACACCTTCAAGTGGTTCTATTTGAAAAGTTGGTGTTATGAAGAGTTTTTTACCAATTTCCTCTTTTGTTGAATTTATTTGCTGAATTTGTGTCATTACATTAGGCGAATAAAATGTTAAATTCCCACTTTTTTGTAAACTCTTTACCCAAAAAACGCCAGACAAATCAGATCCTGGATGATTATGTCTACTATTATAATCACCAGGCTTATTAATATTGATCCACATATTTATCTTAGCTTTTGAGAGATTTTTGATATTAAAAACGTTTTTATTATTGAGAATACTTTTAATTAAATTTATTACTATCGAAGAGATCGGATTTTGAGAATTTGCATACCTGGATTGAGAATGCCATCCTCCTTCATTACTTTTGTTGACCCCACTAGGATCTATCTTTTGTTGTTGATAGGAATATAGAATCAGCTCATCTTTGTATTTATCGTAATCTTCAATTTTTTCTCTAATAATTAAGGAAGGGAAGACAGGTAAAATATTCATAAAAAATTTGTTTACTTTATAAGGTTAAAAAAAAAGACCTGTTTTTGGCAGGTCTTGTTATGTGTGTAAGATTTTCTAATTAATTAAATTAGAAGGAGAATGAGACAGATGCACCAAAACCTGCAGTATCATCAGTTGAACCACTTTGTTCTACGATGTAGGCAAAAGGTGTAATTGACATACTGTCATTGATTGGATACTCATAAGAAACGTCATAAGCCATTCTTTCTTCAGCGTTATCTGCGATAGCACCATCTGTTCCAACAGTTGCAGCTAGAGTACCTTCTCCAAGATCAGTAGAAACTCCAATTGTCCACTGAGTTTTGTCAGTATCAGTACCTTCTACATCAGTAAGCTCGATACCTCCACTGAATGTTACTGGAGCAGATTCAGGAGAATAATATCCAACTAAACCGTAGTATGTTGAATCAGTTTGGGTATCAGTAGCATCCCATTTATCTCCCCCTGTCTCTTCTACACCAGATCCTAGATCAGTTTTCTCTTTCATAGAGTAAGCAACTGTGAAACCGTAAGTGTCACTCTCGTAACCAAGAGCGACTCCGTAGAAGTCGTCACCTTCTTTTGTGAACGCACCCCTAGTTGTTTCACCTGAATCAGATGAGATCCCAAGACCGATCTCCCATCCATCACCAAATGCTCTAGAAGCACTGAATGATACATCACCACCTAAATCAACAGAGTTACCCGCTCCGCAATCACCCAAACTATCAACTGTGTTTGAAACTGCACATGCGTTAGGCCATGTCGCGGATGCATCCATAGATTCACCAACCGCTAATGACCACTCTCCAACAGGGAATTTATAGTTTACATCAGTAACTTTTATAGCATCGGAATTGCTTGAACCCCAATCTAAAGTAGAACCAACTCCACTGCCTGAAGCGTTACCTGTTTCAAATTCGACGTTTAAGTTATCTTCACCTGTGAAGCTGGTATTTAAATCAACTTCATAGAAATATTCGAACATTGCTGCTTCGCCAGAATCGCCATCCTTAGATTCAGCACCAACAAGAAACGCTGCAGTTCCAGACATAGTAGTGGTATCAGAGAAACCACCAGCTTCTATGCCATTAACACGAGCTTCAAGGCCATCCACTCTTCCTTTCATAATTGCCAATTCAGAACCAAGCTCATCACTTAGTCTATTGATTGCAGCTCCGTTCATTAAGCCTTCACCACCTGCAATTAGATTGTTTAATTCAGCAGCAGCTTCTAAGCGAGTAACTGAGTTGCCATTAAATTTTGGACTATTTGTAAGATCCTTCAGTGAATCGTAAGCCCAATCTCCTGGGAATAAAGTATCTGATTTGAAATCACCTAAAGATACTAAATTGTTAGAGTTTGAATAGTCACTAAGATCTGTTGAATTGATCTCAGCTGCATTTACTGCGAAACCTGATGCCATAGAAATGATGGCAGGAGCAGCAATTAATTTTTGAAAAAGTTTCATAAACCTCAACACGTAAAAATG
>QCMJ01000036.1 GCA_003213855.1 Prochlorococcus sp. AG-418-O03
CATGTTTATCTTGAAAATTGGGTTAATTATTTTAATTATTAAAGCTTTATTTTATGAGAAAAAATGAGTTAGTTTTTCGTAAGATTAAATCAAAAATTAATTTGTGAAAACAAATTATCGAAATTCAACTCCTTTTTTTTGAGATCTTGTATGAAACTTTTTTGGTTTTAAATTTCTTTTTCTTCTGATTTTCTTTCGTATTTACATACCATCCTGAAGCAAGCCTAGTATCAATTTCTTCATAAGAATTATCTTCACTGAGATTTTGTAAAGATTTTTTTATGTAATCCATTTTCTATTAATCAATAAAATTAACTATAGCAGAATAAATTTTGCTGAGCTTTTTAAAAATTAACTTCAATAAAAATGAAATTAAAAAATCATTAGATACATTAAAAAGATGAAATCTTTAGAAAATCAAAAAAAACAGGACAATACCTCTCAATTTTAAAAAGTATTGGCTAAGTTCTATGAAATTTAGATACCTGAGGAGCACAAGGTAAAATGACTCAATTAAATCTTATTGTTAATTCTCTTCCCAGAGATTTGGCGGAATTTACTTTTTTTGTTTTTATAGGTTTTATTGCAGGTTCTCTAGGAGTTATATAAAATTTCCAAAGTTACTTCAATTTTTAATCAAATCTTTACGAAAGATTCAACAGGATAATCCAATTTTAATCTTCCTTCCAACTGCATTAATTCGACCACAAATAAAAGTCCTGTAACTTCTTTGTTAACACTCCTTAAAATTTTTGAAATACAATTTACAGTTCCACCAGTGGCCAATAAATCATCAACAATTGCATAAGAATTAAATTTCGTTATTGCTTTTTTTTGGATAGAAAGAGAATTTTCCCCATATTCTAAACTATAGTTTTCTTTATAAAGTTCTCCAGGAAGTTTGCCTGGTTTTCGTGCCACAATCATAGGTTTTGAAGCTTGCAAAGAGATTGCAGACCCAAAAATAAAGCCTCTGGCATCTATTGAAATTATTGCCTCAGCATTTTCTATAATTTCACTAGCTGACATCTTCAAAATAAGCTCCTTGAATACCAATGGTTCTTGAATAATTCCTAAGACATCTTTAAAATCAATTCCTTTTTTTGGAAAATCTTTATATGTGTCGATTAATTCATGAAGCCTTTTCATTTTTATTACTGAAATTGTTAGTTTTAATGTTCTAATTAACTATTTTAAATTGTACCTAAAATGAATTGCTTCTCTAAATCATCTAAAAATTAATTATGAATAAAAACTTTTGACTATAAAAAAATTCTTTTAATAGTATTTTCTTTATCTTTTCTGTCCTCATGCAGTAATGATAAAGATTTTTTCTTTAACTTTACTTAACCATAGGTGAATATTATTTATTAAATAAAAACTAAGGAGATGTTTAAATACAGGAAATTCATAGCTCAAATCAAATATAAAGAAGTAATATCTTCACCTGTATATTTTATTCCTGTTTTGCTTCTATCCATAATGATTATTATTGAAGGTTTTCACATCTTTAATCACAAACAAAATTGCAAAACTAAAGCTGAGTGGATGGAACAATCAGGAATGACTTATGACAGGGAATCAGAAGTTAATTAATAAAATCTAAAATATAATTTATTCGCAGCAACGTTTTCTATTTGAAGAATAATCTGTCAAAGAAGTTATCCATTCCTTGATCAAAAAAAGAGATTCTTTATTTAGGCTGTAGTAGACCCATCTACCTTCTTGTCTGTCTGAGATAAGACCAGCTTCCTTTAAAATTTTTATGTGGTATGAAATTCTTGATTGAGATAACTTAGTTAATTTCATAATATCGCATACACAAACTTCTCCATCCATCATTAGGTCAATTATTTCTAGCCTAAAAGGATCAGAAAATGAAACCATCAACTTAGATATATTTTCTTTTTTTACTTTGCTAATCTCTTTTAACACTTATGAGGAAATAAAATTTTCTTTAATATAGCTTAAATAAAAAAGATTTCATTAATCAAAACAACTTGATACATCAAAATATTTTGATGTATAATTAATATAGAAAATTTCAAAATTATGAAAATTGGAATTAATGGTTTTGGAAGAATTGGCAGATTAGTTTTCAGAGCATTATGGGATAGAGCTGATATAGAAATAACTCACATTAATGAGATAGCAGGAGATTCGAATGCCGCTGCGCATTTACTCGAATTCGATTCGGTCCATGGTAGATGGGGGAAAAATATAGAGGTCAAAGAAGAAGAAATAATAATTGGGGAAAAGAAATTAGCCTACACATCTTTTAAAAATTATCTTGATGTTCCTTGGGAAAAATCTTCTGTAGATATTATTTTGGAATGTACAGGAAAGAATAAAAAGCCAGACAAACTTAATCCATATTTTGATTCTCTTGGGATGAAAAGAGTAATAGTAGCTTGTCCAGTAAAGGGTATTGTAGCTGGAGAGGAATCACTTAATATTGTTTACGGTATAAATCAAAGTCTTTATGACCCTTCTAAACATAAATTAGTAACTGCAGCATCTTGCACTACAAATTGTTTAGCTCCGATAGTAAAGGTAATAAATGAAAATTTTTCAATTAAGCACGGCGCTATTACAACTATTCACGATGTTACCAACACTCAAGTTCCTGTAGATTTTTATAAAAGTGATTTGAGGAGAGCAAGAGGATGTATGCAAAGTTTAATACCTACTACTACTGGATCTGCTAAAGCTATCGCTGAGATCTTCCCAGAATTAAAAGGAAAATTAAATGGGCATGCAGTAAGAGTTCCTCTACTTAATGGTTCTTTAACTGATGCAGTTTTTGAATTAAATAATGAAGTGTCAACTGAACAAGTAAATTTGGCACTTAAGTTAGCTTCAGAAACTTATTTAAAAGGAATTCTTGGCTACGAAGAAAGACCTTTAGTTTCTGCAGATTATGTAAATGACTCTAGAAGTTCCATAGTTGATAGTTTATCAACTATGGTTGTTAATTCAAATTTATTAAAGATATACGCTTGGTATGACAACGAGTGGGGTTACAGCTGCAGACTTGCAGATCTTACTGAATATGTAATCAAAAAAGAGATTTAATTTATGTCTTTATGAAGTTATCTAATATTCAACAATATAGTGTTGTAACAGCAAACTATTGGGCATTCACGCTTACTGACGGCGCATTAAGATTATTAGTTGTTGGTCACTTTCATGAGCTAGGTTACACAACTCTACAAATTGCTTTACTTTTCCTTTTTTATGAGTTTTTTGGAATAATTACTAATTTATATGGTGGTTGGATAGGAGCAAGATATGGTTTAAGGCTTACTTTATGGATTGGGACGATCCTGCAAATCATTGCTCTTTTCATGCTTATTCCAGTTAAGGAGGATTGGCCAGTAATATTTAGTGTCGTATACGTTATGGTTGCTCAAGCAGTCAGTGGGATAGCAAAAGATTTAAACAAAATGAGTGCTAAAAGCGCTGTTAAGACAGTTGTTCCAGAGACAAATAATGGCAATGATACTGGCCAAAAACAACTTTTTAAATGGGTTGCTATTTTAACTGGATCTAAAAATGCTCTTAAGGGAGTTGGTTTTTTCTTAGGTGGACTTTTATATAAGTTATTTGGATTCAATAATGCTGTAGGAATTATGGGTTTTGGACTCTGCTTAGCCTTTTTATTGACATTAATTTTACCTGGAGAAATTGGCAAGATGAAAACCAAACCAGCTTTTAATGATCTTTTTTCAAAATCAAATGCAATAAATATTCTTTCTGCAGCAAGATTCTTTCTTTTTGGAGCAAGAGATGTTTGGTTTGTTGTAGCTCTTCCAGTATTCCTAGATATGGCATTTGGTTGGGACTACATGGAAATAGGCTTATTTCTTGGGGCCTGGGTAATAGGTTATGGAATTGTTCAGGCTTCTGCTCCAGCAATTAGAAAGATATGGGGCCAGAAAGAAAGTCCAGATCGTAAAGCTATCCAATTTTGGAGTGCCGTATTAATGGTCATACCATCTTTGATAGGAGTCGCATTATGGAGAGAAAGTTCCCCATCAATAGCAATAATTTTAGGCCTTACTATTTTTGGATTTGTTTTTGCAATGAATTCCTCTACACATTCTTATATGATTTTGGCCTACTCTGATAATGAAAAAGTCAGTTTAAATGTTGGCTTCTATTACATGGCAAATGCTGCTGGAAGACTAGTTGGAACATTACTATCTGGCTTACTATTTATGATTGGGAGAAATCCGAGTATTGGTCTTCAATATTGTCTTTATTTTTCATCACTTCTAATATTCTTATCTTGGATTTCGAGTCTTAAATTACCAACAATCAAACAAAGCTTATCAGCTCCATAAAGACTAATTTTTAGGAATTAGAATATTTTAATGGCAAAAATATCCTTAATTGAACTTGCAAAAACTTTCCTAAAAATTGGTATTTTAAGTTTTGGAGGACCCTATGCTCATATTTCCTTATTCGAAGATGAACTTATAAATAATAAAAAATTGATATCAACTCAATCTTTTGAAAAAGGTATTGGATTATGTCAAATACTTCCAGGACCAATATCTACTCAATTGGCAATATATATAGGTCTTAAAATCAATGGTTATCTTGGTGGATTGATATCAGGTATAAGTTTCATTATCCCAGGATTCATTTCGGTAATAGTTCTTAGTTTTTTTTGGCAAATTGGTTCTGGATCAAAATTCTTAACAGATTTAATTTATTTTAATCCGCCTATTATTGCAGGAATAATTTTTTCATTCTCATTAGTTCTATTAAAAAAAAGATTAAAGTTTGATCGAATATTATTCTCTAGCTCAATATTATTTCTACTTATATTTGCTAAATATAATAGTATTCAATTTCCACTCATAACAATTCTTACCATTGCAGGATTGATAAATATATTTTTAAAGAAATTCAAAAATATTTTTTATAGCTTGGTCCCTTTATCTATATTTTCAACAACCTCATTTTTGAGTAGCTCGGTCTTTTTAGATATATCTAAGTTTTTTAATTTTTTAAGAGAGTCTATAAACTTAAAGTTTTTAGTAGATTATCTTAAACTGTTTTTTTTCTTCTTTAAATCGGGACTTTTTATTTTTGGAGGCGGATTAGTAATTATTCCTTTAATGAGTGATTATGTTATCTCGCAAGGATGGTTAACAAATAATGAATTTATTGATGGCATAATGATTGGCCAAATAACCCCTGGTCCTGTCTTATTAATTACAAGTTTTATTGGATACAAAGCAGGGTTTTCGGTCGGAGGAATAAATGAAGCTTTAAAGTATTCATTAATATCAACTTTTGCAATTTTTTTACCAAGTTTTTTATTGATTTTTGTTTTTGGAAAAGGCTTTATAAAAAACAGAATTAAATCGATTAATTACTTTATCGAAGGAGTAATCAATACAATTCCTGGAGCAGTTATTTTTTCTGGATTTAATTTAATTGAAGATAGTTTTTCATCAAAATACTTTTTAATTAGCTCTATTTTTATAGTTTTAATCTCCACACTATTGTCTTTTTTTAAAATAGTTCCAACATACATACTTATTCTTTTTTCTTTAATATTAGGCTTGTCAAAATATTTGTTTGCATAAAAAAAAGGAGGAAATAAATTCCTCCTTTTAAATATTGTCTTACGGTTTATTTACCGATTCTTTTTACAGCAGCTTTTGACTTCTCAAGAATATCTCCTTTTAAGGGGACAAATCCAAGTGATGGAGCTTTATCTTGATACTCATCACTTAACAATGTATTAAAGGCTTGTTTGATAGCTTTAGTGTTTCTACCATTACCCTCTTCATAAGCAAGTATCCATGTTAATGAAGCTATAGGGTATGCTCCTTTTGCAGTTGGGTTAGGATTTTTACCAGCAAGATTTTCATCTAGAGTAATACCATTAAGAGCCTTAGCTCCTGCTTCTACAGATGGTTTTAGAAACTCACCTGAAAGATTCTGAAGTGCAGCAGCTTTGACATTACCTTTTATGTAAGACTGGTTAACATAACCAATTGCACCAGGAGTATTTTGTATAACACCTGCTACACCTGAATTACCTTTTGCTCCAACGCCTGCTGGCCACTTAACTGATTTACCTGTTCCTAGTGTCCAAGTTTTTGAAAAAGCTTCCATAGAGTTAGTAAAAGCTTTAGTTGTACCTGATCCGTCAGAACGATGTGCCCAAGTTAACTTACCTGATTTACAGCCTAATTCTTTCCAGTTTTTAACCATACCCATTGCAACCCTTACTGCTTGCTCTTGAGTAAGTTTCAAATCACAATCATAGTTATAACCGAAAGCAATAGTTCCACCAACCATTGGGATTTGAACTAAACCTCTCGTAACCTTTGCTATATCTTTATCCTTCATAGGATCATCAGAAGCACCAAAGTTTACTGTCTGATCAATAAAAGCTTTTCTTCCAGAGCCTGAACCAACAGCTTGATAGTTGACTCTTGGCCCACCAGAAGAGGCTAAATCTTTGAACCAACGAGTGTAAATTTTGGCAGGAAATGATGCTCCAGCACCACTTAATCTTGTTTTAGCAGAAACACTTGTGCCAGGAACACTTGTACCAGCAGCAATGGCTACTGCAGAAGTGAAAACCAAA
>QCMJ01000037.1 GCA_003213855.1 Prochlorococcus sp. AG-418-O03
AGAATATCGACTTTTATTATTTTAACTTCTATTGCATCTCCAACTTTATATGATTTTTTAGATTTTCTTCCAATCAATAGATTTTGCCTCGACCTGTATTCATACCAATCATTATTAAGAGTGCTTACGTGTACTAAACCCTCTACATTTAGTTCTGATATCTCAACAAAGAAACCATATGTTTGCACTGATAAAATAAACCCACTATAAATATTACCTAGTAATTTTTCTGCTTTTCTTACTTTTTTTATATTTATCATATTAGATTTATATTGGTTAACTTTGTACTTGAATTCATTAAGTTTATCTATCATAAACTTGTTAAATAATATTTCTAGATTTTTTGAAATTGATGAATTAAATATATCCCAATTTACTAATTCTAATGATTTACTCTCAGATATATTAATTTCATTTATATTATTTTTCTTTGATTTCTTACCATTTATTATCATATTAAAAATACAGTACTGATTTATAAGATTTGTAATGTCAAATCCAGGAATAGTCCATGGAGAAATAAATAATTTTTCTGATTCATCATTATCAGGATCTTTAGATATCAATCTTATTTCATTGTCCTTAATTTCATTAATTAGAAGTTTATGTAAGATTCTTTTTTTATTATCGTCGTCACATAATTTAATTACTTGACTAAATGTCAAATTGCCATCTTCATTAAGCTCTACATCATTATCAATAAATTCTGAATATTTGATAATTTCATTAGCATTAACGTAATCTATTCTATTTGAGATGTATCCTGCACTTTTTAAGTCATATTGATTTGAATGTTTGAACCATATTAAATTAGCTTCATATAGTATTGGTGAAAGGTAAGTTTGGCAATCTTCTTTATTTAATGATTCAAAATATCCTTTTGAATATTCGGCTGGATTGTGAATAAAAAATTCTTCTAGTGCTTCAATGTTATTAAGTGGCGAAGGAATTTCCACCATACCCTTCAAAAGATGGTTTTCTCTGAATGAACTTGAAATTTCTAGTATTTTATCTAAATCGTCGACATATTCCTTTATAGGTTTTAATACCCGAGAGGTTATTCTTGATTTGCTTTTTCTAGATAGAAGCGCGTCAGTATGATCACTTCCAACAATAAGGGTGCATTTTACTAAAGTGAGATGAAATGACCAATCTATTATTTCATTATCACTATTTAAATTGATACAGAGGCTTATTGCTTCATTCTTTTCACCAAATTTAAATTCAGAATCATTTCTTATGGCTTCACCAAGATAGTTTTGCCAATCATTTAATAAGGGTAATGATTCAATGCCTTTGAATAACATTTCTAGAGATTTTTTACTATTTAGATCTACTCTTTCTGCAAAATTATTTGTATGTATCCATAATTTAGTAATTTTATTTTTTTCCTGCTCTATTTGAATCATTGGGAGCATTGGAGAATTATTAGAATTCCAACTTTTGAATAAATAAGAGTTTTTATCTGTAAGGTCTATCCTCTTCCTTTGTTCTATTTTTTTTGATTCAAGATGATTTAAATCGTATGATTTAACGATATTGCTTTTAGATAAAACAAAGTCTGTATCATAGTCTTCATTATTGTTTAGTTTTAGTTCTTGTATCACATGACCTAGTCCTTCTTCTTGACCTATGGGGAATCTATCAATCTCAACTTTTACTATATTCTTATTGTCTGGATTGAAAGTGTATTTTTTATTCTCTTTTGGAAGTTTAATTTTAGAAAGGATCCTATCGTCTATTGGGATTGCATATACATCATTGTTTATTATTTCTACTTTAGAAAGAAGTATTTGATTTGATCTTTCAAGAATACAATCAACTATTCCTTCAGGTGATCTTCTTCTATATCCCTCTTTTATTATCCTTACTAAAACTTTATCTCCATTCCATGCATAGTTAAGTAGATTTTCCTTAATGTAGATATCTTCTTTGTCTTTTCCTCTTACGGCAAAGCAATAGCCTTTGCTACTACATCTTATTTTGGCGACAAGATGATCATTATCCTTTATGCAAGTATATTCATCATTTTCATTTTTATTAATTATTTCAAGTTTTTCTAGCGCTCTTAAAGCAATATCTAATTTATCTTTATCAGATTTTTTTGTTATTTTTAATAATCTGCATAATTTTTTATATTCTAACCCCTCTGACTGATTAAGATTATCAATTATTGAAGATGATGTGAACATAATCTAAATGAAATTATAAATTAATTTAGGGGTATACACTTCATTATTACACCTTATTATCCAAGCTTAAAAACTAATTATTTTCTTTCTCTTCTTTTTCTTCTTTTTCGATAGTGAAAGAGTTGATAAAAAGCCTTATGCCAATGATGAAAAAAGTAATGGAAGCTATTGACTTAAGAGCTACTTCGGGTAAAAAACTTGAAATAGAACCACCTGTTAAAGCTCCTAGTAAACTTGCAAAAACAAGTGCTGAAGAAGATCCTAGAAAAACTGCTAATGGTTTATTTGAAGTGCCACTTATAGTTAAAGTAGCTAGTTGAGTTTTGTCACCTAACTCAGCTATGAAAACGGTTAAAAATGTTGATAGTAATAAACTTAAAACCATTTATAAATAATTTTTGAATGTTTCATAAGCTAAAAATATACTTATCAATATCATTAAAGTACCAGTAGATAAAGCAAATTTGCTAGGAGATATTTTTTTTGATACCCATTTACCAATGAGAACTCCTACTATGCTAGAGCTTATTAATGCTAGGGAACTTCCAAGAAAAACAACTATTGGCCTGCCCGATTCGGCAGAAAGCATTAATGTGGCTATCTGAGTTTTATCGCCAAGTTCAGCAATAAAGATAGTTGTAAAAGTCGTTATAAATATTGAAAAAAAACTTTTTTCTAGATTGTTTTCTTTTTTTTCTAATTTACTATTCATCTTCCTGAAACAGCAATTCTAAAAGTTTTCATCTCTTTACTTTGGTATCCATAATTTGATGAAATATGTTGTTTACAGCAATCAATTAAAAATTTATCACCAGATTTCAAATATCCTTTGAATGAAGTTGAAAATTCACTTACACGGCAAAAATGTGGTCTGGTTTCATAAATTAAGCATTTTTTATTTTCTCTGTCCAGGTTTTTACACCAACCGTCTTTAGCCGTCATCGAATTTATCAAAGCTATATCTTCTTTATTAAGTTTGTTAGCTAAATCGCTTCTTTCGTTCAAGTCGAATTTACAACAAGCTCCACAATTTTCTATACATGTCCATGATTTCATAATTTAATTCAATCTTGTAACGTATCAGTACAGTTTCGTCATTTATTTGTAAAAATAGTATCACAAAACATATTCATTAATCATGGCAACACTTATTCCTTTGGCTGTAGTTGCGTTAGCAGGGCCAGCAATAATTGCTCTTGTATTTTACCGTAAATAAAAGAAACTCTTTTTGGTGACTTACCTGGAGGGTGTTTATTGGGATTTAGATGGTACTATCGCAAATACTGAATTAGAGGCCCATTTACCTGCTTTTAATAATGCTTTTAATGACCTTGGTTTTGATTGGTATTGGGATATTAATACATATATAAAACTTCTAAAGATAAATGGGGGCAAAAATAGGATTGCTTATTACGCTAAATCTAATAATGATGATTTCTCAGAAGATTTAATTCTCAAAATTCATGAAACAAAGCAGTTTCACTATTTAGAAATTATAAAAAAAAATTGTGTTAGTTTAAAAACTGGTGTTTTTAGATTAATAAATGAATTAAATAAAAAAAAAGTAAGACAATTTATTGTTACTTCGAGTTCAAGAATTCAAGTCAATCTACTTGTTGAATATCTTTTTAATGGCTTTAACCCTTTTGAGTTCATTATTTCAAGTGAAGACGTAGAATTAAAGAAACCAAATCCATTACCCTATTTAAAGGCAATCCAATCAAGTGGTATAAAAATAAACAACTCAATTGTTTTTGAAGACTCCAATCCAGGATTGAAATCTTCCTTGGCAGCTAACTTGCCTACAATTTTTGTTCCTTCAAATATCCCAATTGTTCTTGAGGAAAATATTAAATTAGATTGTATTTTAGACAGTCTTGGTGATGAGAATAATGTGGCAAATGTAATTAAAGGCCCTAAACTAAAAAAATCATATGTTGACTATAACTTTCTAAACGATTATTTAGTGTCTTTTAGTAATGCAAAAAACTAATTTTTCAAGAATTACCTACCAGTTAAATAATTTATTTTTTGGTTTTCTAAGTGACACTTGGAAAACAAAATCTATTGGTCTAATTTCTGTTTTGACAGGTTATTTTTTGTTCGCAAATTTTATTACAAAATTTATATCTGAAGGTAAAAATGAGTTGATAATGGTCCCAATTATTATTTTTTTTATTGAAATGATTATAAGAATCAAACCTGCCGCAAGTTCAAAGTTTTATTATTTATGGACCGTAGTTGATAAATTAAGAATTGGTGCAATTTATGCTGTTATACTTGAAGCATTTAAATTAGGGTCTTAAAAGTTATTCTTCTTCTTCTTCTTCAATAGGATAAACAAATCCTTGAGCTTTCCCAGTTAAAACTGATTTACCTAAAGATATAGCTTTTTGAGCTGCTATTGCTGCTTTCCCTTTCCATACAGCGTGCCTTTGGTTCCTTTTGCTCTTTGATTTTTTCTTCTTTGGTACAGCCATTTTGTTTCTTTATTTCCATATAATAATATAACCTTTAACTGGTTATCTCCAAAACTTTTGAGTATATTTTGTTTATATACGTCAATTTTTTAAATAAGCATATATGCTTTATTAATCACTTATAAAGATTAGTGTTTAGATCAAAGTTCTCATATTCAGATTCTAAATCAAGTTATTCGGATCTTCTAGAAGATATAGAGACGGGGAAAATAGAATCAATATTTTTCTATCCTAGGCAGAGAGAAATTGATGTTCTGTATAAAAATGGCGATAAATTTAAAATACCTATCCTTTACAACGATCAATTAATCCTTGAAAAGGCTACTGAAAATAAAGTAGATCTAACTATTAACAATAGTAGGAAAGAAGCCTCAGCTGCTAATTCATTTGCTTCAATAAGTCTTTTCCTGATTTTCATATTAGCTATAGTCTTGATATTGAGGAGTACATCAAAATTGGCTTCCAGAGCTTTTGGTTTTACCAAAAATCAAGCTAAATTTGTAACTATTGATGATGTAGAAACGAGATTCGATGATGTAGCTGGCGTCCCTGAAGCCGCTGAGGAATTAAAAGAGGTAATAACATTTTTGAAAGAACCAAAGAAATTTGAAAATCTTGGAGCTAAAGTTCCTAAGGGAGTTCTTCTAATAGGCCCACCAGGAACAGGTAAAACATTATTAGCTAAAGCAATTGCTGGTGAATCAGGAGTGCCTTTTCTCTCAATATCGGCATCAGAGTTTGTAGAACTTTTTGTTGGTGTTGGAGCTAGCCGAGTTCGTGATCTATTTTCTAAGGCTAAGGAAAAATCTCCTTGTATAATTTTCATTGATGAAATTGATTCCATTGGTAGGCAAAGAGGGGCTGGGATCGGAGGTGGAAATGATGAAAGAGAACAAACCCTTAATCAGCTTCTAACTGAATTAGATGGTTTTGCTGATAATTCTGGGATTATTGTTTTAGCAGCAACAAATAGACCAGATATTTTGGATGCAGCATTATTAAGACCAGGTAGATTTGATAGAAAAATTGAAGTAATGCTTCCAGATTTAGATGGAAGAAAAAAAATTCTTTCAGTTCACTCCCTTTCCAAACCACTTTCCAGCGAAGTTGATTTAGGATATTGGGCTTCTAGAACAGTTGGATTTTCGGGAGCAGATCTTGCAAATTTGATGAACGAGAGTGCTATTCACTGTGCTAGAGATGAATCTAAATTAATCAGTGATCTTCATATAGAAAATGCTCTTGATAAAATTACCATCGGCCTGAGAAGTTCATTAATTACTTCTCAAAATATGAAAAAAATTATTGCTTATAACGAGGTAGGCAGAGCGATTGTATCTGCTGTGAGAAATGGAATTGAATCAGTTGATAAAATCACGATCTTACCAAGATCTGGATCTATAGGAGGATATACAAAAATATGCCCTGACGAAGATGTTATTTCTAGTGGATTGATTTCAAAAAAATTATTATTTTCAAAAATTGAAATTGCTCTAGCTGGAAGAGCAGCAGAAACGATAGTATTTGGTGAAGGTGAAATTACACAATGCTCCTTAAACGATATCTCTTATGCGACAAATATCGTGAGGGAAATGGTTACAAAATATGGATTTTCAATTATTGGTCCAATTTCAATGGATTCTGATAATAGTGAAATGTCTTTAGGAGATGGATTATTTAGAAGAAAGCCCCTCATAGCTGAAAATACCAGTTCTAGAATAGATAA
>QCMJ01000038.1 GCA_003213855.1 Prochlorococcus sp. AG-418-O03
GGAGGTGATAATTTGGCATCTAGTTTTAGTCCAGAACTTGTAGATTTATCAATCTATGTGATTGATGTATCTGCTGGAGACAAAATTCCTAGAAAAGGGGGACCAGGTATAACAAGGTCAGATTTATTATTAATAAATAAAATTGACTTAGCAGATATGGTTGGTGCAGATTTAAATATTATGAAAAGTGATACTGAATTTATGAGAAAAGGGAAACCTTGGTTTTTTACCAATCTAAGTAGCGGCATAGGAGTTGAAGAAATAACTCAATTTTTAGAATCACATATACCCAACAATTCAAACTAGAAAAATGTCCATTACTTATATATTGGATTCAACAAAAAGTTACGACAGATACAAAACGAATCCTCACTCGTTAATAACTTTTACTTTATCCCCCTAATGAGGGTCAATTACCTAATTTATCCTAATTCATGAGAATTTCAAGGCGTATTTTGGCAGGATTAGCTACTGCCTCACTTGCTGTCACAGCAACTTCATGCGGTGGAGGTGGAACCTCCGGAAGTTTTGACGACACAGTAACCGTTGGTATTTTGCATTCGTTATCTGGCACAATGGCAATTTCTGAATCAACCCTTGTTGATACTGAAAAAATGGCTATTGAAGAGATAAATGCTGCTGGTGGTGTAACAGTTGGCGGTAAAAGCTACAAAATAGAATACATAGTTGAAGATGGTGCATCTGACTGGCCTACTTTTGCTGAAAAATCCAAGAAACTTATAGATCAAGACGGAGTTCCTGTCGTATTTGGTGGTTGGACATCTGCTAGTAGAAAGGCAATGTTACCAGTCTACGAATCAAAGGATGCCTTCCTTTACTACCCAATTCAATATGAAGCCCAAGAATGTTCTAACAACATTTTCTACACAGGAGCTACACCAAACCAACAGTCAGAACCAGCTACAGATTTCATGTATAAGCGTTCACCCGCTGCTGGTGGAGATTTCTTTCTTGTAGGTTCTGATTATGTTTTCCCAAGAACTTCCAACACAATCACAAAAGCTCAGGTAAAACAGTTAGGCGGTAAAGTTGTTGGAGAAGATTACCTTCCATTAGGAAATACTGAAGTTGCTCCAATTATCTCAAAAATCAAGAAGGCGCTTCCTGAAGGTGGAATAATCATTAATACACTTAATGGTGACCAAAACGTTGCATTCTTTAAACAGATTCAAGACGCGGGTATCACACCTTCAAGCGGCTACTACGTAATGAACTATTCAATTGCTGAAGAAGAGATTAGTACAATTGGTCCAGAGTTCCTTGAAGGTCACTATGGTGCTTGGAACTACATGATGTCAATTGATACTCCAGCATCTAAGAAATTTGCTGCAAGTTTCAAGAAAAGATGGGGAGCTGATCGTGTTGTAGCTGATCCTCAAGAATCTGCCTATAACATGGTTTATTTATGGAAACAGGCAGTTGAAGATGCTGGAACATTCGACGACAACGCAGTAAGGGAAGCCCTTGTTGGACAAACGTTTGATGCCCCACAAGGTCCTGTTGAAGTTATGCCTAATCACCACTTATCCCAAACAGTAAGAATTGGAGAGATTAATGCAGAGGGTGGATTTACAATCCTTGAAGAGACAGGAGTTGTTCTTCCTCAAGCATGGAACCAAAAGCATCCAAGTTCAAAAGGATTTGCATGCGATTGGACAGATCCTTCAAAAGGAGAAAAGTATAAGCTTTAATCTAATTAAAACCTATACTTCAAAATAAAAGGAGGTTAACACCTCCTTTTATTTTATATAATCAAATATTTTCTTTTTCTAAATTGGAGTTACTTCTCGATAGTCTTTTTAATGGTGTTGCAATCGGATCTGTACTTCTTGTTGCTGCATTAGGTCTAGCAATTGTTTTTGGTCTTATGGGTGTTATAAATCTTGCCCATGGAGAACTTATGATGCTTGGGGCTTACACAACATATGTAACGCAACTAATTTTCAAATTACCTATATTAAAACCTTTCTACAATTCGTACATAATAGTTTCTATTTTCCTTGCTTTTATTGTTAGTGGAGTAGTAGGCATTCTCCTGGAAAAAACTATAATAAGAAAGCTTTATGGAAGTCCACTAGAAACACTTCTAGCAACTTGGGGTGTAAGCTTAATTCTTCAACAATTTGTCAGAAGTGTACCTTTAGCTTATGGGACCGGTCTGGTTATAAGTCTGTTAATTGGTTTATTCTTACCAACAACATTCCCTTCAAAAATAAAAGAATCAATAAATTTCAAATATTTTAAATTTAGTTCTTGGTTATTTGCTGCTTTAACTGGGGTCCTAACAGGTAACGTAATCTCATCCTCTGTAAGCAAACTTAGTAGAGCAAGCGCTCGAAATGTTGATGTAACAGCACCCTCATGGATGAGAGGTCAGGTAGAAATTATTGGCACTGCATTTCCTAAAACAAGATTAATGATAATTGTCATTACTCTAATCTCTGTAATAGCAATAACATTATTTCTTAATCAAAGTGCTTGGGGGATGCGTATAAGAGCAGTTACTCAGAACCGACAAATGAGTGATTGCCTTGGTATATCAACTGAAAAAGTTGATATAATTACTTTTGGAATTGGATCTGGCTTAGCAGGAGTTGCAGGGGTCGCAGTATCTCTTTTAGGCTCTGTAGGACCAAATGTTGGCGGAAACTATATAGTTGGTTGTTTTATGGTTGTAGTACTGGGAGGAGTGGGCAATTTATTAGGAACAGTACTTGCTTCATTTGGAATAGGAATAATGACTGATTTAATTGGAGCTGGAAGGCTCTTATCAATATGGCCAGATATGCCTTTAGCTTTATCAAACATAATTAACTTTTTTGCGACCACAAGTATGGCAAGAGTAATGATATTTGCACTAATTGTTATATTCTTGCAATTTAAACCTACAGGTTTATTTCCTCAAAAAGGAAGGATGGTTGAAAACTAATGTCCCCAAATAAAATTAAATTTGATAAAAAAATAGTCTTATCATTTTGGATAATATTAATAGCCTTTATTATTGCAGCACCAACTTTGCTCCCAGTATTTAGGTTAAACCTTCTAGGTAGATACTTATCCTTATCCATAGTTGCAGTTGGAGTTGATCTTATATGGGGATATACAGGTTTATTAAGTCTTGGACAAGGTATATTTTTTGCACTAGGTGGATATTGTGCTGCAATGTATTTGCAAATAACCAGCTCTTCTGAATTTCCAAATAATATTCCTGAATTTTTTGCTTTATATGGTGTTGAAAAATTACCTTTTTTCTGGGAACCGTTTAGATCGCCTGTTTTTACCTTCTTCGCTATCTGGATAATTCCAGCATTGGTTGCTGGTTTAATTGGATTTCTTGTTTTCAGGAATAGAATCAAAGGGGTTTATTTTTCTATACTTACTCAAGCTTCTCTTCTTGTGTTCTTTAACTTCTTTAATGGACAACAAAAACTTATAAATGGAACAAATGGATTAAAAACAGATGTAACACAACTATTTGGTCTGATGGTAGGTTCTGAGGCCATGCAAAGAGTATTCTTTTGGATAACCGCCGTACTAGTAATAGCCGCATGGTTTTTTGCAAAGTGGGTAGTTAAAGGAAGATTTGGAAATATCCTTATAGGAATACGAGATGATGAACCAAGAGTTAGGTTTACAGGGTACAACCCAGTTTTATTCAAGACGATAATATTTTCTATTGCTGGAGGTCTCGCAGGAATTTCGGGAGCTTTATATACCGTTCAGTCTGGAATAGTATCACCTCAATTTATGACGGTTCCCTTTTCTATAGAAATGGTTATATGGGTTGCTGTTGGAGGAAGAGGAACTTTATTGGGAGCCATACTAGGAGCAGTTTTCATCAACTATGCAAAAAGTCTAGTAAGTGAAGCTCTACCTGCTAGCTGGATGTTTATTCAAGGAGGATTATTTATCTTAGTTGTAACAGCTCTGCCAGAAGGAGTTTTAGGATGGATTCAAGGAGATGGGCCTAGGAATCTTCTTCAAAGATTTGGTTTGAAAAGGAAGATTGAAACCTATCCAAGCTTAGAAGTTAACAATAAGGAGGGGAATAATGAATAATAAAGATCTTCTAAATTTAATTGATATTACTGTTAGCTTCGAGGGTTTTTTAGCTCTCAACAAACTTAATTTAAATTTAAAGAAAGGAGAATTAAGAGCTGTAATAGGACCCAACGGCGCAGGTAAAACAACATTTCTTGATGTAATAACTGGAAAAGTTAAGCCAACAAAAGGGGATGTAATTTTTAAAGGAAAATCTTTAGTAGGTAGAAAGGAGCATAAAATAGCCAGACTTGGAGTTGGAAGAAAGTTCCAAAGTCCAAGAATCTTTGAAAATCTAACAGTTAAAGAAAATCTTGAAATATCGGTAACAACTCCAAAAAGTCCATTAAACCTTATAAATAAAAGTATTAAGGATGAGCAGCTTAATGAGATTGAACGTCTTGTGAAAATTGTTAATCTATCTCAAAAAGTTGATTCTAAAGCTGGATCTTTATCACATGGCCAAAAACAGTGGCTAGAGATAGCCATGTTAGTAGGACAGAAGCCAGATTTAATGTTAGTAGATGAACCAGTTGCTGGTTTAACTGATGAAGAAACTGATCTTACAGCTGATTTATTAAAATCTTTATCAGGAGAAAATACCGTAGTGGTAATAGATCACGATATGGAATTTATAAGAAGACTTGATAGTAATGTTTCAGTATTAAATCAGGGCACTGTATTATGTGAGGGAACGATGGAAACCATACAAAAAGACAAAAAAGTTATTGACGTTTATTTAGGAAGACCTGAAGACTAGTTATGGAAAATTTACTCGAAATAAAATCGTTAAATACCTATTATGGCGAGAGTCATATTCTTAGAGATGTAGATTTAAATGTTAAATCAGGAGAAATGGTTTGTTTGATTGGAAGAAATGGAGTTGGCAAAACAACTTTATTGAAATCACTTATTGGTCTCTTAAAGCAAAAAAAAGGAGATATTTATTTGATTGGCGAAAATATTAATAGAAAAGAACCTCATCAGAGGGCGAGGAAAGGAATGGCTTACGTTCCTCAAGGGAGAGAAATTATTCCATATCTATCAGTTGAAGAGAATCTTATGTTAGGAATGGAGTCTCTGCCAGGTGGATTATCTAAGAACAAGAAAATAGATCCTTTTATTTATGATCTCTTTCCAATCCTAAAAGATTTTCTTCAAAGGAAAGGGGGAGATCTTAGTGGAGGACAACAACAGCAACTAGCTATTGCAAGAGCATTGCTGGGTAAACCTCAACTTCTATTACTTGACGAACCAACGGAAGGCATTCAGCCGAATATAGTTTTAGATATAGAAAATGCAATCAATCAGATAATAAGAGATACAGGAATTGGTGTTTTATTAGTTGAACAACACTTGCATTTTGTAAGACAAGCCAATAGATATTATGCGATGCAACGCGGAGGTATTGTTGCTAGCGGAAATACTAGTGAGCTGAGTCAATCAGTTATTGATAAATTCTTAAGTGTTTAAAATAATTATTTTTAATGACTAAAAAATTTTATTCATTTTTCACATCTTATAAGGTCTATGCTGTTTGGATGCTCATTTATATACTTATTAAATTCCATTGCCAGTGTTCTGGCCTCGTAAGCGTCAAAAGCATAAAAACAATTTTCTAGTCTTATATTTTGAAGATCACGGTAATGCACTGTATATGGTTTCAACATAATTTTTTTGTTCATTTTAATTTGCTAAAAAGCAACTATCTTATATTTCAACCATGCATATATTCCTAAATCTAAAGTACATCTTTTGTTGTTATCAAAATAAATTGACTAAAATTATGTATTAATAGATACTTTATAAAGCTAAAAAAATAATTAATTTATTTCTTTTTTATTTTTAGAATCTTGCTTTTTACCTTCTATTAAAAAAACAAATTTTGATAAAATAGACCCAAAGACTGGAACCCAA
>QCMJ01000039.1 GCA_003213855.1 Prochlorococcus sp. AG-418-O03
AACAGCGTTGCTTACATATTTAGCATTATTGGAATTTTTTAGAATGGCAGAATTTAAAGGAATAAAACCAGCTACAAAAACCACATTATTTTCATCTTTCATTATTATAGTTTCTACTTATCTTGAGTCCATTGGCGTGCTTGAAGGAGAAATATCAAATTCAATTTTGCCAATCTGTTCAGTTGGAATATGCACTTGGTTACTTTTGCAACCAAAACCTGGAACAATTTCAGATATTGCAGCCTCTATTTTTGGATTATTCTATTTAGGGTTTTTACCTAGTTACTGGATTAAGTTAAGGGGATTAGATTCAGTAATAATAAGTTCAAATCAGGGTTTTATTTCGTTTGTGAACTTATCAAATACCACAGGCCTTCATTTAACTTTAACTTCTTGTTTTTTAATTGTAGCTAGTGATATTGGTTCTTATTTCATTGGGAAGTCATTTGGTAAAACATCTCTTTCTCCAATATCTCCTAGCAAAACTATAGAAGGTTTAATTGGAGGAATATCTTGTTCAATTTCACTAGCAGTATTTTTCGCATTTTTAATGGATTGGGAAAATCCATTATTTGTTGGAATCTTATATGGAATTTCAATTTCTCTTATGGCATTAGTTGGAGATTTAATTGAATCTATGATGAAAAGAGATGCAAAAATAAAAGATTCCGGAACTTTTTTACCTGGACATGGAGGAATTCTTGACAGAATTGATAGTTACATCTTTACTCCATCAGTTTTGTACTATATTTTTATAATACTCAAGTATCTAAATTAATTAAAAAATCTTTTATACAAAAAAATAATCCTGGATAATTTTACTAGATAATGATGGTAGATCTACATGTGGAAGATGACCACAATTTTGCAACCCTACAAAATTTAATTTTTCAATATTTCTTATATTTTTAATCTCTTTTTTTCCAAGAATTCGATCATTTTCTCCACATAATGTTTTAATTGGGATGTTTTGGATATATTTATGAGTTCCAGCAAATCCTCCACTTTTTGCAAATGATGCAAGAGAATTTCTCCATCCTTTGCAACCTAGATGAATCGAAGCAATTTGTTCTTCCATCTCACCAACACATTTATCTGGGAAAGCAAATGCTTGCCTGCAAAGACTTTTTCTGACCTGAGGCAATCCAAGAAATGAGGCGCCGATTTGGTTTAGAGGAAAAGGGATACTCTTTGGTTCTCCAAACAATCCGGCAGGAGACAAAAGTATAATTTTATCAATAGAATTAGAAATCCCAAAAGCAAGTTTTAAAGCTACTGAGCCTCCCATAGAGGCACCAATAATTCTTAGATTCTTTGTTATCTCTAAGGTCTTAAGTAGATCAATTAAATACGAAATTATTTTCGAGGAATTGTATTCATTTGTTGCGCACCTAGGACTAAAACCAAAACCTAATAGATCAGGAATAATAACTTGGAAATTTCTTTTTAGTGATTTATATATTCTCCTGAACTCTAAAAAACTACTATCAAAGCCATGTAAGAGAAGTATGGGTTGACCTTTTCCTCCAATAACCACGGGAAATTTTAAAGAATTCCAGTTTTGGTTTAGTTTTATCCATTTAACATCATTTGCCAAATAAAGACCTAAAGGGTCTAATAGTGAAAATTTTGCACTTTCGAAAAATTCCACATTTAAATCATTTAATTGTTCAAAATTGTTTTTAGTCAAAAAATGTTTATATTATAATTTTTTGTTGTTCAAAATTTGCTATGACCTCTATTATGTCATGTTTATGAACTTCAAAAGGCAAAAAGTGAATCTCAGATTTATCTCGACAAGTAAAATCAGCAATTTTCTCTAAATTATTATTTTCAAAAACATTTATTCCAAGTTGTCCGATAGTAATTGGCAAATTCAATGCTTTCATAAGTACCAACAATTGCTTAATTGATTGATCAGCTAATTTATTATTATTTTTCATTTCTTCTAATCTTAATTGCAATAATAATCCAACCCCAACAATCTCACCATGTAAGAATTTATTTGGGGTAATTATTTGAGTGATTGCATTATGAATGGCATGTGCTGCAGCAGTCCTGCACTTTTCTCCTCCAATTCCTCCAACTAATCCTGCTGTAAGTCCACACGCCTCTATAGTATTTCGCCAAGAAGGATTATTTTCAAATCCACACTTAAATGCTTTTTCCCCATCTATTAGTAGTTGGTCCCTTAAAACTCTTGATATCTGAATAGCTTGTTGAACAAGACCATCGTCTGTAATTGAACTTGTTATTGAGGATTCGTACCATTTTGCCAAGGCATCTGCTATGCCACTTGCAAGTGTTCTTGATGGAGCTGTTTGAATAAATTTATGATCATAAACTAGTATTTTCGGACAAGATCTTAATGCGACATCCTTTATGAATTGACCATCCTTTGTATATATATTTGATAAAGCTGTCCAACCTGCACATGTAGAAGCGCTAAGGGGGACTGTAATACAAGGGATATTAAGAGACTCGGCTATATATTTTCCAGAATCTAGAACTTTGCCACCTCCAGCTGCAATAACAGAATCATTATTATTATTTGAAATAATATTCTTAACTCTTGAAATATCTTCGTAACAACAATCAAATTGTAAATCAGCAGAATTAACACTTAGGTTTTGATTTTTTAAGTCAATAGAAATATTATTTCTCAGATTTTTTGTATGAATACCTCTACCTAGAATTAATGGACTTTTAGTTAATTTAGTAATTTGAGGTAAAGATTCTTCCCAAGCATAATTTCCCCTATATATAGTGTTTGGAGATATTGACTGCATTTTAAATTTGAATAATTAGAAGTTAGCGCCTGCTAGCTCTTGAGAAGATTCTTCCGAAGAAACGTTTATTGTAACTTTTTTATTATCATCTATATCAACTAAAGCATTATCTCCATCTTTTATTCTCCCAGAAAGAACTTCTTCAGCCAAACTATCTTCTAGTAAACGCATAACTGCCCTTCTCAAAGGTCTAGCTCCGTATGAAGGATTATAACCTTCTTCAACAAGTCTTTCTTTAAAAGCATCGGTGACACTTAGTTTAATACCTTTTTCTTCTAATCTTGCAAAAACTTCTTGCAACATTATTTTAGCAATCTCTTTTACCTCGTTTTTAGTTAGTTGTCTGAATACAATTATTTCATCAAGTCTATTTAAAAATTCAGGCCTAAAGTATTGCTTTAGTTCTTCATTAACTAAAGATTTAATTCTATTGTATTGGCTATCTTCAACTGAATCTCCTGAGAATTCAAATCCTAGACCTCCTCCACCTTTCTCTATTACTTTAGAACCGATATTAGAGGTCATTATTAACAATGTATTTTTAAAATCAACAGTTCTTCCCTTGGAGTCAGTTAATCTTCCGTCTTCAAGTAGTTGCAATAATAAATTAAATACATCTGGATGAGCCTTTTCAACTTCATCGAATAAAACGACAGTATAGGGACGTCTTCTGACGGCTTCAGTTAGCTGACCACCTTCATTAAAACCAACATAACCAGGAGGCGAGCCTATAAGTTTACTAACTGTATGTCTTTCCATAAATTCTGACATATCTAATCTGATCATGGCTTCTTCACTGCCGAAGAAATATGAAGCTAATGATTTAGTCAATTCAGTTTTACCAACACCGGTAGGACCGGAAAAGATAAAACTTGCTATGGGTCTATTAGGATTTTTTAATCCAACTCTTGCTCTCCTTATGGCTCTTGAGACAGCCTTAACAGCTTCATCTTGTCCAATAAGCCTTTGGTGAAGTGTTTCCTCCATATTAAGAAGCTTAACTGATTCAGTTTCTGTTAATTTTTGAACAGGAACACCAGTCCATGAAGCCACAATATGTGCTACATCCTCTTCACTAACAAGGGGACTTTGTAAAAGTTTTGAATCACTTTTTACGGAATTATCAGCATCAGATTGATCTCCAGCTGTAGATTCTTTTTTATTGTCCAAAACCTCTTTAATTTTTGCAGACAATTCCATCTCTTTTTCACGTAATTGGCCAGCTTGATCGAAATTTTGATCTCTTACAGATTCTTCCTTCTCTTTTTGGACTTGTCTTAGTTCTCTATCTATTTGTTTTGCTTCAGGGGGAAGTTTAGAGTTTATTAAACGTACTCTACTTCCAGCCTCGTCGATGAGGTCAATAGCCTTATCAGGTAAAAATCTATCTGATATATAACGATCCCCTAAATGAGCTGCGGCTTCAAGAGCATCATCAGTAATTTTTAGACGATGGTGTTGTTCGTAACGCTCTCTAAGACCTTTTAAAATTTCGATTGTATCTTCTATAGATGGTTCCCCTACCATTACAGGCTGGAATCTTCTTTCTAGAGCAGCATCTCTTTCAATATGTTTTCTATATTCATCTAGAGTTGTTGCTCCAATACATTGAAGTTCCCCTCTAGCTAATGCTGGCTTAAGTATATTTGCTGCATCTATAGCTCCTTCAGCAGCTCCAGCACCAATTAAAGTATGCACTTCATCTATAACAAGAATAACGTTACCTGCTGATTTAATTTCTTCCATTATTTTTTTTAGCCTTTCTTCAAATTCACCTCTATATTTTGTTCCTGCTACCAAAAGACCTATATCAAGAGTCAAAACTCTTTTATCTTCAAGTATGTCTGGAATATCCCCGGTTTGTATTCTTTGAGCTAAACCTTCTGCGATAGCTGTTTTACCTACACCTGGCTCCCCAATCAGAACAGGATTATTTTTTGTCCTCCTACCTAGTATTTGAACTACACGATCTATTTCTGAATGGCGTCCAACGACTGGATCTAATTTTGATTCACTCGCTAATTTTGTTAAATTTGTTCCGAATTCATCAAGAGTAGCAGTTTTTAAGTTGCCCTTAGTTGCACTGGCGCCTGTTCCGACTTCTGCTGTTTCACCTAACATCCTTATAACTTGAGTTCTAACTTTTGTAAGATCAATATTAAGATTTTCAAGAACTCTTGCAGCAACACCCTCACCTTCTCTTATTAAACCTAACAATAAATGCTCTGTACCAATGTAATTGTGGCCAAGTTGACGAGCCTCTTCTAAAGATAATTCTAAAACTCTTTTAGCCCTAGGAGTGAAAGGTATTTCTACAGCTACAAATCCTGAACCCCTACCTATTATCTTTTCAACCTCGATTCTTGAATCTTTTAAATTAACTCCAAGTGATTTTAGTACTTTCGCTGCAACCCCAGTCCCTTCTCCGATTAACCCCAAAAGAATTTGTTCAGTTCCAACAAAATTATGACCAAGTCTTCTAGCTTCCTCTTGAGCAAGCATAATGACCTTTATAGCCTTTTCTGTAAATCTTTCAAACATTAGAAGATTAAATTCCTATTAATAACCTACCAGTAATATGTCAATTTTGTGTTCAGAATGAGCTTTTGTGAA
>QCMJ01000040.1 GCA_003213855.1 Prochlorococcus sp. AG-418-O03
TTTATAAAAGAATTGATATTAAATTTCCAAATCAGTCAGAAAAAAATAACGTAAAAGAATTTCTCATAGATAATATTCCTGAGAATATTAATAATCACAAGTTAAAAAGTATCTCTAAGATTGATGGAATAAAGTTGAGAATTGATAAAAATTTTTGGCTTCTTTTTAGGTTTTCAGGAACGGAACCTCTTTTAAGGTTATATTGTGAAGCACCAAAAGAATCTTATTTAGATGAGTTATTAAAATGGGGTCAATTATTTATAAATTTTACAGAAAAAGAAGGATGAAAAATTTATATTTAGCGAGTAAGAATAAAGGTAAAATCGAAGAATATAAGAAATTGCTTGCTGGAGTTAATTGTAAATTATTACTCCAGCCAGAATCATTAGAAGTTGAAGAGGATGGACTGACATTTAGAGATAATGCAATTAAAAAAGCGAGTGAAGTTTCGAGAAAAACAAATAATTTCTCAATAGCAGATGATTCAGGAATTTGTATTCAAGCACTACATGGTAAGCCTGGCATTTACTCATCTAGATATGCCGAAAATGATCTGAAGAGAATTGTACGAGTTTTAAAAGAACTTGAAGGAGTTCAAAATAGAAGAGCTTTCTTTATTGCCAATATTTGTGTTTGCTCACCAAATGGTGAAGTGATTATTGAATCTGAGGCCAAATGTCATGGCAATATTATTTTAAAACCACGAGGAAAAGGTGGTTTTGGGTATGACCCAATTTTTGAGGAGAGTTCTACTAGATTAACTTTTGCAGAAATGAGTAATGATATTAAAGACTCATGTAGTCATAGAGGTAAAGCATTAAAAAAAATTATTCCAGATTTAATTGAAATTTTTTCTTAAATTCAATTAACCCAAGATCCATGAAGGCCATGAGGAATTGAAATGGGTAATTCATAAACAGCTAATTCTTTTAAATCTTTTGCGTCTAATATCACTAAATCGCTTCCTCTTCTTTCTCCGTTCCATATAAGTATAAATAAAAAACCCTCATCTTCTTTTGAAGAGTTTTCTGATGGAACCATAATTGGTTCACTTACGAATCCACTTGGACCTGCTGACCAAGAAATCTCTTCCTTAGAAGTTAAATTTATTTTTTTTATTGCTTGAAGTGGAGCGTTCCCCAGCTTTTGAGATGTGCTTGCCATCCAACTAAAAGTTGCTTTTAATCCTAAGTTTTTAGGATTAACAACAGCAAATTCACAACATTGTTCACTTAAAGTTTCAAGTTCAATAGTTTTTTTCTTTAGATCGATAATTGATCTTTTCAGTTTTCCTTCTGGATATTTATCAAAGTCAATATCCCTAAAATTCTCGTCTGGACCAACTGATGGGAAATCATCATAAAAAATACTATCCAATACAATTTTTGAATCTTTTTCAAATGCATTTAAATGATGAAAAACGAATCCTTCTGGAGCATCTATTGTTAACGGTGGCTGACCTCTAAATAATCCGCTTTCTCTGGGGATGATAAAAAACTTTGCCTTTTTATTTGGGTTTGACTTTAGACATTGTGCTGCTCCTTTTTGACCCATTACAAATGGAAGAGGGTTGAAATCAATAGCATTCTGTAAAAATATTGCCCAATTAGTTGTAATTGCGAAATCATGAAGGAATGCAAATCCATTAAAGGTATCTTTTCTGTCGAAAATGAGCTCTCCAGAATTTGTACCAGCATTATTAAATTCCATTAATCTAATGGTACTTTTTGGCCCGGTTTGTACTCCAAAAGTGACTAAAAGTTCTGAAGATGCATTTGAGTTTAGGTCTGTTTTGGGATGGGCACTGAATGCTTCGTTAGGCTTGAGTACCCCTCTTAATGTTGTTAAACCAATAGTGTCGAGACTATCAGGATCCATTGCATGAGGACCGGCTGCTTCCCATAATGCGAGAATTTCATCTCCTAATTTAATGACATGAGTATTAGCGATATTCTTGAATTTTAGATCTAATGCATTATTTAAAATCCCTCCATTTTTTTGTGTCCCAAAAACACCTCTATAAATAAATTTATTTATTTTTTCTTCTTCCAAGAAGCCTTTAGTTTTAACAAATCTATTTGTTAAGAATGGCTGACCATTTTCGAATTTTATGGATGTTATCATTCCATCACCATCAAATGGATGATGAACCCATTGTCCACCTCTCTCTAATATTCCAGGACCATTTCTTAATAATGTTCCATTCAAATTATTAATATTATTACCTTTGCTAATTTTTAGAAGTTCCTTGGTTAGCTCCTTTTCTACGTTTTGATACGCACTTGACCAATCTTCTTTATTAAAACTTTTAAATTTATCAATTTTTTTATCTTGTAAATTAGTCACAACAAAATAATCACTATATCTATCTTCGCCAAAAATCATCTGAATTGTGGCTGATTCGAAAAAATTCCTATTTTATTGATTTTCTAGCATTCCTTTACTGCTTGGAATTGAATCAGATCTTCTTATATCTATTTCGGTGGCCATTCTCATTGCTCGTGAAAAAGCTTTAAAGCAAGCCTCAACTATATGATGTGAATTGCTACCTCTTATTTGATTAATATGCAGAGTAATACCACTGTTATTTACAAAAGCAATAAAAAACTCTTTTACTAATTCAGTATCATAATTGCCAATTCTAGGAGCTTTTAATTGAAGATCATAAGATAGATGTGGTCTTCCGGAACAGTCTAAAGTTACTTGAACTAATGCTTCATCTAATGGGGCAAAGAAATGTCCAAATCTACTGATTCCTTTTCTTTCTCCCAAGGCTTTTGAAAATGCTTTACCTAACGCGATTCCTACATCTTCATTTGTATGATGATCATCAATATGGGTATCTCCAATTGCTTTTATTTTTAAATCGAATAAACCATGACTGGATATTTGATAAAGCATATGATCTAAGAATGGTATACCGGTTTCAATCTCGGAAACTCCATTCCCATCTAAGTTTATAAATACAGAAATATCTGTTTCATTTGTTTTTCTTTTTATTTCAGATTGCCTTAGAGATGACATTTTTTTGGAAAAATTTAGTTTACATTCCATTAATGCAGTAACCCGCATCAACATAAATTGTTTGGCCTGAAATGCCGCTAGAGAGATCACTTAATAAAAAAGCAGCAGTATTACCTACTTCAGTTTGAGTGACTGTTCTGCGTAAAGGAGCCTTTTCTTCAACATTGTGAATCATATCTAAAATGCCACCTATGGCAGAACTAGCAAGTGTTCTTATAGGTCCAGCACTTATTGCATTAACTCTGACTTGTTTTTCGGGCCCAAGTTCTGCAGAAAGATATCTTACTGAAGCTTCTAAAGCTGCTTTTGCAACACCCATCACGTTGTAGTTAGGAATCGCCCTCTCTGATCCTAAATAAGTTAATGAGACAACGCCAGCACCATCACTAAAAAGTGGTTTTGCTGCTTTACATAAAGGTGCTAAAGAATACGCACTTATATTAAGAGCCCTATCAAAACCCTCTGAAGTGGTAGCACTATAATCTCCAATCAATTCATCGCGTCCTGCAAATGCTAGGCAGTGAACTAATCCGTCAATTTGACCCCAATTATCTTCTATATTTTTAAAGATTTCTTCAATTTGAGCTGGATTTTGAACATCAAGAGGCAAAAATAACGATGGGTTTAAAGGTTCAGTTAGTTCTCTAACTTTAGATTCGAATCTTCCCTTATCGTCAGGCAAATATGTGATTCCAAGTTCTGCGCCAGCTTTTGAAAGTTGTTGAGCAATACCCCATGCTATTGAACGATTGTTGGCAATTCCTGTAACAAGAATTTTTTTGCCAGTTAGATTTAGAAGCATTTTGATTATTATTTCTATTATTCTCCTATATAGAAGTACCTATCTTTACGGATTACTGCAAAATATACAATAATTTTCAAATATCAAAGAATATTTAACTTGAACATGGTCAGAACAAATTCTATGGTTTTGGAATTGGGTTTTCAATTACCTAATTTCCAAATGTTAAATGCTAATTCTCCAAATAATCAATATTTTAATTCTCATAATCTAGATAATCGGCATTTACTTTTAATGTTTATTTGTGCCCATTGCCCATTTGTTAAATATATTGAGAATCAAATTTTTACCTTGAGTAAAGAAATTGAAAATACAGTTCAAACGGTTGCAATTTCTAGTAATGATATTGTCACTCATCCTTCAGATTCTCCAATAAATTTGAGATTACAAGCACAATCGCAGGGATGGAGTTTTCCTTATCTATATGATGAAAATCAAAATTTGGCTAAGGAATTAAAAGCGGCTTGCACCCCTGATTTTTATCTTTTTTCAAATAAAGGAGATGGTGATTTTTTATTGTTTTATCATGGCCAATTAGACGATAGTAGACCAGGTAATAATATCCCTCTGTCTGGAAAAGATTTGCGCAATGCTGTAAGAGATTTGAATCAAGATAATTCTTATCCTTCAAATCAGATGCCCTCTTTAGGTTGCAATATTAAATGGACTCCTGGTAAAGAACCGAGTTGGTTTAAATGAATTAAAATGTTTTTTTACCCATAGAAATATGGTTTAGGGTTAATATATTCACTATGCAGATACCTCCATTTACATTAAATAGGCAGTACCAAGAAATTGGCTCTGAAATTGAGAGTGAGGTTTCTAAAGTTTTAAAAGGAGGCCAGTATATTGGAGGTCAAGAGATTTCTAAATTTGAGGAGAGTTTTTCTAATCTGATTGGTGTTGAAAATACTATTGGATGTAACAGTGGAACTGATGCTTTAGTATTAGCTTTGCGCGCATTAGATATTGGTGTGGGTGACGAAGTTATTACCTCATCTTTTAGCTTTTTTGCGACTGCAGAGGCTATTAGTGCAGTTGGTGCTAATCCTATTTTGGTAGATATAGATCCTGAAACTTATCTCATAAATACTGAACTAATAGAACAAGAAATAAATTCTAATACCAAGGCAATTATGCCAGTTCATCTATTTGGGAATGCAGTGAATATGGCGTTAATAAAATCATTGGCCAGCAAATATGACTTAAAAGTAATTGAAGATTGTGCTCAGGCAACATGCACAATGTGGGGAAATTCCAAAGTTGGTAGTATCGGTGATATAGGTTGTTTTAGCTTTTTCCCTACTAAGAATTTAGGAGCTGCTGGAGATGGTGGAGCAGTGACAACTTCAGATCATAAGATTGCCAAAAAAATTAGAGAACTAGCTGTTCATGGTAGTCCAATAA
>QCMJ01000041.1 GCA_003213855.1 Prochlorococcus sp. AG-418-O03
TAGAGAAAGTTAGTAGAGATGTAAATCAAAGAGTTTTTAAACAAAATAAAGCATGTTTAGAATTAAAAAAAAGATTAGAGACCCATAGCGAGATTAAAAATATTTTCCATCCTGAAAATTGTCCAAATTTCAATTCTCTACTTACTTCTGATGGAGGATATGGCTGCTTATTATCATTTGAATTAAATGGAGGATTAAACAAAGCTAAAAAATTTTATGATTCTCTACAAGTATCTAAAGGACCTAGTTTAGGTACGAAATTTACTCTAGTTTGTCCTTATGTTTTACTAGCTCATTATGACGAGTTGGATTGGGCTGAAAGTTTTGGTATACCTTCGCACCTTATTAGAGTATCAGTTGGATTAGAAGACCAAGATCAATTGTGGGAAAGCTTTTCTGCAGCACTAAATAATTTCTAAATTCCTAGTATTTACCGTATAGAAACTTATATACTCTTTTTCTGAATAATAGTTAGTATTAATGTATATTTTCTCAATTTATAAATGGCAAAAATTTATGAGGACAACAGTTTTGCTATTGGAAACACTCCATTAGTAAAATTAAAATCAGTTACTAAAAACGCGAAAGCTACAGTACTTGCAAAAATTGAAGGTAGAAACCCTGCTTATAGTGTCAAATGTAGGATTGGCGCAAACATGATCTGGGATGCAGAGAAAAGTGGGAAGCTTACAAAAGACAAAACTATTGTTGAGCCAACTTCTGGAAATACAGGAATTGCTCTAGCTTTTACTGCTTCAGCAAGAGGTTATAAACTGATCCTTACAATGCCAGAATCCATGTCAATTGAAAGAAGAAGGGTTATGGCAGTGTTGGGTGCTGAAATTGTTTTAACAGAGGCAGCTAAAGGTATGCCTGGAGCAATAGCTAAGGCTAAAGAAATTGCAGAAAGTAATCCTTCTCAATATTTCATGCCAGGTCAATTTGATAATCCAGCAAACCCTGAAATTCATTTCAAAACTACTGGACCAGAAATCTGGGATGATTGCGATGGTGAAATTGATGTTTTAGTTGCAGGGGTTGGAACTGGCGGCACAATTACAGGAGTTTCAAGATACATTAAGCAAGAGAAGGGCAAAAATATTACTTCTGTAGCTGTAGAACCATCACATAGTCCTGTTATTACACAAACGATGAATGGAGAAGAGGTTAAGTCTGGACCACATAAAATTCAAGGAATTGGGGCAGGATTTATTCCTAAGAACCTTGACTTGTCAATTGTTGATAAGGTTGAACAGGTAACAAATGACGAGTCAATCGAGATGGCTCTTAGATTAGCAAAAGAAGAAGGTCTATTAGTTGGGATATCTTGTGGAGCTGCTGCTGCTGCTGCTGTTAGATTAGCTGAACAAGATGAATATGCGGGAAAAACTATTGTAGTTGTTCTACCTGATTTAGCAGAGAGGTATTTATCATCAATTATGTTTACTGAAGTTCCAAGCGGAATTATTCAAGAACCAGTCAAAGCCTAAATCTATTTTTTCTCCAGTAATGAATCTGGTGAAATATACATAGCATCGCCATAAGAGAAAAATCTAAATTTTTCTCTTATGGCTTTTTTATACAAATCTAATAATCTTTCTCTACCAATCATTGCACTTACTAATAGTAATAATGAACTCTTAGGAAGATGAAAATTAGTTAATAATCCATCAACTACCTTAAATTCATAACCTGGCTTAATTACTAAATCCACGTATTTCGCTATAGGAATAAAGTCATTAATTGCGTGAGAATAACAACTTTCAAGAGCTCTTACGCTAGTTGTACCAATAGCAATTATTCTTCTATCTGTTTTCTTTATTTTTTTTATTTCCTCCACTACTTCCTTATTAACACTTACCCATTCTTTATGAAGTTTTAAGTCACTTAGATCTTCTTGATCAATTGGTTTGAATGTTCCATAGCCCACGTGCAAAGTTATCGGTAAAATTATTACTCCTTTTTTTTTTAGATTGGAAATAAGACTTTTGCTTAAGTGTAAACCAGCAGTTGGCGCAGCAACGGCCCCTGGATTAGTTGCATACTCAGTTTGATAACTATTCTCATGAAAAGATTCTTTTTCGGAATTTTTTATATAAGGAGGGAGAGGGATTTTCCCATATTTATCAAGAAGGTCATTCATTGAATTGAGACCAGTTATATTTTCCGGAAATTTAATAAATCTCCCTCCAGTTTCTTCATCAACCCCATCAACCATCAAATTAATATCTTGTGCTAAAGGAGATTTTAATTTTAATTTTCTATTTATTTTTAACTTTTTTGCTGGCTTTGCCAAGCATAACCAAACACATTCACGGGATCTTTCTAAAACTAATAATTCGACTAATGTCTTATTTTCTAATTCAACCTCTAACCTAGCTTTCATTACTTTAGTATTGTTTACAACTACAAGATCTCCTTCTCTAAATTCGTCTAAAAGATTCTTGGTAAATTTATTAGTTAAGCAGTCTTCTTCTAAAACACTATTTTTAACTATCATCAATCTTGAGTCATGCCTAATTGCAGAAGGTTTACTAGCAATCAATGAAGGATCAAGTAAATAATCATAAGCTTCAAGCTTATAATCTTTTTCTTCATTATTAATTTGGGAAATCAATTAAATTTAGGAGACAAGAGTCTCTGGCTCATTTTCAATTAGGTAAGACAAGTCTTTTAAGAATGAAGCGCCATCAGCTCCATAGATCACTCTATGATCAGCTGTTAAATTTACTTGCATTATTTTTTTAACAGATATTGAACTATCACTATTAGCAACAACAGTTGGTTTCGATGATGCTATAGCTAAAATAGCACCGGTACCTGGAGGGAGAATTGCGTCAAATCGATCGACTCCAAACATGCCAAGGTTAGATAAAGTGAAGGTTCCAGTTGAGTATTCATCAGGTTCTAATTGTTTTGATCTTGATCTTTTTACGAGATCTTTCCATTCCCTAGACAATTCAAACAAATCAGTATTGCATGGTTCTTTTAAAACTGGAGTTATTAGTCCACCATCTTCCATCGCGACAGCAACAGCAATATTTATATTTTCTGGATAAGAAATTCCATTTTCTGAAAAACTTGAGTTTACTTGAGGATGTTTCTTTAGTGTCTTCGCAACTGCCTTTACTAGTAAAGCAGTCATAGTCACTCCGTTCTGTTTTACTTTTTTGTAGAAGTTATCTAATTTATCTGTGTTGATGGAGTATCCCACCCTAAAACATGGAACATCCAAACTAGATTCCATATTTTTATTTACCGCTTTTTGAAGAGTATTGAATTGAACTGTTTCTCCAGGATTACCAAAACTATTTCCTGAAGTTTCTGGTTTACTTTCAACTACCAAATTTGTACCAGTAATACTTGCAGGAGAACCACCTTCACCTATCCACGGTATAGATATGGGTTGACCATTAGCTTTTAAAATATCATCTGCTTGAATCCTTCCGTGAGGTCCGGATCCATGAACCTTTGCTAAATCAACCCCCATTTGAGAGGCAAGTTTTTTAGCTCTTGGAGATGCAATCACCCTCGAAGAAACATTACTTGTAGCAGCATTAATTTGATCACTATTAAAAGATAGGGCTGACTTTTTACTTTTTAATACGACTTCTTTTTGTTGTTCAACAATTTCACTTTGGGCCACTGGTTTTTCTTCAGTTTTATTGCTTACCAATTCAAGTTGATCCGAACTAGAAACTTCGGTTTGATTTCCTTTATTTTGTTCTTGAACAGAAACTATCTCATCCTCATTTTCTACAATAAGGCCAATAGTTTCTCCAACAGGAGCAGTGCTGCCGGCAGGCATTAAAACTGCTGCAAGATATCCATCTTGAAAAGATTCAACATCCATATCTGCCTTATCAGATTCAACAACCAAGACAGATTCGCCTCTTTCAACCTTATCTCCCGGATTTTTCAACCATTCCACAATCTTGCCCTCCGTCATAGTAGAACTCAAGGCAGGCATGAATATTTCGTGAGACATAAGAAAATTGTTATTGCATAAGTATCAAGGGATTTTTACCAAACTTTCAAAAGTTTTTACGATTAAGAACCCTTTTAACTCTTGATCTAATTATACGAAATCATGTTCACAGTGGGAACTCTTAAAACTTAAGAAAGTAATAATTTAGATCTATTAGAATTTAAAACTTTTGTAATTAAGATTTACTTATTTTATCAAAAATAATAAATCTTTTCTTTAATTATTATCTATAGATTGAATAACTCCATCTTTAACAGTAATTGAGACTTGCATTTTTTCAATAAGATTATCGCCCACAGTGACATCACAGAAACTATCCACTTGTCCTTGATCAACAATTTCGTCCATTTTTAATTCGCGAACTTGACTTTGTTGTTGAAGTAGATTTCTTTTTTGTTCTTCAATTTCATTTCGTTTTGCTGCGACTTGTTGTTGAACCTGACTAACCTGTTCTTGAACTCTTGGATCTAGAGGATTAACCGACTGGGTTCTAATATTATTTACTATTTGCTGCCCCTCCTGCTCAAGTTGAGATAATTGCTGGTCAATGTTTGAAATTGCTTTACTTAATTCTTTTTCAGCATCTTCCTTCCAAGTTGATGTAACTACAGCTTTAATAGCTATTGAGCGC
>QCMJ01000042.1 GCA_003213855.1 Prochlorococcus sp. AG-418-O03
AATGGTTGAATAAAATTTTCCAACCTTTGAAAGAAACCATCCCAGGCTTGATTAGAGCAATTAACAAGCCCAAAAAAAATCATTGGGATTTAAGTCCAGAATCTCAAAAAAATTTATGTTCTAAATTACTTGACGAGTTTGGAAGAGATAGAGATCTCGTTGTTGTTGGACAATCTCCCCATCCTTTCTCGATAACATTAGGGCCTAATGATTTTAGGATCACTACAAGAATTGTTGAAGGTGAACCACTATCAAGTTTTTTAGCAACTGCGCATGAGTGGGGGCATTCTATTTATGAGCAGGGTTTGCCATCTCAAAGTCATCAATGGTTTGCTTGGCCTTTAGGTCAAGCAACCTCTATGGGTATTCATGAAAGTCAATCTTTATTTTGGGAAAATAGAATAGTTAAATCCAAATCTTTTTCAAAAAGATTTTTTAAAAAATTTGTTTCGGCTGGATGTACTCTAAATAATTATTTAGAACTATGGAAATCTATTAATCATTTGGAAGCAGGATTAAATAGGGTTGAAGCAGATGAATTGACTTATGGCTTACACATATTAATAAGAACCGAACTTGAAATAGATTTAATTGAAAGAGGATTACCTGCTGAAGATATTCCAACAGAATGGAATAAAAGATATGATGAACTCCTAGGAATTAAACCATCTAATGATTCAGAAGGTTGTCTTCAAGATGTTCATTGGAGTGAAGGGGCGTTTGGATATTTCCCCTCATATTTGTTGGGACATGTTATTAGTGCGCAAATATCTTCTCAAATGGAAAGAGACATAGGTTTGATTGACAACTTAATTGAAAATGGTGAATATCAAAAGATCATCTTTTGGTTAAAAAATAATATACATGAATATGGCAGATCAGTTAATTGTATGGAGTTGGTAAGAGCTGTAACTAATGAAGAACTATCGCCAAATTATTTTATTAATCATTTAAGGTCTAAAATAAATGATTTTTGCTGAAACATTACTTTTAAAGAATTTGGTTAGGTGTGAGGATGTAAGATAAACAAAAATAATTTCTTGATGGCAAATCTAAATCAGCCCCCAAGCAGGGTTACCCCAAATTTATTGCACATACTAAATGCTTTCACTGATAGCTCAAATACAATAATAAACACTATTGTTGAATTGAACTCTAATACCATAAATAAATATGAATTAATTACAGAAACGGGCCATCTTAAACTTGATAGGGTAGGTTATTCATCACTTGCGTATCCTTTTGCTTATGGATGTCTTCCAAGGACATGGGATGAAGATGGAGATCCACTTGATGTAGAAATTGTTGGAGTAACTGAGCCATTGATACCAGGATCTATTGTGGAAGCAAGGATTATTGGGGTGATGAAATTTGATGATGGTGGAGAGGTCGATGATAAGGTAATAGCGGTTCTCGCGGATGATAAAAGAATGGATCATATCTCAAGTTATGAAGACCTTGGAGATCATTGGTTAAAAGAAACAAAGTATTATTGGGAGCACTACAAAGATCTAAAAAAACCAGGAACATGTACTGTCAATGGTTTTTTTGGGATAGAAGAAGCCGTTAAAGTGATTAAAGATTGTGAAGAGAGATATAAAAAAGAAATTGATCCTAAATTAGTAAATTAACAAATTTTATTTTTCTCTAAATTCTTCAAATATTTCGCTTAGTATTTCCCCGGCACCTTGGTGCTTTAATTTTTTAGCTAGTTCTTTGCCTACATCTTCGGGATCATTAATATTGCCAATATATTGATCTTTAATAAGCCTTTCTCCATCAAGAGATGCAACCATACCAGTAAGGCAAAGTTGTTCATTCTGAATTTTACTATTCACACCTATTGGGACTTGGCATCCACCTTCAAGCTCTCTTAAAAAAGCCCTTTCTGCTAAACATCTTTGACTGGTGGGTTTATCTTCTAAGATATTTATAATCTCTAAAACTTTTGTATCATCAGATTTACATTCAATGCCTAGTGCTCCTTGGCCAACGGCATGAAGGGAAATTTCACTTGGGATAATCTGGTGAATTCTTGATTCAAAGCCTAATCTCTTTAAACCAGCGGCCGCAAGAATTATACAATCAAATTCTCCTGCATCTAATTTTTCAATTCTTGTAATAACATTTCCCCTGATATCTTTGAAAACAAGATGTGGGTACTTATTTCTTAATTGTGCAAGTCTTCTTAGAGAGCTTGTTCCAACAATCGAACCTTCAGGTAAGGTTTCTAATTTATAACAGTCATTTTTTTTGTTTACTACTAATGCATCTGCAGGATCCTCCCTTTTTGTAATGCATCCTAATTTAAGGCCATTAGGCAAATTGGTTGGTAAGTCTTTCAGAGAATGTACTGCTATATCTGCATGTCCTACTAGCATTTGTGCTTCAAGTTCTTTTGTAAATAAGCCTTTGTCGCCTATTTTTGCTAAGGCTACATCAAGGATTTTGTCACCTTGAGTTGCCATAGCTTCTACAGATACCTCTAAATTAGGAATATTCCTTTCTAGTTGATCTTTAACCCATAAAGTTTGAACCATTGCTAGCTTACTTCTTCTACTAGCTATTTTTAGCTTAAAGTTAGTCATTAAATATTATTTTGAGTTTGAATTAAAAATTAAGTCGAATCTATCTTAAGCTATTATTTTGCCAGTTTTTAAAGCTGCATATTATATTTAACTTTTTTTATTTTATATATTCTTTTAAAACCCCATTTCGATTTGGATGTCTAAGTTTTCTAAGGGCTTTTGCCTCTATTTGTCTGATTCTTTCTCTCGTCACATCAAAAATCTGGCCAATTTCTTCAAGAGTTTTCATTCTTCCATCATCAATCCCATATCTCAATCTGAGAACATCTCTTTCTCTTGGACTAAGAGTGGCTAATACTCCTTCCAAATCTTCTCTTAGTAAAGTTTTAGAAACATCTTGCTCTGGATTTTCTATATCAGCCTCTATAAAGTCTCCTAGTCTTGAGTCTTCTTCTTTCCCTATTGGAGTTTCTAAAGAAATAGGAAGTTGCGCACTTTTAGCTATAAATCTTAATTTTTCGATTGTCATTTCCATACTCTCAGCGATTTCTTCTTCACTAGGTTTCCTGCCAAATTCTTGGCTAAGAACTTTTGTGGTTTTTTTAATTCTGGATATTGTCTCGTATAAGTGAACTGGCAATCTAATAGTTCTGCTTTGATCCGCAATTGCTCTTGTAATGGCTTGGCGAATCCACCAAGTTGCATATGTAGAGAACTTATAACCTTTTTCATGGTCGAATTTTTCCGCTGCCCTTATTAGACCCAAACTTCCTTCTTGGATTAAATCTTGAAATGATAAACCTCTGTTCATATATTTTTTAGCAATGGAAACAACTAATCTTAAATTTGATTGAACCATTTTTTCTTTAGCTCTCCTTCCTAAAAGAAGTCTTCTTCTAAATTTAGGAAGAGGCATATCTATTAACTCGGCCCATTCTCTAACTGATGGGAAATGCCCTTTTTCTGACTCATATTGAGTCGCTAATTCTTCTAATTGGAGTAAGTCAGCAATTTTTCTTGCAAGTTCAATTTCTTCATCTGGTCTTAAAAGTCTAATTCTTCCAATTTCTTGGAGATAAACTCTTATTGAATCCTCAGTATAGATACCTTTTGGGCCAAGCTTTATATTTCCAAGCCCTTTATCTTCTTCTTCAGGATCACTAAATTCATTATTTTTTTCAATACTGCTTTCGTTTAATTTGGAAGATGTCTGTAAATTTTGATTATTTTTAATGCCATCTTCTTCAACTAGTGTTTCTAAATTTGTATTAATTTTTTTATTGATCTTTTTTTTTGAACTAGGCTTTGAATTCTTTGATTCTGCTGCGACTGGACACATAATTGACTCCTTTCTACGGTGAATTTAACTAGATAAAATTTTATTTAGGGCTAATTTGAACATTTAGTAGTAAAGTTCCCCCTAATTTTCAAAAAACTTTTTTTACTAAGTGAGAAAAAGAAAAGTTTTCTAAATTGTTGAAAAATTTTAATAGTGCTATAGATTACCTAAAGTAAAAAGTCTTGGGATTTCTCAGACAGGCAGATCATTTTTTGAATTTTCAGTCAATGATCAAAGCTTCATGTCTCCCTTAAGAGCAGGATACTTACAATGTGCAAAAAACACTTTGTGGAATGTTCAACAATCCAATACTAAGAAAAAGTTTTGAAGCCGGCAAGTAATCAGTTATTAAATATCTCCTGCAAATTGGAAATTTTGCTTGATATTGGTAGTAATGAAAGCTTTTACTATTTAGATGGAAATAATCTTGGGGCAGAAGTTGGAGATATTGTAAGTGTGAGACTAAGAGGGAGATTATTGAATGGGTTGGTGATCTCCA
>QCMJ01000043.1 GCA_003213855.1 Prochlorococcus sp. AG-418-O03
ATATGCTGGGTTTGCAAACATAAGAGGTTATTCATCCGCAATTAACTCAGTAATCAATACTTGTTATCTTGAGATTCCAAATAATTATCTAACAAATAATAAACAAAAATTTGTTTTTCAGAAAAATCTTTCTCTAAAAAATATTTCTTTTTCATTTGGCAAGAATAAGGATAAAAAAATCCTAGAAAATATCAATCTTGAGATCCTTAGGGGCGATAAAATTGGAATTATTGGTGCTACTGGATCGGGAAAAAGCACTCTTATAAATTTAATATCAGGTTTTATTACACCTAAAACTGGTTCCATCATCTTAGATAATAAATTTATAATTTACGATTCTAAAGAAAATAATTATAGGTCATGGTATCATTTAATATCTCATGTACCTCAGCAAATATATTTAAAAGATGGAACTATCTGGGAGAATATATCATTAGCTGACCAAATGCAAAATGTTGATCAAAAAAAATTAGTTTGGGCTGCGGAAAAAGCAGAAATTCTAGATTATATAAAAAATAGTAAATTAGGTTTTAATACAATCGTAGGAGAAAAAGGGATTAAATTAAGCGGTGGTCAATGTCAGAGAATAAGCATCGCAAGAGCACTATACAAAAATTGCGACATCTTATTACTAGATGAGTCAACAAGCTCTCTTGACGCAGAAACAGAAAAACTAGTAATTAACAATTTAATGAATCTAGATAATAATATTACAATAATTTTCATTGCTCATAGATTAAGTACATTATCAAAATGCTCAAAAATCATTGAAATTAAAAATGGAAAGATCGATAATATTCATACTCCAAAAAGTCTTGGAATTGATCAATAAATAAAGAGACTTTTATGAAAACTAACAAAAAAATATGACTAAAAAAAGCAAAACTTTTTATATTAATAAAAGGGAAATTGGTATTAATCACCCTACATATTTTATTGCAGAAATAGGATCTAATTTTGACGGAGATCTTAATAGAGCCAAAGACCTTATTTATTTAGCTAAGGAAAATGGAGCCGAGGCGGCAAAATTCCAACACTATACAGCACAAGATTTAGTCAGTGATTTTGGATTTAAATCTCTCAGCGAAGTAAAGTCTCATCAATCAAATTGGAAGTCTTCTGTATTTGATACTTATAAAAAAGCAAGTTTAAATAAAGATTGGACAGAAGAATTAAATAAGACTTGCAAAGAAGTTGGGATAGAGTTTATGACTAGTCCTTACTCATTAGAGTTAATAGAATATGTAAATAAATTTGTAAATTCTTTTAAAATTGGTTCTGGAGAAATTACATGGCTAGAAGCTATAAAATTAATGGCTTCAAAAAGAAAGCCTATTTTATTAGCAACTGGCGCATCAACTGAAGATGATGTAATAAAAGCCGTGAGAACTATCGAAGAGTTCACTAATGAAATTGTCATAATGCAATGCAATACAAACTATACAGGCAATAAAAAAAACTTAAAACACATACATTTAAATGTTCTTAATAAATATAAAAAATTATTTCCTAATAGTATTTTAGGGATAAGCGATCATTCCCCAGGATTTGTTTCAGTACTTGGCTCAGTAGCCTTAGGAGCAAGAGTAGTAGAAAAGCATTTTACTGATGACAATTCAAGAACTGGGCCAGATCATTCTTTTGCTATGGACATAAAGTCTTGGAAAGAAATGATTTGCCATACCAGAGATTTAGAATCAGCTTTAGGGCATGAATCAAAAGAAATAGAAGCAAACGAAATTGAAACTAAAATTCTTCAAAGAAGATCAGTAAGAGCAAAAATAAATTTGAAATCTGGAGATATAATATCAAGAGAAAATATTACTTTTCTCCGACCTTGTCCAAATTATGGATTAGAACCAACTTCATTTGAAAAAATCAAAGGCAAGAAATTAGTAAATGATATTTCAGAGGGTGACATTATTCGCTATGTAGATTTATCCTAGAACATGTTTAATAAAAACTATGATTAAACAGAGTGATAGAGTTTTAATAACTGGAGCATGTGGTTCTGTAGGTTCTGAATTGGTTAAAAGTCTTCTAAATATTGGTTGTACAGTTTGTGCTTTTGATAACTCAGAAGATAGATTATTTAAATTAGACCAAGATATAGACAAAAATTTCAGAAGTCAAATTAGACTATTTTTTGGAGATATAAGAGACTTTGACAGGTTAAATATGGCTTTTAAAGGTGTTGATATTGTTTTCCATTGTGCTGCATTAAAACATGTTTATTTATCAGAATACAATCCCTTTGAGGCAATAAAAACTAACTTAAATGGAGTGAACAATGTCATAAAAGCCGCATTAGAAAATAAAGTAAGCAAAGTTCTTTTTACGAGTAGCGATAAAGCAGTTAATCCTACTAGTACTATGGGTGCGACAAAGCTGATTGGAGAAAGACTTTGCATAGCTGCAAATAACTATTCAGGTAATAATCAAACAAGATTTTCGTGCGTAAGATTTGGAAATATTTTAAATTCGAATGGTTCTGTTTTAAAAATATTCAAATCTCAACTAAGAGAAGGGAAATTCTTAAGTATAACTTCAACAAAAATGTCTAGATTTTTTATTACTAAAGAAGAAGCCATAGAATTATGTCTTCTATCTTGTAGTGATATGTTAGGCGGAGAAATATTTGTTTTATATATGGGGAGTGCCAACATTCTCGATATTGCCAAATTAGCCGCAAACACAAATGAACCTAAAATAAAAGAAATAGGATTAAAAGCAGGCGAAAAATTGTATGAAGAATTAGTTACTGATTTAGAGGCAAAAAGAACTATTAAATTAAAAAATTACTTTCTTATCATTCCTGAAACATTAGATATTCTTCCTGAGAAAATAAAAGTTTTATATAAAAAATTTGATTCCTATCCAAGATTAAATAAGTCAATTAGATCTGATGATAAAAATGGTATTAAGTTAGATTTAGATAAATTAAAATCTCAAAATTTATAATTTAAATTTGACAATTCATGGAAACAGAAGACAAAAAATCTTATATTAATTATCTCTCAGATTCATATGAAAAAGTTAATAAGGAATTCTTTAAAAATAATGATTTTCATACTTCAAAACTTAAGAAATCAATAAATTTGTTTACAAAAAAAAGTTTAGAAGAAAGGTCACCTAAGCCTAAGAGATTAGAAGTATATGCGCTTCTATCTGGAATATCTTTTGAAAAATCATTAAAATCAAAATTATCTAAAATTCAAATTGAAATTAATAAAATAATCAAAGAAAATTTAAAGTATTTTGTTTTACCAGAGAACTTAGGTTTAGAACATTGCGTTTTTAAATGGCCTGATGAGGATTGGAATGAAACTAAAGAAAAAAAAATAATTGAATTATTAAAAATATATCCATTTGAACCATTCCTATTAGAAATAATTGGAATACAAATACATTCTGATGGATGTATTATCGCTAAAGGTTATGACAAATCAATGAGGATGAAAAATATTAGGAATTTTTTAAAAGAAAATTTAGATTTTTATCCAAATAGACAATCAGAGTGGTCGCATATTCCTTTGGGAAGAATTTTAGAGCCTATAGGCTCAAAAAAGTATGAAGCACTTAAAGTATTTAGCAAAAGATATAAGAATCTAAAAATAACCTCTACTCTTGTTAGAGAGTATAAGTTTGTATTTGAAAAAAGATGGTATATGGAGGAAAAAGAAATTATTAAATGTATTGGAGTATAATTTTGAAAATTTAAATTTGTTTTGAATATTATTGCGATTATACAAGCAAGAATGGGCTCTTCTAGACTTAAAGGTAAAAGCCTTAGAGACGTTTGCGGAGAACCTCTTCTTTTAAAAGTTTTAAATCAAGTAAAAGGTTCCTCCCTCATAACAGATCGCATAGTAGTTACAACTGATCTTGTTGAAGATAATGCCATAAAAGAACTTTGCCAAGAAAACAACTGTAAGGTTTTCAGGGGGAATAAAGATGACGTATTAAGCAGATATTCAAAAGCAGCTGAAATTACAAATTCAGATGTTGTAGTACGCATTACTGGAGATTGTCCACTTATTGCGCCTGATACGATTGATGAAGTTATTAAAGAA
>QCMJ01000044.1 GCA_003213855.1 Prochlorococcus sp. AG-418-O03
GAGATTGATTTCACAGCTATGATTTATCTCTTAAATTAACCATAACCAACATAATCTTAACATCTAATCACCACTAAAGCACGTTAATACATTATTCTAATATTGGTGAAATTTTTTATCTAAAGTGGTTCAAGTAAACGAAAATTATTTAAAACTCAAAGCAGGCTATTTATTCCCTGAAATTGCTAAAAGGGTAAAAATATATTCTCAATCAAACAAGAGTGCTGAAATTATTAAGCTTGGCATAGGAGATGTTACAGAACCATTGCCTAGAGCATGTATAGAGGCTATGGGTAAAGCTTTAGATGAAATGGGAACAACAGATGGTTTCAAAGGTTATGGACCAGAACAAGGTTATTCTTGGCTAAGAGAAAAAATATCTGAGCATGATTTTATTTCGAGAGGCTGTCAAATTTCACCTGAAGAAATCTTTGTTTCTGATGGTTCTAAATGCGATAGTAGTAATATTTTAGATATTCTTGGTAAAGATAATTCAATTGCTGTAACAGATCCTGTTTACCCAGTTTATGTAGATAGTAACGTTATGACAGGCAGAACTGGTGATTCTCTTGAAAATGGTACTTATCAAGGATTGACATATCTTGCAATAAACGAGGGGAATAACTTTCTGCCAGAACTACCTGAAAAAAAAGTTGATATTTTATATCTTTGTTTTCCTAATAATCCGACTGGAGCAACGATCAATAAAGCAGAATTGAAAAAGTGGGTTGACTATGCTCTTCAACACAAATCCCTAATACTTTTTGATGCAGCTTATGAAGCATTTATTCAAGATAATGATATTCCACATTCAATATATGAGATTGAGGGAGCAAAGGATTGTGCTATTGAATTTAGATCTTTTTCAAAGAATGCAGGATTCACTGGAGTTAGATGTGCTTTTACAGTAATACCTAAAAATCTCAAAGGTTTGAGCTCAACAAATGAGGAAATAGAGTTATGGCCTCTTTGGAATAGAAGACAATCTACAAAGTTTAATGGAGTAAGTTATGTGGTTCAGAAAGGAGCAGAGGCTGTTTATTCTCTCAAAGGAAAGGAACAGGTAAGAGGTTTAATTGATTTTTATATGGAAAATGCAAAAATAATGAAAAATAAACTTCAGAATTCAGGATATAAAGTTTATGGTGGGGATAATGCTCCTTATATCTGGATTAAAGTTCCAGATAAAATGACATCTTGGGACTTTTTTGATTTCCTTCTCCAAAAAGTTAGTGTGGTGGGAACACCTGGGAGCGGATTTGGATTAGCAGGAGAGGGTTATTTTCGCTTGTCAGCATTTAACTCACGATCAAACGTCCTTGATGCAATGGAAAGAATTATTAATATATAATTATTAGTACAATTCAACCTCTCATAAATTTAATGATATCTATAAAGTTAGAACAAAGTGTAAATAATAATTCTGCAGTAATTGAAAAGAAACCTGCTGAATTAAAAAATAAATCTCCAAAATATAAGGTTTTACTTCATAATGACCCGGTTAATTCTATGGAGTATGTCACTATTACACTGCGAGAAGTTGTGCCGCAATTAAGCGAACAAGATGCTATCTCAATAATGCTTGAAGCACACAATACGGGTGTGGGTTTAGTAATTGTTTGTGATTTAGAGCCAGCAGAATTCTACTCAGAATCATTAAAATCTAAAGGAATTTCTAGTTCAATTGAGAAAGAGGATTAATAACGGTTGAATTTACTATTTAGAATGAGCTAATTTCCTTTCTGATAAAGGACGGACTTTGAGGGATTCTTTTAAAGAGGACTTTCCATATTCTCTCTCAAGAATGTCGATAACAGTTTTACCAAATTCGTCTTCTGGATTATCAAAAGCTTCTAAGCAAACCTGGCCAAGTTTTTTACCGAGTGAGCCTGGATTCCAAAGAAGTTTTCTGGCTGTCCAGGGCATCATGCTCATTGGATTATAATTTGGCTTCAAAATATTATGTTCCAAAGCGTACTTCTCAAGAAGAGTGTGAGGTTGCAAACCTATAAAGAAAATAGCTGGATCAACTAAGCCTTTACCAAAAATATTTTCTAATTCTCTATGGTAAGCAATTGTTTGTCTTATGGTACTGGGCGTTTCATCAAAAACATTAAATGAATAATTGACTGAAACATGATTCTTGAAACCTGATTTGACTAGCATTCTGCAATTATTTAATACAGTTTCAAGGTCATAAGCTAATCTCATTTTTCTAACAAGTTCTTGAGATCCCGACGTGATGCCTATTTCAAAATAGCTCATACCTGTATCAACCATAAGCTGGGCTAGCTCAGCATCAATATTATCTGCTCTGATGTATGCAGCCCAATTAATATCGTCCCAGCCTTGCTCCTTAATTGCTTGCAAAAGTGTTTTTGCATCTTCAATATGTTTTTTGGCTGGAATAAACTGTGCATCTGTGAACCAAAATCCCCTTACTCCAAGATCGTATAATTGCTTCATTTCTTTGATTACTTCCTTAACAGGATTAACGCGAACTTGCTTCCCCTCCACAACTGTATAAACACAAAAACAACAATTATGAGGACAACCTCTTTTTGTTTGTACCCCTACGTAATAATCGCCACATTCTATATACCAATCAAATTCAGGCCATATTGATTTAATATATTCATAGTTGCAGGCAGTTTTAACAGTTCCTGAAGGTTGTTCATGTATTAATTTGTTGCGAGGTTTTTGTCCAGCAATATAACATCTTTCTTCCTCTATTGAATCTCCTTTAATAATTTTTTCTATGAGATTTTCTCCCTCTCCAACTGAAATAACAGTTCCTTTTGGGAGAAGATTTCCCAATTGTTCATAGAAGACACTTACAGCTCCACCTCCTAAAATAACTTTTATATTTTTATTATATTTTTGTGCTCTTTTTAGTCCCATCTTGACTAAAGAAGTATTTCTATATATTTCTCCATAATGAGATGCAATTAATTTTAATCCTCCCCAGGAACCTCTAATTTTTTTAAGGATATTTTTTGAGTAGAAAACTTCAAAAGAGTTTTGTAGAGGATTTCCACTCCTACCATCAACAGGTGCATAAATTTGGATATCTCTCCATGAAAAAATGATTAGGTGAGGTCTAAATTGATCAATTTTTCTAGCTAAATATTTGGAAACTTTGTTAGATGGAACTATTGCTAGATCAATGAATTGCTGCTCTAAACATGGAAAACATTTATGAATATGGTCCGCTAAATAAATAGGTCCTATTGGAAATATTGGATTACATGGCAATCTTACAGTTAGTATTTTTCCATAGTGCTTTCTTTGGTAATTTTTTTTATTTAATTTTTCGAGCTTCAAATTAAAATTCATATCATGAAATTTAATGAATTTATTTTCTCTATGAATCTAACTACTTTATTACTAATTTGGAGAAATTAAAAATACCAAGAAAATACTCGCGAGAATTTTATTTAATTCAGATATCAGAAATCATATAAATCCAGCATACTTTGAGAAGTTTTAATCCATCTATCCATCTAGATATATTTGGTGCTCCAGATTTTCTAGCGTAATATCTAACAGGATAATTTAGTATTTTAATGTTGTTGTTCGCAGCTTCAAATATTATTGTAAAATCTCCAAATGGGTCAGATTTGGAATCCCAACTTCCGTTTTGTTTCATCAGTTTAAAGAATTTTCTTGAAAAAACTTTTGTTCCACAGAGTGAATCTGATACAGGCTTATTTATGAGGATTGATAGAAAAATTGCGAAGAGTCTATTTCCTATATAATTTGCCCATCTCATCGCATCTTTTTCCATTGGAAAGGTTGTGCGGGCGCAATTAATTAGGATATTTTTATTTTTGGTCGATTCCATAATTGCTGCAATACTGTCATCAATATCTACAGTAAAATCACTATCAATTATGGCAAGGGTCTCACCTGAAGAAATATTAAACCCCTCTACGACTGCATTTTTCT
>QCMJ01000045.1 GCA_003213855.1 Prochlorococcus sp. AG-418-O03
CCATTCAAGATGTTGAAGAGTATATAGATGACGATGATCCTCAAGAATTAGAAATTTCAGTAAGTGCTCTTCAAGAAGCATTATTCGGCTTAAACAGAAAATTTGCGGCTGAAAAGAAAACTGATAATAATCCCTTACAGGGTATTAAAAATACATTTGGATCATTAAAGGATGAACTCTTTTCTGATGATTATTGGGATGATGATCCTTGGGATAATCAAATGAATAGAAATTATAGAAATTCGAGGTATGGTAATTCTAGGGACGATGATCCATGGGACAATGACTACTTCCTCTAAAAAAGACTATTTGTCGATTTTAGGTTTATCTTCTGATTTCGATGATAAAGAACTTAAAAAGGCCTTTCGAAGAGAGGCAAGAAAATGGCATCCAGATTTAAATAAAAACGATCTTAATGCAGAAGAAAGATTTAAATTAATTAACGAAGCATATGAATATCTACGTGATCCTAATGTAAGGAAAAATAGTTCTGATGAAAAGATCCAGAATGATAACGAAAATAATAATTTCAAGACAGGTTTTCCTGATTTTCAAGATTATCTTGATTCATTATTTGGATATGAACACTCACCAAAGAATTACGAGGAATATGATGATGATCAATTTGATGATGAATCGATAAATACAAATAATGACGAGTTTAATAATTATGAATACCCAACAACCTCTCCAGAAGAGCCACCTCTAGTTAAAATCCACCAAGATATTGAGACAATTATTGAATTAACTCCTGATGAGGCCTTAAATGGAGCTTCAATTTTAATAGAGCTTGAAGATGAAACTGTAGTAGAAGTTGATACACCTCCTTTTGCTGGAGATGGATGGCGATTAAGACTTGAAAATATTGCAAGAGGAGGCAAAGATCATTATTTACAGTTAAAAGTTCAAACGGAAAGTGGTCTAAGAATTGATGGTTTAAGAGTGCTTTATAAATTAGAGTTATTTCCTCATGATGCTCTTCTTGGTTGTGCAGTAGAGGTTCCTACTCTTGAAGGAAATGTAACACTTCAGGTTCCACCTAAATCATCTACTGGAAGAATGTTACGTTTGAAAGGTAGGGGTTTGACTTTCGAAGATAATGTAGGTGATCAATATGTTGAAATATTGGTAGTTATACCTGCTGATATTAATGATGAAGAAATTGCTTTATATACAAGATTACAAGAATTATCACTTTCTGATTCTTAATCAAATATTATATAAATAGAAAAATTGATGCTTATGAACATATTTGTTCTTTTATATAATTCAGGAACAGATAAGGAAGGAATTCATTCAATCGAACTTAAAGGAAGGACCATTGTTCTTATGTTTGAAGATAAGGATGATGCAACAAGATACTGTGGACTACTAGAAGCTCAAGATTTTCCTTTACCAACAGTTGAAATGATCAACATTGAAGAAATAAAAGATTTCTGCATTAAATTGGATTATGAATGCAAATTAGTTGAAAAGAATTTTGTACCTAAAACCGCAGAAGATAGGTTGTTAATTTCACCACCCCAGAAAAACCTAGAAGTTGAAAATTGGGAGGAAGACAAAAATAGTAATAAAAATAACATTGATATAAATACCATTAAGCAAAACCTTGAAAAGTTGCTTTAGCTATTAAAATATCAGAATAATTATTAAACAAATAAAACATGACAACTGCATTATTTGAAACAGAAGTTGGGAACATTAATATTGAATTTTTCTCTGACGAGGCTCCTAATACAGTCAAAAACTTCACCAGTTTAATTAGTGATGGTTTTTATGATGGTCTAGCATTCCACAGAGTTATTCCTGGATTTATGGCTCAGGGTGGATGTCCTAATACTCGTGAAGGAGCATCTGGCATGCCTGGAACTGGTGGTCCTGGTTATAATATTAAATGTGAAATTAATTCCAATAAACATTTAAAAGGCTCACTTTCTATGGCTCATGCAGGAAAGGATACAGGTGGTAGTCAATTTTTTATAGTTTATGAACCACAGCCTCATCTCGATGGTGTTCATACTGTTTTTGGTAAGACAGATGATATGGATGTCGTGCTAAAGCTTACTAACGGCTCAAAAATTATTAAGGCAACTCTAAAGTAGTAATTTAGCCTTCAAAAACGATACTGAATGTCTCTTTATCTAGATTAAATTTTCTTGTAGAAGAATATAAGAATTCGTTATTAATAGTGAATTTAGTATTTATTAGTTTGATGCTACTTTTTGGATGTAATGCTTGTTCAATATTTCTAGAAACAATAATTCCAATCTTTGTACTATTTTCATATTTGGATAAAAACTGAATAAATAATTCTATATTCTTTATTTCCTCATCATTAATGTTGGAATTGTTTCTATTCTGATCATGTAAAATTCTCCACACTAATTTTGGTCGGTTCCAAAACGCCAATAATCTTGGACTACTTTCAAGTTTAATATTAATGTTTTGTTCACTACAGAATTTAATAACTTTATTTTTTATTGGAACTAAATCAATAGATTTATATTTTCCGTCAAGAAAAATTGATATAAATGGATCAATATTACTGGAATTAGAATTATCATCATCAATCATGTGGCCTAACTTTGTTTTTTTAACACTCAAATATTCTGCATTATTATCGTTTGGACAAATAACTAAAGGAACTCTCTCAATAACTTCTATTCCATAACCACCTAATCCAGCAATCTTTCTAGGATTGTTGGTTAGTAATTTTAATTTTTTTATACCTAAATCAGTTAAAATTTGTGCCCCAACTCCATAATTTCTGAGATCAGCTGGAAAACCTAATTTTTCATTAGCTTCTACAGTGTCTAATCCACCATCTTGTAAACTGTAAGCTTTTAATTTATTTATTAGACCAATACCTCTGCCTTCTTGTCTTAAGTAAACAACAACTCCTTCTTCCTCCTTTTCTATTCTTGATAAAGCAGCCTCTAACTGGGGTCTGCAATCACAACGTAATGATCCAAAAGCATCACCAGTTAAGCACTCTGAATGCATTCTAACTAGTACAGGTTCGCTTAATTTTGATGATTTTTGTTTAACTAATGCAACGTGCTCTGAACCATCTAGTTCATTAACATATCCATAAGCTTTGAAATTACCAAAAATACTTGGTAGAACAGCATCAGATTTTCTAAATACAAATCTCTCAGTTTGAAACCGATAACTTATTAAATCAGCTATTGATATTAATTTCATTCCCCATTGTTTTGCATACTCTTTAAGTTGAGGAAGTCTTGACATAGAACCGTCAGGATTTTGTATTTCACAAATCACTCCAGCGGGATAGAGACCTGACATTGCGGCTATATCTACTGCCGCTTCGGTATGACCTGCCCTTTTTAATACTCCACCTTTTTTTGCTCTTAATGGAAAAATATGTCCTGGCCTCCTTAAATCATCAGGTTTTGTATTTGGGTTTATAGCAACTTGTATTGTCTTTGCCCTGTCTTCAGCGGAAATTCCGGTAGTAACATTATGTTCAGGTCCAGCATCAATTGATACTGTAAAAGCTGTTTGATTTTCATCTGTATTTCTATCTACCATTAATGGTAAATCTAATGAATCAAGTTTTTCACCTTGCATTGCTAGGCATATAAGACCACGTCCCTCAGTAGCCATAAAATTAATTTGCTGTGGAGTTGCAAACTGAGCCGCACATATTAAATCTCCTTCATTTTCTCTTCTTTCATCATCTACGACAATTATGCATTCACCATTTCTTATAGCTGCCAACGCATCGCTTATAGGATCAAATTCAATTTTAAAAGATTCATTTATATCCAAAATTGTTCCATTATTTGATTTGGGACTTGTTTCTTTCATTATTCCTATCAATATAGAAAAATAGTGTTTTAGTTACCTTAAAT
>QCMJ01000046.1 GCA_003213855.1 Prochlorococcus sp. AG-418-O03
CAAATGGTTGGCTTATAAAATTTAAAAAAACCAATTTAATTATTGATCCTTGGCTTAAAGGAGATTTAATATTTCCTCCAGGTGAATGGTTTTTTAAAGGATCATTGGAAGAAGAAATTTTAATAGATAAACACATTGATATCATTTTATTGACCCAAGGTTTGCCTGATCACTGTCATGTTCCAACTTTAGAAATGTTCAGAAAGGATATTCCCATAATTTGCCCTAAAAGTGCTGTTGAAACATTAGAAAAAATTGGTTTTCTTTCAATTAAAATGCTTAAGCCAACTGAAAAGACTAATCAATTTAATTTAAGTTTTGAAGCCACTGCTGGTGCACCAGTACCACAAATAGAAAACGGATATATTGTTAAAGACGCTCAAGATAATGGGTTTTACATAGAACCCCATGGATATCTTGATAAAAATTTAAACAAACAAAAACTCGATGCAGTCATTACTCCTACAAAGAATTTAGAATTACCCTTAGTAGGTTCTTTTGTAAAAGGTGCTGATGTGATACCTAAATTGATTAACAAATTCAATCCGAAATTTATACTTTCAAGTACCGTGGGCGGAGATGCAAAATATTCAGGTTTTTTAAATAATTTTATTTCAGTTCAGGATTATGAAGAGGAATTAAATTGTAATCTTGTAGATCTAAAGAGTATGCAATCTATTATGATTTAAATTGATCCAAAAAAGTTTTTTATTTAGTCATTTAGTTTGATGGTAAATCTTTTATAAAAGGAGTTCAAAAAATTCATTCATTTTTTATTACATCAATACTATTATTAGCTTTAAATAGTAGCTATGTATGTGAGAATTCGAAGCTTAATCTTGTGATGAGAAATAATATTAATGGTGACTTTTCCATAGTAGAAAAGATATCTGAGTTAAAGCCAGGAGCATTTATAAATATTAATTGGAATAAAAAAAAGCTTATGCTTCCATACTCACTAAGAAAAGATTATATTTCCTTTACAGATAAAAAATGGGACTGGAGGTACCAATTTAATAAGGACGGATCGCCTGATATTAATAATCCTTCTTTATACGAATTACTGCCCACAGGAGAAGTTAAAGCACATTTTTGTCATTCAGATGATAAAAATTCTAACTTATAATTTCAAAATAAGTATTCTAGATTTTTTAACTTCTGAAATTCTTTGTAAAGATGCACAATCCAAAAAACCAAAAGACTATTTCAAGATATGTAAAACTTGAAGATTACAAAGTTTTTGATTATGAAATTCCAGAAATTTTTTTGGACTTTGTAATTAAGAAAAATGCTGTTTATGTTACGACGAAACTAAAATTGATAAAAAAAAATAAGAATGCCAGAAATCTTATTCTTGATGGTACTGATATTTTAATAAAAAAAATATTTATAGATGACTCACTAATAAAAGAGGAATACTACATACAGCAAAAAAATAATTTGAAAATTAAAAATATAAATAAAGATAATTTTTCATTAAAAATAGAAGGAATTATTAAACCGAAGGAAAATACATCCCTTTTAGGCATGTATGAGAGCAATGGAATTATAACTACGCAATGTGAGGCAGAGGGGTTTAGAAGGATAAGTTTTCACTCTGATAGACCTGATATTCTAAGCAAATACACCGTGAGAATTGAGGCAGACAAGAACGATTATCCTGTCCTACTTTCAAATGGTAACGTCGTAAAAGAAAATAATCTTACAAATAATCGACATGAAATAATTTGGGAAGACCCATATCCAAAACCCTCATATCTATTTGCATTGGTAGCAGGTAAACTTAATTGTGTAAAAGACAATTTCATAACAAAATCGAATAAAAAAGTAAAAATAAATATTTATATTGAGTATGGCGATGAAAAATATGTTCAACATGCAATAAGTTCTTTAAAGAAATCTATGAGATGGGACGAGGATAAATATAATCTTGAATACGATTTGTCTTTGTTCAATATAGTTGCAGTCAGGCACTTTAATATGGGAGCAATGGAAAACAAAAGTCTCAATATTTTCAACTCAAAACTAATACTCGCTAATTCTGAAACAACAACTGATGAGGAATTAGAACGAATAGAGGGTGTAATCGCACATGAATACTTCCATAATTGGACGGGTAATAGAGTGACTTGCAGGGATTGGTTTCAATTGTCTCTAAAAGAGGGTTTAACAGTATTCAGAGATCAACAATTCACTGCAGACCTTCATAATTATGAAATCAAGAGACTTGAGGATGCAAAATTTCTTAAAAGAAATCAATTTAGAGAGGATTCTGGTCCAACATCGCATCCTGTAATGCCAGAAAAATATCAAGAAATAGACAATTTCTACACGACCACGATATACGAAAAAGGATCAGAAATAATTAGAATGCTTAACAAGCTTGTAAAAGATGAAAATTTCTATAAAGGATTTAGTAATTACATCTCAACATATGATGGTAAAGCAGCAACAATAGACCAATTTGTCGATAAAATTTTAGAGCATAATAAGGAAATCGATCCAAAAGAATTTATAGTTTGGTACAAGCAAAATGGCACACCAAAAGTTAAATTCAAGAGAATTTGGAATCAAACAGACGAAAAACTTATAATTCAAGCCTCTCAAAGTAATCCAATAAATAAGAACCCATATAATGATTTACCTCTAATAATTCCTATAAATCTGGCTATATTTTACGGTGAAAATAAAACAATAGAAAAAACAGTTATTTTAAAAACAAAAAAACAAGAGTTTATTTTTAGGAACTTAAGATCTCAAATCCAAATCCCTTTAGTAACTTATTTTCGCGAATTCTCTTCACCTGTTAAGTGGGAATCAGACACAACCTTGGATGAAAAATTTTTAATCTTAAAATATGAAAAAGATTTTTTTACACTATCTAATACTATAAAAGTATTTTATAAAAAAATAATTTTATGCAGATTAGATGAAAAACCAGTTCATAAAATTGAAAATAAATTAATAAGCACCCTAATATCATTTATAAAAAATAAAGATATTAATTTAACTCTTTTATCAGAATTACTAAGTATTCCGACATTTGCTGAAATTGAATCAGAGATGGAAAATATAGACCCCTTAAAAATATATAAAACTATTGACGATTTAAATTATTTTTTCGGTACCAAATTAAAAAAAGAATTATATTTTAAACTCCAAGAAATAGAGATAAATCTTGATAAAGTATGGCCAGAAGGAAAAGATGAAAGAAAACTAATCGAAACTATTTGGAAACTACTCTTAAACAGTAAAGATGAGGAGATTAAAAGGAAAATAATTAATTATGTCGATAGTAATTCGATGACCCTAGCAAAAGCTGCATTGAATTCTTTCAGTAGGATAAATTGTCCTGAAAGACAAATTATTTCAAATATATTCTTTAATAAATGGAAAAATAATAGTGTTGTTTTGGATAGTTGGTTCTCATTCAATGCATCTATAGAGATTGATGAAAAAACAAGCAGCATTGAAAAATTATTTAAAAATAAATTTTTTGATTCAAAATCACCAAACACTTTAAGAGCTATATTAAATACTTTCGTAACAAGAAATAGTACTTTTCATGCAATGGATGGTTCTGGTTATAAATATATTGCAAAAAAGATAATTGACTTTGACAAATTAAATCCAATCGTAATTTCCCGTTTTGTGAAAGTATTTAGTAGATACAATTATTATTCAGACCCTTACAAAAGTAATATGATAGAAACAATAAAGCAGATTAAAAAAAACAAACTATCAACAAATACTAAAGAAGTATTAGATGCAATA
>QCMJ01000047.1 GCA_003213855.1 Prochlorococcus sp. AG-418-O03
AAATTTGAAGGTAAAGGCAAACTTAATTGCTTAATAAGTGCAAGGATTTTTGAGATTCTCATTAAGCACAATATTCCAACCCATTTTATTAAACTTGAAAATGAAAATACAATGATTGCAAAAAAAATAAAAATAATCCCATTAGAAATTGTTCTAAGAAATACTGCTTATGGTTCTTTGTGTAAACAAACGACTATTAAACCTGGAACTTTCCTATCAAAACCATTAATAGATATGTATCTTAAAAATGATGAACTTAATGATCCCCTTATCACAAAAGATAGAATTGAATTAATGAATATATTAAGCCCCCATGATTTGGAATTGATAATTAATTTAACTTTAAAAATAAATGAAATCATGAAAAATTTTTTCAAAAATATTCAACTTCAACTTGTGGATTTCAAGTTGGAATTTGGTTATGATTTTAAAAATAACATTCTTCTAGGGGATGAAATAAGTCCTGATAATTGTAGATTATGGGATCTAAATCAAAAAAGTGATACAATTGTAAGCCTAGATAAGGATAGATTTAGGAATGATTTAGGAGGTCTAATTGAAGCTTATAGTGAAATTCACCGAAGAATAAACCATTTTCTTTGACCTAATTGAATTAATAATGACTTATTTATCTTGATGAAAAGTACTATGCAAAAACATTTTTTAAAATTTGGAAAGGTGTTTACAAATGTTGCCTGCTCTCCCTTGATTTTTATATCAAATAATTCTGAACTAGCTGCTAAGTATCTGCCAAATGAAGTTGATCAATCAATATCAACCTTAGAAATACAAAATATCAATAATGTTTTATTTGAAGGGATTGACATCAAAAAAGAGAAAAGTTTTCTTCTTGCAGAAAGTAATAATGATATGGATGAAGAAAGTGTTCTCATCTCAGAAATAATTATCGAGGGTTGGGAAAAACATCCTGAGGGTAGAAAACTTGAATTGGCAGCATATGACTCTATGAGCATAAAGCCTGGAAGTATTATTGATAATCGAATTTTAAAACAAGACATCAATGCAATTTATGCGAGTGGTTGGTTTTCTGGAGTTAAAATTATGTCTCAAGAAGGGCCACTAGGTGTGAGGCTAATAGTAAATGTAGTGCCTAATCCAATTTTGAAGAAAGTTGAACTTAAACCGATAAACTCAATAATCTCTAATGAATACGTGGATGATATTTTTAAAAATTATTATGGGACAACTCTTAACTTAAATGAATTGCAAAATAAGATAGAAATAATAAAAAAACGTTATGAAAAAGAGGGTTATTCTTTAGCTAGAATTAATGGCCCAGATAGAATCTCTGAGAACGGAGTAGTAACATTAGAAGTTTTTGAGGGTATTATCTCTGACGTAAAAATAAGATTCCCAGATTCTGATGGTGAATTTGTTATTGATGGAAAACCTAGAAAAGGAAAAACAAAAGATTGGGTCATAAAAAAGAGAATTAAAAACACAACCTGGTTCGATATTTAATAGAAAAATCTTAGAGGATGATATCGGTAGACTCTATGCCACATCATTATTTGATGATGTAAAGGTTTCTCTTGGACCTGACAATTTAAATCCTGGCCAAGTCATAATTTTTTTAGACTTGAGTGAGCAAAGAACAGGATCATTAACAGGTGGACTAGGTTATAGCAATAGTTCAGGTATCTTCGCCACAGTTGGTTTGCAGGAAACAAATGCACTAGGAAGAGCGTGGTCTACAAATTTTAATCTAAATTTCGGAGAATATTCAACTACCTATAATTTTTCATTATCTGATCCATGGATTAAAGGAGATAAACATAAAACATCTTTTAGAACAAATATTTTTTTAAGTAGAAATTATCCTCAAGAATTTAAAAGTGACAATAATGGGAGATTATATGCAGTAGATGATCAAACTCCATCTAGTTCTGATACTTTTTCATCAATAGTTCTAGAAAAAACAGGAGGTGGATTTTCTTTCTCAAGGCCACTTAATGGTGGAGATCCATTTAAGGTCGCTAAATGGAGAGTTCTTGCAGGAATGAATTTTAAGAGAGTAAAAATGATTGATGCTGATGGAAACAAAAAACCTTTTGGCGATAGGACGCCAACCACAACCAGAAACAATATAAGCGATATTATTTGTATTGGATTTACTCCAAATGATGGGACATGTCCTGAAGAGAATACATTGGTAAGTGTTATTGCAAGTGCATCTAGAAATAATTTGAATAATCCCACAAACCCAACTTCAGGAAATAAATTAAGTTTTGGAACTGAACAGTTTGTCTCAATAGGGGAAAACTCTCCAACTTTCAATAGAATGAGGGCTTCGTATTCGTTTTTTATACCTACAAAATTGATAAATTTAACCAAAGCATGTAGATCTAATAATGCAAATAGTGAAGATTGTCCTCAAGCTATTGGATTTCAATTTAAGGCAGGAACTATTTTTGGAGAATTGCCTCCTTATGAAGCATTTTGTATGGGGGGGACATCATCTGTTAGAGGATGGGGATCGTGCGATTTGGCTGTAAGTAAAAGCTTTCTTGAAGGTACTGTAGAATATAGATTCCCTGTTTGGAGAATGATATCTGGAGCTTTATTTGTTGATGCAGGCAGTGATTTAGGCTCTCAAAATGATGTTCCAGGAAAACCCGGCAAATTATTACAGAAATCAGGTTCTGGTTATTCGCTTGGAGGAGGGGTTGGAGTAAAAACGCCAATTGGGCCATTAAGATTAGATGTTGCTAGTAAGGACTTGAGTGGAGATTGGAGATATACACTTGGAGTTGGATGGAAGTTTTAAGTGTTTTCTTGGCCTGCTAATTATGATTCTTGCTATACCTTGGCTGGTGTTATCTCCAGAGAAGGTATAGGCCTTCATAGTGGAGAAAAAACAAGAGTTACAATTTCACCTTATGAAAAAGAAGGATATTATGTCTCTTTCAGTGATAAACCTAGCGAGATTTTTAAGTTAACACAGGATTTAATTGGAAGTACCATGCTTTGTACGGCAGTTAAATTGGGAGGGCGAAATTTATATACTATTGAGCATTTACTATCATCAATGGCTGGGTGTGGGTTAAGTTATATTCATATTGAGGTTGAGGGGAAAGAGATTCCTCTTTTAGATGGATCAGCAATCCAGTGGGTTAAAGATTTTGAAGAAGTAGGGATAAAAAAAACACCCAAACCAGATAATTTCTTTCGAGAGATTAATAAATCAATAATTATTAATAAAGAAGACTCAGTAATAGCAGCAACCCCTTCTAAAAAAACTACAATTATATCAACAATAAATTTTGCGTATAAAGCAATTGGAAATCAAACTTTTGTGATTGACTTAAATCCAAAAAGTTTTGTTGAAATGATTGCTCCTGCTAGAACATTTGGTTTTAAAGATCAATTTCAAGAGTTAAGTGAACTTGGATTAATAAAAGGCGGAAGTTTGGAAAATGCCCTTGTTTGTGACGGTGATAAATGGGTTAATCCACCATTAAGATTTGATAATGAACCAATAAGACATAAAATTTTAGACCTAATTGGGGACTTGGCTTTGGTAGGGTTACCTAAGGCTCAAATTTTGGTTTATAAAGGATCACATTCTT
>QCMJ01000048.1 GCA_003213855.1 Prochlorococcus sp. AG-418-O03
AATGATCTTGCAGAAGTTGATGAGAACTATAAAAAAAGACTATCTTCCGAATTGAAAATTATTAAAGATATGGGATTCCCAGATTATTTTTTGGTTGTTTGGGACTACATCAAATTTGCTAGAGATAATTCTATCCCTGTAGGACCAGGTAGAGGTTCTGCAGCAGGCTCACTAGTAGCTTATGCTCTTGAAATTACAAATATAGATCCTGTTGAGCATGGATTGTTGTTTGAGAGATTTTTAAATCCAGCAAGAAAGTCAATGCCAGATATTGACACCGACTTTTGTATTGATAGGAGAAATGAAGTTATTGATTATGTTACTAATCGTTATGGAGAGGATAAAGTTGCGCAAATAATTACTTTCAATAAGATGACCTCTAAGGCGGTTTTAAAGGATGTTGCAAGGGTTCTTGACATACCATATGGAGAGGCGGATAAATTGGCTAAGTTAATACCGGTTGTAAGAGGGAAACCTTATAAATTAAATGAAATGATTGATAAGAATTCTCCTAGTCAAGAGTTTAGAGAGAAATATATTAACGATAATAGGGTGAAAAAATGGGTAGATTTGGCTTTGAGAATTGAAGGAACTAATAAAACATATGGAGTTCATGCTGCTGGAGTTGTTATCGCATCAGATCCTCTCGATGAACTTGTACCTCTTCAAAGAAATAATGAAGGACAAATAATAACCCAATATTCTATGGACGATATCGAATCACTTGGATTATTGAAAATGGATTTCTTGGGTCTTAAGAATCTTACGATGATTGAAAAGACAGTTTCTCTTATTAATCAATCTACTGGAAAAAAAATAAACATCGATGAGTTACCACAAAATGATTGTAAAACCTTTGAGCTTATCGGGAGAGGAGATCTTGAAGGTATTTTTCAACTTGAATCTTCTGGCATGAAACAGGTAGTTAAGGATTTTAAACCTAACTCTCTAGAGGATATTTCGTCCATACTGGCTCTTTATAGACCTGGTCCTCTTGATGCAGGCCTTATACCTAAATTCATAAATCGAAAAAATGGTAACGAAAAGATTGATTTCCCTCATCCTTTTATTAAGTCAATTCTCACTGAAACCTACGGAATTATGGTTTACCAAGAACAAATCATGAAAATTGCTCAAGACCTTGCTGGTTATTCTCTTGGAGATGCTGATTTACTTCGAAGAGCGATGGGGAAAAAGAAAGTTTCTGAAATGGTAAAGCATAGGAATATATTTGTAGATGGTTCTATGAAGAAAGGTGTAAATGAAAAATTAGCAAATGATCTTTTTGATCAGATGGTTTTATTCGCAGAATATTGTTTTAACAAAAGTCACTCAACTGCTTATGGCGCTGTCACTTATCAAACTGCATTTTTAAAAGCTCATTTTCCTGTTGCATATATGGCAGCCCTTTTAAGCGTAAATTCGGGCTCTAGCGATAAAATGCAAAGATATATTTCTAATTGTTATTCCATGGGAATAGAAGTTATTTCACCGAGCATTAATTTTTCTGGGGTTGATTTCACTATTAAGAACAATCAGATTTTATTCGGGTTATCTGCAATTAAGAATTTAGGGGATTCTGCAATAAGAAATATAATTGAAAACCGAAATAGTTTTGGAATCTTTAAGTCTTTATCTGATTTGTGCGACCGTTTGCCTTCTAATATTCTCAACAAAAGAAGTCTTGAATCTCTAATTCATTGTGGAGCACTAGACGAGTTTTCAAATGATAATAATAGAGCCCAGTTATTGTCAGATCTTGAGCATGTTATTGAGTGGGCCTCTTCAAGAAATCGTGATAGATTATCAGGCCAAGGAAATCTATTTGACTCTAAGGAAGGATTTTCTAATGTTGCTTTTTCAGATTCACAGTTAGCTAAGGTTGATGATTATTCACTTATTGAGAAGTTAAAGTTAGAGAAGCAGCTATTAGGCTTTTATTTATCAGATCATCCTCTGAAGCATTTAACTAAGCCAGCAAAACTCGTATCACCTATAAGCATTTCTCAGTTAGAAGAAACAAAAGATAGAACCAAAGTCTCTTTAGTTGGAATGATCCCTGATTTGAAGCAAATTACAACGAGAAAAGGAGATAGGATGGCTATAGTTCAGCTAGAAGATCTTTCTGGATGTTGCGAAGCAATAGTTTTTCCAAAAACCTATGTAAGATTATCAGAATTTCTTTTGACTGATACTAGATTATTGGTGTGGGGAACAATAGATAAAAAAAGTGATAAGACTCAATTAATAATTGATGATTGTAGAGAAATAGATAACCTTAAATTACTTATTATTAATCTTGAAAGTTCTCAAGCATCAGATGTAAGAGTACAAAATACCTTGAGAAACTGTTTAACTAAATTTAAACCTGATAAAGATAGATGTGGAATCAAGATTCCAGTTTTAGCTGCAGTGAGAAATAAAAATAGTGTTACATACGTTAAATTTGGTGAACAATTCTGTATTGGAGATATTCAAGGAGTATGCAAATTATTAGAAGATAAATCATTCAAAGTTAATTTGAAATCTTTAGTTTCCTAGATTAACTTTTATCCACGAAATTTTGAGTTGCAGGTTTGAATGCTGCTTTCGCACGTTGTATGTTCATTGGAATATTTTCAATACCAAAAAAAGATCCAGGCTCTTTATCCCAACTAGCTGATAATATTCCAAAACTCAATCCTGCTAGACCTAACAAGAAAAACAATGCTGAAATTGCAATTGTTGATGAAGGAGGGATCTCAGCAATATTTCTTGTAACTATAATGTAGCTAACAACAAAAACCGACATCCCTAATACTGTAGGTATTCCTGCTGTAAAAAATATTCTTCTTGCCATTCTATCAGCAACATATTTAGGGATCCCACTTGATGAACTCTTTGGGGTAGTAACAGTATTAGATGCTTTTTCTAGATTGGCAAATGCAGTTTTCTCAGAATAATTTTTTTTCTTTTTAAATTGTGTCTTTTTTTTAGATTGCTTCTTTTTCATTAATTGAAATCATCCTCTGATTCCAATTTTCTTTACTAGCTCTTGATATCTCTGAACGTTTTTGTCTTTTATGAAAGATAGTAATCTTTTCCTTTTACCAATCATTTTTAATAATCCTTGCCTTGAAGCGAAATCATGAATATTTCCTTGAAGGTGGTCACTTAATTTCGATATTCTTTTTGAAAGCAATGCTACTTGAACTTCAGCTGAACCTGTATCAGTTGGATGTACTTGATGAGTCTCAATTAGCTTCTGTTTTTCAGCTGTATCTAATGACATGAATTTTGTTCTTTTCTTCTATGATACT
>QCMJ01000049.1 GCA_003213855.1 Prochlorococcus sp. AG-418-O03
TTTCATTTCTATGTAATGCCACAAGAAAAGGATTTGATTTGGATTTCCCAAAAACATTAAACGTCGCATCAGCAACATTCGCATCAGTAGTATCACAAAAACATGGAGGGAAAATAATAGAGAGAAAGAAAGCACAAACAGTTGATATGAAACAATTACAATTTATTGCATCTCTGCAATTAGTTGAATCAGCTCTTCAAGTGTGTCCGGATAATGTTCCTGAAAAGATCGAAAAACAATATAAGATTGAAACTGAGAGAATCAAGAAATTACAAGGTTTGTAAAAAAATAATTCCTTTATCTAAACATTGAACTAACGGAACTTTCTTCGTGGATTCTCCAAATAGCTTCCCCCAGCATATTTGCGACGGAAAGGACTTTTAACTGTGGAAAATTATCTTTGTGTATAACTGGTATGCTGTTAGTCACAATAACTTGTTCGAAAAGATTCTTAGAACTTAATCTTTCATAAGAAGGAGGAGAAAATACAGCATGTGAGGCACATGCAAATATTCTATTAGCTCCTTCTTTTTTTAGTAAATTTGCTCCAGAACAAATTGTACCTCCCGTGTCTATCATGTCGTCTATAAGAATAGCCGTTTTACCTTTGACTTCACCGATAACCGTTAGACTTTCAGCGATATTATGCGCCGATCTCCTTTTGTCAATGATAGCCAACGGCGCATCCTTCATTAATTTTGCGAATGCCCTTGCTCTCGCCACCCCGCCTACATCAGGAGAGACTACAACTATTTCTTCTAAATCTAAAGTTTCTAGATAATCAATTAATACAGGTGAACCGTAAATATGATCGCATGGTATATCAAAGTAGCCTTGAATTTGAGCCGAGTGTAAGTCCATCGCTAGAACTCTATCAACTCCTGATTTCTCTAGTAAATTAGCAGTTAATTTTGCAGTTATAGACTCTCTTCCTGAGGTCTTCCTATCTGCCCTTGCATATCCAAAATATGGGATTACAGCGGTTATTTGTCTTGCGGACGCTCTCTTGCATGCGTCAACCATTATCATGAGCTCCATTAAACTATCGTTTACAGGAGCGCATGTAGGTTGAATGAGGAATACATCACAACCTCTAATAGATTGCTGAATCTGAACATAAAGTTCTCCATCTGCAAATCTTTTAGATATTAAAGGTACATTTTCAATCCCTAAGTATGTTGCAATTTCTTCAGCTAATTTAGGATTAGTTGTCCCACTTACTAACCTTAATCTACTATTAGTTAGATTAAAGTTCGATTCTTTACTCTGCATTGCCGTGATAAAACTCGTCACGAAATTTGCACCATAAAACTATATTCTTATCGTAGTCGTTTATGTGAATTTCGCAAAAGATAATGACTAGATTTTTTCAAAAGTCACATCAATTAAGCAAAAAATTGTTGATTAAAAATTAGAAATTATATTTATTCAGACTTAAAAACCAGGAATGATATTTGTCAATTAAATAAAATTTGTATATTGTTGAATTTAGAGAACTAAAAACACGTCTAGTGTAAAGGATCAAAATATATTTAAACATGCATATAGAGTCAATTATTGCGAAAAAATCATTAGGCTTACTTATGCATCCAACATGTATTCCTGGAGGAAGAGTATGTGGGACTTTTGGAAAAGGAGCTAAAGAGTGGATAAAAAAAACTAAATAAGCATGGAATTGAATACTGGCAATTTTTACCTCTTACACCTACTGACTCTACAGGTTCTCCATATAGCTCCCCATCTAGTTTTGCCCTAAACCCATGGTTTTTAGATATAGATGATTTAATCGAAAAAGGTTTCATTTTCATTTCAAATAAAGAAAATCTAGGCCCAACAAATCAGAATAAAGACGATTTTGAATTTGATATTGCTGATGACTTAACAAAGAAATTAGGCCTCCTCCTTTTGCAGGGTTGGAGTTCACAATCTGAAGAAAGGAAACTTAATTTTAACAAATGGATCAGTAGGAATTCTTGGGTAGAGGATTATGCCACATTTGTTGTTATCAGAGAGGAATTTAATATGTTGCCTTGGTGGGAATGGCCTAAAGAATTTAAAATAAAAAATAATAGGTTCTTAAAATCGTGGATTAAGAAAAAAAGTGAAGAGATACTTATTAAAAAATTAATACAGTGGCATCTTGATGAGCAATGGAACGTTATTAAAAACTTTGCAAAATCAAGAAATATTAAGCTGATAGGAGATTTGCCTTTTTATGTCTCAAGAGACAGTGCAGATGTGTGGAGTAATAAATCATTATTTTCAATTTTTAAAAATGGAGATTTAATCTTTCAAAGTGGAGTTCCACCTGATTATTTTTCATCAACAGGACAATTATGGGGTACCCCAACTTACTTTTGGTCAAAACATAAGAGGACTAATTTCGATTGGTGGAGAAAAAGATTTCAAAGGCAATTTGAACTTGTGGACATATTGAGATTTGATCATTTCAGGGGTTTAGCGGGTTACTGGAGAGTTAATGGTAGTTCTAAATCGGCAATTATTGGAAAATGGATAAATTCTCCAGGTAGAACACTATTAAAAAAAGTAAAAAAGGATCTAGGGGGTAACTATCTACCAATTATTGCGGAGGATCTAGGAGTTATAACTAAAGATGTAGAGAAATTAAGGGATAATTTTAAACTGCCTGGCATGAAAATATTACAATTCGCTTTTGATGGCAATGAAGATAATCCTTATTTACCTAAGAATATTAAAGGAGCAAATTGGGTAGTTTATACAGGTACTCACGACAACTCTACTTCTGTTTCATGGTGGGAAAATTTAGATTATGAATCCCAAAAAAGAATAAGAGATGAGTATAAATTTTCAGAAAATCCTTCTTGGGATTTAATAGAAATTGGCATGGAGACAAATGCTAATCTCTTTATCGCTCCATTACAAGATCTATTATCTCTAGATGATTCAAGTAGAATAAACAAACCTGGCACCACAAAAAATAACTGGAAATGGAAGTTAAATCGTCCTTTAGAAGAAATAGAAGATAATATAAAAATGTTTAGTGATCTAGGAAATAATTTTGAGAGAACTCCTAAGTAGATCTTGTTAAAATTATTTATCAATGATTTGATTTTCAATATTTTGAATCTCTATAACATTTACATTTAAAATAAAGTATCTCTTTAATATGAATATAGTTAGAACTAATATAAAAAAATACAAAAGACTTCCTTGCCATGTATTGATAAGATCTAATTTCCTGAACATAAAATCCTTTCCCTCTTTCTTTAAAATTTTTCTTTCTTTATCAGCTAAAT
>QCMJ01000050.1 GCA_003213855.1 Prochlorococcus sp. AG-418-O03
TGCTTCGGTTGAAAGATAATCTAAACCTTCTTTTTTAGCTTCATCTTCTAATTTATGAAGTAACTTAGAGCCGCAACCTTTTCTTTGAAATTCACCTTTACAGTAAAATAACGCAATTCTATCGGTGGGATATCTTGTGGCAAAAGCAATAATTATTCCTTGCTTACTTAGAAGCCATCCTTTGCCTTTAGTTATTGACTTATCAAAATTTGGATTACTCCAGGCTTGGCTTGACCAGGCCCTTTTTTGCTCTTGACTATAAATTTTTTCATCTAAAGATTGAATGGAATCAAAATAAACCTTCTTTAATTCCAGTTGATCTTTAATACTAATTTGTCTTAAATTCATAAACAAATCTTCTATTTATTATGCATAGTAAAAATATAGTCGCAATTGGTGGAGGGGGGTTTGGACGTTCTTTAGGCTCTCTTGAAATTGAAAAATATATAATTTCATTAATTAATAAAAAAAGACCAAAAATTTGCTTTATTCCAACAGCATCTGGTGATAGTAGTTTGTACAAACTAAATTTTTATAGAGCATTTTCCAAACTTGATTGTATAACAAGTCATATTGACTTTTTCTCTAGAACAGAAAACTTAGAAGATAAAATTTTAACACAAGACATCATTTTTGTTGGCGGAGGAAATACGAAAAGTATGTTAGCTGTCTGGAAAGAATGGAATTTGCATGAAATTTTGCAAAAAGCTTATGAAAAAGGGATTATAATGAGTGGTGTAAGTGCTGGGGCTATTTGTTGGTTTGATAAAGGTATAACTGATTCTTATGCTGAAGAATTAACCATAATTGATTGCTTAGGAATGGTTGAAGGCATTGCCTGCCCGCATTTTGATGAGGAAAAAGATAGGCAGCCTTATGTTAATGATGTTATAAATAGAGAAATTATTAAATCTTGTATTTGTATTGAGGGCAATTGTGCCGTTCACATCAAAAATAATATTGAATATTCCTCAATAGATTTTGGTAATGGTAAAAGTTGTTTTAGAGTCTATAAGGAAAATAATACTTTAAAGAAAGAAATTCTATAAAAATAAAATATCTATAAATGTAATTTAGATTTCTTCGTTTTTTGAGATTGAAGTAAATTCAATACCTTTGTATTTTACAAAAGATGCAGTCCATACTTCTTTGGAAAGATTTCCAAGGTATTTTAAAAATTGTTGTGTATCTCCGTCTCTTATCCATTCAGATTTAATGAATGGAAGCTCTTTTTGCATTCTTTTAGGATGCATATGAACCAGTATTAAACCTTTTTCTTCAGAAGCCCTTTTTAAAGCACCTTCATCACTTCTTTGAAAAACCCTCATTAGAAGATTTAAAATAACTTCTTCTCCAAGTTTCTTTAAATTTTCTGATTCCTCTAGATTATCTTTAATTTCTTTACCTCCAAGAGGCATTGCTCTAACAAGGTTTTGCTCTATTAAAGCTATTGCAATTAGATAATTCTGGCTTGCCATATTCTTAAATAAATCTGTTTTGATATTCTAACCTCTCGAGTTCATGAAAATCTTTTTTGGATAAATCAATTCCCCAAAAAAGGTAATAATTAATTAATTACCTAGATACTTGAAATTAATTTTTATTTATATTAATTAATAAGTAAGATCAATTTTTTTGATATGAGATTATTTTTTTTTCTATTTTGCGGTATTTTTGCAGGTCTTTATTTATCATGGCCAGGTTTAGTAATACCAAAAAATTGGAAATGTTTTAATGACATTATTGCAAAATCTAATCAAGATAAAATTTCTTTTAAAGCAGCATTGGAGATTTCCCCCAGTTATTTGTTAAAGGGTAGGAATAGAACTACGATTTCAAAAATTAGAATCGTAGCTGATGCATGTTTTCGTTAATATGTTTAAGTGTGAAATTTGAATACTGAATAATGAAAAATAATACAAGATTTGAATTGTCATTTAAAAATATTTCTCAATTAGAAAATAAACTTAATTTTTGCAAATTAAATAATATAAAAAATATCAATATTCCATGCAAAGGACTAATTAAGAAGGAATTATTTAATCACACCATCAAATATATATCTAAGAATTTCCATGAATTTAATGTTACTTATCACTATAGTCTTTATCATCAATACTCAAAAAATAAAAATAAATCATATAAGGATTTATTAGACTTTATTAAAAATTCTCAAACTAATAGAAATTATGAAATTCTCCTTGTGTCAGGATCAAATAAGAAAAAAAACTTTGATTCAATTGATGCATTAGATTACTTAAAAAAAGAAAAAAATGTAAAAGTTAAATTAGGTATAGCTTACAACCCATATTTGAAAAAATATTACAAGATTTCTTCAGAAAGAGAGAGGTTTGAAAGAAAATTTTCGACTGGATTAATAAATTCAATTTGGTTTCAATATGGTACAGATATCAAAGTTCTTAATAATGAGATTACTTATCTCAAAAACGCAGTAAAAGATGAAAAATTAAATCTATTTGGAAGTTTATTTATTCCTTCTAAACAATTTATAGCCCGGTTTAAATTCCGTCCCTGGAAAGAGGTACATATATCACAAAAGTATTTATATGCCTTAGATAATTTTTTTGATTTCACAAGAGATTTAATTAGTTTTTATAAAAATAATAATATTAATCCTGTAATTGAATCTGATTTTTCATCATCAGAAAAACTTAATTCTGTTTATAGTTTTTTAAATAATGAAATATAATTTCTGTCAATATGAAACCTTTGAAAAGTGATTTTACATATGACTTATTAATAATTGGTGGAGGTATATCTGCGTGTGTTTTCGTTTCGAAGTATCTGAAAAATAATATTACAAAAAAAATTGCATTAATTGAGATTGGTCGTGGACTTGGGGGGAGATCAAGTACAAGAATAAGCAAAAGATTTAAAGGATGGAAACTAAACCATGGCTCTCCAAATTTAAATATAACTAACAGTAATAATAATCTTCTATTAAAAAGTTATATTGATGAATTAATAGATAATAAATTTATTAAAATTGACGATTCAGAAATAAATTTTCTAGATGAAGATTCTAGTTTAGAAATCAAAAAAAAATCTGAATTTTCTTATGGTGTTAATTATCTATCTTTAGATTCTATGAGTCAATTATCGAAAAAGATAATTGAGTCAAATAATTTAAAAGAGAAAATTGATTTTTTCTTTGAAACTTCAATAGTTGATATGAAGTTTAATGATAAGGAATGGTTACTAACATCAAAAAATGGCGATAAATTCAAG
>QCMJ01000051.1 GCA_003213855.1 Prochlorococcus sp. AG-418-O03
AATTCGTTATTGTCTTTAAATAATTGATGAAGTTTATTATTAGTTAGATTCCAACTATTAATAGATCTCATTATTAAAGATTATAAACAACAACCCATTATATATGGATTATTTACTTTTTAATATTAATTTCCATGGATTTAAAACATCATTTTCATATATCACTTCATGAGTGCCGATAATTGGAATTGAACCAATGACCTACTGTTTACGAGACAGTTGCTCTACCGCTGAGCTATACCGACCAAATTAAAAATTGAATTTTTCATATAGACTTAATTTTATAATTGAAAGAATTTATGTCAAAAATAGATCCTGAATTGAAAAAGAAATTATTAAAGGAATCCCAAGCTCCTTTCAAGGGATTGAGAAGAATATTGTGGATAGCTTTTAGCGGTTCTGCATTTTTGGGACTTCTAATAATGCTTTCCAGAATTGCAAGCGGAACTGAATTACAGCAAAATAACCTTCTAATACAGTTGGGCGCTTGTATAGTATTTCCTTCTTTATTAATCTTTGACAGAAATAAAGATTAATAAGCTAGATGTTTAATTATTGTGATAAGGTCCTCTTTTTGGTGACAAATTTGAATGCTTCGATTACATCTCCTTCAATCCATGAAGAGAATTTATCGCAGCCAACTCCACATTCAAATCCTGTATTTACTTCTTTTACGTCATCTTTAGCTCTTTTTAAAGAGTCTAAATTACCCTCAAAGATTACTTTCTCTGATCTAATAACTCTCAGAGAACAATTCCTTTGTAATTTGCCAGTTTGTATATAACAGCCCGCAATAGCTCCTTTACCGACTGCGAAAGTCGCTCTAACTTCAGCTTGACCTAATGATTCTTCGACAAGATCGGGTTCAAGTAGCCCTTCCATAGCCAGCTGAATATCTTCTAAGAGTTTATAGATTACTTCATATTCTCTTATATCAACGTCATTAGCATCAGCTGCTCTCTTAGCGCCAGAAGCCAATGAAGTGTTAAATCCAATGATTACTGACCCAGATGCAGCAGCGAGATCTATATCTGTCTCAGTTATTTCTCCAGGAGCAGAAAGGAGGACTCTAACTTGAACTTCATTTTTTGGTAATTGTTCTAGTGATCCTAATATCGCTTCAACACTACCTTGAACATCAGCCTTAAGAATTAAGTTTAACTCCTTTAGTTCTCCATCATTTGCTTGAGTTGATAAGGATGATAAGCTGACTCTTCTAGAGGCCATTTGCTGAGCTAATTTTGTGGCTCTAGCATCTGTTGCCCTTTCTCCGACAATGGCTCGAGCAGTTTTCTCATCAGGGTATACTTCGAATTCATCTCCTGCAGTGGGCACTTCACTGAATCCTAGCGCTTCCACTGGGAATGATGGCCCTGCTTCTTTGATTCTATTACCATGTTCATCAACCATTGCTCTAATTTTTCCAAGGACTGAACCTGCAGCTAAAACATCTCCAGATTTCAAGGTTCCATTTTGTACTAACAAAGTAGCCACAGGCCCTTTCGCTTTGTCTAGGTGGGCTTCAATAACAGTACCTTTTGCAAATCTATCAGGGTTAGCTTGTAGATCTTCTACCTCTGAAACTAATAAAATCATTTCGAGTAATTTATCAATATTTTGTTTTTTGATAGCACTTACTGGAACCATAACTGTATCTCCTCCCCAATCTTCAGCAATTAATTCTTTTTCTGATAATTCCTGCTTTACTCTGTCTGGAGACGCACCTTCTTTGTCAATTTTATTTATTGCAACAACAATTGGTACTTTTGCAGCTCTTGCATGACTTATAGCTTCTAGTGTTTGAGGTCTGCAACCATCATCTGCAGCAACTACAAGAACAGCTACATCTGTAACCTTTGTACCCCTTGCTCTCATTGCAGTAAAGGCTTCATGACCAGGGGTATCAAGAAAAGTTAATTTTTTCTTTTGAGATTCATGTTCAAATTCAACTTGATAAGCTCCTATGTGTTGAGTGATGCCCCCTGCTTCACCAGAAGCTACTCTTGATTCTCTGATGGAATCTAAAAGACTTGTTTTGCCATGATCTACATGACCCATCACTGTAATAACAGGTGGTCTTCTTATAAGATTATCAATATCTTCAGATTCAATCATATCAACTGTTTTCTCAGCAGCTTCTTGGATATCGTCTTGTAAAACAGGTACCCCAAATTCTTCTGCTACTGTTTCAATAGTTGCTAAGTCGAGTGATTGAGTAACAGTTGCAGTTATTCCTTTAAAAAATAGAGATTTGATTATTTCAGAACTTTCAAGACTTAATTTATCGGCTAATTCTTGGACTGTTAAATTATCTTCGGGCACGATTATCATTTCAGGTCTTACTTGTTTTGCTTCTTTGGCAGCCTTTAACTCCAAAGCTCTTCTTTTCTGTCTTTGCCTAGTAGTCTCTTTTTTCTTCTTTTTAAATTGTTTGATAGATTTTTGAGATTTAGTTTCTTCAGACTTTTCTTTCTTAGGACGCGCCAGACTTGCTGATAAAATTGAAATTTTCTCGCCTGAATATCCACTAGTTTCAGATGTTAATGAATCATCATTTTCACCAATAATATGAACTTTCTGCCTTTGTTTTTGAGTATTTTTACTTCTTAATGCTTCAAGTTTTGCGCTATCATCCCAGTCTGTCCTTCCAGGTTTTTTAGAATTATTTGAAAATGTTCTATGAGGAGGTTTTTTGGAACTTGGAGTAGCATTTGGACGAATATTAGGCGCTTTCGGCTTCTGTTTAGGTGTATCGATATTTTGTTTTGCGTTATTCTTTGTACCTAGTTTGTCTTTCTCAGAGTTATTATTTTTTTGAAGTTGTAAAAGTTCGTTAGGTGATACTGGCTTCCTAATCCCAGAGGAATTTTGGCCATTGAATTTAGAACCAGGCCTATTGGGCATACCAGGTCTGTTGGGAGAACCAGGTCTATTTGGATTGCCTTGCCTATTAAATGAGCCAGGTCTACCTTGATCTGAAGGTTTGTTTCTTAAACCAGGTCTATTGGGCATACCAGGTCTGTTGGGAGAACCAGGTCTGTTTGAGGCAGTTTGTTTAAAAGCAATGTTTTGCCTATTGTTATTTTGCTTATTAGGATTTATTTTTGGATCTTCTCTTCTTATTGGAGCTCCTACGAGCTCAGGGGTTTTCATTTTATTATTAAAATTTTTTGTTTTAGGTTTGTTCGTATTTTGATCAGGTTTGTTTGATAGTCG
>QCMJ01000052.1 GCA_003213855.1 Prochlorococcus sp. AG-418-O03
GATTGGCAATCCACCTCTTGATGAAAAAGCCATAGAGAAAAGTATATTAAATGGCTCAAAGCGATTTAAAGAAGGAATACCATACTTTTGGGAAAAAGTCATTTTAAAAAAATTTGGAAATATAGATTTATTTTTCGAGAAGTGGAGATCTTATTGTTATGAGAATCCTACTATTGATGATGAAATAATTGGATCCATTAGAAAGCTCGAGATTGAAGATTGGTTTGTATTTATAGCAAGTCAAATAGAGAAATCATGCTTAAACCTAATAGAAAAAAACTACTCAAGTAAAAACAAGGAAAACTACAAAAAAGGTATTAGATTTGAAAATCATTGTATGGAAATTCTCAAACAAAATGGCTGGGAAGTAAAAGAAACCCCTAATACAGGAGATCAAGGTGTTGACTTAATTGCTTCAATAAATGATTTGAGAATATGTATTCAATGCAAAGATCATGAAAAAGCTATTGGAAATAAAGCAGTTCAGGAAATTTCAGCTGGTAAATTATTTTGGGAAGGTACACATGCAATAATAGTCTCAAAATCAGGCTTTACAAAATCTGCTCATCAACTAGCAAAATCAAATAAAGTTGAACTAATAAATGAATATCAATTAAAAGATTTAGAAAAGTTTATTGTTTAAATAGTTTATATCAATTGAGATAAGCCCTCTTTGTAAAGCAAAAGTGTTGTAAAAATTCCTGAGGCCCACATTAAACCTCTAGCTGTGGGGACATTAAATACATATGCACCAATATATAAAAGACGGAAAATAGGATGAATCAATGCTGCAATTATTGCAATATTAGAGTCAGTTAAAGTAATCAAACAAAGAAGACATGCTGGTGCATGTAGGGAAATACTTTCCCAACAATTTTGATGACACCAAACTGCTCTTTTTCCAAAAGAAGGTAATTCATCGAATAAAGCCCTTGGAGCAGACATATTTTCAACAGAATATCCCGCTTTAACTCTCCCTATAGTTAATGGAATAATTGATAATAAAACAACTCCAACTGATAGACAAAGGCTCCAGGCAAAAGCTACTTGCATATGATTTAAATAATATTATTAGCTTAATAATTGAAGCTCTTTATCGTGATAAATGAAAAATCATTACCATAGATAAAACTTTGCAAAAAATGGCTGTAATTTATAAAAAAAATCATTTATGGATATTTCAAAGATAGTTTTAATTTTTGGCATAAGTTTACTAATATATTTTGCTTTTCTGTTTTTAGGATTTTTTCTTAAGAATAAAAATCTAAAGGCACAGAATCTAAAAAAAGAAGAATAGATTATTAATGCCACGAAAATTTACTATTTTCTCAATATTTTTATATCTTTTTGAATATATTTAATGGAAATAAAATTTGATCCAAATAATAATAAGGGATATTTGGAATTAAATAAGACAGTTGCTGGTAAATGAAAAAATTTTATAAATTTCTTAAAAGTTTTCTATTTATATCACTTTGGCTTATTTTATCCTCATTTTTAACCCGATATTGGAATACCTTTCATTGGGAATATATTTACTTAAACTTCAGAATTATATTTGATAAAGAATTTTGGTTTGTTGTAGAAAGAATTCTTTTAGGATTTGATATTGGTTACTGGTTAGAAGAAGCACTAAAATTCTTAAGTTATGAAATACCTAAAGAATCATTTAAATATTTACCAATTTATTTCGTATTAAAGTCTATTTGGATAAAGAATTAATTTATATTTTTAATAGATTTTAATAAATTCCTTGAAATTCTTGAATAAAGTAGGTGAATTTATTTTTCTTAAAACAAATAAAGTTCCTTTATCACCTCTACAGATTCTAAGCTTATTGCTTAAATAAGTTATCTCTAACCACCCTAATTGTTCATTATTTATTTCTTTTATAGCCTTTAAATTTTTTCTTCCAAATTTAGGACCAATAACACCAGCATGTGTAAATTTGACCCCAATTTTTTTTTCATTTATGAAATTAAGTCTTATTAAAATACCAGTACCAATAATTGATTTTATTCCTCTTGGTTTAAGTAAATTAAGACCATTTAAATTTAAGGGATCAAGAATTTGAAGGTTATCAATAAAAGGAGAATATTTTAAAAAAGGACTATTAGAACTACTCCACCTAAGCTCCCAAACACCCTGTAAATCATTTCCATCTTTGCTAAAGGAAAAATTATGATCAATTTCAAGTTGTTCGGCAATAGTACGTATACTCTCTGAATTTGGAGATTTAAGAATTAAATTTAATAAATCATTTTCGGTTTCCATTTAATAAACGCTGAAGTATATAGCTAAGGATAAATACTTACCTCCATGTGCTATATTCTACCCAGAATATGTTGATTTGATGACAAAGAGCTATTGGCTAAAGAAAATTTCAATTCCAAATGCTGATTTATTTCTGGAATATATAAGGACAGTATTGCCTTGGATTAAATCTGTGGGAGGAGTAATAGTAAAAAGAGATTTAATACAAGAATCAACCTCAAATGAATGGGATGGAGGGCAGCTTGGATTAGTAATTGAATTCGAATCGAAATTTGCTGCTAAAAAAGCATTTTATTCTGAAGTATTTCAAAAATATCTGCAGTCCAGAGATTTAATGGAACTAGTTACTATAAGTACTCTTTAAAAAAACAACCAATAGCGACCTAGCAAAAACTAATTATAAGTATTTATTACTATTAAATTATTTATGTAATATTTATAACTTCACTAGCAATAGCATATTTTGCAAAATTTAATTGTAAAAGTAATCCGTTAATCAAATGAACTATTCAACAGAAAAAGATGATTATTTGATGACAACTCCATATACAAAAAAAATTCAGCAAAAATTTGAAAAGGTTAAATCTTTTTTAGAGCAAAATGGATTTAATCCTTCATCAGAGAGCTTAATGCAAGATATAGTTAGTTCAGAAGAATATATTGCTAAAAATGGCTTATAAAATATCAGAATATATTCAGAGTTCTTATATAATAGAATCCGCCTATTAGAAAAGGTAATAATATTCCAATGAATAAAAATATCGATTTCTTTGATTCGCCTTCTGATATGGGGTTAATTTCTGGTTCAATTGCAAAACCATTTTGTCTACCACCGCTTTCGGTTGTATAACCTTTTTTATTCATAAGAAAAATAATATATGCAGATTATCTCATGTAAAAACTTATTTAAAAAAATTTTT
>QCMJ01000053.1 GCA_003213855.1 Prochlorococcus sp. AG-418-O03
TTTCTTTATGTGGATTCTTACAGGTTACATTTTGTTCGTTTTTGAGAAGTATTTTTTATTTAATGAACTTTTAAATGTAAAATTCTTAAGATTATAAAATTTGTTTTATGTTTTCTAGAAGCAAAAAACCTACGGTAAAAAAGTCTGCAATAGTTGAAGAGACTCCATTATTTGCTCAATTACTACCATTCGCAAACAGAATGAATGATAAAGTTCAATTGGTAAATGCTTTGGCTTTTACTTTCATTATGGGATTCTCAATTTTTGGAATTGCTCTATGGAAACTCTCTACTCTGACTTAATTAATTAATTTTTGCAAAGCTTCAATTTTTGATTCTTTATTTTTAATTATTGTTATTAACCATTTAGAGGCAAGTCCTCTAGATATTGATCTATTTTTTAGAAATCTACATATGTATATGTGTAGATTTTTTTCGTTTTTGGAGTTAAATTTTTCCTCAAAATCTAAGATTTCCTCTTCTGATGTTCTTTTTCTTAGCTCATCCACTAATGCATGACTAGAGGAATCATTAAATAAGTTTCCAATATTTAAGCTTAATGTCATAAATAATTTATGTCCCTATTTAAGAGGTAGCCATAAATTAAAATTTTAAAAACTAATTTATATTTTTTATTTACAAATAATTTAAAAATTAATCTTTTGGTTTAGCCAGAGGAAGTAAGCACTTATCTGAATCACAACCTGCTGGTCCTGCTTCAGATAGTTCTCCAACATCATATTTATTAAGAGCATCAAAGAAATCGTTATTAACTTTCCTTTCAATTACTTTATTTTGCAATGATATATATTCCTCTTTACTTATTGGTTCAAAAGGTAATCTAGGGAAAGTAGCGTTAGCACTAAATCGAGCTAGCAATGCAGCTGAAATATATCCCTCATTATTTTCTATTGCATTATGGATAGCCTTAGCTAAATCCTCTATTTCATTTTCTCTAAATTCTACGGTTGCAGAGGTATTATGCTCTGTGTAAAATTTCTGAACTTGCATGTAAAAATCAAATTGAGCTAACGCCGAGAAATTATTGATGTCTATCTGGTCTGCACCATCTATATTTGCCCAGCTTACTTCTGTTGGAATTTCAACTAACCATTCAGTACATCTAGGATCAAATGGATTATTAAGCAAGCAGCCATTTTCATCTTTATCAGATTGAGATGGAACAACTGAATAACCATAATCCATGCAAGCTAAAGCAATTGGATCATTTTTCCTGAAAGTTATTCTTCTTATGAATCTTTGAGCTTTTGGTGGATGCCATCCTGGAGCTGCCCCAGTCAAAAGACTTTTAGTTCCAGCTGGCTGAACTGTTGTACAACGGTTTGGCCTTCTTAGATTATGTTTATCGCAATATTCCCAGACTGTTTCTTTTACTATTTTTCTCCAGGAATCTAGGAATTTAGCCTCCTGTTTTTTGAAAGCCTCTCCTTCTTCACAATCGGGCCTTCCTGCTTCCCACCACTTTAACCATGGTGTACCAAAGGCATGGACGCAAAAATCAAATAATCCAGTGAAGCTGACCCCTACGATGGGATCATATTCTCTACTTTTTCTGTAACGCTCAACTTCAAATTCATGATTTAGTAGGCATGCTACTGAAAGGGCTGCGGCTTTAAATGCCTTTTTCTGTTCTTCAAAGTTTTCTGGATCAATCTGATTTAAATGAACTTCAGCTAAATTGCAATGAAAATCATTTCCTAAAATCTCCCCACACGGGTTAAGTCCATATCTGCTCATCCTGTGATCTAGCTCTTCTTCAGAAAATGGACCATAACTACTATTTATCCAATTTCTTGCTTCATCCTTTCCTTGTTCTGAATAAATTTCAATAAATTCGTTTCTCAATTCATCATCCTTGAGAATATCTGCATTTGACCTTGCTATTGCTTCTGGGGCAAATTGTATGGCACCCTCACCTGAGTGGAATTGTTTTGTGACAGCATCCAAAACAGTTTTGTAAGAGGGTTTTGTGTGGTAAACCCTTGTGTGATTGGCCATCCTGAGGGCATCTTTTTCAGGATCTATTCTCCAATTACCATTTGCATCTTGACTCCATAGATTTTCTTTTGCAGATGCCGCCTCCTTATCATCTGAAGCAAATTGTCTCATTCCAGCGCTTCTTCTTATATTCCCAGCAACTATGGTTACTGCAGCTTCATCAATTAATAAACAACACTCTACTGTACTCAATTTCCTGCCTATTGCCTTTCCAAGAAGTGATGCGACTCTGGAGTAGAGATCTTTCAATTTAATAGGATTTGCCATCCCGCCAAAGCCTTTTAATGATTCTCCAGCAGGTCTAATATCTTCCAAATTTATATAAACATCAATTTCTCTTTCAAGATTTTCATTACTAGATGCCTCAAGAAGATATTTGTAGCTATCTACCCAGCCTCTTCTACTATCTCCAACTTTGATGTGAAGATCTTTGCCTTTGATTTCTAATGATGACTTTTCATCTCTTTGATCTTTAGGAGTTATTCCAACTTCACTGACTGATTTAATATTTATTCTGTTAATTACCCTAGGTAGATTATTTATGAAATGAGGTTCAATTATTGCACCTGTTCCACATCCCATCATTGCTAAGTCCATCATTAATGCGAAGGCTTCCCAATCAATTAAGTTTGTTGAGGTACAGTTGTATGCTCCTGAGAAATTTTGGTTCTTATTAATCCAAGGGGTTCCGCCTATCCATAGCCATCTACCTGAAGGTTGGGCTTTTTGGTTACTTTGCATTTCTTTCATTAGGATCATTTCTTCATCAGAAAGTTTTCCTAGTTCTTTTAATCCCGATAAATTCCTTTCGCCAACTTCACTCCAGTTCTCCCTTTTGCCAGATGAAGTTTTTCTACTGTAAGATCTGAAAAAAACTGGATAAGCTGCTGGCGCAGTCTTTGGGAAATCATCTTTTTTAAGATTATTGGAATTGCTCTCTGAAGAAGCTTTATTTGGTGCAACAGTCACGATAAAAAAAACGTATGTAAATAACCCGTACTGGAAGAATAACTCTACCTGTG
>QCMJ01000054.1 GCA_003213855.1 Prochlorococcus sp. AG-418-O03
ATCAACCGCAGTTAAAAATATTGGCCCTGCAGTTGTAAAAATTGATACTGAGAGGTTGGTAGAGAGGCAACAATTTGATCCAAATTTACTTGACCCTTTATTAAGGGATTTACTTGGCGAGCAAGGAATTACGCCTGAAAGGGAGAGAGGACAAGGTTCTGGAGTGATCATTAATGAGAATGGTTTGGTTCTCACAAACGCTCATGTCGTAGAAAGAGTCGATAATGTTTCAGTTACTTTGGCAGATGGATCTATTTGTGATGGTCAAGTTTTAGGTACAGATGTAGTAACTGATCTTGCTTTAGTAAAAATTGATGAAGATGCTTATTCTGGTTTTGCTACTCTTGGAAATTCTGAAGATCTTGAAGTTGGGGATTGGGCAATAGCTCTTGGTACTCCCTATGGCCTTGAAAAAACAGTCACCTTAGGGATCGTTAGCAGCCTGCATAGAGATATTAATAGTTTAGGATTTTCAGATAAAAGGCTGGATCTTATTCAGACTGATGCGGCAATAAATCCAGGAAATTCTGGGGGACCACTCATTAATTCCAATGGTGAGGTAATAGGAATTAATACATTAGTAAGAAGCGGCCCTGGAGCTGGTTTAGGTTTTGCGATTCCGATCAATCTAGCTAAAAGTGTTTCTGATCAGCTTCTTGAAAATGGGGAAGTTATTCATCCATATTTAGGGGTACAATTAATTTCTTTAAATCCTAGAATTGCTAAAGAACATAATCGAGATCCTAATTCCTTATTTCAATTACCTGAAAGAAATGGAGCACTAATTCAATCAGTAATACCCAATAGCCCCGCTGAAAAAGCTGGTTTAAGAAGAGGCGATTTAGTAATAGCGGCCGAAAATATCTCTATAAAAGAACCTAAAACTTTACTTGATGAAGTGGAAAAAGCTCAGATAGGAAAAGTATTCCTTTTAAATGTTCTGAGAGATAATAAAGAGATACAGATAAATATCAAACCAGAACCTCTTCCAGGTTTGACATAAAGCACCCATTGAAATTTAATAATCTATAACCATTAGAGAAAAAAATTTTGGATTCTCAAACTCAAATGAAACAAGTAGTTGCTGATGCAGCAATAAGGGAAGTTAAGAGTGACATGATTCTCGGACTAGGGTCTGGATCTACTGCTGCGTTAATGATAAAAAGCCTTGCGGATGAAATACATTCTGGAAAACTTCAAAATATAAGAGGTGTTGCAACTTCTTTTCAATCTGAAGTTTTAGCGCTTGAACTGGATATCCCGCTTATCGATTTAGCTTCTGTATCTCAAATTGATTTAGCTATTGATGGAGCAGATGAAGTTGATCCAGGATTTCAATTAATAAAAGGGGGAGGAGCATGTCATGTTAGAGAAAAGTTAGTGGCATCTAAAGCTAATCAATTGTTGATTGTTGTTGATGAAACTAAACTTGTACAAAATCTAAATCAATCTTTTCCTTTACCTGTAGAAGTTCTTCCTAATGCTTGGAAGCAAGTCCAGGAAGTCATTTCAGATATGAATGGCAGTTCTTCTCTAAGAATGGCTACTAAAAAAGCTGGCCCTGTTGTTACTGACCAAGGCAACCTTATCCTAGATACATTATTTAATGATGGTATTAAGAATCCAAAAGACATTGAAATGAAGATTAATAATATTCCAGGAGTATTAGAAAATGGATTATTTGTTGATCTTACAGACAAAGTATTAGTTGGTAAAATTGAAAACAACTTGCCAGTGGTTTACTCACCCTCGAAAGCTAGCTAATCTTCAAATCTTATTTCTACAGAGTTAGCGTGGCTATGTAATCCCTCACTTTTAGCAAGATTAATAATATCAAGACTATTAACTTTTAAACTTTCTTTGTTAAATTCAATTATTGAAGTATTTTTCATAAAAGTTTCAACCCCCAAAGAACCGCTAAATCTAGAATTTCCTGACGTAGGTAAAGTATGATTTGGTCCAGCAAGATAATCTCCAACAGCTTCTGGGGTCCATTTTCCTAAAAATATTGCTCCTGCATTCTCTATACCTGCAAGAATTTTTTTTGAATCTAAAGTAAGAATTTCTAGGTGTTCCGGGGCAAAGTTATTGCTTAGTTCAACACATGATTCGTAATTCTCGCAAATCACAATTAAACCCCAATTTTTTATAGATTGCATGCAAATTTCTTTTCTTGGATGATCATCTATTTTTTTATAAAGTTCTTCTAAAACTTCTTTTGCCTGGTTCTTTGATGTGGTTAGAAGTATTGATGAAGCTAAAGGATCATGTTCTGCTTGCGCTAGTAGATCAGATGCTATATGTTTGCTTTGAGCTGTTTCATCTGCAATGATTAATATCTCACTTGGACCAGCTAAAGAATCAATCCCTGTAGAGCCATAAATGAGTTTTTTTGCAGTTGTAACATAAATATTCCCTGGACCTGAAATTACATCAACTTTATTGATTTGATTTGTGCCAAATGCTAAAGCACCAATTGCTTGAGCTCCTCCAATTCTAAATACTTTATTGATCCCTGATAAGTGAGCTGCAGCTAAAACAGTTTTGTTTATTTCCCCTTCTTTATTCCCAGGAGATACCATTATAATTTCCTCTACTCCTGCTACTTTTGCAGGTATAGCATTCATCAATACTGTACTTGGATAAGCAGCTCTACCTCCAGGAATATAAATACCTGCATTTTTAACTGGTCTCCATCTTCTTTGGACGATATCACCATATTCTCCTTTTATAGTGAAAGATTGAGGAATTTCTTTTTCATGAAATTTTTGAATTCTTTCATGAGCCACCTCAAGTGAGTGCTTCAAATTATTATCAATTTCATCCCATGCATTATTTATTTGATCCGCACTCACTTGCATAGGGTCAGGGTCGAAACCATCAAATTT
>QCMJ01000055.1 GCA_003213855.1 Prochlorococcus sp. AG-418-O03
AATACTATTGCTAAAATAAAAATTTCAGAGGAGGGAGTAAATAATGGATGGGCTGAAAATAAGATTCAATATCGTCTAAGAGATTGGTTAATCTCTAGACAAAGATATTGGGGATGTCCGATACCCATAGTTAATTGCAAAAAATGTGGATCTGTTCCATTAAAGCAATCGGAATTACCTGTTTCCTTACCAAAAGATATAGAAATCTCGGCTAACAAGATTAATGCTTTAGGTGATAATAATAATTGGATAAATACTACATGTCCAAAATGTGGAATAGCAGCAAGAAAAGAAACTGATACTATGGACACTTTCATGTGTTCATCATGGTATTTTTTAAGATATCCATCTTCAAAATGTTCTAATAAGCCATTTGAAAAGATTGAAATCAATAAGTGGTTGCCTGTAGATCAATATGTTGGAGGGGTAGAGCATGCAATATTGCACTTGTTATATGCAAGATTTTTCACTAAAGCCTTGAGGGATAATGAACTATTTGAAATTGATGAACCTTTCAAAAAACTATTAACTCAAGGAATGGTTCAGGCGGCAGCCTATAAAAACAATAAAACTGGTAAATATGTTTCTCCTTCCGATATTAATGACTTATCAAATCCTACAGATCCAATCGACAATTCTAAACTCGAAGTTCTTTTCGAGAAGATGTCTAAGTCTAAATATAATGGAATAGATCCTGAATCAGTAATTAAAAAATATGGAGCAGATACAGCAAGAATGTTTATATTATTTAAAGCACCACCAGAAAAAGATTTGGAATGGGGAGATACAGATGTTGAAGGACAATTTAGATTTTTAAGCAGGATTTGGAAGCTTTATATAAATTGTGCAAAAGATATAAATAGTAAATCTAATTCCTATCCAGATAAAGAAAAAAGTTTAATAAAGTCAATGAATATTGCTATAAAAGAAATTTCAAATGACATATTAAATAACCAATTTAATACTGCGATTTCAGAACTAATGAAGTTTTATAATTCATTATCAAATTCCATTAATGACGTAAACAATAATTTAAAAATTGATGCTTTAAAAACATTTTGTATTTTGTTGGCTCCATTTGCACCTCATATTGCAGAAGAAATATGGCATCATATAGGATTTAAAAAATCTGTACATTTAGAACACTGGCCTTCATTTAATGCAGAGGCACTAAAGGAAGATTCATATGAACTAGTAATACAAGTGAATGGAAAAGTTAGAGACAAAGTAAGTATTAATAATGATATGAGTGAAGATCAAATTAAAGAATTGACTCTTAAAAGACCTAACATTTTAAAATGGACTCAAGATAAGGAAATAAGAAAAATAATTATTGTTAAAGGAAAAATTATGAATATTGTTGTTTAAGAATTTATTTTTTGAATAACTAATGAATTTGGATTTGACCAATCGCCTTTAACTAAATAATTATCATTACCGAAACACATTTCACGGAGTATAAAAAATATGGGTTCACTAACAGAATTATCAAATAATGATGTTATGTCATTTATAGAATATTCTCCACCTTCATCTAATAAATTACTTACTTTTTGTTGATACTCAATAATATTTGCAGCTGCTTTCTTTCCAGCTTCAACTCCAGGTTGATCATATGCATTTATATTTACCAATTCAGCGTAGAAGGATACAGCCCTCTCAAATAAAGCGATTAAGGCCCCTAGTGAAAAACAATTTAACTTTTCTAAAGTAATAGTGATACTTTGTCTGTCTTCACTAGAGAGTGCTGATCTGGTTCCTTGCAAAAAACCAGAAAGATATTCTTTAGGATTCTCTTTTTCATCAAAAATATTAGTAGATGGAGAATCTAATAATTCAATAAAAATACAAAAGAAATTATCAATACCATCTCTCAGTTGCTGAACATAAGCATGCTGATCTGTAGATCCTTTATTACCAAAAACGGAAATACCTTGATTAACTACTTCACCATTCCTATTAAATTTCTTTCCTAATGATTCCATTACTAATTGCTGAAGATATTTACTAAATACCTGTAACCTATCTCTATATGGTAATACGACCATATCTCTCTTCCCAACGCCATCCCCAGTTAAATACCAAGCAGATGACAATAATGCTGCGGGATTATTTTTAAAATCACTTATACGCGTGGCCTCATCCATTAATGATGCACCTCTAATGAATTCAAATATATTTTCATTAATAAGAGCTAATGGAAGTAATCCCACAGAGCTTGTAATACTTGTTCTTCCTCCAACCCAATCTTGCAAATTAAATATTTTTAACCAATTTTCAGAAGTGGCCTTTTTAAATAATTTACTATCTTTCATCGTTATAGCTATAGCATTAGAATTCCATTCAAGAGCATTATTTTCACAATGACTTTTAATAATTTCCATAGCAATTCTAGGTTCAGGGGTACCACCTGATTTGCTTACTACTACAAATAATGTTGTGGATAATTTTTCAGATAACTCTTCTAACTTTTCGCTAATTAAAAAAGGATCAACATTATCGATATAAGAAAAATTTAAGCCTCTAGAGCACTTCTGCAGTGACTCTGTAATAAGTAATGGTCCTAAACCACTTCCACCAATTCCTATCCATAGAACATCAGTATAGTTCTGTTGATTCTTATTCTTAATATCTCCATTTAAAATTTGTTTCCCAAATTCAGAGATTGAATCAATATCTGCGCTAATTTCCTCACCTATTTTAGAAGATGGTGAAATTGATGGATTTCTAAGCCAATAATGTCCAACTTGTCTATTTTCATCAATATTTGAGATTGCACCATTTTCTAATTCTTTTATTGATGAAAAGACATCTATAAATTTATCTTCTAAATTTTT
>QCMJ01000056.1 GCA_003213855.1 Prochlorococcus sp. AG-418-O03
GGAATTAATAAATTCACAACTAGAAATAAATCAATTAGCAGAGTCAGCCAGATTATCTGCCTATAAGGACAATAGATTCAATAAGAAAAAAGATGAAAAGAAAGTTCTTAAAGAAATAGAATTTTTGAATTTAAAAAAATTTGAGAATATTAGCTTTGAAGAGACGGCACAAATATGTGAAGGTGTAGAACTAGCTAGAAGACTTGTAGCCGCCCCTCCAAATAGTCTTACGCCTCAGGAAATGGCTATACAAGCTTCTCAAATAGCTCAAGATCATGGTTTAGAAGTAAAAATTTTAGAAGCAAAAGATTGTGAAGATTTAGGGATGGGTGCATATTTAGCTGTAGCAAAAGGTTCTGATTTAGATCCTAAATTTATACATCTTACTTTAAAGTCAGAGGGGCCTATAAAAGAAAAGATTGCGCTTGTTGGGAAAGGTTTAACCTTTGATTCTGGAGGATACAATCTGAAAGTAGGAGCATCTCAAATTGAAATGATGAAATATGATATGGGCGGAAGTGCTGCTGTTTTAGGAGCTGCAAAAGCACTTGGAGCAATAAAACCAACGGGATTAGAAATTCATTTTATTGTGGCATCTTGCGAAAACATGATAAATGGATCTGCAGTACATCCTGGAGATGTAGTGAAGGCATCTAATGGTAAGACAATTGAAATAAATAATACTGATGCAGAGGGTAGACTCACATTAGCTGATGCTTTAACTTACGCATCCAATTTAAAACCAGATTCAATAATAGATCTCGCAACTTTAACAGGAGCTATTGTTGTTGCATTAGGGAATGATGTAGCTGGATTCTGGAGCAATAATGATGACCTAGCAAATGACCTAAAAGCTGCATCAGCCCAGTCTGGAGAAGAATTATGGCAAATGCCTTTACAAAAATCTTATAAAGAAGGGTTAAAGTCTCATATAGCTGACATGAAAAATACAGGTCCTAGAGCAGGTGGGTCAATAACTGCTGCTTTGTTTTTAGAGGAATTCTTTGATACAGATATTAAATGGGCTCATATTGATATTGCAGGTACTTGTTGGACTGATAAGAATAAGGGAATTAACCCGTCAGGTGCAACCGGTTTTGGAGTTAAGACTCTTGTTCAATGGATTAAAAATAAATAACTATATTTAAATCATTCATCCCAAAGATTTGTTGATCTAGCGTTATCGCCCCATAATTTATCCAACCTCTGATCTCTCCCACATGAGAATCTATAAAACTTATATTTTAATTCATTTCTCTCAGCAAAATCCTGATGATATTCTTCGGCCAACCAAAATTGACCTTTTGATTTTAGTTCTACAGATATTTTTTCTAATGGCACACCCAATTCATTGGAGGCGGAAACAATTGCATTTTTGGCATCACTTTCCTCAGTTGCATCTTTGAAAAAGATCACTGGCCTGTAAGAATCTCCTCGATCACAAAATTGACCCTTGCCATCCAGAGGATCAATATTTCTGAAATAGAGCCTAAGTATCTCTTGTAAAGTTACCAATTTGGAATCAAAGTTCACCAAAACCACTTCCTGATGTCCTTCATGATTTTCGTATGTGGGATTTTGTAAATCTCCTCCTGAATAGCCACTTTGTACAAAATTTATCCCCTTTAATAACTCTAAATCATGTTCTAAGCACCAAAAACAACCTCCTCCAAGAATCAATTCCTCTGCAAAAGCGTTTAAAGGGTTAATAAATATTGAAAAAGCAATTATTAAAGGAAAGAAATATTTCATTTTTTTATTATAAAGTTCAAATAATAGAAGTAATAATTTCTTTGGCAGCTCTCTGGACTACGCCCTTTTCTCCTAATTCTTTTTTTAAAAAAGCATAACCTTTTTTAATTTTTATATTTTCTGACTTCCTCTCAAGAATCCTACAAGATTTATAGAAAATTTTCTTTTCATCAAACTCCTTTTGTACAAACTCAGGAATTATAAATTTGTTAACTAACAAATTCACAGGGGAAATAAATTTTACTTTGAAATTGAGAATTTTTTTTGCAATAAAAGCAGTAATCCTACTTACTTTATAACCAACAATCTGTGGGATTCCATATAAAGCTAATTCCATATTAACTGTCCCAGATTTACAAAGAGCAATTTTAGTGAGGGAATAAATGTAAGGCTTTAATTTTGCACTATCTTTCTGAGAAATCACAAGTCCTTTAACTTGATATTTTCTAAAGGCTTTTTTAAATATTTCATCAAAAGCATCCCTACAGGAAGGAATATAGACAATCAAACTTGGATATTTTTGTTGTAATTTTTTAGCCGCCCTCATAAAAGTAGGTAATATATATCGCAATTCTTGAGGTCTTGATGCGGGCATTAAAAGTATGATGTTTTGATCTGGGCGAAGGTTTAAAATAGTTCTGGCATCCTTCTTTAGAGGAAGTTTTTTTGTTAAATCAATCATTGGATGTCCAACCCAAAAAACATTTCCGCCCCTCTTTTTGTAGAATGCTTCTTCTTTCTTGAAAATTGCAAATATCTTATCAGAAAACTTTATTAGATTTGTTGTAGTATTATTGCCAACCCTCCAAGCCCACTCTTGAGGAGCAATATAGTAAAAAATTGGAATTTTAGTCTTCGATCTTTTTAATTTAGTACCAATTTTTATATTGGGTCCCATATAGTCAATCAAAATTAAGCAATCAGGAGGATATTTTTTTAGTAATTTGTAGAACCTTTTTTGAATGATTAATGTTGGAATAATAAGAGGTAA
>QCMJ01000057.1 GCA_003213855.1 Prochlorococcus sp. AG-418-O03
TAAAAACCCTCTTTTTTTATGACTGCTCAAAATTTTATGAATGTTGTTCGATTTAAATTAAAGTCTGATTGTGTAGATAAGTATTTCGAAGTAATAGATAAAACAAGTTTTGAGGGGATGACTCAAAGATATATCGCTAAAACTGGAGATTATGATTACTGTTTTGTTGGGATCTGGAAAAGTGCAGAAGCTATTGCTGCTCAAAGACCAGCTATGATTGCTCACCTTGATGAGGTTAGAGGATTTATGGAAGAGTTGTCTCCAGAACTTGGAGTTACTGACCCTGTTTCAGGAAATATTGTTTCTAAAGTTGGATATCACGATTGACAGTCGATCTACCATAATTAGCATTTAGCTCCATTAAACAAAATAGTATTGAATCTATTCTATAGAATAAATCTCCTTATTTTTGCTGTAATCCATTCACTAAAAACAACCGCTACTACTATTGCTAATAAAATAACTGATACCTTAGCCCAAGCTAAGTCTCCTATTTGAGCATCTAATTCTATCCCTATACCTCCTGCTCCAACTAAGCCAACAACAGTTGCTTCTCTAATATTTATATCCCACCTATAAATAGAAATACTCGTAAATGCTGGGAGAATTTGAGGCACTATGCCAAAGGTCATAATTTGTGCTTTATTTGCCCCTGTTGCCTCAATAGCTTCAATTTGGTTTTCATCAATTTCCTCTATAGCTTCATAAAGTAATTTTCCACAAAATCCAATCGATCTTAATCCGATAGCAATTATGCCAGCCAAGACTCCCGGACCGACAACTGCAACAAGAAGTAATGCCCAGATTACTGAATTAATTGATCTGCTTGAAACTATGCAAAATAAGGCTAAAGGTCTTAAAAACTTTTTACTTGGGGTAGTATTGTTTGCGGATAAAAAAGCTAATGGTATTGCAATTAAAGTTCCAATCGTTGTACCAATAGTCGCGATATTTAAAGTATCCCAAATAGGTTTTATTAAAGTTAAGAAATAATTAGTTTCTGGAGGAAACATCCTACCTAAAAGATCTAAAGCCTCATTATGTGAATCAAATACATAAAACCAGATTGTTTTACTACTAATCAGACCGAAACAAAAGCTAAAAATTAAAGTACCTAAGAACCAACAAAGCCAGTTTTGTAAATCTCTTTTTCGATCAAATTTTTTCCAGGTTTTGTAATCCTTTTGTTTTATTATTGGCATTACTTTATTAATTTCCTGAGATGACTAGATGTATATTCAACAATCATCACGATAGAAATAATTACGATAAGAACAGCCGCTGCAGTCTCAAATTCATATCTATCAAAAGCTGTATTTAAGGTAGAACCAATACCTCCTCCCCCAACAATTCCAATTACCGCAGACTCTCTAAAATTAATATCCAATCTGTATAAAGATAATCCAATAAATCTTGGCATAACTTGAGGCTGGACACCATAATTAACCCATTGAAACCAACTGCTGCCAGTAGATTTGATTGCTTCAGCTTGGGATTTATTTATGTCTTCAATATCTTCAGATAATAATTTAGCGAAAAACCCTATTGTCGATAAACTCAGAGTTACCATCCCAGCAAAAGGTCCAAAACCCATTAACTTGACAAAAAATATTGCTAGGATAACTTCCTGAAAACTCCTCGACAATGTGATAACTCCTCTTGATAAGAAATAAACAAATTTAGGAGCTATGTTTTTAGCCGCCCCTAAGGATACAGGTATAGAAATAAGTATCCCCACAATAGTTGCAACAATAGTCATCCATAGACTTTCAAAAATGCCTGCCAAAATCTCATCAGATCTAGTTATAAAATCTGGAGGGAAAAAAGCAAATATAAAATTTTTACCCCTTGGGATCCCTTCAAGAATTCTTTGCCAATCAATTTCGGTAGTTAGGAAAACAGATAATAAGTAAGTACTAATTAGCAAAATTAATCCAATTCTTAATAACCTATTTTTTATTAACGGTTTTCTTTTCCAAATTACTTTCTTATCATTCATTTAATATATTCCTAATTTGCTACAGTTTTAGACCAGTCTTCTTCTCCATATATTTTTGTAAGTATTGTCTCTGATAAGCCACTTGGCTTGCCATCGTAAACAATTTCTCCAGCTTTTAAACCTATTATTCTTTCTGCAAAATTCTGAGCAAGAAAAACATCATGAATATTTATAATCGCAGCAAGATTTCTTTCCTTACATAACTCGCATATTAATCGCATAATTTGCCTGGAATTTTTGGGATCTAAACTAGCTGTAGGTTCATCTACTAAAAGTAACATTGGATTTTGTATCAAAGCTCTAGCAATTCCTACTCTTTGCCTCTGCCCTCCTGACAATTCATCGGCTCTTTTATCAAGCATATGCTCTAGTCCAATTCTTTGAAGCAGACGGAATGCTTCTTCAATATCTTTTTGAGGAAATTTCCTGAAAAAACTATTCCAAAATCCTACGTAACCTAATCTGCCGGAAAGGACATTTTCCATTACACTCAATCTTTCTACCAAAGCAAATTCCTGGAAAATCATTCCAATTTGTCTTCTTATTTTTCTTAATTTAGATTTATTTAAAGAAATAATGTCATTTTTTTCATTAGCGAAATAAACTTTCCCTG
>QCMJ01000058.1 GCA_003213855.1 Prochlorococcus sp. AG-418-O03
TGATTCTGCATAAGTCCAAGAAGATTCTTCCATAGTTGAAAGATCGACTCTATGGGTTGCCATCCAATCACCATTAGCTTCAACAAACTTTTGAACATTACCTTCTGGAGCCTGATGAATGACAATAACTTTTTGAGGATCTTTTTTGCTTACACCTCTAAATAGTGGCTTAATAAGAAATTCAGAATGTCTTTTATCAGCTTCTGCACTATCAAATATTGCTGCCCATTCTTCGAAAGTACTTTCAATTTTGAATGTAAAAATAGAGGTTACTAAGCTAGACATAAAAAAGAAGCGAATAGATTTATATTCTAGATTGAATGTAATTAAAACTTTATTAAGTAAGGGTTAAGGAAATTATTTAAATATTAATCTAGAGTTTAAATTAATACTTTTGGATTAAAAAATGGCTGTAAAAAAAGATACTAAAAAAGATACTATAAAGAATAAAGCAATGCTCGCTTATGGAGTTATTCAATTAGGTTCAAAAGTTGTATCTGCTGTTGCATTAGTAGCTATAGCTGTAGGCTTTTGCTCATTAAAAAAAGAATCAAATTTCTTTAATGAATGTGTTGAAGAAATTAAAGCTACTGGCTCACCAACCGCTGATTCGGTTCGTTTTTGTACAGGTGGTTAATTATATGAAATAAAAGTAATATTTTCATTTGATTTATTTCACTCACAACTAATTTAGCTATTAATACTTAATCTCGATCTATCTATTTTAATAGCTCTACTGCTACAACAAGATTTCCTAATAGTCCGTTCAAAATATTTAGTTGTTCTTTACTACCAAATGCTATTAATACTTGACCTGGCTGAAGTATGAAATTACCGCCAGGATTAGTGAACAACTTTTCATTTTCTTTAATAGCTAAAATTTTTGCACCACTCTTTTTACCTATTCCAAGTTCAGAAAGTGATCTTTTCTCTGCAGTTTCAAAAAGACTAATATCATTACTTAATTCAAATTCTTCAATTTCACATTCACTTCCTGCTAAAAGGTCTAGAAAATCTATGGCTATTGGCCTTAAAGCCATAGAGGCCATTGCTCTTCCTGCGGCGATGTAAGGACTTACAACTATACTTGCCCCGGCTAATCTCAATTTACTTGCGGCTTCTTCAGTTCCTGCTCTTGCAATTACTCTAATTGAACTTCTTATACCTTTAGCACTTAAAACGACATATAAATTAGCAGCATCATTGGGCAAAGTAACAACCAAACTTTTGCATTTTTCTAATCCTGCTAGTTTTAAAGTCTCATCAAGAGTAGCGTCAGCACAAAGAACTTCTAAACCATTTTCTTCCGCAATCTTTTTTCTATCTTCATCGCTCTCAACCACAATAATTGGAATATTTTGCGTTTTTATTTGGTTAGATATTTCCTGACCTACCCTCCCATATCCGCACAAAATTACATGATTTTCCATTTTTCTAAGAAGTCTTTTAAAACGTAATTCGTTTACTCTTTGAAAATAGCCGGATTCGAATAATCTAACAGCTTTTTGAAAGGTAAATTGAATAAAGATCAATCCGCCAACGATTACTAAAACAGTAACGATTCTGCCTTCAGGACTTAAAGGTTGAACTTCTCCAAAACCAATAGTGGTTATTGTGATTAGAACCATCCATAAGCAATCACTCCATTCCCATCCTTCTGTTATTCGATAGCCAATTGCACCTAAAAAAAACAGAAAGAATAAAGAATAAATAAGACCAAACCAAGGCCTTAAATAGTCTTTAATAAAATAGAACTCAAACAATCTAAGCTTCATATTCCTTATTATCGTTGACTATTCAAAAATTTCAAAAAATTTTCTATTATGTTCCTAAAACTATTTATTTGTTTAAGTGAAATACATTTTAAGTAGGATAATAATATTTATTTTCATAGCTATTTGCATTAAACAAATGATTACTGTTTCAGGTCTAATTTAATGCTTAATTAAAAATTAATTCAAGGTTTTACTTGTACTGATTCAATAAGAAAATCAGAAGCTGCTTTTAACCAATCAGCGACCGTAAGACGAAGGTCAGGTTGAGAATATACAAGCGCTATAATAATTCCAACTAAGATTATCTTTACCATGGCATTTCAAATATTCTTATGAATTAAAGCACAACTATTTAGTAAAAAGAACCTTAAATTTATAAAAAATAGAATAACTAAAATTTTTCTAATTGATTAAACAAGTATTCCACTCTTCTAAGATTAACGCCTAAATCTGATTGACCTAATCTTGCTGCAGATCTTATCTGAATAATTCCTTTAGATCTATCTACATAACTTCTTACATCAAGCTTTAAAATTTCAAGGTCATCAGGAAATCTAAAAATCAAGCTTCTACAAACTCCTCTCCAATAATTCCTTCCACTCTCAATAACTTCTGTACGAGGTAAACCTTCTGCCAAAGAAACAAGTTGAATGAACTTTTGATCAACATTTATTAGTTTCTTTTCTATTAAGACACTATTTAATGGGTTTGTTATTGGAGCAAGACCTTGAATGGAGGAAACCATATTTTTAAGAACGTTTTAGATGTTCTAACCGATTTCGTACACAAAGTGAGAGGGAAACAGTAAAG
>QCMJ01000059.1 GCA_003213855.1 Prochlorococcus sp. AG-418-O03
AGTGTTCTTGCCATAGCTTGGTATTTTAGGAATGATATTTTTAATTTCAGAAGTCAATCTTCCAAAAAATTTCTTGAATATCTCCTACATGAAAGATTATTAAGATCTATTTTGATTGGTACTTTGCCAATTGTTTTACTTGGTGGGAGTATAAAAATATTTATACCTTCTTTCTTTGAAAACTTTCTTCGTTCTAATTTATCAATAGCATTGGTCTCATTTCTAATGGCTTTTTTTATGTACTTGGCAGATAGCTCGAAAAGAGGTTCTATTAATATCAAAAACCATAATTATTCAAATAGTTTTTTTATTGGTTTCTTTCAAGCGTTTGCAATTTTTCCTGGTGTTTCAAGATCGGGGGTCACTATTTCTAGCGCTTTAATATCAGGATGGGAAAGAGTCGACGCAGTCAAATTTTCTTTTCTTTTAGGGATGCCAGCTATTTCTCTTGCTGGGATTGTTGAGTTTATTTCTTCTTTTAATGATTTATTTTCATTAGGTTTCCTCCCTCTTTTTCTTGGTCTTACTACGACATTTTTGTCCTCTTTATTAGCAATAGATTTCTTATTAAAATATTTTTCTTCTAATGGGTTGAAAATATTTATCATCTATCGATTTATTTTTGGGGTTGTAATTCTTTTGAATTTATAATTAGATGAAAAAAAATTTTTTGCAATTGTGTTAAGGTTTTAAAAAAAATTCTTTCTAATGAACATTTTTATATCTTTCCAATTAGGTGAAGTGGAAGTTTCAAATCTTACTATATTGGTTTTAGCTTTTTTTTCTTCTTTTACATTTATAGCAGTAGGCATAAGTTCATATAAACTATACAAATCTCTTATAAATGAAGACGATAAGTGATCGGAACGGCGGGATTTGAACCCACGACCCCCACTACCCCAAAGTGGTGCGCTACCAAACTGCGCTACGCCCCGTGTCTTTACTATAAAGATTAGATTGATTTAAATGTTATTCTTTATCGGATTGTTATCAGATCTCAATACACACTTGTCAACTTCCCAATTAAAGTTTTCCCATATATGGTTTTTTAATTTATAGTTGCTTCCAGTAAAAACTCCTAACTTAACTTTTGTAGGTGAAGCTGAACAATACTGTCTGCTTCCAAGTGATGCAAGATATTGTTGATGGTATTGTTCCGCATAAAAATATGAATCAATCTTTTTTATTTCCGTTTCAATTAAACCAAGATTTTTATTGCTTAGTTCCATTTGATATTGTTCCTTACTTGCTAATATGGTTTTAATATTATTTTCATTTTTGTAATATATTGCTGATCTATATTGTGTCCCCATATCATTACCTTGCCTGTTTTTTTGAGTAGGGTCATGGCATTCCCAAAACATTTTTAGTAAATCACTTATGTCTATTTCCCTTTTATCCCATATAACTCTTACAACTTCTGAATGACCAGTTAAGCCAGAACATACTTCATAATAAGTTGGATTGTTTTTTTTACCTCCAGCATAACCTACAGAAGTTGTGACAACTCCAGGAAGTTTCCAAAAACATTTTTCAGTCCCCCAGAAACAACCACATCCAAAAATTATTTCATCTTCTTCTACACTAGGATTTTTTTTGATATCTGTTTTTAATATTCTATGTAATGAATAAGAATCATTAGTTAAATTTACATCCTCTTTATTCATAATATTTTTCAGAAATTTAAACATAATTTAAATCTATCTATTATAGGTATAAAAATTACTTTTAGCTCTTAACAATTTTGGTAGCTAGTTCTCTTTCCCAAAGTTGTTTATATAGCCCATTTACTTTTACTAAATTTTTATGAGAACCTTCTTGTACTATTTCTCCTTTATCCATTACTAAAACCCTATCACATGTAGCTGCAACAGAAAGTTGGTGACTAATCATTATGATTGTTTTATTACTTCTATCACTCATTTCATCTATTATTCTTGCTGCTGTTTTATTATCAACGCTTGCTAAAGCATCATCAAGAACAACTATAGGAGAATTAACAAGTAGCGCTCTTCCTAGTGCAGTTCTTTGCCTTTGCCCACCACTTAATGTGATACCTCTTTCACCAACAATAGTTTTAAACCTTTGTGGAAAACTATTGATATCATCAATTAATCCAGCTTTTGTAGCGCTTTCTTTAACTAAATTGTTAGAAGCTTTTGGTTCTCCAAAACTTAGGTTTTCTGAAATTGTAGAAGTAAATAAGAATGCTTCTTGAGGAACTATAGAAATATTTTTTCTAAGATCGCTTAATTTTAATGTTTTTACATCAATCTCATCTAAAAATAATTGATTGTCTGGAATTTCAATAGTCCGTCCTAGAGACTTTGCTAGTGTCGTCTTGCCACAACCTACTGGGCCAACTATTGCAATAAGTTCTCCAGGATGAATTTTAAAATTGAGATTATTTAATGAGTTGAATTTTGATCCTGGATATTTTATTGTTAAATTTTTTGCTTCTAAGAATCCTTTAACCTTTCTTTTTAAAAATTTAGTTTCTGCTCTATCTACAATATTGGGGTTGTTCTGAAAAATTTCTTCCACACGATCTAAACTTACTTGACCAAGTTGAAAAGTAT
>QCMJ01000060.1 GCA_003213855.1 Prochlorococcus sp. AG-418-O03
TTGCCTGCTATCACTGAGAGCTTCTACTCTTTCCATCAACAAAAAATTGATAGAAAAAACGATGATCATTGATGCAGTGATCAAAGTTTTGAATGTTAAAAGTTTGTTAAAAGATGAATTCATTGGGTTAAGTGTTAACACCAAGTATAAGAATTTTAAGTAAGCTCTTTATATCAAAGCTAATTTTTTTTTGGATGGCGAATTCTTCATCTGTTTATGACTGGTTTCAAGAAAGACTTGAAATCCAAGACATAACTGACGACGTTACTTCCAAGTACGTACCCCCTCACGTAAATATTTTTTATTGTTTAGGTGGCATAACTTTAGTATGCTTCCTAATTCAATTTGCAACAGGTTTTGCAATGACTTTTTACTATAAGCCAACAGTCACACAAGCTTATAGTTCAGTCAGTTATTTAATGACCGATGTAAGTTTTGGATGGTTAATAAGATCCGTGCATAGATGGAGTGCATCAATGATGGTTTTGATGTTAATCCTTCATGTCTTTAGGGTTTATCTTACCGGAGGTTTTAAAAGGCCAAGAGAATTAACTTGGGTTACGGGTGTTGTCATGGCAGTCATTACTGTCGCTTTTGGAGTGACAGGATACTCCTTACCTTGGGATCAGGTAGGTTATTGGGCAGTTAAGATTGTCTCAGGTGTTCCTGCTGCAATACCCATAATCGGTGACTTTATGGTTGAACTACTTAGAGGTGGAGAAAGCGTTGGACAATCAACTTTAACAAGATTTTATAGTCTTCACACTTTTGTATTGCCATGGTCATTAGCAGTCTTCATGTTGATGCACTTTTTAATGATTCGTAAACAGGGTATTTCAGGTCCTCTATAAACTCTTATACTTAAACCATTATTAGTTCTAAATATGTCTACGTTAAAAAAACCAGATCTATCTGACCCAAAATTGAGAGCAAAGTTAGCTAAAGGTATGGGTCATAATTATTATGGTGAACCAGCTTGGCCAAATGATTTACTATATATCTTCCCTGTAGTTATCTTAGGAACTATTGCCTGCGTAGTTGGATTAGCAGTTCTTGATCCTGCAATGTTGGGGGACAAAGCTAATCCCTTCGCAACACCCCTTGAAATACTTCCTGAATGGTACCTCTATCCAGTTTTTCAAATACTTAGAGTCGTTCCTAATAAACTTTTGGGTATTGCACTTCAAACATTAATTCCACTGGGATTAATGATTTTACCCTTTATAGAAAACGTCAATAAATTTTCTAATCCATTTAGAAGACCAATAGCAATGTCTGTTTTCTTATTCGGAACTTTTCTAACAATATATCTTGGTATTGGGGCATGTTTGCCAATTGATAAATCACTAACCTTAGGACTATTTTAGGCTTAAATTGTAAACATATCTAGATCGTTATACTCATTTCTTAAAAAATGATTCATCAATAAAAATCCAACAATTGTCCAAGTTTGATATGTTCTTGATTGTTGCCCAACCCAAGTACCTGTAGGACCATCAAAATATTCTGCCCATTCTTGCTTAGGCAATTGATTAAGCTGACACCAATATGATTCCTCTATTAAAGATTTCATTTCTTCCATGAGAATCACATCGTCAGAACCATAATGTTTTTGATGCAATAGGACAGCTGTACCAAAAAACCAAAGTAAACTTGGCCAATGACCACCGTTATGGTAACTCCAAGGCCAATTCTTTGGATCAGATCCAGTTTTATTTTGCCATTCTTCGACATCCATATGAGGATGACAAATTCTCATAGGCATTTGAGCCATCAAATGCTGTCTGTTATGTAAAACTAATCTAAATAAAGCTCTTTGCTCTTCCGGAGGAAGTACTCCGAATATACATGCTAAAGAATTGCCTAAACTGTAAAATCGAAAGTCAGGCCTTCCTGTCCTAATATTTCCTATTAAGTAACCACCTCTATTCTCTAACCAATCTTGTAGCCATGAGGGAACTACTTGAGGTTGAACGTTAAATTCGTTGAAGTGTTGATCATCACCATACTGCTCAGTTGGCCTTCTTCTTAAAATTTGCATCGTTTGGCTGGTAACCCAATAATGCTTTAAAAGAAAACTTCCTAAATCCTTAACCCAGTGATTTGTAAGAATAAGTCTTTGGTCTAGAAGTCTACTAACATGATCTGCTCTACTTAATTCCATTAAGTTAATACAACTTTTTAAACATCCATGAAGTAAAACTTCAACTTCTAGGGGTGCTCCCCATACATCCATAGGTCTATCAATCATAAATGCGCAATCTGGGACAAAAAGTACTGGAGTTCCCTCAAATGTTGGATGTAGAACTAGATCTAGTAGAAGTTGAATGCCTCTTTGTACGCTTTGACTTTTCCCGAAGGCATAATCACCGCTTTTATTGACATAATACCAACATAAAATGGGCCACCATAAACTTGCATCAGCTGAAGTGATCCTCCCTATTGATCTCTGACCATAGTCTCCAATGAGCTGTCCATTTTCTTCAACGAAACTTGTAGGAAATACGC
>QCMJ01000061.1 GCA_003213855.1 Prochlorococcus sp. AG-418-O03
AATAAATTTTATTCTGAAGAAAACTTTAATATCGCAGCCTAAAAACTAATATATTTTTTTGATTAATTTGGAAAAAAATTAAAAATTTTATTCTATTAGGTTCTCATCTTTACAATCAATTAGAGTGTTTTGTAAAGTTGGATATAAGTTAATCATATTTATATATTGTTTTGATTTTCTGTAAGATTTTGCAGCTTTTTTGTAATGAACTTCAGATTTCATTTCTAGTGAAAATTTTCTAGAAGACTGTTGAGAAGTAGTCATAATATTAGATGTCTTATCTCATATTTAATAATCGTTTGAGAATGAGGCAATAAATAGGATGGTTTAATGAAACAAAACATCGTTTAATGTCAGCAAAATGAAATTTATTTAAATTTTTTGAATTAGAAAATAATGGTTTATTTTATGAAACTTATATCTCTGAGAATAATTTTCCTTCATTAAATCTACCTTCTTTGCTCTTGGGTTGCCTTATGAAGATTTTTTGTTTAGTAATTACTTAGGATTACTAACCTTTACAATTTTGTTATTAATTCAACTGTTTGGTGAAATATAAAGTATTCTCAAAACGTTTAAGCTAATCAATTCCTAAATGCAAACCTATGGAAATCCAGATACTACCTATGGATGGTGGGCTGGTAATTCAGGTGTAGCGAATCGCTCAGGAAAATTTATTGCTGCTCATGTAGCTCATGCAGGATTAATTGTTTTCTGGGCGGGTGCATTCACCCTCTTTGAACTTTCACGATTTGACCCAAGCGTCCCAATGGGTCATCAACCCCTAATCGTTCTTCCACATTTAGCAACTCTTGGAATAGGGTTCGATGCTAATGGTGTTGCTATGGGAGATACTAAACCTGTTCTAGCGATAGCAATAGTTCACTTAGTCTCTTCTATGGTTTTAGCAGCCGGGGGACTTTTACATTCTTTACTTCTTCCTGGGAATCTAGAAGATTCTGATGTAGCAAGAGCCAGAAAATTCAATATTGAATGGGATAATCCAGACAAATTGACATTTATTCTTGGTCACCATCTAATTATTCTTGGTTTCGCAGTTATTGCTTTTGTCGAATGGGCAAGAGTGCATGGAATTTATGATCCAGCTATCGGTTCTGTAAGACAGGTTGAGTATGAATTAAATTTGGCCAAAATTTGGAATCATCAGACAGACTTTTTGACTATTGATAGTCTTGAAGAAGTAATGGGAGGTCATGCTTTCCTAGCTTTTGTTGAGATTACTGGTGGTGCTTGGCATATTGCTACTAAGCAAGTTGGTGAATATACCAAATTCAAAGGTAAAGGTCTTCTCTCAGCAGAAGCTGTTCTCTCATGGTCATTAGCTGGAATAGGCTGGATGGCTATTATTGCAGCCTTCTGGAGTGCAGCTAACACAACAGTTTATCCAACTGAATTCTTTGGTGAACCACTAGAATTGAAATTTAGTATTTCCCCTTATTGGGTAGATACTGTTGATCTTCCTGATGGTGAGTACACTTCAAGGGCGTGGTTAGCTAATGTTCATTACTATTTCGGATTTTTCTTTATTCAAGGCCATCTATGGCATGCTTTAAGAGCACTAGGCTTTGACTTCAAGAGAGTTACAAATGCTATCAGTAATATTGATAGTGCAACAGTTACTCTTAAAGATTAATTCTTAAATTTAATTACTTATATCAAAAGGCTCCTCTTACAGGAGCCTTTTTTATTTGAAAAATTTTGTTTATTAATTTAGATTTAGAATTATATGTTTTTGAAATCATTGAATATTTTTTCTTTACAGAACAAAGATGTTGTTTCAAATTCTCTTTTAATAAGTATTTTTGGATTGTTATTAATATTTTTTTTGTTGATTTTTGGGAGGAAATTAAAATTAGCTGTACAACTTGAGAGGTTTGGCTTACCGATAGCAGTAATATCAGGAATTTTAGGTATATCTATAGGCCCATTTGGAGCGATACACTTTTTACCAAAAGAAACAATCAATGTTTGGAGTAATTTTCCTACTCCCCTTTTATCATTAGTCTTCGCAACTTTAATGATGGGAAGACCTATTCCGAATATAAATGGTTTAGTTAAACCGATTTTTAATCAATTTCTATTAGCTCTTTCCCTAGGTTTCGGACAGTTTTTTGTTGGTGGTTTAGTTGTTAGATATTTTCTGCCTCCATCTATGGATACAAATCCTCTAATGGGATGTTTAATAGAGGTCGGTTTTGAGGGCGGTCATGGCGCTGCATCGATAATCGGCGAAAGTTTTAATAAACTGGGTTTCCCGAATGGTTTAGATCTTGGTTTGGCTATGGCAACAATGGGTCTTTTATCCTCTTCAATCTTGGGTAGTATATTTATTTTTCTTGGTAGAACTTTAGGTCTTTCAGATACTGAGGAAATTCTTGAACAAAAAGATAATCCGAAGGAAAAAAATAAGATAGGAATTTTTGCAGATTTAAGAATTTTTATAATAAATCTTGGATTCGCCGGTTTGGCAATTTCTTTTGGTGT
>QCMJ01000062.1 GCA_003213855.1 Prochlorococcus sp. AG-418-O03
CTTTACATGACCTAGGACTTTTAATACTTTTGCTTTCACCAGGAATGATTTTGTCAATATTACTACTTATAACCTTTGCTGAAGGAGGTTGATTTAATCAAAGTGGTAGGATTATATATGTGATTAATTAGGTAATTAATTGTGGCTGGAACATTATTATTTAATGCTTTGAAAGAGGCAATTGATGAAGAAATGGCAAGTGATGTAAATGTTTGTGTTATGGGGGAAGATGTTGGTCAATATGGAGGATCTTATAAGGTAACTAAGGATTTGTATGAAAAATATGGAGAGTTAAGAGTCTTAGATACTCCAATTGCAGAGAATAGTTTTACGGGTATGGCTGTGGGTGCAGCAATGACTGGGTTAAGACCAATAGTAGAAGGAATGAATATGGGTTTTTTGCTTTTAGCTTTTAATCAAATATCAAATAATATGGGAATGCTTAGGTATACAAGCGGAGGAAATTATAAAATTCCAGCAGTAGTTCGAGGTCCTGGAGGAGTTGGCCGTCAACTTGGTGCTGAACACAGTCAAAGACTTGAAGCATATTTTCATGCAGTTCCTGGTATAAAGATTGTTGCATGCAGTACACCCACAAATGCTAAAGGTTTAATGAAAGCAGCTATAAGAGATGATAATCCGGTTCTATTTTTCGAACATGTTCTTCTATACAACTTGTCTGAAGAATTACCTGAGGGTGATTATACTTGCGCTTTAGATCAGGCTGACGTTGTAAAAGAAGGTAAAGATATTACCATACTGACTTATTCAAGAATGAGACATCACTGCCTTAAAGCTGTTGAAGAATTAGAAAAAAAAGGAATAGATGTTGAGTTAATCGATTTAATAAGTTTAAAACCATTTGATATGGAAACTATTTCAAAATCAATAAGAAAAACAAATAAAGTAATTATTGTTGAAGAATGCATGAAGACTGGAGGTATTGGTGCAGAATTAATTGCCTTGATAACAGAAGATTGTTTCGATGATCTTGATGCAAGACCAATTAGATTATCTAGCCAGGACATTCCAACTCCTTATAACGGAAATCTTGAGAATTTGACAATAATCCAGCCACATCAAATAGTTGAAAAAGTTGAAGATTTAATTAGTGGGAGTATATAAGCAATGAAAAGAAGGCAAGGTTGGCTTTTTTTTATTATATTTCTACTTACTTTATCTGTTTATCTATTAATTAATTACCCCCTAAAGTTGGGATTGGATTTACAAGGTGGTTCTCAACTTACACTACAAATTATTAAAGAGGAAGGTAATGTAACAAGGGATGAACTTGAAGCAGTTAATTCGGTTATAGATAAACGCGTTAACAATTTAGGGGTTTCCGAATCTAACTTGCAAACCCTAGGTGGAGATCAATTGATTTTAGAATTACCTGGAGAACAAAATCCATTAGTTGCTTCAAGGGTATTAGGTAAGACTGCTTTATTAGAATTTAGAACCCAAAAAGAGGGAACATCTTCAGATTTTAAAAACCTGCAAATACAGAGATCGATTATCAAAGAATTAATTGAACAATATTCTTCTGCAGAAAAAAGTCAAAATGATGTTATCTTCTTAAAAGATATTCAAGATGATCTTAATGAGATAGAGCAAGAATTAAATTTCTCATCTACTAGTAATGATTTATATGGGAATTTAATTGAACTCAAAAAGTATGTTGATAAGGAAATTACAAATTTATTTATTAAAACAGATTTATCTGGTAAGGATCTTATTAACGCAGGAAGGAGACAAGAACAAACAAATAGTAATTGGGAAGTTTTATTAACTTTTAGTAATTCAGGAGGTGAAAAGTTTGCAGAAATTACAAAGTCAATTGCTGGCACTAATCAACTATTGGCTATCATTCTTGATGGAGAATCAATAAGTGAAGCCAGTGTCGGTAATCAGTTTGCTATTACTGGGATTACAGGTGGATCAGCAACAATAAGCGGTAATTTTAGTGCTGAAAATGCTAGAGAATTAGAAGTTCAACTCAAAGGGGGTTCATTGCCATTGCCAATTGAAATAGTAGAAACTAATACTATAGGAGCTCTTTTGGGATCCAATAATATTTTAAAAAGTTTTTATGCAGCTATCAGTGGATTAATTTTTGTTGGTATATTTATGATTTTTAACTATAGAATTTTAGGTTTTGTTTCAGTTCTTTCTCTAGTACTTTATGGTTTCTTTAACTTAGCCCTATATTCTTTGATTCCTGTAACTTTAACTTTACCTGGAATATCTGGACTTATACTTAGCATTGGTATGGCTGTTGATGCAAATATTCTAATATTTGAGAGAATTAGAGAAGAATTATATGATGGTAATACTCTTACAAGATCTATTGATAGTGGTTTTCAAAGAGCTAATTCATCCATAGTTGATGGCCACATTACAACTCTTCTAAGTTGTTTTGTATTGTTTCTATTAGGAACAAATTTTGTGAAAGGTTTTGCTGCAACATTAGGTATTGGAGTCTTAATAAGCTTGTTTACATC
>QCMJ01000063.1 GCA_003213855.1 Prochlorococcus sp. AG-418-O03
AAGAATCTACTCCCGAAATACCTGAAGAATTCATTTTAGATCCTGAGGCATGTATGGTTGATCCTGATTTGTTGCTTTTTTCATCAGCCAAAGCAAAAGCAGGAAATAGTGGAAGTAGATCAGTAATATTCAGTGATAGTAGAGGAAGGTATGTGAAACCTATAATTCCAAGAGGTAAAGTAAAAAGAATTGCGGTAGATGCGACTTTGCGAGCTGCAGCTCCTTATCAAAAATCACGAAGATTAAGGAATCCTAATAAATCAATAGTTATTGAAGAGAATGATTTTAGGGCAAAGCTTCTCCAAAAAAAGGCGGGTGCTTTAGTCATTTTTCTTGTTGATGCTAGTGGCTCTATGGCTCTTAATAGAATGCAAAGTGCTAAAGGTGCAGTTATCAGACTTTTGACCGAGGCATATGAGAATAGAGATGAAGTTGCCCTAATTCCCTTTAGAGGTAATCAGGCAGAAGTTCTTTTGCCTCCAACAAGATCAATAACTGCAGCGAAAAGAAGGCTAGAAACAATGCCTTGCGGAGGTGGATCGCCTTTAGCTCATGGACTAACGCAATCAGCAAAAGTAGCAAAAAATGCTCTCTCTACTGGAGATATTGGTCAAGTTATTGTTGTTGGAATTACCGATGGAAGAGGAAATGTTCCATTAGGATTATCTTTAGGACAAAATGAGGTTGAGGGAAAAGATAATGAAAATCTCAATTTAAAACAAGAGGTTTTAGATATCGCTGCAAAATATCCCATGCTCGGTATAAAACTCTTAGTAATTGATACAGAAAGAAAATTTATAGCAAGTGGATTTGGTAAAGAGTTAGCAGAGGCTGCTCAAGGGAAATACGTCCAATTGCCAAAAGCTACAGATAAAGCAATCGCAGCTATGGCTTTAAATGCTATCAATGAATTCTAAATATTTCTTATGGATAAATTTCGTTAAGGAATTTTGAAAGTCCAATCGTTAAATCTCTTATGGATTTAGTTAATTCTTTATCTTGTGTTAATTTTTCAAAATCATCGCTAATATCATCTATTTTGGTTGAGATAGACCTAGCAGCATTAATTGTTAGTTTAATGTCATTAAGGGTTTCTTTGTCATCAATAGTAGACAATATATTATTTAAATGATTAGCAGCAATTGTAATTTCTTTTATTAGAGGTTCAACTCTTTGTAGTTCTTGTTTCGATAAGTAAATTAATTCATCAAGATTTTCTTGTGTTCTGTCAAATTGGTCAATTGAGTTAACGATGTTTTCAATTAAGTTTTCTTGATTTGTGTCTTTTAAAAGTTGACTTATTCTGTTAGTAATATTTGAGAGACTTGATAATTGTTTACCTGTGATAGTGTCTCCCTGACAAATAATTAATTTTGTATCACATTTTTCTGATATAGGTTTTGCAATGTTTTTTGGAATTGTCTTATCACTAGTTTCTAAAGCAACTTGTACATCTCCCCCAAGGAAAGAATTTGTTACTACCCTTGCAAATGCAGGCCTTGGAAGAATAATTTCAGGATTATTTAAAACTATTTTTGCTTTAATTGATTCATTAGTGAACAAGATATCTTCTATTGATCCAACTAAGATTCCTCTGTAAGTAACTGGAGATTTTTTTGATAAACCACTTGCGTTATTGAATTCAGCGAAGAGGTACCAATTTTTTGAAGACAATCTCACTCCTCTTAGCCAAAAAGAAAAAAATGTGAATATTAAAATTCCTCCTAATAAGGAAAAACCAACTATTGAGTCTCGTAAGCTTCTACGCATAATTTCTAAATGTCTTTGGGTTGCATGGGACCATCTAGTTTTCCATTCCTAAATTGAAATACATAGGGATCTTTAGTCTTTTTGAATTCATCAATCGAGCCTGCCCATCTGAATTTGCCGCCATAAAGCATTAAAACTTTATCCGAAGTCCTTTCTATAGTACTAAGAACATGGCTAACCACAATAGATGATCCGCTAGCTTTATCATTTGTCTTATTAATTAAATCTTCAATTCTTGATGAGGCAATTGGATCAAGGCCAGCGGTTGGTTCATCAAAAAGTAATAAGGGTTTAGACTTTGCATTGAGAGTTTGATCAGTAATTAATGCTCTAGCAAAACTTACTCTTTTTTGCATGCCTCCGCTTAATTCATTTGGAAGTTTATTCTCAACATTAAATAATCCTACCTCAGCTAAGCATTCACATACTATTTCATGAATTAATTTTTTAGATAGGTTTTTATTTCTCTTAAGGAGAAAACCTACATTTTCTTCAATAGTTAGAGATCCTAACAAAGCCGGGTTCTGAAAAACTAGTCTTACATCAGGAGGATTATTTTGATCTAATCTCAAATATGTTTGCTTCTCACCAAATATTCTTAATTCTCCTTTGGTAGGTAAAATGAGTCCTGCTAGTATTTTTAATATGGTTGATTTACCAGAACCTGAGGGGCCAACAATAGCTAATTTTTCTCCATCATTAAGTCCAAAATTTATTTGA
>QCMJ01000064.1 GCA_003213855.1 Prochlorococcus sp. AG-418-O03
AAAAAATATTTTTTTTCTAATCTTCAAATTCAAACAGTACTATTAATAAATAACAATTTGAGCGATAATAAGTAAAATTAAATGAATAATCAAATGCAATTATTTCTTGCTGACTGCCAATTCCCAGATATTGAGAATCAAGTTAAAGCTTATAAATTATTTGTGGAGGCATGGGAAAATGGTCAAATTGCGAAATCAGATAAAACAGACAAATTTGAGATGTTATTTAGAGTGCATGCTCCAGGAGAAGGAAGGGTAGTTTGTTTATGTAAGGCAAATAGTGATAAAGAAATTTTTGAGCATTTTGCTCCATGGAGAGCTCAATTTGGTATTCATATGGAATTTACACCTGTAATAAGTTGTCAAAATGTTGTTGATTACCATAAAGATTTATTTAAAACTTTAGGGTAATTTGCTTAGATCTTAAATTTATCGTGATTAAACTTTTTCCAAATCTTCTCTCTAAAAAAAATAGCAACGTAGTATCTTCTAAAATTAGCCCCAAAGAAGAAAAAAACGTTAAATCTAAACCATTAATAATATTTGGATTTGTCATCTCATTAACTTCCATATTTTTACTTTTATTCACCATTAATAATAAATTTGGATGATATATGAGTAATTAAAACTATTACCTAAAAACAAATATGTTCTATTATTAATTTAAAATAACTAACTATATGGCTTTTAAAGAAGGGGGAATGGCCTCGGGTCTTCTTATTATCGCAGTGTCAATAATCTTTGCTGCTGGTTTTGGATTTTTAGTCTTACATTTTGTACCTGGAACTCCATTTTAGGTTATCCAATTTATTTAAATTCAAAAAAAATCAAACATTAACAGTTTCTAAATCCTGCATTTGATTATCATCAAGATTAGACTTCTTCTTTAATCGATAGGCGTAAACTAAAGATCCTAAAGCTATAGTACTAGAGGCAAAAATTCCTGATATTAGTATTAAGGCAAAAAGACCACCTATCAGCCCCCCTTTTAATCTAAGCAAATTCGATTTAATTAATAGTATTGACAACAAAACAATAGTGGCTTTTAGAGAAGAGATCTTCAAAAAAGTAAATGGAAAAAAAGGATTGAACAACATTTCTTTAGCAGAATATAATTTTTTTGATTCTAAAAATAAATTTCAAAAAGCGCATAAAAAAAGACTCAAATGAGTCTTTTAAAAATCTATATTAAATTTGATGATTTATGCATCAGGGTCAAAATTCTTGAGGTTTGGACCAGCAACAAGACCAACAAGGCCAAAAAGGACTAAAGAACCAATTCCAAAGCCTGCTGCCCAAGGATTGAAACCACCTAAAGCAAAAGAAGCTAATAAATTCATGATTTTAAAACATAATATCTCCGAGTAAGCATACAGATTTTTATGAAAAATATGCTTATATTGAGACATTTCTTCGTAATTATGAAAATCTTTTGGCAATCCCTTTATTAGAAATCCACAAAATTTTTATTTTTTGTTTTATTATCGATGCATTACTCTTTTGTCGGCGTATCTTAATACTATTAAAACTGTTTTTCTCTAATGACTTCCTACTATACCTTTATTTATGATGGAGAATGCCCATTCTGCAATCATTTTGCTGAGCTCTTAGAAATCAAAAGCAAGATAAACAATATTAAAATTCTTGATGGTCGTAAAAATTTAACTCTAATTAAATCCCTCTTAGATAAAGGTTATGACTTAGATAAAGGAGCTATTCTTCTGAAAAATGAAGATATCTTTCATGGGCCAGATGCAATTAATACTATTTGCAAACAGATAAATAATCCCTCGAGTAGTTTACTTTTGTTACTTTCTAAAGTGTTTAAATCAAATCAACGAACAAATGTTATATTTCCTTTACTAGTTAGAGCCAGAAGATTCGCATTAATATCAAAAGGTATATCAATATCTCTAGTTTAAAAATAAAAACTTTTTAAATATTAAATAACATATTTATAAGCTTCTGTATCAATAAATGATAATTGATTATTTCTTAGCTAGAACTAGTTTATAACCACAAATATTAAATGATAGAAAACTTCAATCCTTTTATTTCATTAGGCGGTGAAAACCAAAAAGTTAATCATATGGCTGAAGCAGCACTTGAAATGAATTTAACTTGCAATGATTTAAAGAAGGATTTAAATTTAACTGATGGAGATGTAGTGGATATGTTGCAACTAGTCATGGATAGGTTTAAGAATAGTAATTAATTTTATATTTTTATCTACTAATCGCTTATATCTAATACTTTTTAATGAAAACAGTACAAATTGAGTTTTCGAAATATGAATCGGTTAACTTTTTATGGTCTGAATTAATAGAAGATTACGGATTTGACAAAGCCAG
>QCMJ01000065.1 GCA_003213855.1 Prochlorococcus sp. AG-418-O03
CTATATTTGTATGTAAGTCGTTGGATAAAATTTCGGGTATTTCATTTAAAAAATGTTTACCTTCTAGAAATCTTCCTTCCCAACGAAATAATCTCTTTGCTGTTGGATTAGTAAGTACAATCTTGCCTTGTGAGTCCAATAATATTGCACCATCAGCCATTGTAGCTATTAATGATTGCTGCTTGATTTGGGCCGCTTTTAGTTCTTCTATATTTGCTTCATCATAATTTTCTAACTGAGTTGCCATTCGGTTAAATCCATTTAAGAGTTCTCCTAGATCACCTGTCATGGGTAAAGAAATTCTGGATTTAAAATTTCCTCTTGAAATTTCTCTAACACCTCTTACTAATTCTCTGACTGGTCTTGTAATTGTGAGTGCATTAAATACAGCTCCAAGTATTACTAAAACCCAAATAGAGATAAAAACTGCAATAGTTACTTCTCTCGTTAAGGCAGCACTGGCTAGTGCTTTTTTATTAGGAGTGACTCCCAAAGCTAAAGTTCCAAGATATTTGCCTTTCCATAACATTGGAACAAATACATCTGTTACTTGACCTTGAGGTGTCGCATGCTGCCTCACCAAAGGGAATTGTGGTCTCTTCTTCAATTCTGAAGGTAGCTTTAATTTTCGAGTGAGCTGAAACTGACTGTCTGAGCTTGTTGGTGTTGCACTGATCGGTATCCCAAGTTGAACAATATCTTCAGCATCAGTAAAGAATATATAACGTAGGTTTCGACTTGATCTCCAAAACTTTTCAGCTACATTTGAAATTTCTTTTTTTTGGTTATTAGCAACTAATTCTGTAACATTCCCTGATAACAATAAGCCAAGATCTCGAGCATATCTAGTATCATTCATACCTGCATCTCTTTGAATACTATTTAATGCGAAAAAAGTTATTCCTGTCATTAGGAGGCTTACGACAAGTGTTGCTATGGCTAATAACTTTGTTCTTAAACTGAACCTACTCCACCAAGCGAGAAGTCCATTAATCCAATAGTTGGTATTCATATCTTCATTATCAGTGATGTTATATTTTCTAATTTCTCGATTATTGGTATCCACCATAAGCTTAATTCTCCTTAGAGAAGTTTTTTCTCACTTGATGACCTATGTCATTTCTAAAGTAAATACCCTCAAAATGAATTTCTTTTAAATTTTTATATGCTTTTTCAAAAACCGTATCGAAGTCTTTATCTTGACAGACAATACTTAAGACTCTTCCTCCATCAGTTAATAATTTACCACTTTCACTAAAAGAAGTACCTGAGTCAAAAATTTGGCAATCATTTGAATCAATCTTACCTATTTTTATTTGATAGCCAGTTTTATATTCGTGAGGATAGCCTTTGGAGGTTGCTATTACACAACCGCTAACTTTATCAGAAGTATTAATTTTTTCAGCACCAGTTAATCTTCCCATTGAGCATTTTTCTAAAAGAAATACAAAATTTTGATCCATCAAGGGCATTATTGTTTGACATTCTGGATCACCAAATCTGCAATTATATTCTATAACCTTGGGCCCAGATTTTGTGATCATTAACCCAAAATAAATTACGCCTCTATAGTCAATATCTCTTTTATTTAGCTCATTTATTGTAGGTTCAACTATCTCTTTGATGATTCTATCAAGGTAATCTTCTGTTAATAATGGGGCAGGAGAATAAGCCCCCATACCTCCTGTATTTGGACCTTTATCTTTTTCATTAAGTCGTTTGTGATCTTGGGCCGTTGGAAGTAATGTATATCTCTTTCCATCGCATAAAGCAAAAACTGAAACTTCTGGCCCTTGAATTTTTTCTTCTAGAACAACTATATTCCCAGAGTTACCAAATCTCCCATTAAAAATTGTCTCTGCTGCTTTAAAGCATTCATCTTTTGAATTAGGAATAAAAACTCCTTTACCTGAAGCTAGACCATCAGCTTTTACTACTAGTGGAATTGATGATGAATCGATAATTTTTTTTGCTTCTTCTAGAGAATTTACTTTCCAAAAGTTTGCAGTTGGAATATTTGCATCTTGCATAAATTCCTTCGCCCAAGATTTACTAAATTCTAATTTTGCGCCATCTTTATTAGGACCAAATACCTTAAAATCTTGTTTGCGAAGAAAATCAGCTAATCCGTTTGCTAGAGGTATTTCTGGTCCGATTACAACTAAATCTATATTAAAAAAATCAAGCTTTTCAACTAGTTCATTTTTATTACATATATCAATTTTAATTCTTTCACACTTATTTATTCTTTCTG
>QCMJ01000066.1 GCA_003213855.1 Prochlorococcus sp. AG-418-O03
TCACTTAAAAAGTGTTTAGACGAAATAAATTTTAAAGCAATCAAATTTTATATTAATAGCTAATTTCAAAAATTAGTTTTTAATTAGCTCGAAGTAACCATTTTTATTTAATAAGTACTTATCAAACCAAAGACTTAATAGATTGTCTAATCCTATTCCTTTCATTTTATTTATTTGAGAAGTCTTATAGTCTGAAAGTGCTAGCAATAAATAGGGAAAAATCATATCAGAAACCCCTTTTGGCAGTTTTTCTAAAGGTACACCATGCGCTCTATCCCATAAAATCTGCATATCCTGAGAAAACAAAGAACTCCAATAACTAAAATTGCAATATAACTTATCTGGAGGGAGTAGATTTACAGATAATACTGGCAGAGATGAATTCATAGGAATAAATATTTTATGGATAAATTGAATTTAGTTTTTTAAATGGTTATAAATAATTTCTAATAGGCAAGTCTCCCATAAATACAAATTAAATTTAACGCACAGTACAGCACTTAACAACACTTTATTATGTATTATATTTATCCATCATTTCCTGAAATTTAAGGAATGATAAAAACTTTTTATAAGTTTGCAAATCTAAAGCCGCCTGATTTGACTCATTTAAATGGGTCGATTTACTAGCAATAAATTGATTTCCTAATTTAGGATCAATTGAGAGTTTTGCATTATCTAAAAAGTCATAAGAATTATCAGATAAGTTATTTGAATTGTCTTTACTTAACTGAAATGATTGAACTGCCTTACCATTTTTTTTATTAAATATACCTCTTACAGAAAGTGCTTCTTCCACCAAAATACTTATTATTTTTGAATTACTTAAATTATTCTCCATGCTCAACTTGTCAATTATTCTCATAACATCTTCTCTAGGAATAAAACCAACTCTTTTTTTCTTGGTAGGCATTTAAAATAAATTAAGGTTCAGCACTTGACTGTAATTAGTGTTGCACTATATTCACTTTAAGTCAATTAAATGCTAATGATTTTACCAACAACTTTACTCTTAGGAGCCCTTGGATATCTTTTCTATACCTCAAAAAGAGAACTTTCACTAGATCACAATGACCTTAAAGAAAACCAAAAAGAGCATGATGATTTGTATAAAGATTTGGAAGATCTATTTATATAAAATTACTCCATAGATATTAAAGAACTTTGTTTCTTGACTAAATATATACAAAACTCTAAACATAATTAAAATGTGAATATATATTTAAAATCAATGACTGTCCACCAAGATTATGAAATAAAAATCAATCTAAATGAATTGATTGAGAAGAGAATTCCATGCTGTGATTTACTTCATCCAGATCATTGTCTAACCGAAAAACAAGTCTCTGAAATTGCACATGATATTCGTATGGATTTAAATTTGCATGATCTTTACAAGCAAGTGGATCAACACATCATGAATTATGTAAATGCAGCTGGTATTGATAACAAAGATCATTGGGTTGAACCTCATCTCCCAGATTTGGAGAGAGATTATAAAGAAGAAGTTGGTATAGAATTTGATTAATCTTTTTTCCTACAAAAAGGATTAATATATGTATTTTTTTTCTAAATCATCTATTAATTTATAAATACTTTTAGCTGATCTCTTTCTTTTTTTTAAAAATGCAAAAACTATAAATCCAATCAATACTGCAAAAATAGGTGTGAAAATAATAATTTCATGATTCATAACCATCTAACAGAAGTATATTATTTAAATTATTAAAAAGTCTGAATCAATAGAATAAGTACTTTATACAAATATTTCACTATAAACAATTAAGATTTTCTATAAAGAAGTGAAAGAATTAAAATTTTCTGTAAATTATGTAGATGTAAATTTTAATTCAATAAAGATAATGAATAATTATTTTGCTTTAACAGTAACTGAGATGGGGATCGGTAAAATAGAGTTAGTAGTTATTGGCGCAGTAATTTTAATATTTCCAATTTTATTTGTTTATGCATCTAAAAACCTCGATGCTAAAGGTGTTTTCGCATGGATGATGGAGAAACCAAATGATTGGATAGGTAAAAAATAAAACTTCAACAATTTACATTTTTCTAGTTTAATTTTAAATTTTCTAAATTACTAATTTCAAAATCATAAACTTGGCAATTATTTTCTAAATCATTAACTATTGAATTTTTTAGAAGAGAATAATCTAACAACTTATTAAGCTTATTATTTTTAAATTCCTTGTTAGTCTCTCCAATAGCAAAAGCCAAAGCTCCTTCATA
>QCMJ01000067.1 GCA_003213855.1 Prochlorococcus sp. AG-418-O03
TTTACCTGGACTTTTGGCTACCTTAGGTTTATCAGGAAATAGTAAGGGTATTGAAATTTACGGTCCTTCAGAGTTGAGAAGTTTTATAAATTCTGCACTTAAAAGTAGTTTTTGCAAATTATCGTTCCCATTGCATTTAGTGGAAGTTGAAAATTTTGCATCAGAAAATAAAATCCTATTTGAAAACAACAAAATAAAAGTAAACTGCGCGTGTCTTAAACATAAAATTCCTGCTTATGGTTATCGAGTTAGTGAAAAAGATAAACCAGGTATATTCGATATCAAAAAAGCAGAGTCTCTAAAAATAGCACCTGGACCAATTTATTCAGAACTGCAACAAGGTAAAAAAGTAGTATTAGCGGATGGTCGAACATTTGATGGGAAAGAATTCTGTGGACCTCCAAGAGAGGGTGAAAGTTTTGTTTATTGCACAGATACAGTCTTTAGCGAATCAGCTGTTGCACTCTCAAAAAATGCCGATTTACTCGTACATGAATCGACTTTTTCAGAGCAGGATGAAAGCATGGCCTACGAAAAATTACATTCCACAACAATCATGGCTGCCAAAACAGCATTATTATCTAACACAAAAAAATTAATTATTACCCATTTAAGTCCAAGATACACCAATAAAAACTTAATTAAGCCAAGCGATTTGCTTAAAGAGGCTCAAACAGTTTTCCAAATACTCACCTTGCAAAAGATTTTCTAACAGCAGAAATAAAATAAACTGCAACAGTTCGTGAGAAGAAGGGTCGCAAATGACCAACCCATGGAATAATAGTCATAGGTTTTCTATATTGATGTTGATCGAAATGGTTTCTATTTTTTCATCGCTAAATAAGTCTTTAAAAAGACTATTTATTTTTCTTCCATTAATTATTGGTTTACTTTTTAATCCAATCTCAGCATACGCACTATATCCTAGTGATCCTTCCTCAGTTGACGTACTAAAAGATGATCTTCACGGTGCAGACCTTCATAATACTGAATATGTTAAATATGATTTATCGAATCAAGATTTAGGAGAAGCTAATCTTCAAGGCGCATATATGAGCGTAACAACTGCAAAAAACTCTAGTTTCAAAGGAGCAAATATGACAGATCTCATTGCATATGCAACACGCTTTGATAATGCTGATTTTACAGATGCAAATCTTACTAATGGTGAGCTAATGAAAAGTGTATTTGATGGAGCAATTATTGAGGGAGCAGACTTTACTGATGCAAATCTTGATCTTTCTCAAAGAAAATCATTATGCGAAAGAGCTAGTGGTACTAACACGCAAACTGGAGTTAATACAATCGATAGTCTTGAATGCACTGGTTTAAAAGGATACATGCCTCCTAAGCCAAAAGCATAATCTTTAAAGATTCCTTAAATAAGGAAAGATATTACCAGGCTCTTTTGAGCCTGGTTTTTTGCTATACCACCATTCTTGTATTTCAGAAGAAAATTTCTTTGAAAAAAGAGTTATTACTGTCTCAACAGGTTTTGATCCAGGCTCCAAAATCTGCACTGAGTAAGATGGGCATTTTCTTGAAGCCATATCAGCAACGAACCTTGAACCTATTCTTCTCCAACTAGGCTCCTTACTTCTCCAGGCAAGCCTTGAGCAAGGCCAAGGCAACTCTTCCCTATCATAAAGTCTGCAACATGGTCCGATTATCTTATAACTGTACTGACCTCCATAACTTGATTGAACACTGCCAGTCTTGAAAAATTCAAAATTATTCATTTACAAAAAAAAGCCACCTTCACAGAGGGTGGCAGAGAAATGATTAATAATCAACTTAGAAAAGTTAATTTTTTATAATTAATACAATTCTTCCTCAGCATGAGTTGTAATTGTTACGTCAGATGTTGGATAAGCAACACATGTAAGAACGAAACCAGCTTCTAGTTGGTCATCATCTAAGAAACTTTGATCTGATTGATCAACACTACCTGAAGTAACTTTTCCAGCGCATGTTGAACATGCTCCAGCTCTACATGAATAAGGAAGGTCGATACCTTGTTCTTCAGCCGCATCGAGAATGTATTGATCATCAGGTACTTCAATAGTTGAATTGAGATCTTCACCTTCGCTGATGAGTGTAACTTTGTAAGAAGCCATTTAAATAAAAAATTGTTGGTAATTAATACCTATCACATACATTTTTAACATCGATTGAGTCGATATGTGAGATTTTGAAGTAAAAAATGACACAATAAAATGTATTAAAGAGTATCT
>QCMJ01000068.1 GCA_003213855.1 Prochlorococcus sp. AG-418-O03
GGTGATTTCGAAAAAGCTAAGGATTTTTATTTAGACGCCAGAAAATTAGCAAAGCAACTTGCGTCTTTTTATTCTGATCTAAATTCATCGTTCAAAGGAATTGATGCGAGAATACCAAATGAAATGCAAAGAAAAGGTAAGCAAACATTACAAATTTTGGCAGAATCAAATGAGAGATTAGCCTCTTTGTATATAAAAACTGAAAAGCCTGAGGTTGCCGTACCCTTACTAGTTGAAACAATTAGAATAATGTCACCTAATAGCCCTGAAGGTAAAGAAGCTTATGAAAGATTGATCCAACTAGGATTTGTTGAGACAAAATACAAAGGTTGATTAAAATTTACTATGATTACGAAAACAGAAGTTATTAAATTAATCACAAAAAAAATCCCAAGTTCCCAAGTTTTTGTTGAAAACCTCAAGGGAAATGATCATTTGCAAGTAACTGTAATTGCATCTGAATTCAATGGATTATCATTAGTTAAACAACACCAGCTAGTATATTCTGCTTTAAAGGAAGAATTAGCTTCAGAGGCTATCCATGCACTGGCATTAAAAACAGAAACTCCAAATTAAATTATGGACAACCTAACAAAAGATAAAATACAAAAACTGATCGATTCTAATCCAGTGATGGTTTTCATGAAAGGGACAAAATTAATGCCTCAATGCGGTTTTTCCAACAATGTAGTTCAAATACTAAATTCTTTAGGGGTAGAATTTGGTACGTTTGATGTTTTAAGTGATTTCGCTATAAGAGAAGGTATTAAAGAATATTCAGATTGGCCAACAATTCCTCAAGTTTACTTAAAAGGAGAATTTCTTGGTGGATCAGACATCCTAATTGAGATGTACAACTCTGGATCCCTTAAAGAAAAAATAGAAATTGAATTAGCGTCTTAAGACAATTAGTGAGTATAAATACTGTATTGGTTAATAAAAATTAATATTTTAAATTCTTTTTTTATCAAAAAAACCTTTATTTCCATCTCCATCTGGATCAATAAAACTTGACGGATCTAAAATCCATCTTTCAATTAATCTTTCTAATTTCTCTTGATCCTTTTGCTCTAAACTACTGCAATTCCTTAATGCTTGGAGATAACCATCACTGTATAATTTAAGGTCAGATGGGGTATGAAAACGAGTAACTAAGTCTTGGCAACTATCGCAAATTGACTGAAAATGACGAATTGCTTTGGGGTTTTCAAATGATGTCATAATTCGATAAATTCTGATTTTTATTTTGCATTTGTTATACCTTATTAAGAACGAACAAAAATTGCCTGGCCAAACAGTAATTAAGAATGCAATCAACTGAGCAAATCTTAGCTTCAACTCCTGGCAGTTCACAATTGCCTACGAGCTCTCAAACCCCCTCAAGAGTTCTAGTTGTTGAACCTCACCCCACACTTAGAACAGTACTTGTGCAAAGGCTTCGCCAAGATGGCCACTTAGCTGCAGCAGTTGGTACGGCTGCGGAAGCTATTGACTTATGCAGAGAACAATCACCTGACTTATTAGTTAGCGCAGAAATCCTCGAGCAGAATACTGCAATGAGACTAGCTCAACAACTAGGGTCTTCAGTCATAGTTTTAACGGCTAGATCAGGTGTTGAAGCATTAGTAAATCTATTAGATGAAGGGGCAGATGATGTTCTCAGAAAACCTTTTGGACTTGAAGAGCTTGCAGCACGATGCAGAACACTCCTAAAAAGAGGAAGGATAGGATTACAAGAAAAAGTTGAAGTTGGACCTTTAGAGGTTCATCTTCTTTTAAGACAAGTTACCCTAAGCGAGAAGCCCGTAGAATTAAGCCCTAGGGAGTTTGCACTGCTTTGCGCTCTTTTGATGCCTCCTGGAATGGTAAGAAGTCGTCAAGAGCTCTTAAGGATGGCCTGGCCGCCCTTCAGTGGTGGCCCTAGGTCTGTAGATACTCAGGTTTTAACTTTAAGGAGAAAATTAGAGCAGGCTGGATTGGGAGAAGGTGGGGGAATAACAACTGTTAGACAACAAGGTTATAGATTCAGTATTGATAATATTTAATGTAGAAAAGCAAAAAGTTCGCCAATAATCATTAAAACTGATAGAAATGTCAGTAATTTATATGTCCAAAGTGGTGATATGTAAGATATTTCATTAATAGCAATCCCAGTATTACTGGAAACAATTAATAAGAATTTTTCAAAGTTT
>QCMJ01000069.1 GCA_003213855.1 Prochlorococcus sp. AG-418-O03
TACTTTTAGTCAAATTTCATATCCTCAAATGTTTGTGTGTTATTCAAATTAATAAAATAAGATACATACACTATAGATTAAGTTAAAGTAAAAGATTAAAGAACCAATCTTAAATGACAAAAGTTCTCATTACAGATCCAATTGATCAAACAGGAATCGATATTCTTTCACAAGTTGCTCAGGTTGATCAGAAGATAGGGATCTCAGACTCTGAACTAGCTTCCATTATTAAAGATTATGATGCTTTAATGATTCGCTCTGGTACTCAAGTGACTGAAGAAATTATTTACTCTTCAAGTAAACTGAGAATTATTGGAAGAGCAGGAGTTGGAGTCGATAATGTAGATGTTAAGGCTGCTACGCAAAAAGGAGTACTTGTTGTTAATTCTCCAGGGGGTAACACAATAGCTGCTGCTGAACATACTATAGCTATGATGTTGGCTTTATCTAGACACATTCCAATTGCTAACAGTAGTACTTTGTCAGGTAAATGGGAAAGAAAAAAATTTGTGGGTAATGAGCTTTATAAGAAAAAATTAGGTGTAGTAGGTTTAGGTAAAATTGGTGCTCATGTAGCGAAAGTTGCTAATGCATTAGGAATGGAAGTTTACGGATATGATCCCTTTGTTTCAACTGAAAGAGCTCAACAAATACAAGTTAAACTTTCTGATCTAGAGGATTTATTCAAACAATCCGATTATGTAACCTTGCATTTGCCTCGCACACCAGAGACCGAGAATTTGGTAAATATAGATGTCCTTAAAAGTATGAAAAGTAGCGCAAAATTAATTAATTGTGCTCGAGGAGGCTTAATTGACGAAGAGGCATTAGCAGAAGCTTTAAATAAATCATTGATTGCTGGTGCTGCAATAGATGTCTTTTCTAAAGAACCTTTGCAATCTAATTCACCACTTTTAAAGGTTGAAAAGAATCTTATTCTTACCCCTCATTTAGGAGCATCTACACGGGAAGCACAAGAAAATGTAGCTGTTGATGTTGCAGAACAAATAAGAGATGTCTTGCTTGGCTTATCTGCTAGAACTGCAGTAAATATTCCAGGTTTGAGCCCTGATATTATGGATAGTCTAAAACCTCATTTGCAGTTGGCTGAAACAATGGGTCTGCTCATAAGTCAGCTTTCAGGTGGACAGATACAGAAACTAGAAGTAAAGCTTCAAGGTGAATTTGTTCAACATCCTTCTCAGCCACTAATAATAGCTAGTCTAAAAGGTCTTCTAAGTAAAGCTTTAGGAGATAGGATTAATTATGTGAATGCTTCGCTAGAAGCAGATTCAAGAGGTATTTCAGTGGTCGAGAATAAAGATGAGGCAAGACCTGAATTTGCTAGTGGCTCGCTTCAGTTAACCACTTATGGAGATAATGGCGACCATAGCGTAGCAGGGAGCATTTTTGCTGATGGGGAATTAAGAATTATTAGTATTGATCAATACCCAGTTAATGTATCGCCAAGCAGATATATGTTGGTTACTAGGCATAGAGATATGCCAGGCATTATTGGCAAGCTAGGGTCTTTACTAGGTAGCAACAATGTAAATATTGCCTCAATGCAAGTTGGGCGCAAAATTGTTAGAGGGGAAGCTGTTATGGTTCTAAGTATTGATGATCCAATACCTAATAAGTTGCTTGATGCCATTATTGAAGTAGATGGGATTACCAACGCTAATCCAGTTACTTTATGAAGAGGCTTGTCCTTCTTAATGGAAACTAAAGATTGGTACAAACTAACTTTTCTGATAGAAAGTGATTCTGAAGAAATTATTATTTGGAAATTAAATGAGCTGGGAATATTTAGTTTTTCATTTGAATATTTAATAAAAAATGAAAATAAAAAAGAAGTGAATATATGGCTTCCAATTGATGATTGGGGCGAGACTTCTAGAAGTGGTTTTGAAAAAATAATTAGCAAACTTCTGAACATTAATGCCCCTGAGAATCTATTTTTTGATTGGAGTATTATTAAAGAAGAGGATTGGTTAACAAGCTGGAAAAAATATTGGGCGCCTGAATTAGTAGGAAATCATTTTTTAATATTGCCTTGTTGGATAAATCTAAACGAAAAATTTAAAGATAAACAAATCATAAAAATTGATCCTGGAGCAGCCTTTGGTACAGGAAGTCATCCTTCAACTTATCTTTGCTTGGAAAAAATGGAGAATATTTTAT
>QCMJ01000070.1 GCA_003213855.1 Prochlorococcus sp. AG-418-O03
CTAACAACGGCTCTTATTATTAAAGCAAACCTACTGGGAACTCTGAAAGGGTAGGAATACATTAGTTTTGAGAATTTATCAGTTACATTTTTAAGGTTAAAATTACCAACCTCAGCGCCTAGAGACCCTCCAAGAACTTCTTTTAATGGTTCAACAAGTTTTTGAAGATCTTGTTCTTCGGTTAAAAAGCCTAATTTTTGGAAATCTTCTGCCAAAAGATAATATTCTTCGTTTATTATGTGAACGATTGCCTTAATAAGAGTAAGTCTATCTGTATTTGTAATAGTATCCATCATTCCGAAGTCAACATAAGCTAAATTCCCACAATCTGCATTTCCTCCTTTGAGAGCAAACATATTTCCTGGATGTGGGTCTGCATGAAAATATCCAAATTCAAATAATTGCTGTAGTCCACTGATGACACAAGTTTTTATAAAGGAAGCAGGTATTAAGTTATTTTCCTCTAGTAAAGCTCGATCTCTTAACTTAACTCCCTCAATCCAAGAGGTTGTGATAATCCTTTGGGATGAAAACTGTTTTTCTAATTTGGGTATAAAAATATTTGGGTTTTCTTTGAATAAATTTGCAAACCTCAACGCATTTTGGGCCTCTTTTTGATAATCAATTTCATCAAAAAGTGCCTTGCCGAATTCATCTATTATTTCTCCAATTCCAACACCTATATTTAATGGTAAGAATGGGGATAAAAAAGTTCCTAAAAACCTTAAGATTACGACATCCCTTCTTATGAGAAAGTACAAATTTGGCCGCTGTACTTTCACAGCTAGAAAAGAATTATTTATTTTTGCTTTATAAACTTGACCTAAACTTGCAGAAGCAATAGGACTATCCGGAAACTCTTCAAATAATTCATTAGCAGGTGATCCTAATTCCTCTTCAATGATTTTTAAAGCAATTTTGTGATCAAATGCTGGGAGATTATCCTGTAAGTTTGTAAGTTCTGTAAGCCAATCTTGTCTTACAAGATCTGGTCTAGTTGAGAGTGCCTGGCCTAATTTGATAAAACAAGGTCCTAAATCTGTTATTACATCAAAAAGATATTTCGAGAGATTTTTTTGTACATTTTTATTTTTACTGTTACCTTGAAAAAGTATTCTTAAAAAAAGAAAAATAAAAGTTAAAAGGATATATAAAACTCTTGGGATAAAAATCCATGGTCTCAAAATCAACCAAAGTAAATCATCTTTTGCTGAATATTTTGAATAAGATCTTTTCATTAAAGTTAAAAAATATCAAAAAAGATTACCACGTAAACCATTCTATATATGTCAATAATACTTTATGAGCATTTCATCTTTTCTAACTAAAAAGTTTTTAAAGTCTTTATTCTTTCCCGCTCATAACAGAGGGGCCGCTTTACCAAAGAAATTAGTGAAGCTATTAAAAAATCCGCCTGGTTATTGGGACTTGCCCGAACTCCCCGAAATAGGTTCACCACTATCCCAAAGCGGATTAATTGCTAAATCTCAAAGAGAATTCTCTGACAAATTTGGTGCTAAAGGATGTTTTTTTGGAGTTAATGGAGCTTCCGGATTAATACAATCAGCAGTAATTGCAATGGCAAATCCAGGCGAAAATATACTGATGCCTAGAAATGTACATATAAGTGTTATAAAAATCTGTGCTATGCAGAATATAAATCCAATATTTTTTGACCTAGAATTTTCAACCGGAACAGGGCACTATAAACCAATTACTAAAATTTGGTTGGAAAATGTATTTAAAAAATTAAATTTTGATGAGAATAAAATTGCAGGGGTAATTCTTGTAAACCCTTCTTATCATGGCTATGCAGGAGATTTAGAGCCTTTAATAGATTGTTGTCATAAAAAAAAATTACCTGTTTTAGTTGATGAAGCCCATGGTTCATATTTCCTTTTTTGTGAAAACCTTAATTTACCAAAACCGGCCTTATCATCAAAGGCTGATTTAGTCGTTAATTCATTGCATAAGTCACTCAATGGATTAACTCAAACGGCGATACTTTGGTATAGAGGGAATCTAATAAATGAAGGTAATTTAATCAAAAGTATTAATTTATTGCAAACTACAAGTCCAAGTTCCTTATTACTTTCTTCTTGTGAAGAATCTATTAGAGACTGGCTTAATAAAAAAAGTTTATCA
>QCMJ01000071.1 GCA_003213855.1 Prochlorococcus sp. AG-418-O03
AGCAGAGAACATTGATAAATTAATTCAAAATAAATCAAAATTGCCTCCTCTGGCGGGGATGCCAATAGCAATAAAGGATAATATTTGCACCAAAGGAGTTGCAACAACTTGTGCAAGTAAAATGCTTAAAAACTTCGTTGCGCCTTATGAATCCACCGCTTCGAGTAAATTATGGTCTTCAGGGGGAATTTGTTTAGGAAAAACAAATTTAGACGAGTTTGCAATGGGTAGTTCAACGGAAACTTCTGTATTTGGCGTCACTTCAAATCCATGGGATATTAATAGAGTGCCTGGAGGTAGTTCAGGTGGTAGTGCTGCTTCAGTTGCCGCTGGATTTTGTGCAGCTGCTATAGGTTCTGATACAGGAGGATCAATAAGACAACCAGCTTCTTTTTGTGGCGTCGTAGGTCTTAAACCTACTTATGGCAGAGTTAGCAGATGGGGACTTGTAGCATTTGCTAGCTCCCTTGATCAAATTGGCCCAATTACAAATACTGTCTCAGATGCGGCTGAAATTCTTTATTCAATATCTGGTAAAGACCCTTTTGACTCTACATGTCTTGATAAGCCTGTACCAAATTATTTGACTGACTTAAATAAATCTATAAAGGGTTTAAAAATTGGAATCATTAAAGAATGTTTTGAACACCAAGGACTTAATCCAGAAGTTAAGGAATCTGTTCTTTCTGGAGTTGATAGATTCCAAGCTTTAGGGGCTGAAATTATCGAAGTTGAATGTCCGAGATTTAACGATGGAATTGCGACGTATTATGTCATTGCACCATCTGAAGCCTCTGCAAATTTAGCTAGATATGATGGAGTTAAATATGGCTACAGATCGAATGAAGGTTCAAATCTTATAGATATGACTTCAAAAAGTAGAGCTGAAGGTTTTGGAGATGAGGTACAAAGAAGAATTTTGATAGGTACTTATGCTTTGTCAGCTGGATACAGTGATGCCTACTACAAGAAGGCACAAAAAGTTAGGACACTTATAAGAAAAGATTTTGATAATGCTTTTAACAAAGTAGATGTTTTATTAACTCCAACTTGCCCAACCACTGCTTTTTTGAAGGGAGATTTTGTCAATGATCCACTTTCAATGTATTTGTCTGATCTATTAACTGTTCCTGCTAATTTAGCAGGCCTTCCAGCAATCAGCATTCCTTGTGGTTTTGATACTAAAGGATTACCTATTGGAATGCAATTAATAGGCAATGTATTAGAAGAAGATAGAATATTGAATGCCTCAAATATTTTTGAAATTGATGCTCAGGTAATTAAGAATAGACCTATATTATAAATTTGTATTAATAATTAATTTGTAATCACAAAGTATAGATCTTTTGGAAATTTTCTCTATCTTATATATATAAATTATTTGAATATGGCTTTCGTTCCTCTTCATAATCATAGTGACTACAGCTTACTTGATGGTGCCAGCCAAATTTCAAAAATTGTAGATAGAGCTTGTGATCTTGGGATGGAATCTATAGCTCTTACTGATCATGGAGTTATGTATGGTGTTCTTGATTTGGTCAAGAAGTGTAAAGAGAAAGGTATAAAACCAATTATTGGTAATGAAATGTATGTGATTAATGGTTCTATTGATGATCCTCAACCAAAAAAAGAAAAAAGATATCATTTGGTGGTGTTAGCAAAAAATTATACTGGTTATAAGAATCTAGTGAAGTTGACAACAATTAGTCACCTAAATGGGATGAGAGGTCGAGGCATTTTTTCTAGACCATGTATTGATAAATCTCTTTTAAGCAAATACAGTGATGGTCTGATAGTTTCTACAGCTTGTCTTGGTGGAGAGATACCTCAGGCTATTTTAAAAGGTAGACTAGACGTAGCAGAAGAAATAGCTCTTTGGTATAAAAAATTATTTGCAGATGACTTTTATTTAGAAATACAAGATCACGGCTCTATTGAGGATAGAATTGTTAATGTCGAATTATTAAAAATTGGGAAGAAGCACCAAATAAAAGTTATCGCCACCAACGACGCCCACTACTTATCAAGTATGGATGTTGAAGCACATGATGCTTTGCTTTGTGTATTGACAGGAAAACTAATAAGTGATGAAAAAAGATTGA
>QCMJ01000072.1 GCA_003213855.1 Prochlorococcus sp. AG-418-O03
AAGGATCAAAAAATTTTATAAATTATCGTGTTTGAATTTGAAATTACATCGAATTGCAGTAATACAGCGGCAAGAACTGGTATATTTCATACACCAAATGGTCAGGTAAACACACCAAAATTTATGCCTGTGGGTACTTTGGCAACGGTTAAAGGAATTTCATCTAAGCAGTTAATCTCTACAGGATCAGAAATGATTCTCTCAAATACCTTTCATCTTCATTTACAACCTGGAGAAAAACTAGTTAAAGAATCTGGCGGAATACATAAGTTCATGAATTGGCCTAATCCTATTCTTACTGATTCAGGAGGATATCAAGTTTTTAGTTTGGCCAAATTAAATAATATTTCTGATAAAGGTGTGGAATTTAAAAATCCAAGAGATGGTAGTCATGTTTTTTTATCGCCTGAAAAAGTAATACAGATTCAAATGGATCTTGGATCGGATGTTGCGATGGCTTTTGATCATTGTCCTCCGCATACAGCTAACGAAAATGATATTGAGGACTCTTTACAGAGAACTCATTCATGGTTACAAAAATGTGTTGAGACTCATAAGAAATCCAATCAAGCATTATTCGGTATAGTTCAAGGTGGAAAGTATCCGAGATTGAGAGAATACAGCGCAAAATATACAAGTTCTTTTGATCTACCTGGAATAGCAGTGGGAGGTGTAAGTGTTGGCGAGGCAGTCGAAGAAATACATAGTGTAATTAACTATGTCCCGAAATTCTTACCAATAAATAAACCAAGATATTTAATGGGAATTGGCTCTTTAAAAGAAATTTCTCTAGCCGTTGCTAATGGATTCGATATATTTGACTGTGTTTTGCCTACAAGACTAGGAAGACATGGGACTGCATTTTTTAATGATGAAAGATTGAATTTGCGAAATGCTCGATTTAAAAATGACTTTTCTCCGATTGATAAAACTTGTAAATGCGAAACCTGTAAATCCTATTCTCGAGCATATTTGCATCATCTAATTAGAAATGACGAAATATTAGGCCTAACTCTCATAAGTTTGCATAATATTGCTCACTTAATAAGATTTACCAATGCAATTTCTGCTGCAATTAGAGATAATTGTTTTACAAATGATTTCGCTCCTTGGAAAACATCCTCTATTGCTCACCATACGTGGTAACGTCTTATCATAATTAATTAAATTATCAAAAAGGTGCTCATTCTATTTAATACATTCGCTGAATTACCCGAGGCTTATAAGGCCTTTGCTCCAACTGTTGATGTTCTTCCACTGATTCCTTTATTTTTCTTTTTATTAGTGTTTGTTTGGCAAGCTGCAGTTGGATTTAAATAAAATTCTTTTAGTTTAGATTGTTACTATTAGACGGGATTTTCAAGTAAAATCGCATCTCCAGAATTTTCTACAGCACTCTCTATAAAATCAGCAATTTTTAATGCTCTTGAGGCTTGCTCACCATCTACCTCAGGTATTTCTTTGCCCTGAACGCACTTAAGAAAATGCTCCAGTTCTGCATAAAGAGGTTCGATGGAGGTTGTGCTAACTTCTTCGACATATCCATCATTTCTATAAACTAATTCTCCATGCTCTGCTGTGTATGATTCATGAGACTTTCGATGGATTTGCAAAGAGTGATTTAAGAAATCAGTTTCTACTAGGCCATTTTGGCAATGAGCACTTAAACTTCTAATTTTTTTGTGACTCATTTTGCTTGCAGTTAGGCTTGCAATAACATTATTTTTAAAAACTAAAGTAGCATTGACATAATCTATCAATCCTTCGCTATTTCTTCCTCCAACTGCTGCTAATTTTTGTATTTTTGAGTTTACAAGCTCCAAAATAAGATCAATGTCATGAATCATTAAATCCATTACTACAGATACATCATTTGCTCTGTCTGCATGAGGACTGTGCCTCCTTGCTTCTAAAACAACAATTTCTTCATTATTTACTATTTTATTTAATTCTCTGAAAGCAGGATTAAATCTTTCAATATGCCCTACTTGTAATAGACATTTACTTGCATTAGCAGCCTCTATTAAAGATTTTGCTTCCAACTCGTTAGCTGCAATTGGTTTTTCAATGAGAACGTTAGCACC
>QCMJ01000073.1 GCA_003213855.1 Prochlorococcus sp. AG-418-O03
GAAAAGTGGTTTTACAGATCAAGTATTGCCTACTTTAAGTGCTGCAATACTGATGTCACTTGTAATCCCGCTGATTGGATTTTTAATTTTAAGATTTAAGTTTGACGTCTTTAATTCAGCTGCAATAGCAGCAGCATACGGTTCAATTAGTGCTGTTACATTTATTTCCGCAGAAAGTTTTTTGGAAAGTCAAAAAATAGCCTTTGATGGGTTTATGGTTGGCGCCTTAGCTTTAATGGAATCTCCTGCAATAATTGTTGGATTATTACTTGTGAAATTTGCAGCTCCCAAAAATAGACCAAAATCAAGAAAAATGCATCTAAGCGCAATATTACACGAATCACTTTTGAATGGATCAGTTTATTTATTGCTCTCAAGCTTAATTGTAGGATTTCTCACTGCTTCCAGTAATCCCTCAGGGATTGCAAAAATGGAGCCTTTTACTGGACAATTATTCTATGGAGCAGAGTGCTTCTTTTTGTTAGATATGGGAATAGTCGCTGCTCAAAGATTGCCGAGACTGAAGAATGCTGGTTCGTTCTTGATTGGCTTTGCCATTTTCATGCCTTTGTTTAACGCATTTATTGGTGTTTTCGTTGCAAGATTTTTATCTTTAGGAACTGGCAACGCACTTTTATTTGTGGTTTTATGTGCAAGCGCCTCTTATTTAGCAGTTCCTGCAGCGATGAGGATGACTGTTCCAGAAGCTAAATCTAGTTATTATATTTCAACTACACTAGGTTTAACTTTCCCATTCAATATTGTTCTTGGCATACCCTTATATATGAGTTTAGTAAATACCATTATTCCATTGTCCCCTCTATAAAAATGAAAAGATTAGACTTGATATTTAGTGAAAGAGAACTAGATGCAATCATTAAAACATTAGAAAAAGCTAATGTTCCTGGATATACAGTTATGAAACACGCCACAGGCAGAGGGCCTGAAAGAGTTGTTACTGAAGATATGGAATTTACAGGATTAGGAGCAAATGCTCATGTAATTGTTTTTTGTGAGCAAGAATTAATAGATAAAATGAGAGATAACATTAGGGACGATTTAAGCTACTACGGAGGAGTTGCTTATATTTCTGAAGCAACACCCCTTTAAATTAAAGAAGCAATATTTATTTTAAGAATGAATCCAATCTACTCTTATACTTTTTCGACTATTTAAGTACCTATCAATTGACATTGCAGCAATACATCCATCAGAAGCCGCAACTACGGCTTGCTTAAATGGTGTATTTCTTATATCTCCAATAGCCCATACTCCGTCAGAGTTTGTAGACATAAAGTCATCAACAATAACTCCTCCGTCTTCTTTTAAAGCAATTTGATCCCCTAAAAAATCAGTAATCGGCTTTGAACCACTCATGTAGACAAACACTCCATCTAAATTTAAATTGATAGGATTTTCTTCTTGTTTATTTTTTACAACAACCCCATTCACACCCATATCATCGCCTAATATTTCCAATAATCTTGTTCTACTCCAATGTTTTATATTTGAATTTTCCATCAATTCCATAGCTTCTTCATTATCTGATTTAGGATCACTTGATGTAATCCAATGCACAGTTGATGCAAATTTAGTTAGAACATTTGCCTCTTCAATTGCCTCCTTGTTCACTCCAACAACGGCAACTTCTCTATTTTTATAAAAAGCCCCATCACACGTAGCACAATAACTTACTCCTTTGCCAAGAAAATCTGCTTCGCCCTTAAATGATGCAGGCCTACCCATAGCTCCACTTGCAAGTACAAGTGCTTTGGCTTTGAAAGTGCCTTCGGGCGTATAAACCATTTTCCATTCTCCACTAGCGTCTATTCCAAACACTTGCGCTCTTCTATAATCTGTGCCGTATTGAATAGCCTGTTCTCTCATTAGAGTAAGTAATTTCTCTCCACTTATATCAACCGGAACACCTGGATAATTAGCTATTTGATGAGTTATTGCTAAGGCGCCAACAGATGGATTTTTATCTAAAATTACTGTCTTTAAGTTTGAACGAGATGTATAAAGTGCGCAAGTACATCCAGCCGGGCCTCCTCCGATAATAACTACATCTGACT
>QCMJ01000074.1 GCA_003213855.1 Prochlorococcus sp. AG-418-O03
TTATCTAAGTATTTTATATTTGGCGATAAGGATGTTTTACTTTCTATTAAAAAAAAGTTGGTTGAAGAGTTATGAACTTTAAGGTTCTCTATTTTTGATAATTTTTCAAATACTCTCTTTTTTTCAATAATTATCCAGCTGTGAATCTGTTCTGTCCACTGTTCATAGAATTTCTTATTACTTAGTAGATCAATTCCGGCTTTAATAGCAAATGAATTTAAAGGCCAAGGATCTCTATTTATTTCCCATTGTTTAATTTTTTTTGATGAGCCAATAACGTAACCTAATCTAAGGCCAGGAATATTGAAGATTTTGGTCAAGCTTCTCAAGACTAATAAATTATCAAATCTTTGGGTTAATGGTATTAAGGATTCTTTGTCTCCATTAGGTGTTATAGATAAGAAAGCTTCATCACAGATAACTAATTTATATTTTTTCACAACTTCCTCCAATGAATTCTTTTCCCATAATTGGCCGGTAGGGTTATGTGGATTTGTTATCCAAATAACATCACCTTTTGGATGAAGCGGAAATGATTGAGGAAAAATATCATTCCAGTTTTTTGGTAATTCGCAATTTATAAAATTGCTATTCCAACAATTTAAAGATCTTTCATAATCAACAAATGATGGAGAAGGAATACAACTTATTCCAAATTTGGATGCTTCATAACCTGCCCAAGTTATTAGTTCAGAAGCTCCATTCCCAGGCAATATATTATCTGGATTTATCCCATGAAATTTGCCAATTATTTCTTTCAGATCACTCAAGTTTCTTTCTGGGTAATATCTAAAGCTAAGATTCTTAATTTCCTCATTTATTGAATCTATTAGTATTTGAGGGGGATCAAAGGGTACTAATGATGCACTTGCATCGATGATTTCTGAGGGTAATAAATTTAATCTTTTGGCAGTTGCATATACATTTCCACCGTGCTTTAAGTTTGATCCTTGCATGGCTAACGTGGAGTAATCATCAGGTTCAGATTTGTTCATTATTCATTCTCTAATTTTATTCAACCCATTTTAAATCTGATCCAATTGCATCTTTTATATTAGATAATTGATGGTTATTGAGTTGCTTTATAATTCCCTCAAGTATATCTGGAACTAATTGTGGACCCTTATATATCCATCCTGTATAAAGTTGAATTAATGATGCTCCAGAACAAATTCTTTCCCAAGCTGACTCAGGACTATCTATTCCACCAACGCCAATTAAAATAATCTTTTTATCAATATTATGTATATGTTTTATTATTTGATTTGCTTTTTTTTGTAGAGGCCTTCCACTTAATCCTCCATTCTCTTGAGAGAGTAATAATCCGGTTTGCTTGATCTTTCTATTTTCAAGACCTAATCTATCAATGCTGGTGTTTGTAGCAATTATTCCATCGATGTTTTCCTCGATTATTAAATGGCAAATATCTTCAATATCTTTAAGGCTTAAATCGGGCGCTATTTTTACAAATAATGGTGGACAATTAGGTAAGTTTTTAATTTCTCTAAGAAGTTCTTTTAGAAGAGTTGGATCTTGTAACTTTCTTAGTCCTTCAGTATTTGGTGAACTAACGTTTATTGCTGCGTAATCACAATATGGAATTAATAATTTTAGAGAAGTTAAATAATCATCTTTTGCTTGAGATAAACCTGTAATTTTTGACTTCCCAAAATTTATCCCTAAACAAATATTCTTCCTGTTTTTTTTAAACTCTATACCTTGTTCAAGAAAGTTTTTAACTAGATTTTCAGCACCATTATTATTAAAACCCATTCTATTTAATGCCGCCTCTTCTTCTGCTAATCTAAACAACCTTGGTTTGGGATTACCTTCTTGAGCAAACTTAGTTACTGTACCAAGTTCAGCAAATCCAAAACCAAAATTTTTCCATATGTTTGCAGCATTTCCATTTTTGTCAAAACCTGCAGCTAAACCAATTGGATTACAAAAATTTATTCCACATATGTTTTGAGTTAACCTTTGGTCAGTTATAGAAAATTCTTCATTTAGATTTTTTAGGATATCTGAAACTAATGGCCA